>CAZQTW010000072.1:0-29247 GCA_964596165.1 uncultured Planctomycetales bacterium | reverse complement strand
ACGGCTCCCAATCCGTCAGCGGACCCTTGTCTATCGGCTTGGTGTAGTGCGTCCAGCCGGTGATGCGGTAGTAGAGGAAGCCGTCCGGCTTGTACTTCCACGTGGCCGCTCCCATCAGCAGGCGGGAGCGGATGGCGGGGAACTGGGAGAAGAAATTGAGGTCGTTTCGACCTCGCGGCCCGCAGCAGACATACCACCATGCCTTCTTGCCGTAGCGACGCCCTTCGTTGATGGTGAACTCGTCCTCGGCGTAGCGCGACGTCAGCGGACACCAGATGTCGATGGACGAGTCGATCGGTCCATGCTTGACGCCGTAGCTGCGGTCGTATCCCGTGGTCATGAGGGGAATGTCGGGAAAGGCCGCCTTGACGCGCGAGGCGGCCTTGTTGAGCGCCTCGAAGTCCCTGGTCTCATCAAAAAAGTAGATGCCCATGTTCGATCGGGGCCAGCCGGCCGCCTCGGCCACCTTCAGCGACTCGCGGATCATCTCGATGAACTTGCCGGTGTAGGTCTCCATGTCCATCTTGGCCGACTTGGCGAACGTCGGGTGCAAATAGCCCAGGTTCCACCAACGCGAGCCGGCGTCCCACAGCCGACGGAGTTCATTGGGGTCCGACAGCGTCGGCAGACCGATCGACTTGGTGGAGGCGTCCGCGCCGATCGGCCGACCGGCGGCCTGGGGGGCATACAGATCGTTGACCGCCAGCCGGTGTTCCACGAGGAAATCGAACATCGTCCTGGCCATCTTTTTGTCGAAGCGGTCGCCGTACATGCGACGAAAGGTCGATTCGTTGTTGCCCCACACGGTGAAGAGATGCTGCTCTTTAGGGATCGCGAAATCGAAGACGCGGACCCGCAGCTTCAGCGACTTGGGCTTCGCGTTCTTGGCGGAGACGGTGATCGTTCCCTTGTAAGTCCCCGCCGGCGTGTTGGGGCGCGTGCGGACGCAAAGCCACAGCGGTTGGACCTCGCCCTTCGGCACGTCCACGCTCTTCATGAAGTCGAGGATGGGCCCCGGCCACCATTCGACCTTCGTGGGAAAGGCCGGTTTGCGGGCTCGGAGATAACCCATGACGGCCACCGAGACGTCGGCGGCGGGGATGGTCGACAGAAGCGGGCCGGTCAAGTTCGTCACCGTCCAGGATGCCTGGGACACTTCCGAATCGATCGGCACAATCACCACCTGCATCGCCTCGAACTCATTCTTCGCCATCTCGATCGTTGCGGTGTCGGAGAATGTGCCCTTGAACAAGGCCGGCGCCCGCAGGACATTGGTCATGCCGTCGGCGAGGCCGAGTGCGAAGTCCGTCGGCCATCGGCGTTTCCTGTTCGCCGCCTCGGCCAGCGCGATCGTCATCTGGTCGGGAACGCCCTCCAACGCGTGCTCGATCTGATCGACGCCCAGAAGGAATTGACGAAGGTCCTCATCGGTGGGCATCGGTTTCGACTTGGCCTGATCGGATAAGAAGGCACTCCTGCCCTCCACCTCCCGCAAGGCCTTGACGGCCCGGGCGGGGTTCCCTGCCTTGGCTACCGCCTTCCGCACTTCGCCAAGCCTGGTCGAGACCGCCTGGAGCGCTCGGATCGCCCGGGATCGCCGGTAGGTCTGCGCGCCGGCCTCGTCCATGGTCAGCTCGACGACCAGGCGAGGACGCAGCGTCGAATCCAAGGCCTCGGAACTGTGGAAGCTGAGCACGTCGCCCTTCTGTTGGGCACTCAATGGAAAGACGCGCATCCCGGCGTTGGTTTTGGGATCGGAGATCCACTGCTGCACGATTTCGGGGGCCAGGGAGAAGGTCAGCCAGCCTTGGTGCCCCTTCTTTACCGGGCATGAACCCATCGGCGGGGTCAGGTAATCGACGCCGGGCTTTCGCAAACCGGGCAGTCCCGCCCATTTGGCCTTGTCGTATCGGCGAAAACTCCAGCACGCGGCGTCCGGGGTCGGGGTCCGCCGGCCGTCGCCCGAGCCCTCCGACCAGTCGGCATTCGCGGCCGCAATGGCCTGCACATCCACCGCGATCGCTCGGGCCGGCCATTCCTTCGAATTGTCATAGATCCAGAGGCCCGCCTGAACCACTCTCGCGGATGTCGGAACGATGCCGAGATCGAACCGAATCAGCGCGACAAGCGGCTCGCCCCAGCGGTTGATGCCGGCACTCAGACTCGCACACCGCCCGTAGTTGACGTTCGCCACGGACGCCGGTGCATAGAGCATGACATCCTCAACGCCCTCATAGCCGTCCAGACCGCGTTGAAGCGTGACGGTCAGAGACGCCGCTTGGATGATTTCCGTGAGGACCACAACCGAGCAGAAGAGAACGGGGCTGAATCGCCGGATGATCATGAAACGGCTCCCTGGACCGCATTCCTCGGCGGGACACACGGGCCCTTCACCCGGTCGGGCCTTGTTCCGTCAGTCCGCAAATAGTTCCTCCTCGATCAGCTTGGCGTAGCGAACCGGCACGTCCTCCGGAAAGGCGCTGTTGGGCCAGCACACCACCAGACTCCAGCGGTCCTTGAATCGGCTGAACACGGGATTCCAGGCGGGAGGAATGCTGACGACGCCGAAGGCCCAAAAATCCGTCAGCTCGGTCCCGACGAACTGTCGCAAAGGCGGGTCGATCTCACCGAAGAAGGAGTACCCCGTCGTGTACGGTTGCGTGCGAGTGACCCAATCCACCAGCTTACGGTATTGCCACGTGCGCAATTGGCTGGTCAGCCAGAGGACGGCCCATCCGGACAAGTCCACCCGTCTTTCGGTAAACTCGCGCACTTGGCGATCGACCTCCCCCATGACGGCCCGCTTATCGGTGATGACCTCGGCGGGCACATTCAGATTGGCGGATACCAGATAATTCCCGGCCAGAGGGCGTTTCCGGATCCCGCCCACGCGCATGGGGAACGTCATCCCATAAAACGGCAGGCTTCGGCCGTGTTCGGCGTGAATGCGGTAGATGGCCCGGAGCACACAGGCGGCGGCGTATCGCCCGTAGAGCGCGGGGCCGGGCGTGGCGATCTTTCGGGCGTTCTCTTGAATCTTGCGGACCTGATCGGGCGGCCAAAAGAGTCGCGTGAATCGGGGGACGAGAGGCTCCGTGGGCCGATTCGGCAACGAATCAACGATCGACAACCCCTCAACCGATGCTCGAGGAGGAACCGCATTCGTCGATTCCCTCACCAGTTTCAGGCGTCCCCACACACCGTATTCCGCCAGAGGATCGATCTGATCCTTGTCGTCCAAGAGCACCGAGGGAGGCGGGGCCGGTGAATCACCGGCCAGACGATTGATCTCGGAGATGAAGTACTGAGCTCCTTCCACATCCATCATGGGGTGCTGCCAGCAGAAGGTGAAGCGATGACGCGAGCCGGGGCCCTTGGCGTGCCAGACGCTGACCAGCGGCGGCTGGGACAGATCGGTGGCCGAGGCAACGTGATCCTGGACCATCTGATCCGCCGCTCGCTCCCAGTCGGCGGCGCCCGAAAGATCCCTGTGATTGAACGTGGGCTCCAGGGGAATCCCGTCGTACTTCCAATAGGGCCACGCCCGCCAAAAGGAGATGATCTGTCTCGCCATGGTTATGGGGTGGGCTTCCATGGCTCGCCGCAGCCCGAGCCTGACGCGGTCGAGATCCACCTCACCCACGGCGTCCATGATGATGATCATGGACCGTCCGGCGTAACCTCTCTGCTGCATCTGATACTCGAATCCGTTGAAGAGGCAGTCGCACGGATTGAGTCGGAATCTTGTTCTCACGTCGTCCTCCGGCCGTGGCGCGCTGGCGGAGATATTTGTATCGAAAGGTCGGAGTCGCCTTGCCCGCGATTATAGCCCGATGTTACATTACGGCCTTTGGAGCGCCAATACGGGGCCTTTTGTCAAATCGGATAGCCGATGCCCGAACACTGGATCGAAGCCGTTCTCTGGTTGGTGGCCGCCACACACTCACTCACCGTTCTGGCCTGGTGGGTTTCGTGGATCTATCAGTACCGATTGAAGATCGAGCGAATCCGACTAAAACCCGTGTCGGAGTGGGCGGCGGATCGTCCGGCCCCCTCCTTGGCGGTCGTCATCGCCTGTCACAACGAGGAGGCCGGCATCGAGTCGTGCGTTCGCATGCTGCTGGCGCAACGGTATCCCAACATGCAGGTGGTGATCGCCAACGATCGAAGCACCGATCGTACCGGCGAGATCGTGCGGCGCCTGGCAGCCGAGGATTCGCGCATCAAGATCATCGACATCCATGAACTGCCGCCGGGATGGACCGGCAAGACCCACGCCGTTCACAGGGGCGTACGCGGATCCGAGTCCGACTACGTCCTTTTCATGGACAGCGACGTCGAACTGGCGCCCCACGCCATTCTCACCGTGATGGACAAGGTGGTTCGCGACGACCTCGACTTCTTCAGTTTCTGGCCCTACCTGGACCTCCGTACGCCTTCCGAACGGTTCCTGACGCCGCCGGCAATGCTGCTTCTCAGCATGTGGGCCAAGCCGTTCAAGAGTGGGGAGGCCATCGCCAAGGAAACCATCATGGGCAACGGGCAATTCATGCTCGTCAAGCGGACGTCGTATGAGGCGATCGGCGGACACGAGAGCGTCGGCGCCGAGCTGGCGGAGGACGCCGTGCTGGCATACAAGGCCCATGAAATGGGGCAGCGGTGTTGGTCCGGCCCGGGCGACGGGCTCTATCTCGCGTATCGCGAGGGCGACTTCAAGCGGACGGTCAACTCCCTGGCGCGGGTGTTGGTCGGAAGCCTTCAAACACATCGGCGGCTCTGGCTGGGAACCCAGGTCCTGCTGGGCGGTGGCTTCGCACCGGTGTGGGTGATTCCCACCGCCCTGATCTGCCTGGCCATGGGGCTCAACAAACCGCTGTGCCTGACCTTTCTGGCGCTGGGCGTCCTGCAGTGGCTGGGGATTGTGCTGTCGCTTCGCCACGCATACAAGATGAGCCTGGTCAATCGCTGGTGCGTGATCTGGTTCCCGATCGGTTCGGCCATCATCGTGGGCGTGCTCGTCTGGTCCTCGTATCTGCTCGCCGGGCTGGGGACCATCAAGTGGGGGTCGACGCGCTACCGGCTGAGCGGGACGCGTATCCTGGCGGTCACCAACCCGTAGGCCGGCGGGCAAGCGGGGGGAGAGCGCCTCCGGCGGTTCGTGTGCGCGTGCACGGAGATGCGTGGTTTGGCGACAGATCCTCAACAACCACTCGGCATCATCGCGGCGTGGTACCGAGAACCCCGTTGTCTCGTCCCCCTCGTTGCGATCGCCACGTTGGTCTTTCTGCTGTCCTGCATTGGCTACCGCCTTCGACTGGCGGGTCGTCTGGCGGCGTGGTACGAGCGGTTCCCTTATCCGCGACTCGTCCTCTCGGTGGTCGTCCTCGCACTGTATGGTTCGTCGATTCGGATGCCGTTCTTCATCGATGACTATCGTAACCTGCGGCTGATGGACGAGTACCGCGCGGGCCGGCGCGCGTCGCTCGATCTGTACCGTTTCTTCACGACGACCGAAGAGATCACCGCCCAGCGAAACGCCTGCTACTTGCCTTGGTGGATCGCCGACAATGTCCGTGCCCAACTCATGAGGCCGGTGGCGGAGTACAACCTCTACCTGGACTACCTCGTCTGGGGCAAAAACCCGGCCGGGCATCACGCCATGTCCTTGCTCATGTACGTGATCAGCGTCTGGCTCCTGCTGACGTTGTTCCGTACGGTGCAGTCCGACGAGTCGCGGGCGAGGTGGGCGACGCTGATCTACGCCCTGGCGGCCAGTAACGCGATCACCGTCACATTCCTCGCCGCCCGTTGCGACTTGTTGGCCGTATTGGGCGGCCTGATCGCCATGCTGGCCGGTTTGAGGTTCGCGACCGCGGCCGGCGGCCGTTTCGTCTGGGTACCGGTGGCGGCGCTCGCCTGTCTGACCGCCTTGTTGTCGAAGGAGGCGGCCACGCCGATCAGCGTCGGCTTCGGGTTGCTATGGTGGATTGCCCGAACGAAGATCGAGCCGTCACAACGGCGCACCCACGACCGCCGGGCCTTTATCCTGCTCGGACTTCTAATGGTCGTCAATATCCTCTGGCTGGGGATCCGCTTTGCCGGCAAGTACGAAACCAATGCCACATTTATGCTCGATCCGGTCCGCCACCCGGGGGAATACTTGCGAGAGGCCCCGTTCCGCATCCTGCAGTACCTGATTGCCTGGCCGATGCCGGTCAACCCCACCATCTTTCATCAACACCCCACCGGTCGCGTCCCGCTGATCTTGATGACGAGCATTGCGACGGCGATCGTGGCCATCCTGCTGCTCTTCTTCCGGCGGCGCTATAGACACGATATCTCGGTCTGGGGTTTTGCCGCCTGGGCGTTCATGTTCCTGCCGGTCTTGGCGTGCACGATGCCCGACGCCCGACTGCTGATGCTGCCCTTCGTCGGCTTCGCCTACTTGAGCGCCGTGTGGATCTGCACGTGCTACGACGCGGGATCGTGGTTCCGTCGGGCAAGGGGTTGGTTGTTGTTACGCTTCATTCCCGTGGTATTGCTAATCCTTTTCCCCATCCCGATCTCGATGGTAACGACCCGGCTCTTCATTGGCGAGCTGGAGCGGAAGGCCGTGGCGGACCTCACGTTCATCGCGGGGGAGATTGAGCGGAGTCCGGGATTGAACGCTGGGACACAGCGGCCCGCCGTCTTTATCGTCAGCATCCCACGGGGCTTTCAGAATGCGTGGCCACAGGACAGGGCCCTTTACGCACTCGGCCCGAATGCACCGACGATTTCGCCGCTTTGTGACCTGTGGAAGGTCGATTACGAAGTGACCGGCCCCAACACGCTTCGGCTGAAGGAGGTCGACATGCCGTTCATCTCGACGCTGCTCGGCCAGTTCGGCGTGCCCGGCGGGACGATATTCCACATCGACGATCAGTTCACGGTGCCGGAATTCAGTGTGAAGGTCTCCGGTATCGCCAATGGCCGCCCCACGACTCTCGATCTCACCTTCCGCGAGCCGCTCGACAGCCCTCGCTATTTCTTCTACTACCTTTCGGGCAACGAGCCTCCGTGGCGATGGCGTCCCCAACCCGGCGAGCGAATCCGGTTCACCGAGACGGATGCACCGTCGAAGCGGCCGCAGACCGCAAAGCCCGTCGTGGGCAAACCCGCCTGAGAGGGGCCTTGCAGCAGGCGCAGATCTGTGAAAAATCAACAACACGTCTATGGACCTGAAACCCTGCGCGTCGGCGTTCCTGTTCGGGTACGGATGGGAGGACACAGTGATGCTCGCGGACCATCTTACCGTTTCAGCCATGCTCCTGATGATCCTGACGGGACACGTCATCATGGCCGCGCCGTCAGGGAGTCCGGGTGTGCGGAACGTAAGCGAATGGCAGGTCAACTTCGATCCTCGGCACGCATCGCTTGAACTCGTGCATCCGCCGTCCGGCGCTCGCGTGGCGGGTGCGTTGTCGTTTGCGGTCGAGATCAACGGCCAACCCAAGCCCTGGTCGATCGTCGCGCCTCGCGACGCCGTCAAGACAAGACCGGCACTGCTCGATGCCGAGGGAAACGTTCAGGGTTACCTTGCATTCACCGCTTCGGGCGACACGGTCGCACTTCATGTGGTCCACCGCTCCGCACAATCGTACAGGGGCACGTTGACGTTCAAGGGCACCGCCGCATTGGGCACGCAATCATTCGCCTGCCGCACGACGCCTCCGGAGAGCTCGCGCGTCGTTCAGATGGCCTCGGGACCGGCCGACAGCCGTCTCAACGATTCGCTCTTTGACATTCCCACCGACACCGCGCTGCGGTTCGTCGGCCGAAGCGTTCTCATCGCCGCCGACTCGCACGCGGGCCCACCGGGCGCCTTCGCAATCGAGATGACGGCCACCCCTCACGACGCCGCCCACTCGGCGATGGTCTTTGGGGCGATGCGGGACTACTACCGCTCCCGCTATGTTCCGTACTACAAGCCAATCGACAAGAAGCGGTGTCCATCGCCGCCGACGGGCTGGATGTCCTGGAACGCCTATTTCGACACCGCCGGTGAGAAAGAGAATCTTGAAGAAGCCCGCATCGGGGCCAAGCACCTCAAGCCGTTCGGCATGGAGATCTGGCACATCGAGTCGTGGCAAGACAATTCCGACAAGCTGCCCGTTCAGAAATTTCACAACCTGACGCTCCGACCTGATCCGCGGAAGTTTCCCAGCGGCATGAAGTGGCTTGCCGAGCAGATTCGGGCACTCGGCTTTCGCCCGGGTATTTGGACGGTTCCGTTCGGCACGGGCGATAAGGCCTTCTACGAGGCCCACAAAGACTGGTTCCTCCACCACCCCGACGGCAAGCCCATGCAGAATTGGAGCGGTTACTACGTCGTCGACCCGTCACAGGAGGCCGTCCGCAGACACATGGAGGAAACGCACCGGATCATGTCCCGCGACTGGGGTTACGAGTACTTCAAAATCGACGGCATGTCCGGCCGTGGGGCGCACTACTCGGCGCACTTTTATGAGCGGACGGAGGTGCGGGCGGCGTTCAAGGAGGAGTGCGACGACCCGTTTCGCTTGTGTGTCGAGGCGCTGCGGCGAGGCATGGGGCCCGATCGCATCTGGCTTGCCTGCCAAGGTCACTACACCGGGCCCGAGATCGGCCAGGCCGACGCCGGTCGGATCGGCGCGGACATCGTCCATCCCGGGCAGCCTCCCCATTGGTCGAACTACACCAACCAGGCCTGGACGACGCTCAACCAGCTCTTCGTTCATAACATTGTTTGGTATAGCGACCCGGATACGCTCATGGTCGGCGCGGCGCCGATGGAAATCGCTCGGGTTGCGACGGTCGTTGTCGGCCTGCCCGGTCAGATGATGTTCTCCGGCGACAAGCTTGCCGCTCTTGCACCGGAGCGAATGCGATTGCTTCAGCAATGCCTGCCCGTTTGCGATGTGCGGCCACTCGACCTCTTTCCCATCTTCGACATGCGGCCGGTGTGGGATCTGAAGATCCGCCGGCCCTTCGGTCAGTGGGACGTCGTCTCCGTCTTCAACTGGGGCGACCAACCGGCCGACGTCGGCTTTCGCTTTGACGAGTTGGGATTGCCGACCAACGCGGAATACTTGGTATACGATTTCTGGAACCGCGCGTTTCGAGGCGCCGTTCGCGAACGATTCTCCGTAACGCTTGCCGGTCGGTCCAACGCCCTGCTCGCAATACATCCGGCACTGGGTCGGCCGCAGTTCCTCTCGACCGACCGCCACATCACGCAGGGCGGTGTGGAATTGGAGAGCACAACCTGGGACGAGACGGATCGAACGCTCTCAGGTACCCTTCGCCTGGTCGAGAACCATCCCACGGAGCTGGTGTTCTTCGCGCCGAAGGGCTATACCCTCACCTCGGCTCAGGCCGAGGACGGGGAGGCGGCGAACGGAAAGATGAATCCGGACGGGACAATCGCGCTCATCCTGCGAAGGCCGACGTCGGGATTGGCCAAGTGGAAACTGAAGTTCGCGCGGTAGGGATCGCGATGGAATGACGAGCAGCTCGAACGTACCAAGATCGTCCCTGGGGTTGGCATTGGGCCTGGTCGTGGGAACGGCGACAATGTTGCGGGCCGCTGCACCGGCAACGGCGACGGCTCCCTCGCCGCCGTCGGAAACCGCTCAAGCCGTTTCTCGTCCGGCCGACCCGATCCTTCTTCAGCTCCACTGGCAACCCCAGGCCCAATTTGCGGGCTACATCGTCGCTTCGGAGAAGGGGTTTTTTAGAGAGGCCGGTCTGAAGGAAGTCAAGCTGGAGTGGGCCGCGGCGACCGAGAGCCCGCTGGCCCGCCTGGCGGCCGGCGAAACGGACTTCTGCACGGCCTGGCTTTCGCAGGCAATACGACACCGCGCGACGGGCGTCCGGCTGGTTTGCCTCGCCCAGATCATCCAGAAGTCGGCCATGATGCTGGTCACTCGATCGGACTCGGGGATCACGCACCCGAAGGACATGAACGGTCGGCGCGTGGGCCTGTGGGGCGGTGATTTCGACGTTCCGCCGAAGGCCTTCTTTGCCAAGTACGGCGTCCGACCCGAGATCGTCGCCCAAAGCACGAGTATGGTTCCCTTCCTTCGCGGCGCGGTGGCGATCGCATCGGCCATGCAATACAACGAGTATCACAAGCTGATGGAGGCCGGCCTCCGGCCGGACGAGCTGCGGGTCTTCGCATTCGCGGACTACGGCATCGACTTCCCCGAAGACGGCGTCTACTGCATGGAGGCGACCCGTCGAGGCCGTCGTGCGGTCTGCGAAGCGTTGGTCGCGGCCGTTGTGAAGGGCTGGGCATACGCATTCGCACACGAAGCCGAAACGCTGGATCTGGTCATGAACCACTGCCGTCAATCCCATGTTGACACGAATCCCAACCACCAACGATGGATGCTGCGGTCGATGCGAGTGCTGATCCAACACCGCGTCGGTGAAAACCCGGCCAACTGGGGCAATCTGGCCGCCGAGGAATACGCCAAAGTGTCCGGGATCCTGAAGGATCAAGGCCTGGTGCGCCGGGTGCCGCCGTTCGAGTCGTTCTATCAACCCGTGACACCGCCGAGAGCGAATCCATGACGCTTCGCATGCGAACCAAGTTGGAGTTGGCCATCTGCCTGCCGCTCGTGGCGGTCTATGGGCTGATGTTGACCCTTGAGTTTCGGCTCGGACGGCGGACGGCGCTGAAACAGATGGAGCTCCATCTGACCGAGCTGGCGCGCCACGAGGCTGCCCGACTCGATACGGAGCTCAGCTCCGTCGCTCAACTGGTCCGTACGACTGCCGACGCCATTTCCCTGCAACCCGCGTTTGACGCCGCTCAGATCGAGCGATTGTTGCGCGTCAACCTCGAGAAGAATCCTCGGGTCTTCGGCATGGCCGCCGCCTTCGCGCCGGGGATGTTCACCTCCGGCGTGACGCACTTCTCGCCTTACGTCCATCGGAGTCCGCAGGGCACGGACCTGAAGGCCATGAACATCACCCCCGCCGACGGGTACGACTACACCTTGTGGGACTGGTATCTCTTGCCCAAGCTCCTGGAACGAGCCGTGTGGACCGACCCGTACTATGACCGGGGGGCGGGCAATACCTTGATGTGTACGTACGGCGCGCCCTTCTATCGCGAAGGCCGATTCTGCGGCGTGGTCACGGCCGACGTGTCGCTGCAAGACCTCCGCGACAAGCTGTCGAGAGTGGGGATGAACGAGGCCTATTGCTTCGTGATCAGTCAGGCCGGAACGTTCATCTCGCACCCCAACGACGACTACATCATGTGCGAGTCGATCTTCAGCCTGGCCGAGTGGCACAAATTGCCCGCTCTGTTTGAGGTGGGCAAACAGATGATCGCCGGGGCGACCGGCGTATCCCGGCTGCCGAGCCTGGACACCGGAGAGCCCCGATTCATCGTCTTTGCGCCCGTGGCCTCCGCCCACTGGTCTTTCGCGGCGGTTATCGCGGAGCGACGGGTGCTTGCCCCCGTACGATTGCGGATGGCGCGCGAGATGGGACTGCTGATCGCCGGCCTGTTGATTCTGGTCGTGGTGGTTCTGTTCGTCTCGGTGCGGCTCACACGGCCGATCGGTCGCCTTGCCGCCGTCGCGCGGGAGCTCGCCCGCGGCAACCTCGACGTTCAGGTCACCGGCATCACCGCTGGTGACGAGATCGGACAGTTCGCCCAAACGTTCAACAAGATGGTGACCGACCTTCGAGCGAACGTGGAGGAGCGCGTTCGAGAAACCGCCGCGCGCCAGGCCGTCGAAAGCGAACTGAACGTCGCAACCGAAATCCAACTCTCGCTCATTCCGCACACCTTTCCTCCGTTTCCGGAGCGACAGGAGTTCGACCTGTACGCCGTATACGAACCGGCAAAGTTCATGGCCGGTGACTACTACGACTTCTTCTTCGTGAAGGAGGATGTCCTCGCGGTGGTGATCGCGGACGTGTCGGGCAAGGGCGTTCCCGCCGCCATGTTCATGGCGGTGGTGCGCACCGCCTTGCGGAACTTCACCACGCCCAGCACCGGTCCGGCGCAGGTCCTGGAGACCACCAACCGCACGCTGGTGGCCAACAACGACAAGTTGATGTTTGTGACGCTGTTCTACGCCCACTACCATATCCGCACCGGCGAGCTGACCTACGCGAGTGCCGGGCACAATCCGCCCTATGTCATTCGTGCGAACGGACGCGCCGAGAATCTGGAACCCACGGGACCGGTCTTGGCGGTGCTTCCGGACGCCCGCTATGACAACGGTGCCGTATCGCTCAACCCCGGCGATCTGCTCGCGCTGTACACGGACGGCGTGACGGAAGCCCGGCCCGGCGACGGGGAGTTGTTCGGCGAGGCCCGCCTGGAGCACCTGCTGATCGACATCGCATCGCAGCCGCTGAAGATCATCTGCGACCGCATCGTTCATGACGTCGACGAGTACCGTCGGCACGAGCCCCAGGATGACGTGACGCTGCTCGTACTCAAGCGATTCCTCTGACCCCCCTTCATCGCGAGGAATGAGGGGACGACCTCCACGATATGGCCTTCCGTTGCGGCTATAAGGTGAACGAACTACCGGTCCGCGGCCGCCTGACGCTGGCTCGAACGGAGGATGCCGTCGAGTCGGTCGCGAAGCTCTTCGAAGAGGTCCCGCAACTGTTCGCGAAGGAGGTCTTCGTCCCGACTCGCAACGATCCGGCCGCGTCCCTCTCCGTAAGGACGGTCTGTTTCGGCTTCGTCGATCACGTGGCGACTTTGTTCACGGTATTGTCTGGCACGCGTGCGGACATCCTTCAGTATCGCCATCGCCTGATTGATCTGTCCCCTATCAAGGTCATGCTGCCGGATGAACTGCCTGACGTAGGACTCCCATTGATCCGGCGACACGTTCGAACGATCGACGACGCTTGCCTTGACCCGGCGCTCGTTTGCCGATTCGCGCTGTTTCGGCACGAATCGATTGAACGTCGGTGTGGACGGTTCGGCGACTTGCAGGCCGGGTGCCGTCTCGGTGGGTTGAGTCATCGCCGGCTGTGTTCCCACAGACGCATGTGCCGAGGACGGATTGGCCGATACGCTTGCGAATCTGGGCGGCCATTCATCCGGCTTAAACATTCCCTGTTTCCACCGGGTCAACTGAGCCTGAACAAGCCCCACCCCGACCCAGATGTGCGCAAAATCCCGATCCCACCGGATCTTCTGATCGGGCTGCAGCATCGGCTTCAGCTCCTCGTAAGTCCCACGGATCGCCTTGCGAACGTCAGCCATCACCGGTTCGAGCGCGCCGGCCCATACGGCCACTTGCTCGGCTGTCGGTTTCTCCTCGGCCAGATCCATCTCGACGATCTCGTTGACGATCGGCTGCAGAATGACACGATGACGTTTCAGCAGCTCCGGATAGCGTTTCAGAATGTCCTTCTTCAGGGCCTCTCGTTGTCCCTCGTCCAACGCGTACTGCGAGGCAATGGCATCCACGCCCTTCATCAGGAGAATCTCCACCATCCTCGGCGTGGGCCAGAAACCCGAGTCGGGTGTGGAAGGCCGAGTGGTCTCGATCCGCGGCGGTGCATCGGCGGCAGAGATCAACGGCACCATGGCGACCGTCAAAGCCGATACCACCCGTCGTGCCCATCGTACCGTGAGGCTGTAGTATTTCCTGACTGCGCCCATCGAATGGTTATACACGGGCGGCATCCAGGGGGTGCAAGACCGGCAGGTGGCTATCAGTTAAAACCCCATCGGAAATGGCGGATGTATTTTCTAATTCATTGTCAGAAAATAGCTAACAGGTCGAAGGCTCAGGAATGCCGCTCGATTCTTGGGGCTGGGGTTCGAAATACCACGTCCATCCGTTCGTTCGGCAGGCTGATCGCGTTTCGGGGTGCACCTTGTGCGGGGATCGCCGGCGGATTGACGGGTCCATGGGGTGGGTGTCTGGGCTTGCTCCGGCTAAGATGGGTCCATGCGAATCATCAGCGGACAGTGGCGCCACCGGACCATTCAGGCTCCCCCGGGGCAGAATACCCGGCCCATGCCGGACCGTGTCCGTCAGGCGGTGTTGGAGACCGTGGGTTCGCGTCTGGGCACGCCGAGTCGTCTGCCGCCCATTCGCGTGCTGGATCTGTTCGCCGGAAGCGGGTCGGTCGGGTTGGAGGCCCTCTCGCGCGGCGCCGTATGGTGCGGGTTCGTCGAAGCCGATCGTGGCGCGCTGGCGATGCTCCGGCGCAACATCGCGTCGCTTCAAGCCGATCGTGTGTCGCGTGTCATTGCGGCCGACGCGTTCGACGTGTACCACTGGTGCAGGTCGATTCCCCGCGAGTCTTGCGAACTGGTCTTCGTCGACCCACCCTATCGCGACACGCGGGATCCGACCGACGGCGCGCGGGTCGCGCGGTTCCTCGTGGGGTTGGCCGAGAGTCCCGTGCTTGCCGAAGGCGCGCACGTCGTGTTGCGGCACGAGTCGAAGGCGACGTACGATCAACGGCTCTACGGCAACTTGCGTCCGGTGGATGTTCGAAGATATGGAAGCATGTCGGTGACCTACTTTTGCACGGCGGCGACATGACGTGAGAGCGGAATGCCGACGAAGCCACCCTACAAGTACTTCGACCCCGAACAGGCGGCAAGGCTGGGAAAGCTGAATCTGATCGCCCGGACGGCCGTCGAGGGCTTTGTCACCGGATTGCACCGCAGCCCGCACCATGGTTTCAGCGTCGAATTCAGTGAGCACCGCGAGTACGTGTCCGGCGACGACCTGCGGCACCTCGATTGGGTGGCGCTGGCCCGAACGGATCGGTATTACGTCAAACAATATGAGCAGGAAACGAACCTCCGGGCGCACATCTTGTTGGACGTGTCGGGCAGCATGGGCTACGGCAGCGGTGGGACGACCAAGTTCGAGTATGGCTGCCGGCTGGCTTCGTTGATGGCCTACCTCATGGTGCGCCAGCAGGACGTCGTCGGGCTGGTCGCATTCGACAAGACCATCCGATCGCACATTCCCCCCGGCAGTACCGCCGCGCACCTCGATCGGCTCTTCACGAGTCTGGAAGAGATCACCCCAGCCCACACCACGGCCGTAAGCAAGACCTTTCACGACCTGGCCGAAAAGATCGCCCGACGCGGACTGATCGTCATCATCAGCGATCTTTACGATGAACCGCTTGACGTCGTGCGGGCGCTCCGGCATTTCCGGCGAAACAAGCATCAGGTCATCGTGTTCCACGTCTTCGACCAGGCCGAGCTGGATCTCCCGTTTAACACGCTGGTCACCTTCGTGGATATGGAGACGGACGAAAGACTCCAGATCGATCCCAAACTTATTCGTGAGGAGTACCGGCGACAGATCGACGAATTCATCGGCCGGTACCGGCGCGATTGCAGCGATAGTTCCATCGAGTATGTCGTGACCTCGACGGCCACGCCCTACCACGTTGCGCTGAGAAGCTATCTGGCCAGTCGACAACGGATCGGAACGCGGCACTAGGAAGCATCAGGCGAAAGACCATGCTCGCTCAGTTGAACATCGGCCCGTTCAGTCTCCCGTTGTGGCATCTGATTCCCATTCTCGGCGTCTCCGTGTTCATCCCCCTGGTCTTGCATCTGTTGTCCAGCGTCCGGGCGCCTCAGATCCGGTTTTCGACGCTTCGATTTCTGAGGCTGTCGATGGAAAAGACCGCTCGCCGACGTCGCATCCAGCATTGGTTGCTGCTCCTTCTGCGAACGGCACTGCTGTGCCTGCTGTTGTTGGCCGTTACCCAGCCGCTGCACAGGCCTCGGCGGAAGGCGGCCGGCGGCGGCGAGCAAGGGGCCGTGGCGATCGTGGTGGACAACTCCCTTTCGATGGCCGCCGCCGACGGCCCCCGGCGGCGTTTTGACACGGCGCGCCATGTCGCCAAGGAACTCATTCGCGGGACCGGCAAACCCAAAGAGTTGGCACTGATTTTCACGAACGGACGAGAAGCTAAGGCGGCGCCTATGTTGAACGTCGATCTGGATGCCGCGCTTCGCCGGCTCGACGCCGCGGACGTGGGGCTCGGGGCGGCCTCCATGGTCCCCGCCGTCGGCGCCGCCGTGCAAACGCTAAGACAGTCCTCCCTGCCGAATCGGGCGGTCTACGTGCTTTCGGACCTCCAGGCCGCGAGTTTCCGGAATCTCGCCACGTGCAAGGCCCTAGCGGAGAGTCCGGACATTCCCCTCTTGATCGTGAACTGCGGTCGCGGCGAGACGAGCAACATCGCCGTGGCCGATGTGGGGATCAAGGGCCACGGCCGAGTCGTCGGCGCCACGATCGTCGTTGATGCGACCGTCACCAACAGCGGGCCCGAACCTCGTCGGGCCAAGGTGTGCCTCGAGGTCGACGGTCGGCGCCAGGACCATCTGACACAGAACGTGTTGATCGCCTCCGGCGGGACGTCCGGCAGTCGACAGAAGGTCTCGTTTGAATACGTACTTGGCAGCCCGGGACCTCACTCGGGACGCGTATTCATCGACGGGGCGAACGACCTGCTACCCGCCGATGATTCGCGGGAGTTTGCGTTGCACGTGTCCGACCGGATCCGCGTCTTGGTGATCGCCGGTCCCGGCGGAGCGGGAGACCCGAGCGGACCGGGCTACTTTGTGGCGGCCGCCTTGAAAGTGCCTTCCGCCGTTTCCCCGCTCGTCCATCCGATCGGCGAGGTGAAGATCGAGGAAATCCGCCGGAATGATGTGGTCATTTGCTGCGACGTCCCCCGATTCGACGAGGCATTGGCGGGCGCGCTGCGACAATTCGTTGCCGACGGACGAACGCTGCTGGTGTTCGTGGGTCCGAACGTGGACGCGGCGAACTACAACGCCATGTTGGGCGGTGCGGACAGGCCGGTCCTGCCCGCGGTCTTGGGCGAGCCCGTGGGCGATCCCGTGTCCCGAAAAGAGGCCGCAAAGCTGCTCCGGGTGGACATGGACCATCCGGTTTTCAGGGACCTCTATGAGACCCAGGAGAAGTACCAATCCGTCTTGGTCTACTGTCACCTCGGCGTCGCGATGAGCCAACAGCGACCCGCCTCGATCCTGGCATGGCTGGAACGCGATCACCCCTTGCTCCTGGAACGACGAGTAGGCGGCGGGCGGTGCCTCCTGTTCACCACGTCGGCCAACACGGCATGGTCGAATTTGCCCACCAAGCCCATCTTCCTGCCTGTATTGGTTCGCATCTGTTTGGGCGCGACCGACGAGGCCGGGCGGAGCGATTGGTATCCCGAGGGCGCGCCGGTGAGACTGAACGCGGAAGGAGACCAACCCACGGACATCGATGTGGTGCTTCCGGCCGACGAGGCCGGTCGAAGCGCGACCGTTCGTGTGCGCTCCAGGCCCGATGAAACCGGCAACACCGCCGTCTTCACCGACAGCTTCACGCGGGGTGTTTACGCGTGGCACGTCGTGGGTCAAAGCGGCAAATTGCGACAGTTCGTGGTGTCCGCCGAACCGTCTGAGTCCGATCTTGAGATGATAGGCGAACGACAGCTCGCGGAGGCCATGCCCGATCAGCACCTCTATGTTGCCGGCAGCCTTGACGAGCTTCACGCCGCGGTCCATGAGGCCTCACGCGGCAGCCCCCTCTGGGACTACTTCCTTATCGCGGTACTCGTCATGACGACCGTGGAAGCCCTGTTTGCGAATCGCTATCGACCGGCGGAAGTCCGCATGCCGGAACGGAGTCACACCCGGGCGGCCTGATTCATTGGGAAGGGCGGCTAACCTTCGATGCTGAAGGACTCGGCTTCCGTTGAGGCGGTCGGCCCGCCGGGCGCCGCGGCGGCATGGGCCAGTTGGCCGCGCTCGGCCGCGAGTTTCTCCATGAGCATCGCCCACGTTTCACGTTGGTATTCGAGGATGCGCAGGGCTTCGTCCAAGGCCTTCACATCTTTGTGGACGCTGCCGTCCACGAGGCGGCGGTAGATGAAATTGTAGAGGCTGGCCATCTTGCCGCACACGTCGGGGTTGATCTCGTGGCGGAGTCCGTTCAGCATCTCCAAGACGACGCGCTGGGCACGCGTGATCGAATTGAAACTCCCTTCCAGATCGTTCTTCTCCAACGCCTCACGACCTTGCTTGACGAAACGGATCGCGCCGTCGTACAGCATCATCTGAAGCTGTTCCGGCGATGCGGTAAGAATCTGATTACGCAGATACTCGTTTGGACCCCCGGCAACCATGCCTGCCTCCACGGACAGCGCCGCCACCCCCTTGCCCGTCTCATGGGGAATGACCGCACGACACTACCGTAGGTTCTATCGGACACCGAAAAGGGTCGGTTCAGCTAATTCCGTAGCGCTCCGTCTGACGAACCGCCGCCCGTCGGTCCCGTTGCGATTCGCGCTTGAACCCGCACTCCCGAATCGGCTCGGGGAATCCCCACGCCCTAGGGGCCCCACCGACTACTTCGATGAGCCGGATGTGCCCGAACTCGTCGAACGGACGTACGACAGGAGGTTGTCCAGACTACTCAGCGCCGACTGCTGGCTTTGGAGCGTGGCCAGGGCCTGTTCCATGGCGTAGAACTGCTGATAGAGCCGCTGTTGCTTGGAATCCAGAAGGACCTGCATGGCGGCGATCCGATCGTTCAAGAGATCCTCCTGATCCCGAAGGCTGGTGTTGTGCCGGTCAATCACACCGCTGCCGGACGTCGTGAGGTTGCCCAACGTCTTGTCGATCAGTACGCCTATTCCCTCGCCCGCCTTTGTGAACAACGCCTCGACGTCCTCACGATTCGACTCAAGGGCCTGGCGGAACTTGTCCTCGTCGAACCGGAGCTTGGCGCCGTCTCCCAGTGTCAGACCGATCTGGTTCAAACGACTGTAGACCCCCGCGCCGCTCACCGTCTTTCGCAGGACGTTGTAGAGGGCGGACTTGACTCGATCGATCGTGGCGTCCCCGAATAGCACGCCCTTCTCGAACGTCTCGCTGTTGAAGCTCGTCAATTCGTCGATCTTGTCGATCACGGAATTGAACGTCCTGACAAACGTCGAGAGGTCGGAAACGATACTGTCGACATCTTGCGAGACGGTTACCGCCACCGGGGATGAACTGGTCGCCAACAGGTCGAGTTTCACGCCCGGGATCGCGTTGTCGAGCGTGTTGCTGCTGCCGGACAGCAAAAGACTCTGACCGGATGCCGGGTCGCCAATGAAGGCGATGGCGTCCTGAGCCCGCGTCAGCAGCGAGAAGGATGCGCCGGTTTCGCCCGGGTCGATGAGAAGCTCCCCTTGTCGTCCGGAACGTTCGCTCGTCAGAACCAGCCGATACGGATTGAGTCGGGAGCCGTCGTTCAAGACCGACGCTCGAACGCCCACCTTGGCGCTGTTGATCTTGCCGACCACGTCGTTCAGGGTGTCGTCGGAATCGATCGTGACGGTCCGCTCGAAGGACCCGTCTATGGTGCCGGCGCCGGCGGCAGCCGTGCCGAGGATGCCAAGATCCGCGGCCGTCGTGCTGCCCGCCTCGGTCACCGTGAGTTGGCCCGACCCCCCGGTCGTGTCGGTCAAGAGAAGGCCGTCTCCCTTCGTGTTGATCGAAGCGGTCACCCCCATGTGCCGAGCGTTGATCTCCTGAATGACGTCGGCCAACGTGGTCTCATTGCCCTGGGTCAGGTCGATCGTCGCAGTCGCGCCGTTGCCGGCGGTGATCGTGAACTTGCCTCGCACGATCCCTCGGCCGCCGTTCAGCGATTCGAGTCGAGTCGTTTCGCTAATATACCGGCGTTGGAGATTCCCGCTGTTCACCCGGCCGACGGGCGCATCGATCGTAAGATGAAGGTCGCGGGCGGCGTGTCCCGTCACGTCGGCGACCACCAGATTGCCGCTGCCGCCGCTGCCGTCGGTGAGCACAATTCCGTTGCCCGTCGCGTTCACGGCGGCGGAGATCTTGCTCGTGGTGCTCACGGCGTTCAGGGCGTCAAGAACCTGGCTCAATGAGGACAACCCCCTGAGGTCGACCTCCGTCGTCGTGCCGTCTCTGGCGGTCAACCGGACGACGCCCAATTCGACGCCTTGGCCGCCGTTGAGCGATCGTAAGAGAACCGTGCCCAAGCCGGCCAACAACGGCGACGACTCGATCACACCGGTGTCCGAGGATCCCAGGATGCCCAAGTCCGCGGCGGACCGGCTATCGTTCCCCTGGCTGTCCTTCAGCGCGACGACCGTCGTCGTTCCGGCGACGGCGGAAGTGTCCGTCAGCGTGATCCCGGTGCCCGTCGACGAGAGCGAAGCCACCAGGGTGCCGTTGTTCTGACTGTCCAGGTTGATCGCACGGATCACGTCGCCCACCGTCGATACGTCGTATAGGTCGGAGCCGATCAGGGCCTTTCCCGTAACGTCCTTGGCGATGCCCAGGTCTTGGGCGGCGTGACCGCCGCCCAGATCCTCAACCTGGATTCGGCCGGTGGGATCGGCGCCGCCCGTGTTTGTAATTTGAAGGTGGCTGTTGACCATCGAGACGTCGACTTGCAGGCCGGCGCCCTGAACGGCGGATCGGATCGCCGTGGTGATGTCCTCCATGTACACGGCGCCGCTGAGATCCACGTCCACCTGGTTGTCGTTCCGGTCGGTGATCCGAATCGTGCCGAGGCGAACGCCCGCCCCATCGTTCAAGGCGGCCAGGCGGGTGTCGTTGCGAAGGTTGTCGCTCAGGCTGACGTCGATCGTGCTGCCGTCGCGAAGCGTGATCTGGAAGTCATTGAGCGATCCGTCCCGCCGAACGCCGTTGCCGTCGTTCAGTGCTTCCAACGGTGTGTCCGGCGTGAGATAGACGATGTCGGATCCGACCAAGGAACTCCCGGAGACCCGGCCGGCGATCCCGAGATCCGCCGCCGCCTTGCCCGTCCCGACGTCCGCCACGGAAAGATCGCTGACGGTCTGACCGGTGTGGTCGGTCAAGATGAGATGGCCGCCGGAAACCGATGCCGTCACATCCACGGTGGATTGATTGTTGATCGCATCGATCACATCGTTCATGGTCAGCGCCGCCGAAAGGTCGATCTGGACCGACGCCCCGCTGCGATCGGTAATCCGGATCACGCCTCGCCGGATGCCATCCCCTCCTCGAAGGGTATCGAGCGAGGTGCTCGGGTTCAGCCGAGCGAGGGCCGACTCGATCGTGATTTGACCGGCGCCGACCGGCGTCGAATCGGCGGTCCGAAATCCACTCGAAACCATCTGTTGCGTCGAAGCCAACGAGCGGACGGTGAGAGAGTAGTCTCCCGCCACGGCCTTTTCGCTTGCCGTGGCCTTCACGATGTTCTCGTTGCCGCTGACGGCCTTCTTCTTCCGAAACATCGAGGCCTCGTCGAATCGGGAGGCGGCATTCCTGGCCGCCATGATCAGCGCGCTAAGACTTAAGAAGGCCGTCCGCTGGGTCGTCAGCGCTTGCACGCGGGTCTGAAGCATCGTCATCGGCCGCTTCTCGATCGCCATGAGCTGCGTCACGACGTTCTCGATGTCGATGCCGGAGATGAGTCCCACGCCGGAGGTGATCGTACCCATAATACCCGTCCATTCTGATCGCGCCCCCCAATCCACCGGGAGGCAGAACCCTCGGTCGATGGATGGGGGACCGCGCAGACCCTTTCGGCCCAACGCTGAACAGAGTCGTCCACCTCCAATATCGGCAAGCCACAGGACCATCTTGATGATTCAGACGACTACGCCGCCCCAAAGAGGTGCAAATGTCGGCTCGTATGGATCCGACCTGGAACCTCCTGGTTGGCCGGCATGACGCATCAATCCTCGCTGGGCCCCTAGCCGAGCTGCCACAACGTTTTTTGGTGAAAATGGTTAGTACTGCCCCCGGCTTGGACATCGCAAGGGCAGTCATAAGAGGTCTTGCCAGGCGGCGTAAGACGGGTGAGAGGAGCAGCCAAAGTCGCCGGTGTGAAGGTCAACATTACAGAGGGTGCATCCCTCCAAAGGTTCCCGTCGGCAGTGTGGTCGGCGCGGTTGCGGAGCGGGTGGAAGTGGCCGACTCGGAAACCCTCCTACGGCCGGTCATGCACCGACAGGGCGATCAGTGCTTGCGCGGCGAAATACGTGCTCAAGATACAGAGCTGCGCCATCTCGAACGAATGACCGAAGCGGTTGAGGGCCAGGCATGTGTCCGAGGTCATGAACAGTATCGCGCCCGCACCGGCCAGCATGGTTCCCCGACGCGCGAGCCCCGCCGTGCCGATACGGCAGACTGCCCTCCAGCCCATAATCGAGATGACGGCCGTGTAGCAGGCCACTGGAATCCTCATCGACCCGAGCCCACCCCACAGAAACGTACAGAGAAGAACCCCAAACAAGGCAAAGGGGATCAGCCAAGGGAGTTGCCTCACGCTCCAACGAACCCGCCACGAAAACGCGGCGATGTAGAAGAGGTGGGCGATGAGGAAGGAGACCAGCCCCGGGAGGAAGAAGTTCCGAGGCGTGCGAGGAAGCATCAGACAAATGTCGCCCGTCAAGCTGAATACCAAGGCGATGACGACCAGGTTTCGATAGACCCTTCCGATCGGCTGGCCGGATGCGGCCAGGGCAATGACCAACAGGATGGTCAGCGGTTTGAAGACGTACACGACCTCACGGACGTGCAAGTACATGGCCACGATGTCGGCCGCCGCCGAGACGACAATGGCGATCGGAAGAACGGTCGTGGCTGTGACGGATCTCATGCGTGGCAGTGGATACCGGATTTCGACCCACAAATCCAGGGCCGCCCGGTCTCGGTTAACCGGCAAAGCGAGCGCGCCGTCGCACCCGTGCCAAGGCACTGGTCAGTCGCGGGCGGTTTGCGCATATAATACGCGCCATGCCGGCCAATCTGACGCCCGAATACCGACGTGCCGACCAGCGATATCGCGAGGCCCAGACGCCTCAGGAGCGGGTCGCTGCGCTGGAGGAGATGCTGAGCTGCATCCCGAAGCACAAGGGCACGGACAAGATGTGCGCCGATCTCAAGCGGAAAATCTCCGAGGCCAAGAAAGAGGTCGTTCAGCAAGCCGGCAAGAAGGGGGGGGCGCACCGCGACATCTTCCACATACCGCGCCAAGGCGCCGGGCAGGTGGTGCTGCTTGGCGCGCCGAACGTCGGCAAGAGTTCGCTCGTCAGCGCACTGACCCATGCCGAGTGCAAGGTGGCCGACTACCCCTTCACCACGCAGGCGCCTCAGCCGGGCATGGCCCATTATGAGGATGTCCCGATCCAGATGGTCGACATGCCGCCGATCACCCGCGAGCATGTCCCGCCCGGCTTCATGGGGCGCGTGAACATGGCCGACGCCATCCTGATCGTCGTCAGTCTGGCGAGCCCGAACCTGCTCGACGATTTGGAGTGTTGCCTGGAGTTGTATTCGAGTCGCGGCCTGGTCCCGACGAACGAACCCGATCCCGACCTGGTGGAAGACCTCGATGCACCGGACCCCAAGCGGACACTGGTCGCCTGCACGCACGGCGATGTAGCCGGCGCCGTCGAGGAGTTCAACACGCTCAAAGAGCTCTATGGAGACCGGCTCGAACTGCACCGAGTTTCTTGCGTCACGCGGGAGGGGCTCGAGGATTTGGTCAAGCGGCTCTTCGAGCTGTTGTATGTCGTGCGCGTTTATGCCAAGCCGCCGGGCAAACCGGTGGACAAGACCGCGCCGTTTATCGTCCACAAGGGCAGCACGGTTCAGGACCTGGCCGTCACGGTCCACCGTGCCCTCGGCGAGCAACTCAAAGGCGCTCGGGTCTGGGGCGAGGCCGTCTACGCCGGTCAGAACGTCCAGCACGACTATGTCCTGCACGACAAGGACGTCGTTGAACTGCACATGTAAGACGGTCCTACCGGTCGGATGTATCGTATCCTTTGATGCCGTCGCGCGTCAGGTTCGCATGGGGAAGCCCGTCGTTCGCCGGGCGGATATCGTTGGCGTCGATGAGGCCGCCGTGCCCGTCGGCCAGCAAGAAGCTCCTTTGGCCCGCCCAGCCCCACCAGCCGGGGTCGTCGGGGATGGGCCTGTGATTGCTCGCCCAATCCCCCGCCAGGATCTTTCGAGCGGGCCAGCGAACGTTCTCCGGCCTCTGACCCATGGGGGGCTGTGGGTTCGAATAGGTATCGGAGGTCTTGGTCATTCCGTTGATCTGCTCGGGGCTGTGGTAGAACGTCATGGAGTAGGCGTAGCTGGTTCGCTCGTACTTGGCGGAGGGATCGGCCGGGCACCAGAGGATGCTCGGACGGCTTTCGTTGACGCGGCCCAGGTACCGCTCCAGTGTCCCGCGGAAGCCCCGTCCCATCCACAACCAGATGGTAGGATCGGTTCGGACCGGATCGTTCGCCGCCGGGTAGATGCCGTTGTGGTCCTCGGTGTAGAAGTGGAAGAGGACGCCCATCTGTCGGAGGTTGGACTGACAGACCGATTCGGTCGCGCGGCGGCGGAACTCACGTACCGCCGGCAACAACAGCGACGCCAATATCCCGATGATCGCCACCACGACGAGCAGCTCAATCAGCGTGAACGCGCATTGTCCAGGACCTATCAGATGCACAAGAATCTTCCGGCGGTTCGGATCTTTGCCCGGGTTTGTGACAGTACCGGCGCAGGTCGTCTGCCCTGAAAGGGCGAAAGAGAATAGCCGGGGGCGCAGCGACGCGCAGCGCTTCGCCCCCGGCTACTTTCTCACGGCCCTTCGGGCCTGACAACAAGGCTATTCCTCAGCGCCAGTCCGGTGTGCCATGATCGCCTTGCCGTCCAATGCGTCATGGATCTTCTTTGGCCCTACGCGGTCGATGATTGTAGCGGCAGGGACCCACGACGTGGTAGGATAATGCGGTCGGCGCCGGCCGAGGGGAATCACGGATGATCACCATTTCACTTCAAAGCGGCAGCAACGGTAACTGCATCTACGTCGAGGCCGACGGGACACGTCTGCTGTTCGATGCCGGTATCAGTGCCAAGCAGGCGGCTGCCCGATTAGCCTGGCGTGGCCGCGACATTCGTGGGTGTCAGGCCCTCATCATCAGCCACGACCACTCGGATCACATCCGTTCGGCCGGGATCTTTCAGCGTAGGTTTGGCCTGCCGATCTACGCGACGGAGGCGGGTTGGTCGAATGTGGCCCGCAGGCTCGGACCGGTATCCGACGTGCGGTTCTTCCGGGCCGGCGATACGCTCGAATTCGGCAACGTGCAGGTCCAGACCATTCCCACGCCGCACGACGGGACCGACGGCGTTGCGTTTGTCGTTCGGCACGAGCGGAAGCAACTCGGGATATTGACCGACCTGGGTCATCCCTTCCGCAATCTGTCACGGCTGCTGGCGGAGCTTGATGCGACCTATCTGGAAAGCAATTACGATCCGGAGATGTTGGAGACCGGACCCTATCCGGCATACCTGAAGGCCCGGATTCGGGGCCCGCACGGCCACCTGTCGAACATCGAGGCCGCCCGGCTGGTGGCCGATCACGCCGGAAGCCGGCTCAAGTGGCTCGCGCTCGCCCACTTGAGCGAGCACAACAACCGCCCTCAGCTAGCCCTCGACACCCACCGTCAACACCTCGGCTCGCGCCTGCCGCTCCACGTGGCGAGCCGATACGAAGCGGGGCCGGTGCTGGAGGTGTGAGGGCGAAGACAGAATTCAGAAGTCTGAAGACAGGAGACAGAATGGCGTGCCCTAGGCGCAAGGGACACGCATTGATATGTGCCGGAAGACTTACACGGGAAGAGACCCGCATCAATGTGTCGATCCAATCAGAGCCGCGCCCGTGAGGAATCGGAGTCCGCTCTTCGGCTTTCTGTCTACGGACTTCTGACTCCTCTTGTAGGAACCGTCCCCGACGACAATTCCGCATTCCGTCACTTCTTTTCGAAGCACTTCTGGCAGGGGGTGTAACCTCGGGCTTCGGCCTCGGCGGGCGACGAGAAGACGCGAAGGTTGCCCTCGTTGATGGCCATCCGGTTCTTTTCGTCTGGTTTGGCGTAGGTGCAGGTCGGTTTGTGATACTTCCCTTTGCCCTTGATGCTCGCGACGACGTGGTCCTTCGTTGCCGCGCCGATGTTCGCCTGAACGAAGTCGAAGATCGTCTTCTCGATACCCGGCACCTTGCCGAACATGAACGTGCCGTGCAGGTCCGAGTTCGCAATGATCTTGACCTTTGCGCTGGCGGACAGCTTACCTAAGTATTCGCATTGTTCGCGCTCGCTCGCTGGGGCGACCAACAGCAACGGGCGTTTGCCGTAGGTGGCCACGTCGCGCCGGGAATCAACGCCCATGTAATCCGGACCCGGCGACAGGCACACGACGACGTCGACGCTCTTGTCCTTCGCGGCGTAATCCAGCGCGACGCTGCTGCCGATGCTGGCACCGATGAGGGCGAATCGCGACAGGTCGACCTCCTTTCGTTCCCGGAGCCACTCATAGGCGGCAAAGACGTCCTTATAGGCGGCGCGGTAGTGCTCGGGATCCCTATTGTGCCGCGCGCGCTCGAGGCTCATGGTCTTCGGCTCGGTGCTCTCGCCGTGGCCACGGATATCCGGCGCCAGAACGGCGTAGCCGGCCTCGTGAAACAGCGGGGCGAGAGTCGACCAGCTCGATCGCGTGGACGGGTATTGGTGCAGCATGATCACCACCGGCGCATTCTGTTCGGCCATGCTCTTGGGCGGATAGTAGTCGGCCACAATGTGAACACCGTCGGATGTCTTGTACGCCACGCGCTCGGCCGATTGGACAGCCACCACCGGTACAACAAGCACCAAGAGAACGACCACTGATCGACGCATAATGCACCTCAAGACAACGGCGGCCAGGGGATGAGGGGACAGGGTTGGAGGATCAGGGGATAGGGAGGCTAGCCCCTGGACCCTAAACCCTCTCATCCGAATCTGCTGTACCTATGGTATGACAATTGACTCACGTGCTCGGCGAGTCATTTTCCACAGTAATCGATGATCCGCGCGATTTCGCTCCGGAGGTCCTTTCGCGGGACGACGCGATCGACGAAGCCGTGTTCGAGCATGAATTCGGCCCGTTGGAAACCCTCGGGCAGTTCCGTACGAATGGCGTTCCAGATGACTCGCGGACCGGCGAAGCCGATGAGGGCACCGGGCTCGGCCAGGATGAAATCGCCCAGAAACGCGAAACTGGCCGCCACGCCGCCGGTTGTCGGATCGGTCATCACAACGATGTACAACCCGCCCGCCTCGTCGAAGCGGGCCAGCGCGGCCGACGTACGGGCCATCTGCATGAGCGACACCATTCCCTCATGCATCCGCGCGCCGCCGCTGGCCGTGAAGATGACCAGCGGAAGGTTGTCTTTCATCGCGTGCTCGACGGCCAGGACCACCTTCTCGCCGACCACCGCCCCCATGGAGCCCATGATAAAGAACGGGTCCATGACGCCCAGGATCACGGCTCGACCGCGAATGAAGCCCTTGCCGACGATCATGGCCTCGGCCTCGCCGGTCTCTTCGGTCATTTCCTTGAGGCGTTGTTTGTAGGTGATCTTGCCTTCGCCGGGGTCCCAGGCGAATTTGAGGGGATCGGTGCTAACCAGATCGGCGGCAAACTCTTCGAACGTCTCCGGATCGGTCAACTGGGCGATCCGGGCCCGCGCCCCCACGCGGTGATGAAACGAACATTGCGGGCAGACGTGGAGCTGGTCTTCCACGTCCTTCTGAAACACCATCTGCTCGCAGGACGGGCATCGCTGCCACAATCCCTCCGGAACGTCAACCTTCTTGCCCATGCCGAGTATTGTAGCGAGATCGGCACACAAAACCACTCCCGACTGCACCCGATCACTGGAAGTAGGTGGGGTATGTCATTACAATATCCGGCTCGGTGTTGGGGTAAATTTCAGAACAGCAGTACCGGAGAACTCAGCAATGTCGATCGAACAGATTGTGGCCAAGGTTGAATCGGCCAGCGTGCCGAAGGTGAAGAAAGTCGCCCTGGCGTATTCGGGCGGCCTGGACTCTTCGTTGGCGATCGAATTGCTGCGACGAAAGTACAAGGCCGAGCAGATCTTCCCCATCACCATCGACGTCGGTCAGGGCGATGAGGAAATTGCCGAGGGGCGCCGCAAGGCCAAGATCCTCAAGCTCGAGCAGATCGAGATCGACGCAAAGAAGGAATTCACCGAGGTTTGGCTGACGAAGGCGATTCGCGCGAACAGCGATTACAACGGGTATCCCGTGTCGACGAGCATGACGCGGCAGCTCGTCGCGCGGCTGGTCGCCCTGAAGGGGCGCGAGCTGGGCTGCGATGCCCTCATGGAGGGTTCGACCGGCAAGGGCAACGACCAATACCGCATGCACAACGTCTTCAAGATGTTCGCGCCCGAGTGTTCGATCCTGGTGCCCGTCCGCGACTTCAACTTGACCCGCAGCGAGGAGGAAGAGCTGTGCCGGAGCTGGGGCGTCCCCGTGACCGAAACGATCACGGGCGGCGACGACAAGACGATGTGGTGCCGCAGCATCGCCAGCGGGGCGATCGACCTGAACCAGGTCATTCCCGACGATACCTGGATGTGGCTCATTCCGCCGTATAAGGCCAACGACAAGGGCGATGTCGTGGAGATCGAGTTCGAGAAGGGCATTCCGACCAGGTTGAACGGTAAGAAGGTGCCGCTCGATCAGCTCATCGCCGAGCTGAACGTGATCGCCGGGCGCAACGGCATCGGCAAGATCGACATGTTCGAGGACGGCATCATGGGCCTCAAGAGCCGCGAGATCTACGAGGCACCGGCCGCCCACGTCATCCTCAAACTGCACCACGACCTCGAGGCCCAGTGCCTGACGAAGGAAGAGATCCACTTCAAGAAAACCGTGGACGAGCGGTGGGGCTTCATGGTGTATCACGGCGAGTGGTATCACCCGCTGAAGAACGCCCTCGATGCCTTCATTGAGGCGACGCAGACGCCGGTCAACGGTTGGTTCAAGGTGAAGCTCTACAAGGGTAACATCGACATCCTCGAGCGGAAGTCGGAGACGTCGCTGTTCAGCCCCGAAATCCGCAGCATCAAGGCGAGCGGCTTCGATCAGCGGCAGTGCAAGGACGCGGCCAAGATCCGCGGCCTGCCGTTCGAGATCCTGGCCAAGCGGGCGGAGAAGCTGAAGTAGCTTCCCCCCTGTTAAGGGGGATTGAGGGGGGCTTGCCCCCAATGGTTCGTGTGAAATGAAAGCGGGCCGGGCCTTATAGCCCGGCCCCTGGAGTTTGGCACTTTCAAGCCCGATCCATAGCATAGCCGGGCTCTGATC
>CAZQTW010000071.1:0-29950 GCA_964596165.1 uncultured Planctomycetales bacterium | reverse complement strand
CGAGTTCGAGGTGATGCATCCGAATGTCAAGGTCAGACAGGTGATCCTGGAGGGGAGCGTCTACGAGAAACAGGGGCTCCAGTCGTTGCTTCAGGGGGGCGATCCGCCCGATGTGTTCTTCGAGTGGGCGGGGCACCGCGTTCTGAGTAAGGTGCGGGATGGGTACGTTGCCGACCTGACCGACGCGTTGGACAAGGACGGCTGGCGCGACACGTTCCATCCCAACGCGTGGCACGCCACCACTGTGGACGGTCGGAATTACCTGGTACCCAATGCGATCATGGTGACGGTAATCCATTGGTACAACACGAGGCTGCTGGCCAAACACAAGATTGAGGTACCCAAGACTTACGACGAGTTGCTGGCAGCGGCCCGGAAACTGAAGGCGGCCGGTGAGATCCCGATGTTCTTCGGCAACTGGGAACTCTGGCCGATGGGTAACTGGGGGGCGCAGATCATCCATCGAGTCGTTGGAGGCAAGCTCTACGACGACGTCCTGAAGCTGAGGCCGGGGACACGCTTCGACAACCCCGAATTCATTCGGGCGCTTGGCTTCATCGGAACCTGGGCGCAGGAGGGGCTTCTCAATAGGGCATTCATGGCGATCAATGATCCGGACGCTCAGATCAGTTTTTTCAACGGCAAGGGAGTATTCTATCCGATGGGCAACTGGCTCGTTTCGGGGGCTCAGACGGATGCGCCGGCCGATTTCGAGTATGACGGCTTCAACTTGCCCCCGATCGCGGACGGTAAGGGCGATCAGACGAGCCTGGTGGCCCTGAACACCGGCTATATGGTCAGCAAAGGAACGAAACACTTTGATCTGGCGGTTGCGTTCTTGAGGCACATGACCTCGTTGTCGGTGCAGAAGCGCATGGTGGGTGCGGGAGTAATCAGTGCGACCAAGGGTGCCGTCGATCCGATCTCGCTAAGTCCGCCGTTGCGGCGGTCGTTGGAGATTTGGCAGAACGCGAAGGAGATCTTGGCCCCGCCGGATACGGGCTATGCAATCGATGTGGCGTATCGGCTCTATGATGCGATCGCGCTGGTGGCCGATGGGAAGGCGGATCCGAAGACGGCCCTGGCCAAGGCGGAATCGCAGGTGGCCGCCTGGAGGAAGGCTGCCGCAAGAAAGGACCCGAGCCGATGACCGAACGTCGGACGGCCTACGCCTTCGTTCTGCCGGCACTGGTGCTTTTCGGCGTATTCATCCTGACGCCGACACTTGCGACATTCGTCCTGAGCCTCTTCGACTGGAGCGGAGGGGGGGAGATTCGATTTGTTGGGCTTCGGAACTACAGGATCGCCTTCACGGGCGACGAGATCTTTCTTCGTTCGTTGAGGAACAACGCGGTCTATATGGTGGCGACGCTGGTTCTGGAGGTGGGCACGGGCCTGATTCTGGCCGTTCTGCTGGATCTGAAACGTCGCGGTTACGGGCTCTTCCGAGTGCTGCTGTTCACACCCATGACGCTTTCACTCACGGTCATCGGACTGATGTGGTATTTCATCTTCCATCCCTACATTGGAGCGCTTCGCGTGACGGAACGAGGCCTGCTCGGCGATGAAAGGACGGCCCTCCTGGCCGTATGCTTGGTCAGCGGATGGACCTACTGCGGTTTCTACATGGTCCTGTTCTATGCCGCGCTTCAAGGGATCCCACGGGAGTTGTATGAGGCGGCCCTGATCGATGGAGCCGGCGAGATTCGTCGGATTCTCCACATTTCGCTGCCCTTGCTCCGTGAGACGACGCTGGTGAGTGTCCTGCTATGCATGACCGGTGCGTTCAAGGCATACGATCTCTTTTTCGTGATGACCCGGGGCGGGCCACACCATGCGACCGAGAATGTCAGCACGTGGCTGGTGCGCAGTGCATTCAGTGCCGAGTCGGCGAGGATGGGCTACGCAGCCGCTCTGGCCGCCATTACGACCGTCCTGGTGTTCTTGATCACCGTCTTGTATGTGTTCGTGAGTCGCCGAACACGGCCCGAGGAGACCGCCTGATGAGGTTGGCCGACCGGACGCCTTTGGCGCCTGATACGCTCAGGCGAACTTGCACCACGAGGGCATGGCGCGGATCGCTGCCCTATCTTCCGGTAACGGTGTTCCTGGGGGCGGCCTCATTGATGATGGTGCTTCCGCTCGTTTGGACGGTGATGTCTTCGTTGAAGACGAACCGGGAGTTCTTTACCTCACCGTGGGCCCTGCCGGAGGCCTTGCGGATCGGGAACTTTGTCGATGCCTGGAATATCGGAGGGTTAGGCAAGTACGTGTTCAACAGCGTGTTGATCACGACGGTCAGTACGGTGGCGATCACACTCCTCGGGAGCATGGCGGCCTTCGCCTTCGCCAGGCTGGACTTTCGCGGGCGGGACAAGATCTTTACGGTCTTTCTGCTGGGTCTGATCATCCCCGTGCAGGGCGTTCTGGTTCCGCTGTTCCTGTTGTTGAAGAAGATGGCGCTGCTGGACACTTACACGGGGCTGATCCTGTCCTATGTCGCGTGGGAGCTGCCGCTGGCGATCTATGTGATGCGGGCGTTCTTCCTGGCGCTCCCGCGCGACTTGGAGTACGCGGCGCGGATCGATGGGTGCGGGCCGTTCGGGGTTTACTGGCGGATCTTAATGCCCGTCGCCAGACCCGCGATTGCAACGGTCGCCGTATTCAGCGCGCTGGGCGTATGGAATGAGCTCCTGCTCGTTCAGCAGTTCATCCGCGAGGACACCATGTGGACCCTGCCGTTCGGGCTCTGGAACTTCACCTACCAGCACCTGGTTCGCTATGACCTGACGTTCGCGGCGATTACGATGATTGCATCGCCGATGATCCTGCTGTACGTCGTGTTTCAGCGGTGGTTCATCGACGGCCTGACGGCCGGTGCGGTCAAGGGATAGGCGGAGGGCACTTCCGCCTGGCAAAGCAGGAAGAGGAGTCGGAACATGATACGGGAACGGAATGACGGCGGCGTGGTTTCGCGACGGACGGTCTTGAGGGACCTGGCGGTGGGTATCCCCGGCGGAGTGGCCGCACAGATGATGGCCTCCGCGTCGGCAGGGGCCGCGGAGGGAACGGCGTCGAACGGCCGCGGTCGCCTGAAGCAGTCGATATCCCAATGGTGCTACAATGGGAAGCTCTCGATGGAACAACTCATCGCCGAGGCGGTAAGGATCGGCTATTCCGCCATCGAGTTGGTGGATCGGAAGCACTGGGACGCGATTCGCAAGGCGGGCCTGAGGATCGCGGCCGTCGGCGGGCATGGCACCCTGACCAACGGGTTGAACCGCCGTGAGAACCACGCTCGGATCGAAGAGGAGATCCGAAAAAACTTGGACTTGGCGGCTCACTATGGAATCCCGAACTTGATCTGCTTTCCGGGGAACCGAAGCGGGTTGTCGGACGAGGAGGGCATGAAGACTACCGTCGAAGGCCTCAAACGCGTGGCGCGCGTCGCCGAGGAAAAGGAGATCACGTTAGTCATGGAACTGCTGAACAGCAAAGTCGACCATAAGGACTATCAGGCGGACCACACCGAGTGGGGCGTCGAGGTGTGCAAACGCGTGGGCTCGCCCAGGGTCAAGCTTCTCTACGACATTTATCATATGCAGATCATGGAAGGGGACCTCATCCGTACGATAACGAAGAACATCGAGTACATCGGGCACTTCCACACGGGCGGCAATCCGGGTCGCAACGAAATCGACGAGACGCAGGAGATCTACTATCCGGCGGTGCTAAAGTGCATCGCGGACAAAGGCTATACGGGCTACGTAGGACACGAGTTTGTTCCGAAGGGAAACCCGGTGAAGGCGCTGGAGCGGGCCTTTGAGATCTGCACGGTGTAGTACCGAGGAGGTGGATGGCGTCAAGGGGAGGCATTCCATGAATACGGAAGTGTACACGGCGGTTGGGGCGGCGACCATCGCGATGGCACTATTGGCCGGCTCTGGCCACGTTCTTGCGGAGGAGAAGCAGGCTTCCGGTCAGGGTGCCAAGCATCTGCAGGAGCAGAGGTCGTCGAGTGGCATTGCCGATGAGTGCGGCGTGCTCGACAGCGTGATCAAGCTGCCCAACCCCAGCACGGGAGGCGGCATGCCGCTGGCAGAGGCGCTGGCGAAGCGCCGGACCTGTCGCGCCTTTGCCGACCGACCGTTGTCAATCGAGCAGGTGTCGCAGCTTTGTTGGGCGGCGCAGGGTATTACGCAGACGCAAAAGGGGCTACGAACGGCGCCGTCGGCGGGGGCCCTCTACCCGCTGACCGTCTATGTGTTGGACCGCAAGGGGGTCTTCGAATATGAACCCAAGCCGCACGTGCTGCGGCGTCTGGCCTCAGAGGACGTTCGACGGAAGCCCGAAAACGGACCTTTGAGCCAGGCATCGGTGCGGTCGGCGCCGGTGTGCCTCGTGGTGGTGATGGATGTCTCGCGGCTGACGCCCAGATTCAAGGGCCATGAGGAACGGTACAGCCTCTTGGAAGCGGGACACGTGGCCCAGAACATACTGCTGCAGGCAACTGCGCTCGGGTTGGCCGGCACACCTGTGGGGGGTGCGGATGAATCCAAGGTCAGGGTGGGAATGAACCTGCCCGATCGTCTTCGGCCGGTGTATCTTCTGCCGGTGGGCTATCCCGCCGATAAGTAGCACTTCCAGCGTGAGATCGCTACAGTTGTGGGAAAGGCCTGCGGGGCGGACTGTCCTGCGGTTCTCGGGAGATGGAATGATGAATGGGTGTGGTGGGGATCTGTCGCGGCGTCAGGTGTTGGGCCATGCGGCCTTGGGTATTGCGGGAGGGTTGGCGGCACTTCAGGCGGCCAAGGCGGCCTTGGGGCAAGGGGAAGCGCAGACTGTGTCCGGCACGAACAGGACGTTTGTCGCACTGACCCACGGCAACTCGCGGGCCGACAACGTGTACAAGGCCCTCAAGCTAATCGAGCCCCAGGTCAAGCAGGGCCTGGCGAAGAAGAAACGGGTGGTAATCAAGCCGAACCTAGTATCGACGGAGGTCCAGCTTTCGGCAACGCACGTGGATTGCCTGCGAGGGATTCTGGAGTTTCTGAAACCCCTGGTGAAGGATGAGGTCCTTATCGCGGAGTCGGCGGGGACCGGGCCGACGATCGAGGGGTACAACAACTACAAGTACGAGGATTTGAAGAAGGACTACAGGGTCAGGCTCCTCGATTTGGATGACGATGCGTCGGTGATCGAACACGTGGTCGACGGGCGGTTTCACAGTGTGCCGGTCAGGGTCTCCAAGCTCTTGGTGGATGCGGAAAGCTATGTCATTTCGTCGGCGATTCTGAAGACACACATCTGTGCGGCCACCACGCTCGGCATTAAGAACATGACCTTCGGATCCATGCTCAAGAACCGCGGATTCCGTTGGGGAGCGGAACCTGGGAACCCCAACAGCGACAAACCGCGGGCTCACGGCGGCGACAACAGCGAGGGCATCCATTTCAACATGCTCATGCTGGCCAAGCGTGTGCGCGCTCACCTGTCGGTGCTCGACGGATTCCAGGGGATGGAGGGGAATGGTCCGATCGACGGTACGGCGGTGGATCATCGCATTGCGATTGCGAGCACGGACTGGCTCTCCGCGGACCGCCTGGGCGTTGAACTTATGGGTTTTGACTTCAACAAGGTAGCTTACCTGCGCTTCTGCGGTGAGGCTGGCATAGGTCAAGCCGACCTGGGTAAGATGGAGATCCTCGGGGAAAGGATGAAGGATCACGTTCGCACGTACAGGCCCGCGGACAACATCGCGGAACAGTACAGGCGCATTTGGGGATGATGGCGAAGGGACGGCACACCGAGCGAACGGGCTGCCAACCGCCGGAAGAGTCCGTCGGCACCTAGGGCGATCCCGTGGACCGTTCGTTGCAGGCTGAGGTGACAGAGGTCGTTTACACCCGCTGCCGCATGGGGTACAGTACCGTCCTAAGGATAGCGATGTTGTTAACCGCAGTCGGGCTTCATGCACACGGAACACCACGTACCTCCTGAGTTTGTCGCACTGGGCGTTGATCACGGTATCGGACGTGCCCTTCACAAGATGGGGTTCGTTCGGCCGTCGGACATCCAGCGCGAATTGATTCCGTTACTTCTGCAAGGCAAAGACGTCGTCGGTCAGGCGAAAACGGGAACGGGCAAGACGGCCGCGTTCGGCATTCCCACCTTGCAGCGGCTTGATCCGGCCGGGCACCTTCAGGCGATCTGTTTGGTTCCAACCCGCGAGCTGGCGGTCCAGGTGGCGGCGGAGATTCGCCGCTTGGCGGAGTTCACCCATCTTCGATGCATACCCATCTACGGTGGACAGCGGATCAGCCATCAGCTTCACCTGCTGGGAAGAAAGCCGCATTTCGTTGTCGGCACACCGGGGCGGGTGATGGACTTAATGGACCGGGGGCATCTGTCGTTGGGGGAGATACGAGTGGCTGTCCTTGACGAGGTGGATCGGATGCTCGACATCGGCTTCCGCGACGATATCCGAAAGATCCTCGGGACGATCACCCATCCCCACCAGACGGTGTTCGTATCGGCGACGTTGACGGATGAGATCAGGCGCCTGGTACGGACACACGCCAGCGACCCCGTGGAGGTGGATGTGTCGCGGGATGAGCTGACCGTCGACGAGGTCGAGCAGTTCTACGTGTCCGTCGAGGGACCCGACAAGTTCCGGCTATTGATGGCCTTGCTGAAAGCGGAGAAGGCCCAACTGGCGATTGTCTTCTGCAACACGAAGCACGCCGTCCGGAAGCTCTCCAAGAAGCTTTTCCAGGCCGGGGTTAATGCCAAGGAAATCCACGGCGATCTAGTCCAGGAGCGTCGCGAACGGGTAATGGATCGGTTCCGGAAGCATCGAATTCAAGTGCTAGTGGCCACCGACCTCGCCGCACGGGGGATCGACGTTAGCCGGATCACGCATATCATCAACTATGACATTCCGCAGGACGCCGATGCCTACGTGCACCGGATCGGCCGAACCGCGCGAATGGGTGAGCGCGGCAGGGCGTTTACGTTCGTGACGCGAGAGCAGGGCAAGGAACTGACGGAGATCGAGAAGCTGATCAACAAGCAGATCAATCCCGCCGAGATACCCGGGTTCACGCGCACAGAGCGAACCCCCGCGGCGCCGACCATACCGGCGTCCAGTGAAGTTCGTTGTTGGGGGTTTGAGCAACCGGCAGGGCTTGAGTCAACGCACGAGCCGGTCCCGCAGGGGCAAGCACGATCGACGGCGTCATCCGCCAGGTCGCTCGGCGGCAAGTTTCCAGTCCGCAGGCGCCGGCGACTTCGATAGTGACAGGTCCGCCAGTGCCGGCGACGCAGTCAGGCTATCACACCAGGGTCAGGCTCAGGACGAATCCCGCGACGAGGGCGATGATGCTCAGGACGGCGCCCGCTATAGTCCGTCGGCGGCGGTAGCGTTGGCTCCACGTCCGCCAGCTTGTGAAGACGGCGGTCGCGGTGGCGTTTGCGGGAGGCAAATCGACGAAGAGAACATCGACGCCGGCAGACAGCCAGCGGTCGAATCGGATGTCCTCATCCCAGATCGCGTCGAAGAGCCCGCTCATATTGGGAAACACAACCTGCCTGACTCGTCCCGCACACACGGCTTGGTCCACCTCGTCTACGTCGCGAGGGGCAAACCACTCGACTTCGGTCATGTCATGCGATCGGAGGAAGTCGGACATTGCTGCGGCGTGAGGTCCGTCCTTCGCACAAACCACCGCAGAGGCGACTGAGGACTCGTCGGACTTCACCGAACACCTCCGTAAGACAGCCACATGCTGAATGTCAGTAGTATCAGTGCGGCGACACCTACCAAGCCGGCGTAGGGGAAGATGCTCGCTCCCACCAGCCAGCCGGGGCCGGTCGATCGGACAAATGGCCGTGTACCCAGCGTCATGAAGATGCCGCCCGCGTGCAGGCCCATCGGCAGCCACAGGGACCCTGTCCAGGCGAACGTAGTGCAGAGCAGAATGCCCAGGGCCACGTGGCCCGCGAGTGTCCAATACCGTTTGACACGTCGGGTGTAATGGGCAGCGGCGAAGAAGAGGGCGCCGCTGAGTACCGCCGTGGTCGGCGCAAGCCCCTTCAGCAGATCGGCAAGGAGTATGCCTCGGAACAGAAACTCCTCGACGAGTGCCCCGAGCGCGGTCGACAGGGGTACAACCGCAAGCCGCCGGGCCAAGCGAGACGGCTTATCCCGTACGCGAAACCGCAAGTTGTCCGTAACCAGCCACGCCATGTACAGCAAGGACAGGTACATGAGGGCCACGGCAAAGCCGCGAAGGCCGTCCAGGGCCCGATGGTCGAGGGGTAGAAAGGACTCATAGTACAGCCGCGGGTTCTGGCCATGCAGCAATGGGAAAAGGACGATTGCGGCTGCAATGATGACATTGCCAATAGCGCGATTGACCTTCTTGAACCGTTTGGACAACTTCGCCGAATCGGCTGGCCCGTAAGGAAACCGACGGTCCAGGGTCAGGAGTATGCGATGAACCAGCCACCGCAGCAGGCCAACCGCCAGGAGCGTCGCAATTCCCCGCATAGCCTTCAGGCGCCTCCGTGTGCGGGCTTGCTGGTTGTGGTGAGTTCCTCATCACGGACCGGGAAACGAACGTACTGAGGGTCTCCCCGGAAGACCCGTGTCCACCGTTTGTCACCCCAGAGAAACCAGAGAGGCGTCTGATCGAGCAGGAAGGCCTCGAGATGATGGGCAAACCACTGCATACGTTCGGTTATTGCGGCTTCCTTGGATTCTGGGGTACGCGGGTCGATCTGCCCTACGAACGGGCCGTGGAACACTAAGCGTGTGGTGCAACTGTCGGCACGGGCCGTCATGAACATCAAGGGCGCTCCTGTTGTTGCAGAGAGCACTGCCGGTCCACTGGGGAGATAGATCTCGCGATCGAAGAATCGGACCGGCCGGCCGTCGCCGCATTTGCGGGCGAGGTCGGGCGTGATGAGCACGGTTCGCCCCTGTCGGAGCGCGTCGGCCATCTTGGCCAACCGGGCGCCGCGTTGATCATCGTGCGAGGGTTCCATGATGGCCTGAAAGCCGAGGACGCCCGGGATCTGATCCTTGATTCGCTGGCGACGCGGGTCCTTTGAGGGTCGTGCAAGAACAGTCAGAGGAACCACCCGGTTCAGGCGGGCCAGCCACATCGCCGGGTCGGCGATATGCATGCTCATCAGGATGACGCCTTTGCCGGCGGATGCGGCATCTCTGAGCACGTCGACCGATTCGTCGAGCTGGAATCGTTGGTTGACGAGTCGCGCGAGAGACGAGGGCATTTGCGAGGGGCCGTCCGCGGAGACTTGGGCGTGGCGGAACGCGTGCAGCCAGCCACCCAGTTGCTGCGCCGCGTGGGAGAAATACTCGCGGTGGCGGGTGTCGGTATAGGCACCCACCGCACGCATGTTGTCTGCGACGATTCGACGGATGACCGGGAAACGGGGCCCAGCCCAAGCGATCAGCCGCTCCAGCCTTTTGACGCCGGTCTCCGACAGCCATGGCGCGCATCCTACAGCTCGCTCGGAGATCCTGGCTGTCAACCATTGTCGAACGGCTCGGGACACGTTTTCAACTCCAGCGTGACCGCATCAAGAGTGCTGCTTATACCACATGCAGGTCGGTCATCGTAGTGCAAACAGAGGGGCGGCAGTCCGGACGGCCTGGTGCTGCAGGTGCGCAGCGAAGGTCCGACACCGCCGATGTGTATCTCGCGGGCCTACAAAGCTCTATCCGCCTCCGTCTGTCCGGAGACCGTGCGAAGGACTGGGTTCGAACTCCGGGCAGTTCTGCGATTCTGCTTGCCCCGTCTCCAGAAGATATCGTATCTCAGAATTGGCAGGGGAAGCGACGTTCGAGAGTGTGGACGCACGGTTACGTTTGCAGTGGGGGTCCGATAATGCCGACGAATACTTCACCCTGGCCTTTCTACGGTGCACTTCTACTCATCACACTCGGGGCATTGGCGCAGTGTCTGGGCTCCCCCATCGGGTTCCCGGAGACGGACGATGGCCCGGCGTATCAAGCACTCCGGGATGCGGAAAGGAACCAGGAGGCTGGCTGGAAGCCCTCTGCTGGAGCCATCACCTTCGACTGCTCCGACGTTGAGACGCTACCCTTAAACCAACACGAGAACGCTTCTGATGTGGCGCCCTCAGACCGTGACACCCGTTTAGTCCCCGAGCCGGCGACCGCCTTGGTGTCGATTATCGGTGTGCTGTACCTTTGGAGCCGAAAGCAGCGGATCGGTTAGCGAGGCGTCATCCCGAGCAGGCGGCGCGGCGTGTCGAAGAGAATCTCCCGCGCCACAGCCAGCGCAAGCTCCTTGTCGTATTGTCCCGTCGCGATTTTGTCCGCCAGGACCCTGGCCAGGCATTTCCGCACCATGACCGCCTTGGCGTAGCTCCACTCGATGCAATAGGCGTCGGAGAAAAAGCCGATCTGACGGTTCACGGATAGCATGTCGAGCCGCTCGTCCATGATTCGGCGAATGAACGGCGGGAAGAAGTTGTGCCACCAGTACCCCACGAGAACGAAGTTGGGAAGCTCTCTTGCCAGCGTGCACAACGTCTGGTTCGCGTGCAGGCTGGACAAGTAGCAGTGGAATTGAACCGTCGGATAGCGTGCGATGATCTCGCCGAGTTGCCCAAGGGTTCGTTGGGTTAGCCGGCTGGCCGTTTCGAATGGCAGCGGTTCGGCGCCCAGGGAGAACTGGAAGGGCAAGGGCTTGGGGCGCGTCGCCAACCGCTCGAAAAATCCGTTGAGGATGTAGTTGGCATACACGTCTCGTTCGTGCGGACCGGCTTGTCCCCTGCGAGCCAGCGCACCGGTCATCTCCTCGTCCGTGACGACTCGGTAGTCGATGTCCGTTGAGAGATGTTGGGCGGTGCTGACGACATCATCGTAGGGGATGACCGCAAGGTAGTGGTCAAGGGCCACGTTGACATCGGCGAGGGTACAGACCGGCCTGGGGACGGCAGGCCGTGAGCCTCCCATCGTTACGGGCGCCGGTGGGGCCGGACGGTCCTGGGACCATGTCTGTTCCAATTCGTACAGGGCGGTATCGAACTCGCCCCACTGGCATCGTGCGAAGAACGCCCACTCAAGGCTGTACTGAAAAAGAGTGTTGGCACGGTCATCGTGGCGGCGCCAGAGTTCGGTGCAACTCCGCTGAATCCCAGCGCGGTCCAGGATCTCCCGGGCCCAATGGGCGTCGCCCGTTCTCGCGCGGATGCGATCGTCGAGCCGGCGCCAGTTGTCCGACGTAATCGGCTCGGACCAACCATACAGATCATTGAGGATAATTCTCAGGCCCCAGAAGCAACTGGTGTTCCGAATGGCCGGGACGAAGGGGACCGCGCGTTCAAGTCGGTTGTGTGCCTCTGCGTCGTCCGGCCATTCGCTCAGCCGGTTGCCGTCGGGACAACCCGCGCTGTAGAGATCGCTGATCACCATGTGATAGAGAAGGAGGTCATGCAGGCCCCGCGCGGTCGGGTGCGTGACATCGAGGTGCGTATGGACATCGAGGAGGGGCTGTTCGGCCAGCGCCTCCTCTAGCTTCCGGGTGATCTTTCGCGGGTTCTTCATGAAGCACTCTCCATGGTGTCCAGGATCGCAAGGACGTTAGCGCGGTCAGGGAGGTATTGCCATCCCGAGGGTCTTGCTGCATACGCCGCTGCCGCGGCGGATGCGAATCGAACACAAGACTCGATCGTACTACCCTCGGCCAAGGCCGTTGCATAGGCGCCATGGAAAACGTCACCGCAGCCGGTGGTTTCGGCCGTTTTGACCGGAAAGGCCGGCTGATGTCGGACGGTCCTGGAATCGGCCCCGGCGATGAAGTAGCAGCCCTCGGCGCCGTGGGTAACGGCGGTACACATGCGAGGTTGGATACGGTGCAGGGCAAGGACCATCTGCCCGACTTCTTGGCACTGAGTAGTGGTACGGGCAAAGTCACGCGGGACAATCAGGTGGTCGACCCGCTCCATGAGCTCCCGCATTCGCGGACGGTCCGGCCACTCCATGTCGGCCACTACGGGCAGACCGAGGTGCCCGGCGTGTTGGGCCGCTTCAATCATCTCGTCGGAGCCGAATTGGTCGATCAGCAAAACCTTGGCGCTGGTGACGAGTCCCCGGGTGACACTGGTCGGCGGCAGCGATTTGATGAGGCGACGGTTGAAGAAGATGTTCCGCGTATGAGTCTTGTCGTCAACGATAATGACGCTGTAAATCGGGCCTGCCTGAGGATCGTGGACGATCCGGCTGCAATCGATCCCGGCGTCTCGGAGGCTGCGCTCCATGTACGCGGATAGGTCATCGTGCCCGAGGACCCCCGCCCATGCGCACCGTGCGCCCAGTCGTGCAGCGGCGGCCAGGGCGCTGGCGATCTGTCCACCGCACTGGCGGGAGGTATCCCGAACCGGCTCCTTCTCATCGGCGGGCGGATACCGATCAACATACAGGAAATCGTCCACGGCGGCGGTCCCGATCCCAAGAATGTCGAATTGAGGAGGAGTCGTCTGGGACAACGCGTGCCTTCCTATGGAACAGCGGCGCGACCTGGAAAAGGACTCCGCAACCGGACCAAGGTTCAGGATTCAGTCGACGGTGTCTGTGCGCGGGCCGATGCGAGCCGGGTCAGATCCCTAGGCGATCCATCGCATCCGCAGCCGTTGCACCCTCATGGATGACCAGCTTGAAGGCCTGAAGGGCCTTGGTCATCTGCGCGTGTCCCCAAATATTCCGACCGATGGTCATTCCACGGGCCTTGGCCGAGACGACGTTGACCGCCATGTCCAGTGCTTGGCGGAGGGTCTCCGTCTTCGGACCGCCGGCGGCCACAAGGGGGACCGGGCAAGTTCGTACGATGCCGGAATATGCAGACACATCGCCACAATAGGGGACCTTGATCACGTCGACTCCGACCTCGATACCGCATCGTACTGCCCAGGCGATGTCATCGGGATCGAACGAGATCTCGACCTTACCGTCGGGAAGAAACCGACGCGGATAAACGTGCAGCACGACAGGGATGTCCCAGGCTTCCGCCTGCCGAACGAAATCGGCGATACGTCGAATGTGGGCGGCCTCGGTCCTGCCGCGGACGAAGGCGGCGGTCGCGAAGGCGTCGGCGCCGAGTCGCACGGCGTCTTCAGGCTGGGCAAGGTGCTCGTCCGAGGTGTCGTCGGGACGGCCCATGATGCTCTGGACGATCAACGGGATCTTACCGGCGTGGGGAGACCAACATTTACGGGCCACACCGATCTGCATCGTCACGGCATCCGGCCGAGCGGACACGAGCGCCTCAAGGGTAGCGCGCAGGTCACGGAGGCCGTCCGGCAGACCCTCTTGGTATCCGACGAAGTGATCGACCGCCACGGAACACAGGCGGCCCGATGGATGACTGAACAGACGATTCAAACGAATCTGCTTGCCAAGTCCCACGTCGATGCATACCTCAAAAGGGATCTATGCGTCCTCTTCCTTGAGCACCTGTGTCAAGTAGGCCAGCGACTTGACGGCCTCGGCCTCGGTACCGCACTCGACGGAAAGGACCCCTTTGAATCCGCCTTTCTTCAGGCGCTTGACGAGCCGATGCCAATCGATGACACCGTCGCCGCATGCACAGCCGACGGCAGTCCCGGTGACCTTTCCTTTTTCGGATTCGGCCTGTTTAACCGAGATATCCTTCGCGTGGACGTGGACGACCTTGTCGATCACGGCGTCCAACATTTCATAGGGGTCGTCGCCGCCAAGGAACGTGTTGCCGCAGTCATAGTTGCAGGCGATCCACGGCGAGTCGACCAATTCGAGAATTCGTTTCATGCGTTTGATCTTGGCGGTGTATGGGCCGTGCTGCTCGACGCCCAGGTACACGCCGTTGTCGGCACACGTTTCCGCAATCGCCCGGAGGACGATCCTCATGATGCCGTAGGCATCCTCCTCGGTCATCCACTTGGGCGGGTACATGTCCTCGGTGATCTGGACGATGTCCACTCCAAGGGCCTTGGCGTACACAATGGCCTTGCGGGCGTACTCGACGCCCCACTCCGGATTGAGCAGGTCGGAATGGGCCGACAAGGCGCTGATCTTCACGCCGGCCTCGTTCACCAGATCTCTGATCTTCTGGGGATCGGTGTCGAGGCTGGTTACATGGCAGTACCCGGCATTCGAGAGCAGACAGCGGCCCATGAGAAAGCAGGGTTCAACGTACTGGTAGCCGATCTTGGCGGCGGTCTGAACGCCGTAGGCAAGACTCTTGTCGGCATGGCGGACGTACTCCAGGTTGACGCCGATCTTGATGCGGTCGTCCGGTTTCCACGGCTTTCCGGGCACGGTTTGGGCTGCCGCCAGGGCGGTACCGCCCGACGAAGTGGCCAGGGCGCCGCCAATGGCTCCGGCGACGGCCACCGTCCCCTTCAGGAAATCCCGTCGCTGAATCTCTGACATGATCCGTTCTCCTGTATTTCAGCAGGGCACGCGTCGATTGCGCCAGGTACACCGGTGCCCGGCTGCCGTGCTAGACCTTGTTTGCCTGCGAGAGCGGCGGTTGACCGTTCAGCACCGCAATCAAATTCTGAACACACTTGGTCGCCTGACGCACCACGCTCTCATAGGTCCGGCTGCCGACATGTGGCGTCAGGATCGTGTTGGGGGACTTGAGCAACGGGCAGTCCGGCTTGATCGGCTCGTCGTAAAAGACATCGGCACAGTAGCCGCCGAGCTTGCCCGCATGCAGTGCCGCCGCGATTGCGGCCTCATCCACCAGCCCGCCGCGGGCCGTGTTGACGATGATGGCCGTCGGCTTCATCGTCGCAAGGCGTTGCGCGTTAATCAGTGCCTTGTTGTCCTTCGTCAGGTTCATGTGGAGCGTCAGGAAGTCCGCCGCCGTGATTACCTCTTCCGGAGTATTGGCTTTGACGACGCCGTAGTCGGCCGCGAAGTAATCGGTCTCGTCGGTCCAGAAGACGTCGTAGCCGACGACGTGCATGCCGAACGCCCGGGCCCGCTTCGCCGTCTCTCGACCGATCCGGCCCATGCCAAGGATGCCCATCGTCTTATTCCACATCTCATGACCGGTCATCCGCTTCCACCCCCCCGATTTGATGATCGCATTCTGTTCGCCGATCTGGCGGATGAGGTTGAGGATCAAACCGAACGTATGCTCGGATACCGTCGTGTGATTCACACCCGGCGTAAAGCAAACTGGAATCTTAAGTTCGGTGGCCGCCGCCACGTCGATTTTATCAAGACCGATGCCGTACTTGCTGAGGACCTTCAATCGCGGCAGGCACTTCTGGAGCACCTTGCGCGTGAAGGCATCATCGCCGCAGATGATTCCGTCGAAGTCACCCACGAGCTGGTAGATCTCGTCTTCAGGCAGCGGACCACGAGCGCGAGTCAACTCATACCCTTGTGAATTGAGCAGGTCGTGGTGGCTACCCGGTGTATCCTGGAAAGACGTTGTGGTTACCAGTACTCTTTGTTTTGCGCTCATGCTGATCTCCCGTTGTCTAGAGCCCCTCCCACCTCGGGTGTGAGCGGGTCCGTTTGCGTGGCCGGTACTGTATCACAAGACAGGCGAAGTCCTCCAGTCTCGTCAGCCGTCTTCGAATTCGCGGACGAACGGGTAGGTGCCGAAATGACAGAGAATCGAGACACGTGGAACGCGACACGCTTTGTGCGCGGAACGGAAGCGGGACACTACGAAAGCTACTTTCAGCGAGCGAACCATCCCACCCTTCCGAAGGCCTTCTGGATCCGCTACACGGTATTCAGTCCGAAGGACAGGCCGGATCAAGCGGTTGGCGAACTGTGGGCGGTTTACTTCGACGGGCAGGCAAGCCGGATCGTGGCTGCGAAGGAAGTCCTTCCGATCAGAGAATGCCGTTTCTCGGCGACCGGGTTGGACGTTGCGATCGGGGGCGCGGTTCTGGATGACCGGGGACTGAGAGGCGCAGCGAAAGGTCGCGAGCACCGGATCGAGTGGACCTTGGCGTACGCGGGCGAGGAGCCGCCGTTGCTGTTGTTACCTCGTGGATACTACGATCAAGATTTTCCGAAGGCCAAGGTCGCGGTCGGCACACCCAACGCAAGATTCGATGGGACTCTCTTGGTCGATACTGAGGCGGTCAACATCGACGGATGGGTCGGCAGCCAAAACCATAATTGGGGTAGCCGTCATACGGATGATTACGCGTGGGGCCAGGTCGCGGGTTTTGACGATGCGCCCGATGCCTTCTTGGAGTGTTCGACGGCACGCGTTCGACTGGGGCCCCTCTGGTCGCCCCGATTCACTGTCGTTGTCATCCGGCTGGACGGTCGGGAGTACGCCTTGAACGGCTTGCTGCGAGCCATGACGTCGCGGGGGAGGTACGGGTACTTCTTCTGGCAGTTCGAAGCAAGGGGGTCCGGAATTCGTGTCCACGGGAGAATGGAGGCGCCGAAGTCGGCGTTCGTGGGATTACGCTACGACAATCCACCCGGCGGGTGGAAGACCTGCCTGAACACCAAGCTCGCCGCATGCGAGGTACAGGTGGCCCGGATGGGGCAGGCGGTTCGAACACTATCAACACGGCATCGGGCGGCCTTCGAAATCCTCACAGACGACACCTCTCATGGTGTTCGCATTGTGGCCTGAGGAGCAAAAACGCTCAGGCCATGCCGCGGGCGACCAGTCTCGAGTAGGCCATGATGGTAATCTGCGGATTGACGTGAATAGGGCCGGCGATCGCCGACCCGTCGCAGACGTAGAGGTTTTCATGGTGATGACACCGCCCCGACGCGTCGACGACTCCTTTCTCCGGATTCGAGGAGAAGCGGCAGGTTCCCAAAGGGTGAAAGGCCGAGGCGTGAAGTTGCCCGGCCCGAACGTCGGCGGAACGGAACCGCCGTTCCACCTCATCAAGGGAATCGTACACGTTTCGTGGTTGGAGAACCGGTAGGAGAACGCGCCGAGCGCCGACGGCGAAGAACACCTTGGCCACCAGTTTGATCGCGAAGCAAAAGTTCTCGACGTCGCGATGCGAGAGGTTGTAACGAACGACAGGCCCTATGCCCGGAATGTGAAAGATGCGACCGTGTTCCGAATCGGAGACGAAGAAGCCGAAGCCCGCCACGCGGTCATAGAACCCCATCCACTCGGCAAGTTCGCCACCCAGAAGGGGTACGGTGGTGGCGCCGGGCGATGGAGGCAATGAGGCGCCTTCGAAGTGGACGTCAGGGTGGTCCGGATGCTCGTACCGGTAGGACTGGGGGACCCCGCGCCATGGATAGACGGGGAAGGGCATCTCGGCGAAGACTTTCGAGGCGGGGTGTATGGAGAGGTTTCGGCCGAGTGCCGGATACCGCCTCCGCATGTGGTTCTTCAGAAGGAAGTCGGCCGTTCCGAGCGTTCCCATCGCCAGGATGAAACGCTTGGCCTGAACGACGAGATGTCCGCCGGCGGACGTTCGGCACACGAGCTGCGTGATGCGGCGGCCGTCGTGGATCAGCCGTGTCGCGCGGGTCTCGACCATCACGCGCATGCCGTTCTGCACGGCACGCTTGAGCAGGTTCAGATTGACGGCCTGTTTGGCGTCTTTGGGACAAATGAAGCAGCAGCGTCCGCTGCCTACGCAGCCGTTGGCACAGCGGCGCAGGGGGCTGCCCCCGGAGAGGCCAAGTCGATCGAGGCCGGCCGCGAACAACTGGTTGGGCAAGCTCATGTTGTCCAACGGGCAGAGTGACAGAGAGAGGTCCTTGTCGAATTCTCGTTCGATTCGGCGCCAGGCGGTTCGGTCGAAACGCACGCCAAGATCCCGGTCCCACGCGTCGAAGACCCGTTCCGGGGTATGGAAGCAGGTGCCGGAGTTGATCACGCTGGTGCCACCGAAGACGGAGCCCGCGAAGATCGGAAGCTGGACCGGCCAGAGCGTCGTGGTGAGCGCCCGGTCACGATAGTATCTCATGGCCTCGTGGGGGAGCAGGGAGGCCGCGGGTTGGGGAAGGGGACCTTCCTCGATCATCAGTACGCGATGGCCCGCCTTGGCCAATTCGTCGGCCGCGGCCGCGCCTCCCGGCCCGGAGCCGACGACACAGACGTCGCAGGACTCCTGGAGGTTCCCCGTGAGTTCGTCACCGAATCCGAAGTTTTCGGGTCGTGCGTACACGGTCTACACGGCTCCAATCGAGCGCAAATAGGGCTCCTGCGTGAACAAATGATTCGAACACAACAGCTTCATGAACATGAGGGGAAGCTTGAAGACGCTGAAGCTGGAGTGATGAGCACGCCGCAGGAACCGACGGCACGAATTCATGCTCATCATGAGGAAAGGAGGAAATCCAAAGAAGCAGGGGAGCAGGATGGCGACGAAATACGCGCAAACGATGAATGCCCAACGGGCGGTAAAGGGCAGTCGGCGCACGTCGTCGCGAACGCTTTCGGCGACCGCTCGGATGTCCACCGGTTCGTCCAGGTTCGGCAGCATCGTCTCCGTGAAGCGAACGATGAATCGGCTCGGAAACAGAAGGTGGTAGAGGTCCCACTTGAATTCGTCGCCGAGCATGGGACGAACCCGACATAGGCGGCGGTAGAACAGAACGTGGAAGACGGCAATCAATCCATCGATGATCGCCGCCATCACAAGCGATACGGCGGCTGTCCGTATGGCAGCCGCGATGAAGAGGGCCGTCGAAACGATCTTACAGACGATGACCAGAATATGGAGCGGCTTGATGAAGGGGTTTCGTTCCAACGAGGTGACGGCAACGAAAAGCGCGGCGAGAAGCGAGACCGCCAGCGGTCGCCAAAGGAGGTTGTCGCTTAGAAGGTGGCCGGCGGCATCGGGGCGGTCAAACGGCGTCAGGAGTCGGATGACCAAACCGGGAGCGAAAAGGAAACCGATGGCGGTGACGGCATACAAAAGGCGGAAGACCGAGCACCATCGCCTGAACTGTCCGATGACCGCTGAGTTTGGGGCGTGTCGGTTCTCCTTCGTGGCGAACCGCACAACGGGTCGGTAGAACTCCTGCCACGTGGGAAGGGTGATATTCAGTCTGCGACATGCCGCCTGAAGGTTATCCGTTTGGTAGCGTCCTTCGTGCTGAAAATACTCGACCGACTTCGCGGGAATGCCCGTGATAAGGTCCAGTGGGAACACGTGCAGCGCCCGCAGGGCGCGGCGCTTGATCGGGTCACTGACGGTGAGCGGCGCACGCCTGGTCACTTGTCGGTAGAAGGCTTCGAAGCTTTGGGCGGTTGTGGGCGGAGTAGGATCGGCGACATGAAGGGTCTGTCCTAGGCATTCGTCCGAGAAACCGACGTCCCGCATAACGGTTGTAACAAAGTCCACGGGGACGGAGTTGAAGTACGTATTGTTGAGACCGAGGTTGGGAATCCGCGGCAGCCACCGATGCGTACGTTTGAAGAAGTCGATAAGGACGTAAGGACCATCGAATTTGTCGGTCTGGCCTGTTTGGGAATCGCCGACAACAACCGACGGCCGAAAGATCGTTGTCGGGATGCTCCCCATACGATCGCGCACAATCTTCTCGGCGGCGTACTTGGTTCTTTCGTATTCATTTCGGAATCCCGGCGGTTCTCGCAGAGCGTCCTCCTGGATGTCGCCTTGGAGTGTCCCCGAGACGTAGCAGGTGCTGACATAATTAAACTTGCGCAACCGCGTGCATTGTCCCACGAATTCGACCACGCGCCGTGTCCCGACGACGTTGGCGAGATCCGAGGCCATTGCGGGCGCCGTGAGGTCATAGAGTGCCGCCAGGTGGAAACACCGCTCGATCCGGCCCTTGAGGCTTTGGGCGTCGTCACTCGCCAAGGCCAAGTCCGGCCGCGTGATGTCGCCCGGATGAAGTGTGAAGTGCGAACCTGTCAGTCCGAGGCTCCGTAGTCGGGCAGCGGCCCGAGGCAACTCCTCGGGAAGGACAAGGAGATGCCAGAAGACATCCGAGTGAGCCTCCCGGCACCGACGGATCAGGTTCTCCGCAAGAAACCCGGGATATCCTGTGAGCAACACATGCTCCATCGTGGAGTACCCCTTTCGCGATGTCCTCGCACCGCGCTGTTCGTCATAAGCTTCGTTGACCGGGCGGGTAGTCCACAAGCAGCCTCCCCCGACGTTTGCTCGGAGGTTTCCGAGGGTAATCGGGGACGGTCTAACCTGTCGGCGGCGTAGTCTAACACGTATGCGCCACATAGACAACGGCGCGAGAGGAGCGATCAGTAAAGAACGTGCGGACCTGGGGTGAAGATGCGCGGATTCTGTTTTCCGCGACTGGATTCTCGGATAGGATGAAAAGCCCTCGCAAGAGGCAATAGTACTGACGGGGCGATTCCCATGATCGTGCAGCATCGGGTATTCCGGATCACGCTTGCGTGGCCGCTGTTGATGCTGGGCGTGGTGATCGGTGCGGACTCCGCCTTGACGAACGAGAGCCCTCAGGGAGGCCGTCCGAGAGAGTGGTGGGATCTTGACCATTGAGTTGAAGGGGTACCGCACAGAGCGTGCATCTTGAAGTCGTGCCCGGCAGGGGCAGGCGGCATTCCGCGGGACTCAGCACCGAATCACACGCATCACCACGCGCTGATGGTTGCCTGGAACGTACTGGGCATTGAGTGCGAGGGTGAAGGTTGGATGAAACCGAATTCGTAGACGGTGAGATTGTCATGTACGCAATCCTCAACAGTAGAATGGCGAACCTAAGCCGTGCGTCTTGGATCGTCCTCTCAAGCCTGATCGTGGGCGGATGCATGATGGAGCCGGAGGATGACCGACTGGCTCAGGCCACTCAGCGGCATGAGGCCGAGACGAAGAGCCTGCGGCAGCAGCTTGACGAGCGCGAGCAGGAGATCTCAAGACAGGCTGCTGAGGAACTGGAGCTTCGTCGTAATCTGTCGCAGGCAAACGAGCAATTAGCGATTCTCCGTGACCAGAACCGACAACTACAGAGCAAGCTTGATGCCATCCAGCAGTCCGCAATGACAAGCCAGAAGCGCCTGGATTCCTTTGACGCCGATCTTCGCAAGCAACTGGAGAACGCACGAGAAGAACACTCACGGGCTTTGGCGGAGCGGGAGAGTCAAATCAGCAGGCTGAAGGACCGCCTTCGTCAGCTCGAGGAGTTGATTGCCCGGAGTGGGCTTCCGCGACCAAGTACCGGGACATCGCCCGGACGATAAGTGTGCCCGGACGGTGGTCGACTGGGGCTACGGGCGGAGCATTGCCCAGCGACCCGTGCGACGGAACCCCGTGAGGAATGAGGGGCACCGCGCCTTTGTTCGTCGGTATCGCAACGCCCGGTGAAGGGCTGCGCCGGAGGTCTCCCAGAGAGCCGCTAAACGCCTCGCAGCATTTCGGCGAGTTGCATGCCCAAGGCACCGCTGATCTTCGCCAGCGACCAGAGTGAGGCCGCGTTCTTGCCGAGTTCGACTTGGGACAGTTGGCTGGTTGTCAGTTCGGTTCTTTGGCTCAGTTGACGTAAGGTGAGGTTCTGCCGCAGTCGCTCTTGTCGAATACGTTGGCCGATGAGGCGATTCAGGTCCTCCTCGGAGGTGTAGATCAGCCCCTTGTCGCGAGCGAGACGTTCCACGGCGTCGAGGAGTTGTTCCTGTCGGAACGGCTTGGTGATGTAATCGCAGCTTCCACGCCGCATGGCGGCGGCGGCGGTTTCGATGTCGGGGTAGGCCGTCATCATGATCGGGCTGACGCGACGGTCTATGTCGCGCAACCGTTGAACGAACTCGACACCACCCATTCCGGGCATCTTGATGTCGACCAGGGCGATGTCGAAGGCGGTCTTCTCCGCTGCGGCAAGCGCTTCCTCGGGCGCGCCGTACGCATCCACTTGATAGTTGTTGCTCTCCAGAATCAGCCGGACCGTCCGTCGGACGGGTTCATCATCATCAACCACCAGGACTTTCACGTGATGCCGCGTCTTCATAGAGCACCCCAAGGCAATGCGTTCTAGTCCACTGCAGTACGACGGGAACTATCCTGAAACGAAAGAAAGGCTACTGAACCGGAATCCAGACGTTGCAGACGAAATCATATGTCTTTTCGTGTGTCACTTCAAGAGGCTGCAGGAAAGGTCATACTCCTGTAGGGACCCTTCGAAGGGCCACGCGGTCCTAACACATGGAGAAGTGCCCAAACCAAAGCACGACATGAGGACAGGAGTGTCGTACGTACCGCAGGCCTTGCGCACCGGCCAGGTTCGGGTGAGCTTGCTGGCACAACGGCTCGATGTTCGTCACCTCCGGTTTGGCCAGCCAGCCCGACAGTTGAGCGGGCCCGTGGCTAACGGGCAGTCGTTGCCTGGTGAAAAGGGATCACCTCGGGTCTGGCTCAGGGGCCGCCGGATCGTGTATAACCTTTTTTTTCACATATGCATATCATCTCACATGTGGAAGGAATATGCCACGTCTGTTGACGAGGGGTACATGGGTGGAGTGAGACCAGTGATCAAGAACAAACCTAGAACACACGATATGCCTACATGTTATTGTTACGGAATAGGTTACGATTTTGTACATTCATATCACGATACACCGACGACATATGATCCTCTTCCACATATTCTGTGCGTGCAATGAAAACGAAGATTGTAAAGCATTGTTTTGGTTCGAGCTGCCGATTACAATAGGAGTCAGCCACCGATGGGACCGGTGAATGACACTTCGGAGGAGCCCCTGCGGAACAGGGTTGCCACTAGCAATGTGAATCTGCCGGGGTTCGGCCGTAGGAGTGGACGGCTGCGACGTGAGAGGCCGTCGCCTGGGGACGCGCTGTATACGCGCTAATAGGGGAGCCCTAGCGCCGCTTGACCAACTGGGCTCAGACGTACCGCGGTCTTGAGCCCGCGAGAGGCGGCGGAGGTTTGCATGTTAGTCCTGTCTCGACAGCGCGATCAAGTCATCATGATCGGCGACGACATTGAGGTTGTCATCGTCGATATCCGGGGGGACAAAGTTCGGTTGGGGATTACGGCACCGAAGGACGTGAGCGTCCATCGGAAGGAAGTCTATGACCAGATTAAGCGAGAGAACGCCGCAGCGGCAGCCATGACGCAGAATGATCTGCCCGCCGAGGTGCCAACGGGTAACTCACCGCCCCTCCCGAAGCAAGTAAGCGATGGTCCCCGTCGGTGCGTGCAAGGCCATCGTCGGATAGAGCCCCACCGAACGGAGCAGCCCACGTAATACGTCGCACAGGATCGGGGTGGTTACGACCGTCTTGCGATCCGTTGTCGCCTGCCCGAACGAGCCCTTCCGCTCGAAGAAGAAAGACCAAGGCCACAGGCCGAGCGCAATCTGAGAATAGCGAAAACCATCACGGGAGGCTTCAATGGGCAGAGGGCTTCAGTCGAGCGGGCTGCTTGGTTCAATGCCGTTCCTGCTGCTCATGACAATTCCTGGGCGGTCTGTCGCGACACAAGGGCGATCGAACGGCGTTCCGGAGATACGAATTAATGGCGACTGGGCGGAGCGTGCCTTTGGCACACCCGGCCTGTCGTGCACGCCCGGCAATCGCCTCACAGTCATTCATGAGGACGCCGTCGGCGATACCAAGGTGGGGCTCTGTGCCTTTGGGACGCCCTTGCGGCTTGGTGAGAAGACGTATACGCGTGGTATTGGGGTCAATTCGCGGTCGATAATCAGGGTATCTGTTGAGCGGCCGGCCGCGAGGCTCGTGGCCGACATCGGACTCGACAGGAACGTGGACAACACCGCCGCATCGGTGACGATGCACGTGAGCGCGGGGGGCAAGGACTTGCTCGCTACGCCCGTGTTGAGCCCCGTCGGCAACGTCCAAGCGATTGACGTCGGACTGAACGGAGCTACCTCGTTCGACCTGATCGTCAACGATGGTGGGGATGGCCGCGGGTGGGATCAGGCAGACTGGGCGGATGCACGTGTCGTGCTCGACGACGGCAAAGAGGTCTGGCTGGATGAGTTGGCCAGAGAGAGTAGGCCGCAGGGTGGGCTTCCATTCTCGTTTGTGTACGATGGACAGCCATCGTCGAAACTCATGGGAGACTGGCAGTGGACGGTGGAGAACGGTTGTGTTGAAAAAGGGAGACAATGCCGAACCCTCATCCTGGCAGACCCGAAGACGCTGCTTGAAATCCGTGCTGTCTATACTACCTACACCGATACGCCGGGCGTGGACTGGATCCTGCATTTCGCGAACAAGGGCAACAAGGACACGCCGATCCTGGAGCAGGTTAAGGCTCTGGATGTGTGCATTAGCCTTGGGGTGGGCACCTCAGCGGTCGTACACCGGCTGAAGGGAAGCGTGTGCGGGGCGGATGACTGGTTACCCTTCGATGATCCGTTGCCGCCGGGCAAACGGATCGAATTCGGCTCGGTCAACGGTCGTTCATCCGCCGACTCACCGTTCTTCAGCGTGGGCTGGGGTAGCGGGGGTGTGATCACGGCCGTTGGCTGGTCGGGACAATGGCGCGGATCAGTGGAACAGAGCCAACGTGGCACGGTGCGCGTGCAGGCAGGGATGGAACGTCTGCGTCTGAGACTTCGCCCGGGTGAATCGATTCGAAGTCCGCGGATCATGCAACTCTACTGGTCGGGGGCGGATCCGTGGCGCGGCTACAACCTCTTCCGACAAACGGTGCTTGCCCATATCTGGCCGAAGCTCGGTGGGAAAGCGGTAACGCCGCCGATAGTCCATTTGAGCACGTCGTTCTACGAGTTGAACAATAGCACCGAGCAGAATGTGTTGTCGCATCTCGAATCGATCAAGGGGCTGGGATTCGAGATGTTCTGGCTAGATGCCTATTGGACGCGAGACGGCTTCCCCGCGGGCATGGGGCATTATGGTTTTCCGATTGAGCGCGTCGAACCCCGTGACCGCTTCCCTCGTGGAATCAAGCCGATTGCGGAGGCAGTTCACAAGGAAGGCCTTGGCTATCTGATGTGGTTTGAGCCAGAGCGTGTCCATCCCGGCACGTTGCTGGCGAAGGAGAACCCCCAGTGGGTCGTTTCGCTCCAGGACGACGGCAGCGGCCTCTACAACCTCGGCATGCCCGAGGCAAGGGAGTACATGACGCGATACCTGACGACGGTTGTCACGGAATACGGCTTGGACTGTCTGCGCATCGACTACAACATCGATCCGCTGCCCTTCTGGGAGCATCTCAACAAGAAGGATCCCGATCGCGTCGGAATCGGTGAAATTCGTTACGTGGAGGGACTCTACCGGATGTGGGACGATATCCTGAAGGCACATCCTCATTTGTTTATCGACAACTGCGCCAGCGGGGGACGGCGTATCGATCTGGAGACGTGTTCAAGATCGATTCCACTGTGGCGGAGCGACAATACCTGCGACATGGTCGATTCCAAGCCGCAGACGGTCCTGGGCGCGGCGATCAAGAATCAACTGATGAGTGCCGGACTGAATCGGTATCTCCCGTTCAGCGTGGTTGGTCAAATGGGCGCGACCCCGTATCTGTTTCGGAGCGGCTTCAACGGAGGCATTGCATTTTGTCAGGACTGTCGGCCGTCCGGCTTCCCCCGCAAGCAACTCGAGCGGGCGATCGCGGAGGGCAAACGCATACGGAAATATTGGTTCGGGGATTTCTATCCGCTCTCGGACATCACGTTAAGCGAATCGGATTGGTGCGTCATGCAGTACCACCGGCCGGCGGAACAGGATGGGATCATCGTGGCGTTTCGGAGGCACCGGTCGCCCTACGCAAGCTTTGATTGCAGGCCGCGAGGAATCGATCCGTCGGCGGAGTACGAAGTCGTTGAGTCACGGACGTTCGAGCCGGGGCTGGCGGCCAAGACGCGTGGAGATATATTACAGCGATTGAGGATGGGAATCGATGAGATGCCCGGCTCGACCCTTATCGAATATCGTAGGTTGGGGAAGTGAGTGTGCCCACCACGCGCGAACGACATTTCGGATGGCGTATTCGATCGCTTTTTTGCGCGCCGGTCTGTTGCGTGCTGGTGACCGGATGCGAATGGGTCCTTCCGAGCACCCCGCTGACCAACCTGGATGTGGTCTTCAACACGTCGGTGGATCACGGCGAGCCGAACGATGCCATCGTGGCGCCCCTCCTCTCTGAGGAGGACGTCTTTGATCAGATCCCAGGCAAAACTCGGTCCCATGCCGCCACGCTGACGGCGTTTGCGGACGGGGAACTACTGGCGGCGTGGTATAGCTACAGCGGATCGGACGAACTCAAAGGGTCCGCCATATACACCGCGCGACGCCGATCCGACGCCTTGAAGTGGGAGGAGCCACAGCTCTTGGCGGATCGTCCCGAGGGCGATGGCAATCCGGTGCTGTACAGCGAGGGTGATGACGTCTGGTTCTTTCAGGCAGTTGTGCCGGCCAGGTGGAGCACCTCGCATATCGAGTTCCAGCGATCTCACGATCGGGGCCGGACATGGGCATCACCTCGCGTCTTGACTCAAGCCCTCGGTTCGAACACGCGGTTTCCACCGATCAGGACGGCCCTGGGCTCACTGCTGCTGCCGGCCTACGATGACTTCCTGGGCCGATCCCTGTTCTTCGAGTCGAAGGACGGCGAGAACTGGGAGTTCCTTTCGGCCATCGGCACCGCGTCGGGCGACATCCAGCCTTCCGTCGCGAGGCTCAGCAATGGCCGGTTATTGGCCGTGATGCGAAACCAGCGGGCGACCTGGCTCTGGCTGACGGCGTCGGATGATGGCGGACGGACGTGGTCGCAACCTGTGGACGCTGGGTTTCCCAACCCTGGGACCCCGGCCGTGCTGCTCCGTCTGGCTAGCGGAAACCTGATACTGGTATTCAACGACAGCACTCGTGAGAGAAGACCCCTTTCAATGACCCTGACGCGCAACGAGGGGCAAACATGGACTGCGCCTCGCGTGCTCGCCAATGGAGACTCAACGTACAGCTATCCCTCAGCCGTGCAAACACCGGACGGCCTGATTCACCTTGTTTACAGCCTCGGACGTGACAAGATCCGACATATCACCGTCAATGAGGCGTGGGTGTGGGGTTCCTGAACCTACACTCCGTTCATGTCCTGGGGATTCTCAACGGCGAGCTGAGGGCGGGTCGGAACGGCAACCCTTGACCGTCTTGCCGGTATAATCATAATATAATATGCTTTATTGGATTTCCGTGTACGTTTGATGGGCCAAGTTGGTGTGGCCCCGTTGAGGGACACTTGGACGGCAGAGTTTAAGCCGTGGAGCACTGCGTTCGGCTTGGGCCGGCCAATAGGTATTACTGACAGTCGTGAGGGCTTGGCAAGCAAAGGAACCCAACATGAAGCACGACCTTCTCGCGGGCATGACGGTAGTGATCGTTCTTTTCGTTGTCGAGGGAGCGGCTTGGGGTGGGACGGTGTCGCCCGAGGAAATGGCCGAGGCGGGGAAATGGGCGATGGCCAAGTTCAAAGGAAGCCCCGCACCGCAGTCGCCTGAGGCGGGGCTGATCGTTCTCGCGAACAACGATCCCGTGCAGAAGAACGCCCGCGGCGGCAAGTGCATGAAAATCGTGGACCAGCAATACACTCGCGGCCTGTATTGTCACGCCGTGAGCAAGGTCGTGGTGAAGCTGCCGGGTCCAGGCAAGACGTTCAGCGCGATCGCCGGTGTGGACACGAACGAGCAGACGTCTGGGGGACGAGGCAGTGTCGTCTTCACCGTCGACGTGGGCGACAGAGAGGTCTTTAAGTCGGGAGTGATGCGCGAAGGGATGCCGGGTGTCCCGGTGAATGTGGATCTGGCAGGGGCGACCGAGTTCACGCTGAATGTTGGGGATGCCGGTGACGGGATCGGATGCGATCAGGCGGATTGGGCGGATGCAAAGGTCACGCTGGCCGACAGTCGAGAGGTCTGGCTCGGTGATTTGCCGATCGTCGGCGCGAAGCGGGCGCCTTGGTCGGCTGAGCCCCCATTCTCGTTCACCTATGACGGAAAGCCTTCCGCCGAGCTACTGAAGTCGTGGGAGATCCGGAGAGAGACCGCCAACCGTGACGACCAGCGGACACAGCATGTCACGACGTACACGGATGCGAAGACCGGCCTGCAGGTCCGTTGGGTGGCGATCGAGTACGGAGACTTCCCCACGGTGGAATGGACGCTGTATTTCAAGAACACCGGCTCGACCGATACCCCGATTCTGACGGATATCCAGGCGTTGGATTCGCGCTTCGAACGGAACTCGGAGGGCGAGTTCGTCCTCCACCACCACACGGGCAGCCCGTGCGCCGCGAATGATTACGAGCCGCACGAGACCGTCCTGGGGGCCAAGGCGACCAAGCGTATTTCGGCCGCCGGTGGCCGGCCCACGAACACCGACCTGCCCTACTTCAACCTGGCTTGGCCGGGGGAGGGTGTGATCGTCGTGGTCGGATGGCCCGGACAGTGGTCCGCCTCGTTCACCCGAGATGAGGCAAATGGCCTGCGCATCAGAGCGGGCCAGGAATTGACGCACTTCAAGCTGTTGCCCGGCGAGGAAGTTCGCACGCCCCTCGTGGTGCTTCAGTTCTACAAAGGGGACCGCATACGTTCGCAGAACATTTGGCGGAGATGGATGCTGGCACACAACGTGCCGCGACCGGGAGGTAAGCTGCCGCCGGTTCAATTGGCAGCGTGCAGTTCGCACCAATTCGGGGAGATGATTAACGCCAATTCCGAGAACCAGAAGGCGTTCATCGATGGGTATCTGCGCGAAGGCCTGAAGCTCGATTATTGGTGGATGGACGCCGGGTGGTACTGGAACAAACACGGCTGGCCGCACACGGGCACATGGGAGGTGGACACAAACCGGTTCCCCGGCGGTCTGCGTCCGATTTCGGACCATGCTCACTCGAAGGGAGTCAAGATCATCGTGTGGTTCGAGCCGGAACGCGTGGCGCGCGACACATGGCTCAGCGATAATCACCCGGAGTGGATCCTGGGCGGCAAAGCCGGCGGTCTTCTGAATCTGGGCGATCCCAATGCCCGAACCTGGTTGACTGACCATGTGGATCGGCTGCTCACAGAGCAGGGCATCGACCTGTACCGCCAGGATTTCAATATGGATCCCTTGGACTTCTGGCGTAAACATGACGCACCGGATCGCCAGGGGATCACGGAAATCCAGCACGTAATGGGGTATCTGGCCTACTGGGACGAACTGCGCAAGCGCCATCCGAACATGCTCATTGACTCGTGCGCCAGCGGCGGGCGACGGAACGATCTCGAAACGCTTCGTCGCGCCGTACCGCTGCTGCGAAGTGACTACATCATGGAACCGGTGGGCAATCAGGGACACACGTATGGCATTGCGTTCTGGATGCCCTACTACGGCACCGGAACCGGTTCCGGCGCACTCGATCCGTACCTACTCCGCAGCGCGATGTGTCCGCACTTTACGGCGTGCTTTGACGTACGGCGAAAGGACCTGCCATACGACATGCTCCGCCGCGTGATGGGACAGTGGAAGGAGTTCGCGGAGAATTACTTCGGCGACTACTATCCGCTGACGCCGTACAGTCTGAGCAGGGATGCATGGATTGGCTGGCAGTTCGACCGGCCGGAGGTCGGCGAAGGAATGGTTCAAATGTTCCGGCGCGAACAGAGCATTTACGAGTCGGCACGGGTCAAACTCCATGGTTTGAAGGCCGACGCTCAGTACCGGGTGACCAATCTCGACGAGCAGGTCGCCTCTGAGGCATCCGGAAAAGACCTGATGGAGAAGGGGATTCTGATCGTCCTGAAACATCAACCCGACTCGGCGGTTATCACCTACAAGCGGCTTGGGAGTTGAGAGAATCGGGGCTGACGCGGGGCGGTGATCGTTGCCTCCGTCAAGGCCGGCGTTTTCGCAACGGACTATCCATTTCGAGGTTCGGGCTCAGCCCGACGGTTCGGTTCCGGCTGTCAGGGGGCACCCAAAACCGGCCAGTGATGGGCACCTGAAAACCGGCCAT
>CAZQTW010000070.1:0-30313 GCA_964596165.1 uncultured Planctomycetales bacterium | reverse complement strand
GCGGGGGTGGGGGCGGCGGCTTCTCTTCTTCGGGATGCACCCATTCCGTCGGATTGACGGAGAATGGTGGCTCTTCCTGCTTGCGCACAACAGGCTTTGTCGCCGAGGGCGGCGGAACTCGCGGTTCCTCGACGACCACGGGCCTCACCGTCGTCGAACGGGCCGGTGTCATCGCCATGGTGAAGATACGCGCCAACTCCAACCTGCTCAAATGACGGTTCACGCGCCACACAACCGCCGCCATTGCCACGGCGACGACCAAAGTCGAAACCCCCAGCAATCGCCACCAGACCGGCGGTCGAACCGCAACGGGTCCATAGCCCGTGGCCTGTCTCTTCGTCGAGTTCGTCTGATTGTTCTCCGACGCCTGATCCACCGGGTTCAAATCTCCGGCCAGTTCCGCGGTCCAAGACTGATGAACATCCCCGGGGCTTCGATCGGCCACTGCCGAAGGTACCCGGCAACCCGCTCCACGGTCACGGCATCGACCTCCGCCAGTCGTTGCCCCACGGTGCGAGGATAGCCGTATTCGCAGATGTCCTCGGCCACTTCGATCAGACGATGATAGGCAGCCTCCGCCTCGACGGCCAAACCGGTACGGCGCTTGTTCTTCACACGCTGGAGTTCGGCATCGGTGACCCCATCGCGGGCGATGCGAGCAGCCTCCTTGCGAATGGCCTCGGTCAGTGCCTCCGCCTTTTCCGGCACGCACAGACCGTCCAGGGCGATCAGCCCGCAATCGGCGTACGCCACCCAATAGACACCCGCTTGGTGGGCGAGCCCCGTTTGAACAATGTTCCAGTAGAATCGGGAGTTGTCGCCGCCGAGGATGCTGGCCATCGCTCGGACCACCTCGGCATCGGCATGCCCCGCCGGCGGAGCCGGCAAGACGAAGCCCACGGCTTGTTGGTTGAACCGCTCGGCCTGTTGCGTCACGCTGCCGCTCCTGAAGGGCGGCGGCTCTCGGCCGTCGGCAACCTCAATCGCTTCCCAGCCGCCGCAACAACGCTCCGCGGATTCGACGATGCGGTCGGGATCGATCCGTCCGGTGACGATGAGCACCATGTTGCCCGGGCTGTATCGCCGGCGGAAGTAGGCGTACATCTGATCCCGCGACAAAGCCTTGATGCTCTCCTCGGTGCCCAGAACGGACCAACTCAGAGCATGGCCCGCGTAGAGCTTCTCATGAATCAAATCCCAGGCCAGGTGCTCGATGGAATCCTTGCTCATCGCGATTTCTTCAAGGATGACGCCCTTCTCGACGTCAAACTCTTCGGCGGGCAAGACCGACTGCATCATGTCCGCGAGCAATTCGATCTGCCGGTGTATTTCCTTGGCCGGCACCCACCCAAAGTAGAACGTCCGTTCCTTGCTGGTGAAGGCGTTGTATGAGCTGCCCATCTCGTCGAAGGCTACGTTGATCGCCCGCCAATTTCGACGCGGCGTGCCCTTGAAACACATGTGCTCGAGGAAATGAGACGCGCCGGCGAGTTCCGGGGTTTCGTCCCGCGAACCCGTGTTCACGAGGAAGCCGGCCGCGGCCGACCGAACGTGCGGCATCAGTTCCATGACGATCCGCAGGCCGTTCGACAGTCGGGCTTCGACGAATGGGCTCTCTCCGCTCACCACGAATCCTCCGATAGCGGCGCCGCGACTACCCCACCAACTGTCTGGGACCCAAGGTCAACACGCTCAGCCGGTCGCGCGGATGCGAAGCCAGGTAGCGACGGACATCGTCGATCGTCACGGCCCGAATCTTGGCCAACTTCTCCTCGACGGGCACGGGATGCCCGAAGTGCATCAGATCATCCGCAAGATCGGAGGCCAACACGTGCGTCAGGTCGGCCTCCCGCTCCTTTCTCGCCGCAATACCGACGATCGCGCGATTCAATTCGTCCTCGGTCAGGTCTTCGCCGAGGCGATCGACTTCCCGAAGCAACGTGGCGTAGGTCCGATCGCAGCGATCCGGCGTGGTGCTCGCGCCCACATGAATCATGCCGGCTCCGCGAGGACGTTCGAGCCAAGCGCCCACCCAGTAGACGAGCCCCTGCTTCTCTCGCACCTCCGTGAACAATCTGCCGCTCATTCCTCCCGCGAGGATTCCCACCATGACTCGCTCGACGGGCTCCTGCGGATCCTTCATCGACACACCCGGCCAACAGATCATGACGTAGTCTTGTTCCTGATCCTTGGCGTAATGTCGGCGCCCCGGCGTGAAGTCCAGCGGAATCGGCTCGCGCGCCGGATCGCCTCGAGGCCCGAAGTCGGAGAAGGCCGCCTCCAACCGGTCTGCCAGGCGATTCGCATCCAACGCCCCGGCAGCCGCCACCTGCATCCGTTCAGCCGCGAATGTCCGCTGCCAGTACGAGCGGATATCCGCCGGTCCGAGTTGCCGGAGGCACGTCGCATCACCCAAGGGATCGCGCCCCAAACGAGGACCGTACGCCTGCTCGTGGATCAACTTGCGGGCAAGGTCCATGGGATCGTCCTCGAGTGCGGCCAATTCCTGCAGAGCAAGCTCAACCGCCACCCGGCACGGACCCTCGGGGAACGTCGGCGTCTTGAGCATCTCCACGTGGAGATCCACCGCCTGATCCAGGAATTCCGGCAGACACGTGCACCGGAATACGACCGACTCGCGTCCCGTGCCCGAACGGTGCTGAATGCCGAAGGCGTCGAAGGCATCGCTCAGGCCCTGGCCGTCGTGCCGGGCCGTCCCCTTGCTGACGGTGTGCTCGACCAATCGCGCGACGCCAAGTTGGTTGGGGAATTCGTAGGCGCAGCCGCTTCTCAGGCAAATGCTCAGACTGACGGTACGGCGGTCCGGACGCACCTCCGCCGCGAAATCGATTCCGCAGTCGAGTCTTCGAAACACCGCCATGCCCATGAAACCCTTGCTCCACAATCGCGGGCCGTGTTGTTGCGTCCGGTTGCCGCTCTCCGCGAAAGCCATGCCGGCGACCGACCGCGTCGCGCGAGCATAGATAACCGGGTTGGGCTCGATGTAGCGGAAACCGTAACGGCTCAATCCATTCCCACGGGACGCCCCAGTCGAGCGGACAACTCGGCGATCTTCTCTTCCAGCAATCCTTGGGTATCCGCTTCCACGTTCAGTCGAATGAGCGGCTCGGTGTTGCTCTTACGGACATTGAACCACCACCGATCGTATTGAACGGTCAAACCGTCCAGGGTGTCGATCTGCCCCCCACTATGATCCTTCGCGAGAGCGTCGATCGCACCATCCTTGTCGTCGTTTTCGAAACTCAATTCGCCCGAAGAGAAGTATCGACGGACCGGCTCGACTAAATCGCTGAGCGGCCGTTCCTGTTCGGAGATCATGTTGAGCACGTGCGCGAACGCAATCACTCCCGAGTCGCAGTACCAATTCTCCCTGAAGTAAAAGTGGCCGCTCAACTCTCCGCCAAAACACGCATCGTTCTCCAGCATGGCTTTCCGAATGAACGCATACCCCACACGCTCGCGACGCGCTTGCCCCCCATGCCGGGTGATCTCCTCCGCAACGACCCGACTGCTGCGAACATCGTAGACGACAACAGATCCGGGCCGATCGCGTAGGAAACGCGGGGCCAGCAAGGCCGTCATGAGGTCCGACCGTATGATCTGGCCTCGTTCATCAACGAAGACGCACCGGTCACCGTCGCCGTCGAAACAAACCCCCAGATCGGCCCCCTCGCAGAGAACCGCCTCCTGAAGCTGACGGAGATTTGTCTCCACCAACGGATTCGGGTCATGAACGAACTGTCCGTTGCGTTCGAAGTTCAGGCGAACAATGTCCAGACCTTCCACGTCGTCAAAAACGGCGGGCACGCACAGGCTCGCCATGCCGTTGCTGGCGTCCACCACAACCTTCAGCGGACGGGACATGAGGAGGAATCCCCGAGCGAACGCGCGATACGGTTTGGTCAGATTCACTTGGCTCATGGCGGCGAACGTGCCGGTCTCATGCTTTGCCATGTGCTGGGCAATCTGCTTGATCTCCTTGAGCCCCGTGTCCATCGCGACCGGGCGCCCTCCCTTGCCGCTGATCTTGAGCCCGTTGTAGCGCGCCGGGTTGTGACTGGCCGTCACCTGGATGCCACCGCACGTGCCCAGGTAGTTGATCGCGAAGTAGATCTGCGGTGTATCGATTTCGCCGATATCGATGACCTCGGTATTGCTGCTCCGCGCCCCGTCAATCAATGCCTTCTGCAGGCTCGGACTGCTCTGCCGCATGTCGCGTCCGATAACGAGACGGTTCCTGGCCGGATCGCTTCGGTCATAGCCCCTGAGCGTGCTGCGAAGAAACTGGGCCGCCCCATGTCCGATCCGCCAAGCCAGTTCTTCATCGAGCGGATTCGGATAGATCCCGCGAATGTCGTACAGACCAAAGACTTCTTCAACGCTGCGGCCCTCGTCCTCGATCAGGTGGCGGACCGTCTCCGGCATGGGAGCGGGAGGACGCTCTTTCAGGTCATCGTTGTACGGGCACTCCTTGCACCGATGATAGGACACTCGGCGCCGCCCCCGGCAAACGGCATCGGAAATCTTGATCCCCTCCTCTCCGGGACAGGATCGACAGTACTCCTCGGTATTCTGTGGCGGAGACATCGTTTCTCCCGGCGCCTGGACTCTAACCGCGCCACATCCTAGCAGAGTGACCCGCACGGTTCTACCCCCGCCTCTGGGCCCTGGAATGCTGGCCATGCCCGGCATACGAATCTAGAATGGGCGTCAGCGCCGGTCCCGATGATGCCGGGTCCGACCGCCGGATTGGAAAACACACGCATGAACGCCTCGCGACGACGAATCCACTTGGCCCACTCACCCGATCCGGACGACGCGTTCATGTTCTACCCCCTCGCCAAGAACCTCATCGACACCGGCCCGTTCGAGTTCGTGCACGTCCTCAAGGACATCCAGACGCTGAACGAATGGGCAATGGCCGGACGAATGGAGGTGACGGCCATCAGCATCCACGCGTACCCGCATGTGAGAAACCGCTATCGCCTGCTCAACAGCGGCGCAAGCATGGGGGATGGATACGGTCCGATGGTGATCGCCCGCGATCGGATCGGCGTCGCGGACCTTCGGCGAAAGACGATCGTCGTACCCGGAGAAATGACCACGGCGTTTCTGGCCTTGAACCTCTGCCTGGGACCAGGCACGTTTGAGCACCGCGTGGCAGTGTTCGACGAAATCCCCACCGAAGTGGCCGACGGTCGCGCGGATGCCGGACTCATCATCCACGAGGGCCAACTTACCTACGGCAAGCTCGGGCTGCACTGCGTGGTGGACCTTGGCATCTGGTGGAAGCAATTGACCGGCCTGCCCCTACCGCTGGGGGGCAACGTCATCCGGCGCGACCTGGGCGAGGAGGCCGCTCGGCAGATCAGCCGCATCCTCAGACAAAGCATTCAGATGGCCTTGGAGCGTCGAACCGACGCCGTCCGGTATGCCCTTCAGTACGGTAGAGATCTCGACGTGGGTCTGACCGATCAGTTCATTGGGATGTACGTCAACGAATGGACGCTCGATTACGGGCCCAGAGGGCGCCAGGCAATAACTGAATTGCTGAGGCGCGGTCACGCGGCCGGTCTGTGTCCGGACCCAGGCGAGATCGACTTCATTTGAGAGAATCGCGCGGAGCGCCGGGCCCGGAAACCCCCGTAAGTCGTTGCATGAAGGCAAATTGTTGCGGCGGCTACTCAGCACGCCAGGGAAAGCGAGATTTGAAGTGACGGTAGTACAGCCCGATGACTCGCATCGCCACAATCCAAGCGTAGGTCTGAACCACCCCACCCAGGACAACCGAGATCGCGACAAGTGATAGCGGTGGATGCCGACCGAACAGTCTGGTCAACAGCCCGTCCATGCCCATGGTCGAGACGCTCGCACTCACGATCGCCACGCCTACCAGTAAGCACACGGAAAGATAGGCCAACGGCGTCTTGATCACGGTCAAGATCAGAAGGTGGATTGAGCGCAGCGGAAGTCCGCCCCCCACCGCCGTTCCCAGGATCATCACGGGCCAAAGGAAGAGCCCCGCAGCGCCGACCGGAATGACCGCATGCCAGGGCACCTCATCTTCTTTGGCAATGCCCGAGACGGCGACAAGATACGCCGGCCCAAGGGCAATCGCACCGCAAATGAGAAAACGCAGGCACGGCCGAATGAGTTCTTCCATGATGTCCGAGAATCCCGCCGTGGACAGTTCGTCCTCGCCCGCGGCCGTCTCAAGAACCACGTGAAAGTAAAACGAACAGAGCCACATCCAAAACAGGAGCGAAAGAACCCAACCCAACATCCCCAAGAAAGGCACAAACTGGAGTCCGACCAGGAGCAACTGCACGAGCGATACCGTAATCAGAACACTCAAGTTTGCAGTGTTCAGGAAGAAGACGAAACTCCAGGCCGCGTCTTCCCAGAACGAGGACTTATCCTCGCCGATCGTATTTCGTGTCTGGCGAGCAACGGCGACCGGACGCGTGGCCGGGGACATCGGTCCGCCATCGACCCCCATCGGGCTGGGTGCCAAGAGCCCCACCTCCGTCACGGGGTCCTGAGGAGGAGCCTCACGTTTGGCCGCCGGAACGCATTGACCAGAACGCGGCACATTGAACACCGCGCCACACGAGGCACATCGAGCCCGTCGACCGGCCGCCCGCTCCGGCAGACGAATGTGTGTGCCGCATATGCACTCGTACCGAATCGACACCGCAGCTACCTCATCCACGCCATGCGACAGAATAAACCCAACCTTATTGAGTATAATCATGGATTGAACAAGTGCCAATCCTAAAAAAACGGGGTCAGTGTCAAAATGAATGAAGATGGCATTCTGCCCTGACGAATTGCAAGGCCAAGTAGGCCAAGTCACCCCAATCGGCGGAGGGTCTGCGCAACTGCATCGGACGGATGATGCAGACGGCAGGTCATCACGGGACGGGTCCCCACAGATTCTCCGAGGCGCCTTACTTTGGCGGCGATTCCTTTCCCGCGCGTTCGCGGGCGCTCGCCGCATCGACGAGCGGCTTGAGATCGAAGCCAAGCTTCTGGCCGGCAGCCAACGTGGCGCGGGCAGATCGGATCGCTTCTTCACATCCCGGTGGAACGTCCTTGTTGGTCCACCAGTTCATCCGTTCGCTATAGCACCAGACGTACCGGTCCGTCGTGTGCATCGTCCACCACACGTTGTGCTCAAACCACTTGGGGCGTTCTTCCGGCGTCATGAAATGACCGAGAACCTTGTTCGTCCGAAGGCCGAAATACTGGTCGATGTAGAGTGCCTGCCCCACCTGAACCTGTGCGCGGTATTTCGACCACAACGCCGGGTCGACCAGGTAGAGCCCTTGCTGAGTAATCAGGTGATAGACGTTTAGGTGCTGCCGGCTGTCCGTGTAGTAGTAGGCGTTTTCATTGCCGTCGATGATGACCGCGTCCGGGCCGGCGGCATCCAGCATGCCGTTCAGGAATGCCGGCAGCAGGGCATAGCCGTTCTGTGAAAGCTGCGTGGCCCGCAGTTCAGGCTTCATGGGCTTGAGTAGACCACCGAAGAGGCTCAGTTGAAAGAAAGTGAGTATCTTCGGCTTGGGGAACTCGCCTTCGACCGCACGGATGTACTGCGCCCCCCGACGGCGCGCGATCGCCTCGTATTCGGCGAACGATTTTGACTGGCGATGAGCGGCCTTTGTATAGGCCCAGGGATTCTCTCCATAGGGCTCCTGGTCGAAACAGATCCCGACGCAGCGACCGACCTTCGCGGCCCGGGCGACCAGCCGGACATTGTTCTCGATCGCCTTCCAGTGCTCATCATTGAACCAGTCCTGGTTCGACGCGGCCAGCATGATGACGAAGTTGTCGGTGAACTTCTCCCACGTGATCTCACGGAGATCCTCAAGGTCCTTGGCGAATTTCGACTCCTCCCATGCCTTGGGCTCCAGGACGTTCGTGCCGGCCTTGAGCTTGAAGATCAGCCCGTCGAACGGGCGTTGCTCCATCTGCCGGATGTTGGCCCGGATGAAATCCGGCGTCGGCACATCCCAACCATACTCGACGAGCTTCTTGTCGAGTGCGGCCACGCCGGCGGCGGTCTGGGCCAAGAGAGAAGTCGCAAGGATCAGACACACTCCCGTCGAGAACTCGAATGCAGTCCGAATCATGGTCAAGTCCCTTCATTGGAAATGAAATGTCCCTAGCTAGTAGAGCTTGGACCTATTCGCGACCAGCTCCGCTTGCACCTATTTCACACCACTTGCGCACGCGAAATCCCGGTGCTCGTCTGCCGCCTGGATGGTGCCGATCTCGCTGAAACCGGCGGTCTTCATCATGGCGGCCACATCGTCGGGTTCGTACAGCGTGAGCCCGTGTTTCGTGAATTCCTTGTCCTTCGGGCTCTTTCTACACGTGAAGCACATCACCAGCAGGCCGTTCTCGCGAAGAACGCGCCGCATCTCGGAAAGGGCTGCCGGGGCATCTTCCCAGTAGAAGATTGAGTTGACGGAGCACACCTTGGTGAAGTGGTCCGAAGGAAATGGAAGCGATTCCGCCCTCGCGCACCTGAGGTCGAGCCTGCCGCTCTCCATGAGTGCCCTGTGCTGCCGTTCGCAGAATTCGACCATGGCGGGTGACGCATCTACTCCGGCAAGGAATCCCTCCGTAACGGCGCAGGCCATTCGTCCGATCAGGTACCCGCCGCCAAACCCAACCTCCAACACCCGATCGTCGGGTTGGACATCCAACCGGTCGAAGGCGGCGTCGTTCAGGGATGAGTTCCTTCGATTCCACAGCGGCGCGAGGACCCATCGGCCGAATAGCCCCGAAGGATTGCCGAGCTGTCGTGCTAGGAACCTTGCAAGCATGATCCGGTGGCCATTCAAAACGACGGTAGGGTCCCTCTTGCCTGCATGTCAGCGCTGCCGTCTGATTTCCAGTGCAAGCAGGCCCTTCTCGATTCCCCGCAGCCGGTACTCCATGCTCTCGCCTGGATGTGTACACAGGGCTTCAATTCCGGGCGTGAGCGCCCTAAGCCTTATCAGAAACGCTCGAACTGTCATTCGATCACCCGGCCGGAACCCAAGAAGCGGAAACAACTTGGTGTCCAGGTCGTCATTGTAAGCCTGTTTGGACACCGGCTCGGTGAGTTGATGCAAGACATCGTCGCACCGTCCATCAGCTTGCAGGTGTCGGCAGGGACCACAAATGTCATCCGCCGCCAGCACGAGTTCGATCTCCAGGTCCGAATTGGCCAGGACCTGTGCTGCGACCGCGTGCAGCGCATGGCCGTAAGGATGTGGCTTGAACTCAGCCCCGTGTCCGTAGCTACGGATGATATCGATCAGATGATGTGGTCGCAGTCTCAAGAACGACCCTCCGGATTGATCGGCCTCAGACTTCCTCGAAACCGAAATACCGTGCGACCTCGCGAGCCACCGGACACCGTGGACGACGCGGTGTATGATACCGGCCGAGAGAGAGGATGTCTTCATGCGCACTCGACTCCTGGAACTTCTGACTTGCTTCACCCTCGGTTCCTTCGGACACGCGTTCGCCGGTGCGGCGACAACTCCAAGTGGGAGCATCTTGCTCGATGACCGCAGCGCAACAGCTCACTCCGGAGGGGCGCCGAATCAACCTGGCACGCAACAAGGAACCGGACGAACCCTTCTCCGAGTGGAAGCGACCGAGGAGACCGCCTCTATCATGCATCTCGGCTGGGACACCGAAGGCGGCGATCGCGCCAGGCACAATCTGATCCGCAGCCCGCTGGGGTTGAGAATACGGATCGGCGAGCGATGGCAATCCTTGAGCCAACTGCCCACGAAGCCGGAGGTGATCGGAGGAAGCGAGGTTCGCTACCGCGTCGCGGTCGCGCCGGGAGCGGAATTGACCTGGAACGTCCGAGTCGGCGCGGGGCGATTGACCCTGCGGGTGATGCGGCAAGGCGAGAACTGGGATCAGGTGCGAGCGCTGGAGTTGCTCTTTCCGTTCAATCCGCGCCTAACGGCCACCACGGTCATCAGCGGAGACTGGACAAAGGACGGCAAGCTTCGGTTGCCCGCGATTATCAGCGCTCCGGATATGGGTCAGATGCTTCTGCAATGTCACCAGCATCCCAACTCGGAGGCCAGACTGGAGGGAAGCCGACCGGGACAGTGGGTTGATTTCGTATTGGAACTGCCCGTGCCCGCCGCCGAAGGCTACACGATCGAGCTGTCGCCGGTTGTCCTGCCCCCACCGAAGGATCTTAAGGACGTCCACCGCTGGCAGTCGGCCCGTCGCGGCTGGTTCAACTTCCTGCAAGTCAACGCCGAGCGCGGCAAGCGAACAAAGGAACCCGCCTCGCCGGCCGGCGTATGGGCCAACAATGTGATCAGCAATCCGGTCAGCTCGACCCTCTACTGGTTGGGCGACCACGTATTGCTTGTTCCGCAATTGGCGCCGGGTGTTCCGTCGGCGCCGCTGCTCAGAAGGACGTTGGAGTACTGGATGTACGAGAAGACCGCCCCCGACGGACGGGTCCACTACACCGAAGAAGGTCCCAAGCAAATGATGATGGACTCCAACCCGGCCGTCGTCATTGGGGCATGGTGCTACGTCGAGGCCACGGGCGATATGCTGTGGCTGAAGTCGCACATCGATCGAATTGAGTTCATCTCCAAGTACTCCGAACAAAGGGACATCGACAACGACGGCCTGCTCGAATCCACCCAGAGGGGGAACCGAGGAACGTACACCTTTGGTGATACCGCCTGGGACACGTACAGCAGCGGCCACAAGAACGGCTATGCCAACGCGCTGGCCTATCGTGCATTCCGCGGGTTGGCCGATCTCGAATTCCGCCTGGGCCGTCACGACCAACAGCGGCACTACGACGAAATGGCCGACCGACTCAAGTCGGCATATGTGGAGACGTTCTACAACCCCAATACCGGTTGGCTGGGGTGGTGGAGAAGCGAGGACGGCGTCCTCCACGATGTCTACTCCGACGTGGTCACGAGTCTGGCGATCATGTACGGCCTGGTCGACGAGGAGCGGGGTCGCCGCATGCTGGACACCTACTGGGCGGAACTCGACAAGAGCGGCTTCAGGCGATTTGACCTCGGGACTCCGCTCAACGTTCGCCCCGTTCACCGCGACGACCAGCTCAAACCGTGGGGCGGGAATAAGGAGGACGGTTCCGACACATTCGGCAAGTATCTCAACGGCGGTTGCTGCGTCAGCAATACCTACTACTTCCTGGTGGCCAACTACATGGTCGGAAACACGGCGCGGGCCGACATGATCCTGGACGCCATGCTCAAGCGCCAGAGCGAGGGTGTCTTTGACAACGGCGGCGGATTCCAGAACGGTGTCGTCAACAAGTATCCGCAGGGAGCGGAGTTCTTTGACTGGAACGGCAACACATGCGGCTACGAGGGGCACCTTGTCTACAGTTGGACGTTTCTCCAGGCAATCCTCCTGCGTGAGCCACTCTATCGTGAGCGCGTCTACCGACCGCTTCTAAAGAAGGGGTCATCAAGGAATCCCTCATGACACCTTTCCCTTGCCCTGATTCCTCTTCGGCGGATGATCCAGGATGTAACCGATCTCGACGATGTAAAGCTGCCGGCCGAAGCCTTCGTGCGTGGCGTCGAAGGAAACCAGTCTGCCGTCACGACTGCAGCGAGGATGAAGATCAACCCTGAAGATTCCGCGCTTGGCGGCCTTCGCAGTCAGTCTCGCCAATGGAACGAACAGACCCGTCGGCCGGTGAAACAGCAACAGATGCTGCACCCCCTCGATCTCATAGGTGTCGCCCAATATCCAATCGCGATAGGGCTTGGGCAGGACGGTCGGGGTAATGTTGTTGCCCCGGGTATCCGCAAGTCTCTCCGCCATCACTCCGGAACCGTTATCCTTGAACAAGGCAAAGAACCTGCCTTCCAGCACCGTGTTGTCATCCAGCCAGACAGTGTGACTGGGATCTTTGTAGAAATAGCGAAGATCCCGACCGTCCGCCGACACCGACCAGCCCGAAATGTGCATCGGCACATCCATGTTGCGAAGATAGACCATGAAGCGCGTCGCCGAGGGATTCCATTCCTCGCGAAAGACGTAGAGATTAGTTTTGCCATGGTACCCCTGCGGAAATGCGGCCTTGGCCAATGCCTCCAAGCTGATGAGGAACCGCACCTGGCCGGTTTCCATATCCATCTTCTCGATGCCGGATCCGCCGGGCGTCTTGAGCGCTTCATAGGGGTCTTTCAGTCCCACATAACAGGTGCCGGGATGCCGCATACGGGTGAAATCATGGGTCAGAGCCACTCTGCCGTCATCGCTGACGTCGTAGACGGGGCGAGGCAGGGTACGGCGCGCACGGGTCTTGAAATTGTACGCCCGGCAGACAAAACGCTTGCCGTCCTCGCTCCGGTCGTTCCACAGGATTTCGTCCGAGTTCGCGCGCCACTGCAACCGACAGCCCTGCTGCCAATTCCATGCGGTGGTTTCCCCTATCTTCGTCCACCTGAAGCGATCGTGTAGGTCGTAGTAGCCGATCTCACCGATGTCCGTGGGCCGCACGTCGCGGTTCTGAAAGCTCACCTTCATGGCCAGGGCATACCGCCCCGTCGCATCGAACTGCTGAACGTCGAAGTACCAGAACCCCGTGTAGACCGGGTGCTCTCTTGTACCGGGGTCCGAAATGCGCACGACCCGAGCGTACTTATGCCCCGTTCCATGAATCAGTTCTTCCCAAGTGGAACAGGTGGTGTATTCCGCATCGCCGACAGAGGCAACCAGGGTCGGAATGATGAGAACCCACTGCCACATAATCATTGTTCCACGCAAGAAATCGTCAACGTTGGACGACCTCTTTTGAAGGCGCGCCGTGCAGAGCGATATGCCGCTCATAGATCCGCGCCAGGCCGCCGGTGGAGGTCTCGCGGTAGAGCCTGGGCAGCGATTGTCCGGTCTCCAGGAGGACCTGCACGGCATCGTCAAACGAAATCCGATGGAGCCCGTCCGACAACAACGCGAAATGGCAACAACTCACGGCCCGCGCGGCGGCGTGGGCATTTCGCTCAATACACGGGATCTGAACGAGGCCACGAACCGGATCACAGGTCAGCCCCAGGTGATGCTCCAGCCCCATCTCCGCGGCGTATTCGATCTGCCGTGGGCTCCCGCCCAACAGTTGCGTGGCCGCCGCAGCGGCCATCGCGCAAGCCGTTCCCACTTCGCCCTGGCACCCGACGACCGCCCCGGAAATCGACCCGTTCGACTTGACGACGTTTCCGAACAGACCGGCAGTGGCCAGTGCACGGACGATCTCCTTTCGACTGCACGACATCTTGTCCCGGAAGTAGCGGAGTACGGCCGGCAGGACGCCGCTTGACCCACAGGTTGGGGCGCTGACGACCCGACATCCACAAGCGTTCTCCTCTGAGGTCGCATAGGCATAGGCGGCGAGCAGGGCATCACGGCTGAATTCAGGCCCCAACATGCTACTCTTGCGAAAAAGCGAATGGGCCTTTCGGAAAAGCCCCAACTCGCCGGGCAGCACTCCCTCGGCATTCAGCCCGCGGTCAACAGTCGTGTCCATCGCCGTCCAGATCTCATCGAGGAAGTCCCAGAACCCTTCTCCCTCAACTCCGGCGGCGTATTCCCAAAAACTCGCCCCACTCTTCTCGCAGTACGCCAGGATCTCGGCCAGCGTCTTCTGTGGATAAATGTCGGGTGAGGTTTCATCGGACAACAGAGCGCCGCCGCCGACACTATACTCGTCCCGGGTGCCGAGAACCTGCCCGGCCTCGCCAAGTGCCTCAAGGCGCATCCCGTTGGGATGACGAGGAAGCTCCTCCGACGATCTCCACACGATCTCGACGTCGCGTTGGCCCATTGCGTCCCGGATGGCCACATCGGTCAGGTGGCCTTTGCCCGTGGCGGCCAGACTGCCGTACAGCGTCACGCGAAACAAGGCCGCATCCGAATGCTCATTCACAAACCGCGCCGCCGCCCGCTGCGGCCCCATCGTATGAGAACTCGACGGGCCGTTGCCGATTCGATAGAGCTCACGCAGCGTCTTCATCTGTTCACACCCCCATCGGCCCGTATTAGGCGCACCGCCATAGCGCTCCGCTGCCCAAACGCTCGTTGGGCAGAACCCCCGGCAACGCATCTTGTCGAACCTCCTCCGCAGGGTCAATAGCGGTTGACCGACCGCCGTGCAAGTCTTGATGAATGCCGACTCAAGCCAGCTCGCGGCCGAGGTATGGACGTACCTGAATACCCCAAACGGCTCGGGGCACGTGGTCAGGGGAGGCGGCAACGTGCTATAATGGCTCTACTTGCATGTCCTCTTGATGAGGGGGCACAAAGCCGCTTCCAGCAGGCCTTGGAGCAAACGATGAACTCAGCAGAGGGACAGCACAGTCTGTACAGGCCGCTGCTCGATCTCAGGGAAACTGAGCGGGCCATCCGTTCGATCAAGGAGTACTTCCAAATCAATCTCGCCGCCGAACTCGAGCTGTTGCGGGTCAGCGCCCCGCTCTTCGTGGCGGCCGACACCGGTATCAATGACAACCTGAACGGCGTGGAACGTCCCATCTCGTTTGCCGTCAAGGCACTCAATGGCCGCAAAGCAGAAATCGTGCAATCGCTCGCCAAGTGGAAGCGGATGGCCCTGGCCGACTATGGCATCCCTCCGGGAGAGGGAATCTATACCGACATGAACGCCATTCGACCCGATGAGTTGCTCGACGACACCCACTCCATCTACGTGGACCAGTGGGATTGGGAACGCGTGATGCGGCCCGACGAGCGAAACCTGGACTTCCTGCGGCAAATCGTGGAGCGAATCTACGACGTCATCTCTCGCACCGAGGAGTATGTCGCCGAAAAGTATCCGGCGATCAAGCCTCTACTGCCGCCCCAGATTCACTTCATCCATACGGAGGAGCTTGAACGAAGATACCCGGACCTGTCACCTCGAGAGCGAGAGCAACGCATCTGCCGGGAGAAGAAGGCCGTCTTTGTGATCGGCATCGGTTCGCCGCTCTCGAACGGAAAGCCCCACGACGGCCGCGCTCCGGACTACGACGACTGGACCACGCCGACCGACTTGGGGCCGGGGCTCAACGGCGACATCTTCATCTGGAATCCGGTGCTTGGAAGGGCGTTCGAACTGTCGTCGATGGGTATTCGAGTCGATGCCGAGGCGCTGAAACGCCAACTCGCGATGACCCGTACCGAGGAACGAGCCGGTTTGTTGTTCCACCGCCGCTTGCTGGCCGGCGAGCTGCCTCAGTCCATCGGCGGCGGAATTGGCCAGTCGCGGCTGTGCATGTATTTCCTTCGCAAGGCCCACATCGGCGAAGTCCAATCGAGCATCTGGCCCGACGATATGCGCGAGGAGCTTCGGCGGCGGAACGTGGTCTTGCTCTGAGCAGTCTGAAGAAACCGCCGGCTCCGAGCCGTAAGCCTCTCTCGCGAGGTCACTGCACCACGGTTTCCAGGGCCAGGACGCAGTAGGCCGTAACCAACTGAGGCAGCCCCTCCATCCACCGATCCGCCTCGTTGACCCAACTCCCATCCGACCGTTGAATACCGATCAGTTTCCGAGCCAAGTCTTCACGCCAGTTGTGCTTCTCGCCACTGGCATCCGTGATCGTCGGCTCGCCCCAGGCATGCAACGCCCTGGCGAAAACATGGTAGTAGTAAAACAAGCCCTGCTTGGACTGCTGGCCGGGCAAATTGGGATTCGAGTCCAGCGTGTAGTGCTTGCCGATCCACTCCAAGGCCTTTCGGACGCGAATGTCGTCGCGAGATACGTTCGCGTAGAGCATGCTCTTGAAGCCGGCATAGGTCATCGAACCGTAACTGCGAAGCATCGGACGGCCGTCGACAACGATCGTGCCTCCCTTGCTCTCGCCGTTGTTGGCCGCCGTGTAAATGAACCCCCCGTCGTCGGCGTCACGGGCGAAGGGCTGGTCGTTCGTCTGGCTGAGATTCTGGCAGCGAGACACGAACTGAAGTGCCTTCTGATACGTGGGGTCGGTCGCGGGAAGACCCGACTGCCGGAGGGCTTCAAGCATCATCTGCGTGTTCGACAGATCCGGACGCTTCTCGCGCCCGTAGCCCGATCCGCCGTACCACGCGTGTTGAGGGGTAATGAGCTTGCCGTCGTTGTCCTTGAGGGGATCGGCCCACTGAAGCCCTTTCAGAAAACGAACCGCTTCTTGGCGAGACTCCCGAATCTGCGGATCCTTCTCGGACAGCGCCGACAAAAACATCAGGCAGACGCTGGTACCGTAGTTCTTCAATCCGTCGCCGGGATTGTAGATCCCTCCGTCCGGCTGCCGGTGTTTCATCACGAACCGGAGCGCTCGCTGCACGATCGGGTGACTCGGACCGTACTTGGGGTGTTGTGCGAATCCTTGCGCTACAAGAGCAGTGATAGACGGCCCGGACTGCTCAACCCATCCGCCCTCGGACTCTTGCGCCGACTCGAGATACGCAAGGCCCCGCTCAAGACACGACAGGGTCTGGCTCCGAAGGTCCGCCGGCAATTGCTGCAAACCGGCGTTCGACGGCCTTTCCGCCGCTACGGCGAGGCCGGTCAGCAAAAACATGACCGTACTTATAGACAAACCGAACGGGCCTCTGAGTGTCACGTGAGTATCCTCCAACCGATCCGGATCTCATTATAGCGACGGCGAGAGGCGCGGCCAGTGACTTGGGCGGGTGAACGGACGTGCAGGACTATCGCGATCGCCGGGCAACCTTGGATCCCGGAACAGAAACCCCGATGATCACGGACTCTACAGAACTGAAGACAGGAACGACCCGATCAATACGGAAAGCGATTTCAGGTACGTGCTGATCTCATCGAAAAACGTCTCGACCACCGCCACGTAGAGTTCCGTCAGGAAATCTTCTTCGGTGGCCGGCGTCACATTGTCCCCCGAGGGAGTAAACGCCTTATTGTTCCATTCGTTGTGCGCGAAGCGGGCGTTGGAAATCCACTCGTGTACCGTGAACCCCCCGTTGGGCGCCAGACGATCGTTGCCCGAAAACGGGGTGTCTCCAACGACCGCGCTGTTTGGGTCGGTCTGGGCATTCGCCGATGAACCGCCGAGAAGCATGACCGACAGCCCCACGCCTATCACACATCCCATGAAACGCATTGCCCATCCCTTTCGAAAACCCGGGCCTCATCCCGGCACATACCGTGATGCCGACCCCCTCTTCCGCTCGCCACGGCTCGCGGTATCGATGCGCCCGTCAATCTGTGTCTCCCCTATTATACGGAGCTGTGGAGACACAGACGCAGCAGTAATACATTATCGTCATGTTTGCGGCTGTCAATTGCTAACAAGACTCTCCCCCACTACGATAGGGCCCGTTCACGAGTATCGGCTTGCAAGCCCGGGTTCTAATCGATGTTCCAGCACCGATTTCCGCTTTTCACACGACGTCCCCGGTTTGCGAACGCGGCAAACGGTCGGGTGTTCGCCGGTCTGGGGGACCACGCCAACGCCGCCCCGAGGACCTCCTCGAATATGCGCCCCCGGCCGGCCGTTCCTAGTCCGGTTCAGGTCCACAGGAGGAGTTGATCGCCATGATGGAGAGACTGTTCCAGCTTCGACAACGTCAGACGACCCTGGGCAGAGAGTTCCTCGGCGGGGCCGTCACGTTCATGGCATTGTCCTACATCATCTTCGTTCAGCCGGCGATCATGACGATGGCCGGAACAAAGGACAACCCTGTTGATTTCGGCGCGGTCATGTTCGCAACTTGCGTGGCTTCAGCCATCGCGTGCTTCCTCATGGGACTGCTGGCAAACCTGCCCGTAGCCCTTGCACCGGCCATGGGACATAATGTTCTTTTCTCCTTCACGGTTTGTTCCGCGGTCGCGCAAGGGGGGTTCGGTCTGACGTGGCAGCAGGCCTTGGCGGCGAATTTCATCGCGGGCACACTGTTCATCATCGTGAGCTTTTTCGGCATGCGCCAGGCAATCCTGAGTGCCCTGCCCGAATCATTGAAGTATGCGATTGCCGTCGGAATCGGCTTACTGATATGCATGGTCGGACTGCAATACGGTCAGATTGTGGTCGCCAACACGGCGACACTGGTCGATCTGTCCAAGCTGACCAGTCCGGTGGCGCTGCTCACGCTGTTCGGACTGACCATTACTGCCGTCATGATGGCGCGGCAGATTCGGGGGGCAATTCTCATCGGAATCCTCTTGACGGCGCTCGCCGGCCTCGTCGTTACGGAATTGTCGACGCGCGGCCTAATCGACCCCTTGCCCTATCGTCTCATCGCCCCGTTGGGCAGCTCGCCGCCGCTCAGCCCCGGCCGGACATTCCTTAAGCTGGATTTCGCCGGCTTGTTCAGCCATCGTTTTTTGACCTGCCTGGCAGTCATCATCATCTTCTTCATGTTGGATCTCTTCGACACGATCGGAACCTTGATCGGGGTGGCTGAGCGAGGCGGCCTGATGGTCGACGGACGGATTCCTCGAATCGGGCAGGCGCTGTTCAGCGATTCCGTCGGTACGGTGGTCGGCACGGTCCTGGGCACGAGCACGGTAACGAGCTACATCGAATCCGCCAGCGGCATTGCCGCCGGCGCCCGAACGGGATTGGCCGCCATGGTTAGCGGGGCCTTGCTTCTTCTGGCATTGCCGGCCTACCCCCTTGTCTTTGCCGTCGGCAGCGGTGTGGAGGTCGCACCGAACGTCTTCAAGTATCCGATCATCGCGCCGGTACTGATCCTGATTGGCTGTCTGATGATGCCGGCCGTCCGAAAGATTGAATGGGACGATCTGACGGAAGCGATTCCGGCTTTCCTCTGTATGGTCGTGATGCAGTTCGCTTTCAGCATCGCGGCCGGCATCGCATGGGGCTTCATCTCGTACGCCCTGCTCAAGACCGTCACCGGCCGCGGGCGTCAGGTTCACGGATTTGTCTACCTCTTTGCAGGCCTGTTCGTGGTGATGTATGTGTTGAAGTGGATGCCCGGGACCCCCGTCTAGAACCGGGCGGCGACGCACCGCACGTCAACGGAGCGGAACCCCGGAATTCCCGTCGATGGGCTCGGATTCGGTCATGATGCTGGAGGTATTCCGAACAGATTCGGACGGCACACCCTCTCCACGGCCTATCGCCCCTCCTTGCAACCGCATAATGCCGAAGTATCCTGGTTATCGTCGTGGACATGGGTTTCGGACCCCAACTGTCTATGACCGTGAACGCGCCGTCGAAGGCAATCGAAAGGCTGCACCGGAGATCAGCCCACACGCTTTCGTGTCGACATGAACGACAGCCGATCCAACAGGTACCCCCTCCTCTGCAAGGGCGACATCGACGGCTTCTTCGGCTTGGCCGTCGACAACCTCGTTCAGGTGCTCGTCCTCGTCACCCTGTGTCGACAGATGTGCGGCTTCACTGAAGCCATGCTCGTCGAACGTGTGCTTCCGGGCATTGCCGTGAGTCTGCTCATCGGCAATCTGTACTATTCCGCCCACGCCTGGCGGGTGGCCCGACGCGACGGCAATACGACCTGCACCGCGCTTCCCTACGGTGTCAACACCGTGAGCTTGTTCGCGTACATCTTCTTCATCATGGGACCGGTGTATCAACGGTTCAGCCCCCACCTGGGGCGCGAAGGAGCCGCCGATCTGGCCTGGAAGATGGGTATGCTCGCCTGCATCGGCAGCGGCGTCGTCGAGTTTCTCGGAGCCTTCGTCGGGGGATGGATCCGCCGGATAACGCCCCGCGCGGCCCTGCTGAGTACGCTGGCCGCCGTGGGTGTCATCTTCATCGCCGGACCGTTCGCATTCCAGATCTATGAACGGCCGCTGGTCGCCATGCTGCCGATGATGGTCATCCTGGTGGTCTACTTCGCCAAAGTTCGATTTCCCCTCGGGCTACCCGGTGGCTTGGTCGCACTCGTCATCGGCACGGCGTTGGCGTGGGCGTCCTCGCTCTGGCACCAGCCCATGATGCGGTCCCAGGCTGTCGTGGAAGCGACCCAGTGGGTTGGCCTTCATACGCCCGGTCTGTACTGGAGCGATCTGATCCGACTCCTCGGCACCCAGGAGCACCGCGACATCATGATCGGATTCGCCGGTATCATCGTGCCGATGGGTCTGATGAACGCCCTCGGCTCACTTCAGAATATCGAATCGGCTGAGGCGGGCGGAGACCGGTTCAGCACCGGAACCTGCATGGCCATCAACGGTATCGGCACCATCGCCGCCGGCTTCTGCGGGAGCTGCTTCCCGACCACCATCTACATCGGGCATCCCGGATGGAAGGCGCTGGGGGCACGAACGGGATACTCGGTTCTCAACGCCCTCTTCTTCACGTTCGTCTTCTTCTTCGGCCTCGGCAGCGTCGTAACGTCAGTCGTTCCGATGGAGGCGGGAATCGCCATTGTGCTGTGGATCGGAATCATCATCACGGCCCAGTCCTACGAGGCCACTCCGACCCGACACTACGCCGCCGTGGCGATCGGCTTCTTCCCCGCCGTCGCCGCCCTGGCGACGCTGTTCCTGCCGGATGCCCTGTCGGCGGCCGGCATCAAGAACGGCCTGTTGCCGGTCATTCGGGAACACCTGGGGCACCTGGCCAACCCCGCCGAGCAAACCGACAATTGGTGGCCGGTCGGTATTCTCGCGCTGGCCGGAACGAACTCCGGATTCGTCGTCACCTGCGTGTTGATTTCAGCGGTGTCCGCCAAGCTCATCGACCGCGAGTTTCGGGCCGCCGCCGTTTGGTCCGCTATGGCTTGCGTCTTGACGGTGATCGGGCTTCAGCATGCGTTTCGTATCGAGCCAGGACCGTTTGAACTGACCCCGCGAGAACTGCTGGTCTGGCAGCAGGAGGGATGGCCGGAAGGGACATTTCTCCACCGCGGCTACGGCATCGCCGTCGGGTATGGTCTCGCCACCGTGCTCTTCGCGGCGATACATCTCCTCCGACAACGTGGACAGTTCGTCGATCTTGGATTTCTGCGCCAGCAGGTGGGATACCAAGACCTGACACGATACACGCAAGTTAAGGCCGAACCCCCCTCCCTGACGACCGGCGGCACTGGTGCTGCGCCCGCTGCCGAGCCTGTATGGCCACCCCCGGTCGTCCCGACAGACAAATCACCCGGCACGGACACGCGCGAATATGGAACGGAACCGACGGAAGATGACTCAGCTCGTTCATAACCCGATTGAGAAGTCGGCATCAAGGCCCACTCGGCCCGTCACACGGCGCCGTCGTCCAGGCGTGTCGAAACGTTTCTTGGGCCTTGGGGTCGCCATACTCATGCTTTCACTTTGCGGCTTGACGCAACCGGGTTGCGGCGACCCGGCGGCTGAGATGAATCAGATCCGCCAACAGTTCGAACAGATCCCCCCGCAAGCCGATCGACGAATGGTGGCCTTCGTATTGGGACTGCCTTATGCCGAGACTGCCGATCGGTCGGCGTGGTTGTACTTCATCCCTCGACAGCCCCCTCTGGTGCCCGCAAGGCCGCAGCGGATGATCTTGTTCCGCTTCGACAAACAAGACCGCAGTGTTTACCGTGAGTGTCTGCTTTGGAGGCGACCCCAGGACGGTCAGGTGCAACTTCATTACGAACTGTCGTGGACCGACCCCCAACGTCCGACGGATAACGATTTCTGGTCGGTCCTTCAGGAGAAACTCCGCGAGCTCTCCCAAAGCGACAACGGCTATCAGTTGGACAGTCAACCCGCCAGCTATCAGTTCCGAGCCGGCGCGAAGCTTCTGGCCGGAATGCAACAATGGCAGGCCGATCAGTCGCGACTCGTCCGCGTGACTGTCTCCATGCTCGACAGCACGTACCCGCGCGTGGTCGAAATCGTCGAACTATGCTGTCGAGTTCGAATCTTGTCGGTCGGAATCGAATTCGACCGGCCGCTGATGCGCGAAGTGCACTAGACCATCCGACCCTCCTGCGACTCATACCGCGATCGGCAAGGTCCTCGGCGCCGATCGGCGGACCCATTTCTCCGCACGGTCGCGATCAGAGTGCCGATCCGACCAGATGAGGCGAGTCTTTGTGCCGGATCTCATGACCGAGAGCGCCGTGCCTGTCCGTTTCACGCAACCGTTCGGCAATGGTCTGAAACTCCTCCTCACACTCCCGAAAGGCCTCCACAATCGCCGGATCGAAGTGCGTGCCGTTTTCCTTCAGAATGATCGACCGGGCTTCCTGGTGGTCTACGGCATCTTTATAGACGCGACGCGTAATGAGCGCGTCGTAGACGTCGGCGATGGCGACGATTCGAGCACAAAGCGGTATGGCGTCACCCGACAGACCCGCCGGGTATCCCCGGCCGTCGTACCATTCGTGGTGATACGCGGCAATATCGCGCGCCATCTCAAGAAAGCGGACGCCGGGGAATTGCCGAAGCGCCGCGTCCAACGTGCGGGCGCCTATTGTCGTATGGGTCTTCATCACCTCAAATTCCTCGCGGGTGAGTTTCCCCGGTTTCATGAGGATCCCGTCCGGAATGCCCACCTTGCCGATGTCGTGAAGAGGACTCGTCACGTGAATCAGGCGGATGAACTCGCGGTCCACCACGTTGTGGAAACCCTCCACGCCGGCCAAGTGCCAAGCCAGCGCACGCGAGTATCCTTGAATTCGCTCGAGATGCGCCCCCGTTTCCGGATCGCGACTCTCGGCGAGCTTCGCCATCGCCAGAATGGCGACGTCCCGGGTCTCCAGCGAGAGGATTCGCTCCGCAGTGGCAATTCGTACCGCGAGCTCCTCCGGGTCGAAAGGCTTTCCAATGAAGTCGTCGGCCCCCGCTGCCAGCCCCACCACCTTCTCTTTCGGCGAGTCATGACCGGTCAGAAGAATAACATAGACGTAACCCGGGAAATCCCCGAATCGAATCGCATGGCACAACTCGACACCATCCATCTTCGGCATGACCCAATCGGAGATCACTAGCCGGAAACACCCCCGTCTCAGCAATTCGAGCGCCTCTTCGCCGTTTGTCGCCGTCGCAACCTCGTGACCCATTTGGATCAGGGCGTGTTCGAGGATCTCCAAGGAAATGGGATCATCATCGACAATAAGGACTCGCATGGCACTTCTCCTACTCAGGCTTGTCCGACCCGCGCAAGGGCCTCTTTGGCCTGCGGCAAGTAAGTCAGACATGCCTCTATCTCCTCTCTGAGCCTCTGCACAAACTCGCCCGCTTGCCCCAATTCCCTCTGGCGCCCAAGCCTCTCAAGTTCAAGGGCCGTGGAACGAACTCCCTCTGCCGACAGATTGGCCCCAGCCCCTTTTATGCCGTGCGCCAGACGCGTCAACGCGTCGATGTCCCCCTGTCGAAGGCTCTGCTCCAATTGCTCCAGATCCTTCCGCATCTGCGGTTCGAATCGGTCCAGCAACTTGGCGGCGAGGTGCGCGTTCCCCATGCAACGTTTGACCAACGAAGGCACGTCAAAGGGACTTGCCTCGTCGCCCGACATATGAACGGTGGTCGCGTGACCGGCGGACAATGAAGGTCCTTCCTCGGACAGCATCGGCACCGTCTCCGCCGCGGACGGCGACCGTTCTTCGTTGAGGAATGACTCGATGACTCTGATCAACTCCGCCGCGTCAATGGGTTTGGGCACGTAGCCGTCCATCCCCGCGGCAAGGCACTCTTCACGATCACCCTTGACGGCATTGGCCGTCAAGGCAATGATCGGTAGTGGATGGCGTCCGTCCACATGAAGAGGACCTGCCACCTCCGACTGACGAATCGCCTTGGTCGCCTCGAAACCATCCATGTAGGGCATCTGGCAGTCCATCAGAACGATGTCGTAGCCCTTCGTCTTGAGTGCTTCGATGGCCTGCCGACCGTTCTCCACAATATCGCAACTGTAACCTTCTCGACCCAGCAGCTCGGCAACGACAACCTGATTGATCTCATTGTCTTCCGCCAAGAGGATGCGCGCATCCCGACGAGCCTCGGCTCTTGTTCGGGAAGAAACCGCGGCATCTCTATCCGGGTTGTCCATGCAAGTAGATCCGAGCCCTGCGGCCACCTGCCTGTTTTCGGTAATCGCCGTAATGATCGTGTCAAATAGACCTGATCGGTGAATGGGCTTGGTCAGCCGAGCGGAGAACCCAAGACGCTTCAATTCCCGAATGTCGAGAGAGTCCTCCAAAGAGGTCAGCATAATCAACACCGTCGAGGATATCCTCGCGGAAGTCTTGATGGCCTTGGCCAGTTCGATCCCGTCGATTTCAGGCATGTGCCAGTCAATGATGGCGGCATCAAACGGCTGCCCCGCCTCGGCGGCTCGTCGTAATGATTCCAACGCCGACCGGGCGTCCGGCACGGTTTCGGACACCAATTGCCACGATTGCAGGTAGTTCTGCAGGATCTCGCGGTTGGTCTCGTTGTCGTCCACGGCAAGAATCCGAAGCCCCCGAACATCACGGGCGGCGGACGAGGTTCGCCGTTCCTCCGAGGAACCTGCCCCATGGCGCAATCGAACCGTGAACCAGAACGTGGACCCTCGACCGGGCTCGCTTTCGACCCCGATCTGTCCACCCATCAATTCGACGAGCCGCTTGCAGATGGCCAGGCCCAATCCGGTACCGCCGTGCTTGCGGGTGGTGGAAACGTCCGCTTGAGCAAACGGCTGAAACAGCCGGCTCTTCTGTGCCGGTGTAATCCCAATGCCGGAATCGGTTACCGTGAACCGAACCACCACGGCCTCCTCCGTCTGCTCCTCAAGTACCGCTCGAACGATGATCTGCCCCTGGTCGGTGAACTTGACGGCATTACTGAGCAAGTTGGAGAGGACCTGACGCACCCGAGCAGGATCGCCTCGCACCAGACCCGGCACATCCTGACCGATGTAACTTATTAAGTCGGTCTTTCGCTCTTTCGCGCGGTGCGCAAATGCGTCCACGATGTCGTCGAAAATGCGGTTGATGTCGAAGTCAACGGATTCCAGCTCGACACGCCCCGCTTCAATCTTCGAGAAATCGAGGATGTCGTTGATCAGACTGAGCAGCATATCCGCCGACGACTTCGCAATCTGACAATATCGGCGTTGGGCATCGTTCAACTCCGTGCCGTGGAGCAAGTCAATCATCCCCACGACGCCGTTCAGAGGCGTACGGATCTCGTGGCTCATGCTTGCGAGGAACCGGCTCTTGGCAATGTTCGCCACCTCGGCCTTTACCGCCATCTGGTTCGCCCGCTCAATCGCCTGCTCAAGGTTTGCGTTGACTGCCGTCACCTGTTCCCGTGCCTTCTGGGCTTCCTCGGCCATCCGGGCCATGACGTCATAGTTCTCTTGCAGCTTGCTCTGGGCGGACTGCACGTCCGCTTCCGCACGCTTTCGGTCCGCCAGGTCGCCCGAGATTCGCGTCATCATGCCGGCGATCGCCCTCTTCAAGGCTGCGATTTCCCCTACGCCGTCCGTATCCCACGCCTCGGGCGATTCGCCTGATTTCTCCGCCGATGCCATGCGGTGAGTCAACCGGACGATCGGACCCGTCACGGTCTTCTGCATCATCACAAACGCCACCAAGAACGTGACGACTCCGCCTCCTATCAACGAGAGCAACAGGAATCGTGTGGCGGCAAGCCCGCGAGTAAACGTGTCCCGCGCGATGTCCCCTCGCAAAAGCAGTACGGGGCGATCGTCGATCCCCGTGAAGAAGGTATAGGCGCCGAGAAGACCGTTGTTCTCCCTGACCAGATGGATCGGCTGTTGGGGACTGATACGCTCGGCCGCCGCGGCATCACGAGAGGGTATGTCCCGGGCCCCGACCGACCAGAGGCGGAATTTCACACAGGTGGTCCCGGCTATCCTCTCGAGGTCATCCCGGTCCAGGAACCTGCCTCGGATCAACGTTCCTCGAATCCGGTCACCGGTGTCGGCGGCGACCACGGGCCTTGCCGACACGAACATCGGTCCGTCCAATGTCAGGACGATTCCGTCAACGTGGCTGAGCGGATCGGCGTGTTTCAACAGTCGCTCGGGTAAGGTCAAGACATACCGCGCAAGATCCGTGATGACGCGAATTCGCTCGCCGTCATCCGCATAGGCCTCGCCCCACAGAACCTTACCCTCCGAATCACAGAAGCAAATGACGTTGAGACGGGACTCGCCAAGAGCCCGGTCGACGAGATCCCTGGCAACAAGCCGGGCGGCCCCATTGGGGTCCATTTCAAGAACGCAATCGTGGACTCCATTGCGTGCCAACCATTCCATGGACGTTTCGCTGAAATGCCGAATCTCGCGGTTGAGTGCCTGACGGACACGTTCCATATTCGTCCGTGCTTCTTGTTCCTCCAATAGAAAGAAGCCAGGATGCACAACGAAACGCCATGCCCAGTAGACAAGAACGGTGTACAGCGCTGTGGCCGTCAGGAGTACCAGCGGAATCCTGAGTCGAAGGGACATGCGTCACTTCCCGAAAAGCCAACGCCGCGCGACTTGCCCGCCCCTGAAGTTCGCCGGCAGACGAAGGTCGGTCTGTCCGCACGCAACCCGTACCTGCAAGTCGCGGCAAGACGGAATACCGATCGTATACGGCGCGCGGAATTACACCTGCTTCCTGAAGATCGACTGGGCAAGTCCGGGTCTATACTTACTTCCTATGGGGGTTGTCCAACATCGGGCATTCCAGGTGCTTCCCAGGGTCCGATAAATCGACAAGGAGGTGTGGCGGACACGGGATTGCCGACAACCCAGACTCAGCGGCGCCTGTAAAACAAGAGAGTCCGAGGTGAGTCTTCCACAGACTCGCGCGAAATCAGTTCGAATCGCTCGTCGAAGATACCCATACACGATTCCACCGTGTAGGCGCTGAAGTCCTCGGTTCGATAATCCATGAGTCGCCGGAACATCGCATCATTCGACGGAATAAACTCGAGAACAAGAAACTCCTTCGTTATGTCGGCAAGCATGTCCCGGATGCCCGCAAGCGGCAGGTTTCCCCGTACATGCAGATGGTGGATCAGCGCCAACACGAAGACACAGTCCACCTTCATGCGGTCCAGAAAACTCGACCTTTCCCTGTTGCGAAATCCGATCGCCGGACTGGGATTCGTAATATCGATACACAAGGGCAGGATCGGCGCCCGATTGGCCCTGACCTGACGGTACAGAATCTCCACGCTCTCGGGGTCACTGTCCACGGCAACGACGCGGCAGCCGGTTTTGACCGCCAATTGCGCATAGAAGCCCGTGTTGCAGCCCAGGTCGAGAACCGTCGCCGGTCGGTATTCCTGGACGAAGCGGCGGATTGACGCCGTCTTTGACTGGTGCGCCCTCTCGGAATAGCTGCATGTCTGCGTATAGTCCGTCCATGCACCGGACACCCTGTGACGCAGACTGAATCCCCTCAGTTTTGATCGAAGCCGCTTCAGATTGAAGATCTGTGCCTCAGGGCTCGTCTGAGCCGCCGCCAGACTGCGGGGCAACCCACGTGAAATCGAGCCGGCTCTTCTTTCGAGCAGATAGGGAATTGTAAGATCCAACAGAAGACCGGGCTTGAGAAGCTCCAATCGACCGAACGCGCGGCGAACCTGGGGAATACCACTCCCGTCGATATTCGCCAGGAAGTAGGAGCGCAGCGTTTGGCCCTTTCTTTCGTTCAGTAAGAGGGCATGCGTGAACATCCGGTTGAACTGACCGAGCGCCGGCCAAATGTCCAGCCGACGCGGACGCTCGATCGAAGGTATGTCGATGAACACCGGTCGCCCGTCGACAAACTGAATGTTGTAGGCGGTGGCGTCCTTGAGCGAGTATCCATGCTCCAGCAGACGCATTTGAAGATCCAACGTGAGGATACCGGCGTCGGCCAACATCGATGTGGACCATTCATAGGGATAGCTAATCGGCGTAATGCTTCGGTGTTCCAGAAATCCGTAGACGCCGGGATAGGCCTCATGCATTCGACGGAGCAGGGCCTCGTCCTCCACGATCTCGGTGACCACCACCATGCCATCGTCGACAAGGCGCTCCAACAGACCACTCTGCTGCAATTCGCGTATGATCCCCAGACAGGCGCGGTCCACGGCGCGAAACACCCGCCCTCCCAGTTCGAAAACGAATCCATTGGGGTCCCTGAAGGAGGCACTTTGTCGCTGGGGGGCCTCAAGGGCTGTCGTCATGGATGCCTATCCCTCACCGGAGCTTCGGTTGGCCTGTTGTTGCCCGAAGGTTTCCGACGGGCGCGAGCCAGAAGAAAACTCCATGCGTGAACCAGACTCTGTCGAAAGAAGAGCAGCAGGCCGACGAACGATCCAATCAGCAACTGAAGCAGAATGCTGCCCGCGTTCGGGTCTATATACGCTAATGATCTCATGATTCCGAACCACCCCAATCTACCGCGATACACAACCGCCAGGCCACGACTTCGGCTACTCCCCAACACGACCCGCACGTGCCAGTCCGCAACGACCCGTTCGTGACCCCTCGACCGACATGGCCGATGCGACCAGCTTGTCGAGATCGTCGATCTCGCCCGCCGTCGTCAAGGCATGCTCCACCAGCACCTTCAGCCTTCGCGTTTCAAAACGCGTGCTGAACACGCCTCCCTCATGTTGGTTGGGGAACTTGACGATCAGCGGCACGTGCGTAAGGTCGCTCGACGCCGACCGGGTTTGCCGGTCGGGATCGTCGCGCCATGCATGATCCGATGTCAGCACCACCATCGCTTCGTCCCATTGACCGCTTCGCCTCATCGCATCGATCACTTCGCCGATCAAGCCGTCCATGTGAACCAAATTCCGCTCGTACCCATGGAGGTCCTCGGATACCCAGGACAGTCGACACGGCGATGCGTCGCCGTAAGTCTCGCCAAGAAAGTACGGGTAATGAGGAAGTGGGTAATGAATAATCGCAAAAGAACCCATCCCGTCGCGATCGACGAGCTGCATCACATCGCGTTTGAGCTCCTGATGGATCTGCAGAGTCCATTCGTCTCTGGCCTTCTCGATCCGACGGTGATAGAACCAACTCGTCCACGGATCTGTCCAGTACCGGATCACACCGTACGCAAGGACACTCAGCTTCCCCCTGGCGTCATGCCCGCTTTCAAACCAGCGGTAGTTCCGACAGGTCCCAACTTCGGGTCCCAACCACGTTCGATAGGGCAATGAATAGCCCACGAGAAACGTGTCGTAACCCCGCCCGTCAACGGCCGAGTAGATGCTCCGAAGTCGCCGGGCGGGGATGTACTGCCCCGCGTCATCAAACCCGACACCGTCGCTTCGGACGACGGCCTTCTTGTCCGTTTGGAACAGAAGCCGCGGCATGGATGCTTCCGTACAGTCGCCCGGCGAATGGGCATCACGGAACGCAGTGGATTGCTTCAGCAACCGGCTCAAATTCACCAGGTCCGGCCTGACCCTATCATTGTCAAAGGTCCGGTCATAGGACCAGCCATCGAACACGAACACGTAAACAGGCGGGCAAGCCGCCGCAAGTCCTGCCCCGTTGGATGGGTCGCTGACTACTGATACCGTCGCTTGCAGCCTCATCCGATCGCGGGCCGGCCGAATTGACGCTGCGGTCGACCGGGTTCGCTCCTGAGGGAACGGATCACTGGGCGAAGGATACGTCCCCAAACACAGAATGTGAATCCCGACCAGAATCACCGCGGGCCAGACGATCAAACAGAACTGCTTGCACCGCTCGACGAGTCTGAAACCCGGATTGGCCAGAGAATAACCCACCAGACCAAACAACAGCAGCCACAGCGTTCGAGTTTCCATCCCCAGCTTGCCGATACTGTAACCTTCGGGTCTGGAAGAGCAGAACCACAGGTTCGCCAGAACGCCCGCGCCGAGCGCCAACACAAACAGGTGGTCGAACACGGCCACGAGCCTGGGGCGACGCATCAGCCGAATCAGCCCTTCGACGACAACAGCCGCCGCCGCCGCGCCGGCCATGCATCCGATGACAAACAATGCATCGCGCGTCTGCCACATGTTGCGATAGCGATACTCGTGCGTGGAGACGTTGGCGACGTACGGACCGAACAACAGCAACACCGCCGTCTGGGCTGCCGCAAACCGCAAGGCCATGCCCCTGAATCGCGACCCCGTCAAGGCGATCTCCAATGGTACGCCATCCCCCATTCGCTCAGGCACGGCCGGCATGAACCGGCTATCCCGGCGCCACCCATCGTCCCGGAGCGCAGTCCCAAACCCGCACGTCTTCGGACTGCATGCCCCTTGCCCTCCCTAGCCGTTATCGGAACGGTCGCGTGGTGGATTAACCTAATTCGTAACCGTTCAGGCCCGTCCGGGGTAAGCGAGAAAATCTTGAGAATCTTCGAT
>CAZQTW010000069.1:11371-31503 GCA_964596165.1 uncultured Planctomycetales bacterium | reverse complement strand
AGTGCCCCGGAATCAGAGACCAGTCCGCTGATCATGTGCCGACTCCTTTCTCTAAGAGGGGGCCCACCAAGTTCTGCACGTGCATTGCTTCGACAGAGAGAAACATACTGTGTCGGACGCAGGACACGAACAATGGACCTGACGTCCCAAATCACGGCATCCCCAACACAAGAGCACATTCAGATGGCGATCACGCCATCAACGCCGCCACCTCCTGCCTGCTCTTGACCATCCAGCAGTGGAGCCTTATCGGAGCCCGCAAGCCGTTGTGTGTGGATGCCCGAAACCAGAATGTGATAGGAAAAGCCTGCTATGTTGCGTCCATAACTATTTACCGAGACAGGAGTTACAGGTTTCTCCGGGCACCCGGCAGAACTTACACCGAAAATACAGGGTTGACACCATGCGTTTTCGCTATATAGTAAGGGCATGGGCACGGATGAGGCACTACACATCCTGAAGGACTGCGAGGGGCAACTGCAGGAATTGCTTCGGAATGCAGCCGCGCGGGGCGACTATGACTCCCTGATGCAGGTGACGGCTATCGCCCGCCAAGTGTCGATCCTGATTGAGCAGGCGCAGCACCCCTCGACTGATTCCTCCGGCAACGCGCAATCGCGGTCGCCAAGCACAGGGCATGGTGGAAGCTGTGACACGCCCAAGCCTGTCTCGCCGGCACCTCGTCCGTCTACAAAGAGAGCCCGGGGGAGAAAGCGCCAGAAACGCGAGTCAGAGTACCCGAAGTTCCTCAAGGATGGTAACGGACTCCTGAAACTCGGGTGGTCGAAAAGGGAAAAGAAGGAATACCGACACCGGGCGCCGAGGCTTGTCGTCGACCTTCTTGCGACGAAGCTGGCGGAAGTTGCCAAGGGAGGAACGTTCACAACCGAGAATCTCTTTCCACTTCTGGAGGAGGATGGAACAGAAGTCTCCAGCTATCAGGCCTACCTCTGTCTGGCATGGCTTCGCAAGGCGGGGTTGGTCGCTCAGCAGGGCAGGCAAGGGTACACTGTAGCAGATCCTGATGAACTGCCAGAGGCGGTGGAGGAAGCATGGGGGACTCTTCCCAGAGCGTAGTCAACCATTTCGGATAGGACCGGGGGTAAGACTATGGCTGAATGGTGTTTCAGGCCCAAGAAGGCGGGCGAGACCATACGAGAGCCGGTGCACGGCGAGTTCTTTGCGACGGACGCTATCAGTGACCCGGGAATGGCGCTTGTTCGTGAAGGCATCCAGAATGCACTGGATGCGGGCGATGGTAACGACAATGTGATCGTAAGGATATACCTCTCCGGCCCGGCGGAGACCATTTCTCCCGCAGGTGTTGAGCAGTTCTTCAGGTCAGCGTGGCCCCACTTCAACGCCCGGAGCAACGGCTTGCTCCCTGCACAAGTCCCTTCGACTGAGTCGCCCTGTTCATTTCTGGCTTTCGAGGATTTCGGGACAACGGGGCTTGAGGGAACACCAGATGAGGCATTCAAGTCCCGAGAGGGCGGCAAGAACCACTTCTACCACTTCTTCCGTGCCGAGGGGCAATCAGACAAGGACGCTTCGGATCGTGGCAGTTGGGGGGTTGGCAAGCATGTATTCCTCCGTTCGAGCCGCATCAGCACCGTCTTCGGGCTTACCGTCCGCGCCTCGGACGGACAGAAGATGCTCATGGGCAAATCGGTCCTCAAGTCGCACTACGTCGGGGATCTGTATTGTCAGGATGGTTACTATGGAGTGCCACCTGATGATGCACAGCCACTTGTGATGCCGGTCGTTGAACCTGGCCTGATTGAGGATTTCAGTCGGCGGTTTCGCCTGATGAGGGACTCAGAGCCCGGCCTTTCTCTGGTGATCCCGTGGCCCGAAACAGACATCACGGAACAGGCCATAGTCCACGCAGTCCTGCAGGATTACTTCTTCCCGATCCTTGCGGGACAACTCGATGTTATTGTCGAGACCCCTTCCGTGAGAACTGTGCTGGATGCGTCAACACTGATCGATGAGGTCAGTCGTCTTGATTCCACCTGGGCTGGGAATCTGAAGCCCCTCATCGAACTTGCGGACTGGGCCAGAAGTATGGAAGACGACAAGAGGGTGACCATCGCGAAGCCACCCGACAACCAGGCTTGCAGATGGACAGAGGCACTCTTTACGGACGACCAGATCCAGGGACTGCGTTCCGGTTTCTATGCCGGCGAGAAGCTCGCGGTCAGAGTACCTGTTACCGTTCGAAGGAACGACGGCGAGCAGGCGGATTCCTTCTTCGACGTCTACTTCATTCGTGACAGTTCAGAGCAGACAGGAAAACCGACATTCATAAGAGAAGGGATCATCATCTCAAGGGTCGACTGCCCCCGAACACGCGGCGTGCGCGCTGTGATAGTTGCAGAGGACATGCCTCTGGTGGCGTTTCTCCGCACCGCCGAGAACCCCTCTCATACTGAATGGCAACACGTACGGCTGAAGAACGATTACAGGTGGGGTTATAAGACAGACCTTGACTTCGTAAAGCGCAGCATGCACGAAATCCTCAGAGTGCTGACGGCGGCCGAAAAGGAAGAGGATCCGACCCTTCTTGCCGACTTCTTCTCGATCCCGGCGCCACCCGATGATGCCGACGCCGTCAAGACTCGGCGCCAGAAAGCGAAGGAGGAAGAAGGGGCTGAACCAGCGGAGCCACCCGTTCCCCCCTCGCCGCGGCCCCCTCGTTTCCGCATTCACAAGATCAACGGCGGCTTCTCGGTACTTCCCACCAACAACGACACATCGCCCCCGGCGACGATTGACATCCGGGTCGCGTATGACATTCGCAGAGGCAATCCTCTCAAGAGATACAGGCCCGAGGATTTTTCTGTTGATCAGGAGCCTATCCGGCTCGACCCGGAACCCAAGAGACTGAACATCGTAAGAAGAAGTGGAAACAGGATTGTGGTTGCCGTTCAGGATCCAGATTTCGCGCTCCACGTGATCGGGTTTGACAAGCGTCGCCAGGTTTACGTGCGCGCGGTTGCTCGGGAGGATACCGATGGCGGTTCGACGGTTTAACTACACCGGCAGGAAGCGCATCAGACAAAGCGACACGAGTATCACCGTGCGGGAGTCAGTCGACGGCACGCCGGAGTTCGATACGAACTTGGCGCTTGCAGAATATGAGCTCCCGGCAAATGCGGTTGTCTCCGTTGAGGCCTATCGGCAGACATCATGGATGCGGTTCCCGTGCGGCACAGTGGCCGACATTCAACTGCCGGCAGATCGCACGCTCTCCGAGTTTGACTCGGCCGAAGGCGTGCTCTTCCGCGTCCGGGTCACGTCAGTGGATGAGCCTGAGGGACTGCTCCTAGCGGAGGCCGATCGCATCAGGCCTCGCCGCCCGGATGAGGTGCAGGAGAAGCGGGTATCACTGTTGCCGGCCAGACCTGATGGCAGCTTGGGTGATCAGGTCTTCCGTGTAGACTTCAGTGATCATCCGCTGCTGCTGATCAACTCTCGGGTGGGTGACTGGCATTCTGTTGCCACCGATCCCGGATTTGTATCCATGGTCCTGCCAGCGGTATTGCGGGAGATCCTGACTCGTATTCTCTGGATAGAGGACTATCACGAGACTGATGATCTATCGGACTGGCGGGCACAGTGGCTTACGTTTGCCATGCGTCTACCCGGTGTGGGCGGTCTCCCCGCACAAGAGGAACAGGACCGGATCGATGACTGGATCGACGAAGCCGCGACCGCATTCTGCAGGCGGTTCGGCATCTACGGCAGGTTCGGGCAATACTGGGCCGGGGAGGTCTTGTCATGAAACTCAGGCGTCTCCATGAACAGGGAATCCGGCAGTTCGGTGAGTTTCTTGATTCTCTCACCACAGAACACCCGCAGCAGTACCCCGAGGAGCTTCTTACCTCGGAAGAATCCACGGAAGTGATAGAACCCGAAGTTGAGTTAGAGAAAGAAGAATTCTGTTCCAGGCATGACGCAGCTGCTTATCTCAACAACGTCTTCTCTGATGCAGGGCTCGAAGGGGTAGACCGAGACCAAGGACTCTGGGCGTGGTTAGCGCTGTTCTACTTCAATCAGTTGTGCCCGGTGAGCGACAATGGCGAGCGGAAACCCGGCGAACGAGCCAGATGGATACCGGCCGTCGGTGACTTCCGCAAGTACTACCGCCATCTGCTCGCCGGGCCGTTTCGCATCTATCGTGCGCACCGTGACGCGCCGGAAAGGGCACTTGTCCTGCTCTGTACCCCGCTTCACCAACCAGGAGATATTGTCGAACAACTGGCATCCCGGCAGGAGCTCGTGACCAACGTGGCCATTATTTCGGCGGCGACCGAATTATATGTTGATGCGGATACGCGAATGGCAAAGCGCGGAGCGGCAGGCAGAGGTCCCGGTAGTGCCCGACGTCTTGCGGAGGTACTGAACCAGTTTGACCTTAACTGGGATCTCTATTCCATGAGCACAGAGGCTATACTGGATGTGCTACCCAATGAGTTCTCGCGTTTCAGACTTGATGATGAAACAGAATGATCTGTGCATGGTCTCCGGCGGGAGCACAGTCTCGGTTATGAAGGGGGCACGGGATCGATGAAGCCTGAAGAGTCAGTCTCCGAATGTTACAGACAGTCTCAGAGAGCGCTATCGGATCTGAAGGCGGCTGTTTTCCAGCTCATTGAGATGTCCGACTCGCAAGGTCTGACCAATTCACAGATTGGCCGCATGCTCGGGATCTATCAGGGACACGTCGGCCACGAAGGCCATATCCCCAGAACGCTCTTGGCAATCATGGAAAGCGAAGGAGTAGTCGAGCAGGATCAGAACACAAAGCGTTGGCGCATACGCCGTCACAGCGACGGCGAGGATGCGCACAAGCATGCATGACCGGGTTCACTTCGTGTCAGCCCGTTCCAGGTAATTGCGCAGCCTGCACGAGAGCCTTTCCTCATCGTTGACATGGCATTCCCACACCACCAGCACCCGCCATCCCAGCATTCTCAGTTGCCTCTTCTTACGCTTGTCGCGACTGATGTTCTCTTCGAATTTCTTCGTCCAGAAAGCCACTCGCGACTTGGGTTTGTACGCGTATTTGCAGCGCGGATGTCGGTGCCAGAAGCAGCCGTGAACGAAGATAGCCGCACGGTACTTGGGCAAGACAATGTCAGGGGTGCCGGGCAGATCCCTGCGATGCAGTCGGAATCGGTAGCCCATCCGATGCAGGAGCGACCGGACAACGCGCTCCGGTTTCGTGTCGGCCCCACGAATGCGCGACATGTTCCAGCTGCGGTGTTCTCGGGATATTCTGTCCGCCATCAGGGAAACACTCCTATCCTCTCGAGCAGATCCCACACGACCTCGGCAATCTGATGCGCCAGCAGCGGAGGCACAGCATTTCCGACCTGGGTGTATTGGGAGGTCCTGGGGCCGCAGAAGAAGTAGTTGTCCGGAAAGGTCTGCAGGCGGGCGGCTTCACGCATAGTCAGACTCCGGCATTGAGAAGGATCATGGTGAATGTAGTAGTGACCGTCTTTCGCGATATGACAGGTAATCGTTGTCGACGGACGCCCAGCGACCTGAACCCGGAAGCGATCTGAGAACATACCTCCATCAAGTGCATCACCGACATTCCTGTGCTTGGGAAGGAGGTCAGCCGGAAACTCCGCCAGAACAGGCGAGCGTCCCTCGGCCCTGCCAAAACAGGCGACATAGAGATACCGATGAAGGTCCTTGGCAATGTGAGCTCGCGCAGAATGATGGCACGCCCCCCCCAGCCGATAATCAGAGTACCAGTCCGTTGCATATTCTGGAGTGGGATCGCATGCCACGAATTCTGCTCCGCGGTCGTCTACAGGAGCTTCAAGACAATCCAAAACCGACAGCATCTCCTGGTAGGTAGCGTCCCCTGCATTGTTCGGGATGGCCTTGAACCAGCGGCGGTCCCTGACGTCAGCCAGACATCTCCGCCATGCTTCAGGAGAGTCATCCTCTCTGGACAGGCCGGCCCGTAGGGATGGAAGTCCCTTCAGAACCAACTCAGCATTTACACTCTTCTGCGGTCTTAGATGACCGGGCTTATGAGTCCCCGGCAGATCACTTCTGACTCCCAGAAGAATCAGACGATGTCGCGCCTGAGGAATGCCGTAGTCCTCCATCTGAACCACGAAGTCCTTCAAGCTTTCGACCCCGGACAGTTTTCCTCCCACCAGAGAAAACAAGCCGTAATGCGGTGTCTGGTTTATGCCTCCACGTGTCCGGATGTGTCTGCCTGCGCGCCGAAGAGCAGCACCGGGGTTCTTGAGGTCGTCCAGAATGCGTTCGAAGACCCTCTGGTTGCGCAACGTGGCCGACAACAGTCCTTTGACATTCTCCATTACGAAGACTGCCGGGCGGTGTGCTGCAATCACCTGAAGGTACTCGACATACAAGTACTGTCTTTCGTCCGTTTCCGGTGTGTAGCCCGTAATGCCTTTGTTTCTGGAACGCCCGGCGATGGAATATGCTTGGCAGGGGGGGCCACCTATCAGAACCCACTCATCAGTTCCCTCAAGGCAGGATTTCATGCGCTCGTGGACTTCAGCCGACTTCTTCTCGCCTAGCTCAACGCACCATGATTCCTGTGCTGCCCGCTGGGCCTCACCGGGATACGCATCATAGAGCGCACTCAGACGCTTGGGTAGTGGTTCCTCTATATTGCGGAGCATCTCGTAGTAAGCTTCAGGAACCTGACTCGGCTCAAACTGCCTGAAGAAGCTGCGCAACTGAAGGGTCTGATGGGCTTCCCTATTCTTCTCGACGGAAAGGATGATTCGAAATGGGCGATGTCCCCCTTTGACTTCGAGCGCGCTGAAACCTTCGCCCAACCCCCCGGGTCCGGCGAAGAGATCCACTACTGGCACCCTGCAAACGGCAGCCATCAGCTCCCCCGTTCAATGATCTCTGATCCTGCCGAAGCACGAAAGATGCTTCGGGTACACGGCCATTCTGCAGTGCATCGGCACAGACGCTCTAACGCTCGGATGCTCACTCTCCTGACAAGCGTATCCCCTTGTGTAGCAGCAGGTTACCATGCCCTGACCGAAGATGCAAGGAACTTGCTGGGGGTTCCAGCTCAATTCGAGCCTGCCTTGAGGGCCCTGCGGTTGCCCGACAGGCCACTACCGCACAAGTACACGCGAGTCTGCCCGGTCGCAGTCTGTCTGGCACTCGTAGGAAGTCCACCAAGGGGCGGGATAGCTTCCCGCCTCGGGTTCGACCCAGAGCCCGTAGTAGATGTCTGCACCTGAGGGAGCGGAGATGATCTGCTGAGCCAGGATACCCGCGTCCACATATTGCCCGACGCTGATGAGGACACAGTTGACGCCAGCTGTCAGAGCATTTGGATAGCGCATCATCACAGGGGCGGAACGCGCTGATTCCGGCGACGTCCTGTCGGGAGCCGTGTTCCAGGTCACATCTTCGACGTCGAAGTCCTCCATGATGAAGGACACCGCTTGCACCGAGGATTTGAGCCAGTCACCCCAGCCGCCGCAGTTCGCACGAGTCACGGTCACCTGTGCGGCGTATGCAACGGATGCGGAGACGAAATCCTCTCGTCGGAAGGGGTGCTCGGCATGAAGGAGGAACGCTTGCCTGCGTGTGCCTTCGTCGCCGGACTGGGTAATCCTGTTTCCCCCGGAGAAGTTGCTGTCGGGATAGGCCGAGTCAATCCGGGCGATGCCGTCGAAGCTGAGCCGATGCGGCCCGAAGTCAAAAGGGAGGCGGACAAGCCCCCAGCCGCCTGAACCCGTTGTGTATTGCTTCCAGACTATCTGCGCGGTGCCGGTCTCAGAGGCTTCCAGGTAACCTGTCTCCCCGTCCTTGACGTCAGCCAACGTTCCGCCCGTTTTCATGTCCAGCTTGACCGGCACGACTCCTGAAGCGTGGGCCCTCACGATGGCACCGTTCCTGGCGGGCTCGGCCAGGATGACGAACTTGCCCTGATGGCCGTTGGGCACGACACCCGCGATGACGGGCTGGTTCTTGAAGGTGCTGAGACCAGCACCGTCGGGATAGGTGATGATGTAGTCAGCGATTCCGAGGACCGAGAACCTGTCCAGGTCGCTGCCGGAGTCGTTGCGGATGAGAATGGTGCCGTCGTAACCCGTAGCGGGCCCCGGCAGGCGAACGCCGTGCCTGCGATTAAGGAAGTCCTGGGATGCGTCCACGAACGTGTTGAACGTCTCCGCCGGAATTCGCAGGGGATCACCCGAGCTGACCTTATTCATGAGAGCGGCTCCGGGATGTTGAGGTCGGCGTAGTTGCCTTCATCGTAGACACGCTCGACATAGGCGGCCTTGGGGCGTTTCACGATGGCCTTTGCCGTGGAGTCCTCCTGAGGCTCATAGAGCACCCACAGATAATCCCATCCGAGCTTGGCGGTCACGGTGATGTCTCCGATGACGATGTTCTCGGCGTTCTCGGATGCGGCGAACTTGAACGTTATCTCCCAGGCCTCGTCGCCACGTCGGGTTCCTGAGGCCCCGAGGAAAAGCACCTCTCCCTTGGCAAACCCCCGGAATGCCGCGCTGTTCGTCTTGCCGGTGAGGTCCCGCAGCTTCTTGACGTAGGCCAAGGTCACCTGGTTCGCCGGCAGGCAGTGCGTCTCGGTCCAGTTGAAGACCGGGACGGTAATGTCGACGCCCTCGATGTCCTTGCCGTTGTAGCCGATGGCCCCCTGGAAGTCCGGAGCAGTCTCGCCCGACTTAGCGAACGCGGTGGTGTTCTTGCTCTGGGTGATCTTCTGCGTGCCGCCCCCGGTGTCGAAGCTGAAGGACGACTCCCCGACCGCCAGGGGCTCCTTCTTAATGGAGCCCGACGGGCTGTAGGGAGCGGTGCCGACCCAGATTTCACCTCCTTCGCCCGGGCGTTCGACGGAACACGGCTTACGGGAGAGGCCATTGAGCGTCAGCGGGGCCTCTGTCTCGAGTTGAGTCAAGGCCTCCATCTCATCGCCCGTGCCGACGATGAGATATTTCTTCTCGCTGGCCTCGCCGACTGTCGTGTTGCCGCTGGAACCGAGTTCCCTGATGGTTACCGTCATTCGAACGCCAGTCCTTCCATGCCGTCAAGCTGGTCGCGCATCTTGCGGGTGTTCTCGGCGGTCTCCTCGGTGGCATCCGCCGTGCGATCCATGGCGTCGCCGCCCATGAGCCCCTGGATAGCGGCGATGTTGAACGTCCCCCGCACAGACATTGCCCGCTTCATCTGGGACATGATGGGCCCGAGGTCGAAGTGCGGCACTTTCAGAGGCTCCGGCGGCCCCACCTGCGCACCCTCAACCGCAGAGCGTTCATCCGCCGCTTGTTGGAGCGCGTCCTTCCACTCTTTCTTTGCCGCATCCACCGCGTCCTGTGCGGCTTTGAGTTCGTTGTCGTACTTGCCCTTCACCGCGGCAAGTTCGTCACCGATCTTCGACATCGCATCCTGGTGCATCTCCTCGGCGGCTGCCAGGCGGTCCTTCTTCTCCTGGTCAATGGCGGCGAGGCGCGCGGCAGTCTCCGCCTGACGCTTCCTCGCGTTCTCGGCGGCCTGGACGTCCACCATCTCCTTGGCCAGCTTGACATCCAGGTCCTTGTCAAAGAGCCCCTGCACCTCGAGGAAGCGCTTGGCCAGCCAGTCGGTGGTCGTCTCCCACACGGAACGCATCGAGGCGGCCAACCCCACCCACGCTTCCTTCATCCAAGCGACGCCGTTGATGAGGGCGCGAACGATGGCATCAACCACCTCTTCCCAGACGGCCTGAATGCCATACCACGTCTCCCAGGCGAACTCCTTCACCTTGACCCAGAGTTCCTTTAGCTTTTCAGTGCCCCGCAGCCATTCCATCTTGAGCGTCAGCCAGAGGATCTTCGCGGCAAGAGCGATGTCCCCGGCGGCGAGCGCGTCACCGATCCCCTTCCACGCCTTGAGTGCATCCTGCTTCAGGGCATTGAACTTCTCCCCCAGCCAACTCAGGGCCTTCCCGCCCGCACCGGAGGTCCACAGGAGATAGCCTCCCAACGCCACCGCGGCCGTCATCACGAGGCCCATGGGAGTGAGCATCGCTCCCAGGACGGTCCCCACGAGACCTACAGCACTGGCCAGGATACCGAGGATGGCCCCGAGCTTCCCGAGGAGGAGTCCGAACACCGTGATTCCCGCGCCAGCCGCGATCAGTCCCGCCGTCAGTTTAAGGATGGACACGACGAGACCTCGGTTGCGGCCGATCCAGTCCGTCGCCAGCTTGACGTGTTTCGTGATCCACCGGGCGGCGTCCATCAGCATCGGCGCCAGCGACGCACCGATAGTGAAGGCTCCCTGCTTGATGACCCGCCAGAGGATGTTCATGGTGTCGGTGAACTCCGCTGCCTTGGCAGCGTCTTCCTGGGATATGACAAGTCCAAGATCGCGCGCCTGCTGACGCAGCCCCTCCAGTCCGCCCGCACCCTTGGAGATCATCGGAAGCAGTGATGTCCCCGCCCGCCCGAAGAGCTGCATGGCAATCGCCGCCCGGGTGGAGGCATCCTTGACCTTCTCCAGCTGCTGCATGATGAGGAGAAACTGCTCCTCGGGCGCTTTCCCCTTGAGGTCGTCGTAGGTGAGGCCCAGCTGCCCGAAGATATCGAGGTAGCTCTTGAGTCCGAAGCCCGCCTGATTGATGGCGTAGGCCATGCGGCGGGTCGCCTTCTCCAGGGACTCGATGTTCGTGCCGGACTGCTCGGCAGCGAACCCCAGTGCCGACAAGGACTCCGTGCTGAAGCCGGTGCGCTGGCTCATCTTGGCAACCTGGTCACCCATGGAGGCAAAGGTCTTGGCGGCCAGTAGCAGCGGAGCCGTCAACGCCGAACCCATTGTCATCATCGCGATGCCGGCGTGCTGGACCGTCGCACCGAAGGCCTTGAGACGTGCAGCCGCCCTTCTCAAGCCCTTGGCCAGACGGTCGTGGACCATGAGTTCCACGTAGGCCCGGCCCGCTCGTATCTCCGCACCCGCCATGAGCTTCTCCTACCCCCGGACCGAGTTTGCCCAACGCCGGGGCAGTTTGGGAGTTTCCTTCCTGAGCGCCGGTCCCATGAAGGGACGTGCAGCCAAGCGGCCGCTCAACCTGTCCGGACCGTAGAGTTGCTTGTTGAGTTCGTTGGCGCGGGCGACCATCGTGGGGCTCGTGAGCTTGCTGTAGATGACGTCCCTGCCCGCGACAGGGCTCTTCGTGAGGCGCACGATGCGGACCTCGCCGTATCTGCCCATCTTCCGCTTGTGCCGGCGAGGATTCCTGCCGCGGACACGTCCGCCGAACTCCAGGTTGTGAGGGGCACCCGTCGCGCGTCCCAGGCGGACCGGTCCGATAACGGCAGTCTTCCGGCCCGGGTCGTAGTAGAACCAGAGGAACTTCCTCACCCACGGATGAGGCCGCCGCGCCCGGGGAGATTCGCCCGGGCGCGAGGTGACTTGGCTCTTCGGCGAGACGTACCTCATCGACTGCTGGGCGATCTTCCGGATGCTTCCCGCCGCCTGACGCATCGCCTGGTGCGTGGAGCGGTCCATCGAACGCTTCACCTTGGCCCGGTCGAAGAAGAGGTGCGTCATCTTCATGGAGATGGTGAAGGGAGAGGACATCTCAGCCCCCCACGAGGAGCTTCAGCTTGCCGCGCCCCGAACCGAGGCCGTCCCGCGTCTGGGAATCAGCCGCGGCGGCAATCTGCTCCGCGTTCGCATCGGCCTTCACTGCCGTCGCGATACCGATGACCGACTGCCTGAAGAAGACGAGCTTCACCACGAGGGCGATGATGAGCAGCACCATGAGCGCCATGAATCCCGTCTGCACGACGTCCTGGTGCATCGTGACGAAGTAGCCGCCGATGAAGACGACGCCCGCCACGGACGCCATCGTCGCGAGCAGCTTGCTCTTCGTCACGTAGAGGGCGTACGCGCCGCCGCCGAAGCAACCCAGCCCCGCCAGCAGCGCGACATGGGCGAGCAGCGTCGCCAGCAGACCCGTCTGCGCACTTTTGCGCAAAGTTCGTGTCTCCTTGGCGAGGTTCTCGACCTTCTCCTCGCGAACCGATACGTCCCGGTCAACCCTGATCGCAATGGTCAACGCGGCATTGGCGGCCTGTTCCACCTTGCCTACGGCTTCACCAGTCTTCCTTGCGGATTCGGCCGCTTCCTGGGCAGTCCGGGCGTGGGCCTGCGCCTCCGGTTTCAGTGCGGCCGGAACCTTTGCCGCAAGATCCTTGGCCTGCCCAGCCGAGAGTTCCGTCTTCTCCGCGGTTGTCTCGGCCGACTCCGACGCTTTCCCGGCGAGATCCTGTGTCTCCCCTGCCGATTCCAGGAGCGGCCCCGTGTCGGGCTTCTCGCCGAGTTCTTTCATGACCGGGTTACATCCTGCGCAACCCAGCGTCAGGATCATCCACAACACGAGACCTGCCGTGCACAACGTTCGCATCACTTCTCTCCTTTCACAAAGACCTGCTTCAGAATTCCGATGTCACCCGACGTCACCGCGATTCCTTCCCTGCTCGAACCCTTCTTCCCCATGGGATGGAACTCCCTCGGGTCGAAGGGCCTGCTCCGTTTCTTCCTGTCCCGGTTGACCGTGGCAATGAGCGCGAGGATGGAGGATGTGTGGTTCCACGATTCCCGGACGCGCCCCTCGGCCATGTGCACGAGCTCGCGAAGTGTCAGGCTTCCGGGGTTGACTCCGACGACGCCGGCAAGTTCCCAGACGAAGGCCCATGTGTCGAGAGCACCTCCTCGACCACCTCGTCCAGTTCGCCGCTGTCGATTCTCTTCTCCGCTCGGTCCAGAACTCTCGCTTCGAGGTCGTTCAGCTTGGCCAAGGCCTTCTTCAGCAGCGCCCTGCGCTGCGGGTTCCGGAAAAAAGAGGTGAGTTCCTCCATGAACGCGGTGTATGCCGCGTCGATGGCGTCCCCAGCCATCGCCCGGCCGAACTCCTCGTCGGTCACGCCCTTGGCATCCGCCTCCGGCTTCACCAGAACGTAGACCAGGTCCACCATGAGAACCTCGTCGGAGGCGATTCGTTCCAGCAGCTTCCCGTCGGTCACTTCGAGGAGGTCCACGTCGAGAAGTGACCGAACGCGCTTCACGGCGTCCACATTGATGGCGAGGTTCCACTCACGTCCTTGGCTGTCCTTGAACGTCTTCATGCATCCTCCTTCCGGTCTCAGGCAGCAATCTTCATCCACTCGGGCGGATGCGCCGCATATGTCGGCTTGAGCGCCACGCTCACCGTCACCGCCTCTTCCAGCGGCTCGTTTCTGGGGAACTTCATCACATCCACCGTCGCCCTCAGCCCTTCGGACCCAACCGTCCCGATGGGGCCGTCCATGACCGCGACTTCGAGCGTCGTGTTGTTCATGAAGGCGTCCTTGATGGCGACGAACGCCGCGTCACTCGTGTCCCAGATGATGTCGAACTCGATGGACGCGTCCTTCAGAGCCGCCTTGCTCGCCTTCCAGCCCTGGTTCGCCCGTGTGGTGACGTCGGCTTCGCCCTTTTCGAGGTTCAGCGTCACGTCCTTGACGTGCGCGACCTCCGACCAGTCCGGGGCCTCGTAGGTCCCGTTGTTCAGATACAACTTGCAGTCGAGTCCCAGCTTGCTGCCCATTTCGTTTCTCCTGTCACCCCGGAACGACCAGCCACTCAGGGGCGTGATCCGCCAAGGTCGGTTTCACCACCACGTTGGCCACCACCGCCTCCTCCAGTCCTTCCACCCTCGTGAACTTGAGCACCTCCATCGTCGCCCGCAGCCCCTGCTTCCCCGGCGTCTGCATCGGCCCGTCCATGACCGCGACCTCGACGGCAGTCCCGTTGACGTAACTGTCCAGCAGTGCCTGGAAACCGGCGTCTGCCGGATCCCACACGATGTCGAACTCGACCGAACCTTCCTTGAGCGCCCCGAGGCTGGCCTTCCAGCCGCCGTTGGCGCGGGTGGTCGCATCGACCTCGCTCTTCTCCAGGTTGAGCGTGACGTCGCGGACCGGCGTGATCTCCGCCCAGTCAGGCTCGGCGTAGCTTCCCGCATTGCGGTAGAGCTTGCATTCGTAACCAAGGAGAGGCGTTCCGGATGAGACGAAGTAGACGTAAGTGCCCTTCTGCCCCGTGCCACCCATCCCGTATGCGACATTCTTCTCCACGTCCCCTTCGTCCGGGAGTGTAAACCGGAGGTCAACGTGCCAGCTCTGGCTCTCGTCGAGGTAGGTCCCTGCCTTCAGGAATCTGGAGTTCCACCCGCCGAACTCGCCTTCAAAATGGCAGCCGCCACCGAAGACAACGTTCATGGATATGTAATGTGTCTCCGGCCCCTCGATGATGCAGCCTTCTGACAGCTCGTTGATTCGCCCCCCGACCGCTCCGATGGTCGTGTATTCCGAGAACAGGATGGTCGCCTGGAACGGGTCGCCGGTCTCCGGCGTCATGTTCAGGAGCATCCGGTCAGACTGAATCACGACAGAGCTTAGCTCCAGGTAGAGTCCGTGGGGCCCGCCCACGTAAGCAAGAGGTTCCCACAGCCAGCAGAGGCACCCCAGGTCCTTCGTGATCTCGCTCATCGATCATCTCCCTGGGTTTCCAACGCCGTCCGCTTCGCCTGCAGCCGGCTGATAACCTCGTCGTACCGCTTCTTCGCCTCCTCCGCATTCTTCTGCCGCTGCGCCAGACGCTCATCGATGGCTGTCTTGCGGGCTTCCAGCCGGGCTTCCGCCTCGGTCAGCTTCTCAAGCGCCTGTTTCGCGTCAGACATGATGCCCGCCTCCTACCGAATGACCCGGAACGTCAGGGTCAGAACACTCGTGAACTGGTTCATCTGCTCCAGATGCTCCGGGGCGAAGACGGGATCGTTCTCAATGCCGGTCCATACCGCCTGCGGATACTGCGCCAGCCGACGCAGACGGAAGAAGTCGGCGATCTCCTCGACGAGCCCCATCAACTCATCTGACCCCGCCTCATTGGCCACCTTCTTCTGCACCGCGATGTCGACCTGCACGTCGTGCTGCACCCGGTCTCGCCCGGCGGCCACTGCCGTCACGCCCTTGGGCACGACCGTCACGTGCAGGTCCTTCATGTCCGCCAGGTCGAACACCGGCCTGTAGAGCCGCTCGGCTGTGAACGCCTGGCTGAACTCATGCCCGTTGAGTTCCGTCTTGACCGCCTCGGCGATGTCCACGATGACCGACACGTCAGTTCTCCCTCATGGCGATGCAGGGCCGCGAAATCACCTTGTCATGCAGCGACCGGTTCAGCTTCAGCAGGTCGGAAGTCATGTTCGGGTGGTCGCGGATCGCGTCGGGGTGCGCCTCGATGATCCGGTTGTTTGCCTCCAAGACGGCCAGCAGCTTCCGGATGAGCCAGATGACCAGTCCCAGCAGCACGGCACTGAATCCCAGGAAGCCGTATTGGATCACCGGCGTCGCTATCCAATCCGCGTTCACGCTGCCTCCTCCGTCCCGACCTGCTTCGTGTGAACCCTCAATGTCCTGCGATACGCGTCGCTGTACTTCCAGCACGGCTCTTGTCCGGGTGCCATGACCTCGTAGACGTACACCGTGGCATCCTGCGTCTCCTCGATGTGGTCGCCTCGCTTGGGCAGAGTCGCCTGTTCTCCCAGCACCAGGTCCGAGGCCGGGATGAGGAAGTCCCGGCTCTCGGTCCGCTCCGCAACACCGACTGAATCATCCACCTCGAACACCGTCCTGCCGATAGCCGCCCTGACCTCTACGAAGTCCTCGCCGCGCCGGTAGGTGACCGTGCGCGAGAGGTGCTTGAGTCTCTGCTCATCCAGCCAAGCGCTGCCTCGCTCGAGGAAATCGGCCACAATCCCGTCTCCTACACCGTGGCCAGCGTGCAGCCGTCGTTGCTGACGACCGACCAGCGTTTGTTCGCACCGTTGGCCTTTGCCACCAACAGGAGAGCATCACCCGCATCGTCCATCATGATGGTGTTGTTGCCGGTCTGGTTGATGGTGGTGGCGCAGGTGATGACGCAGTCCCCGCCGTCGGTCTTGAGCGACAGCAGGAGCATCTGGCCGACATACGTCGGGGCCGCAAGCGTCCGCGTCTCCGCTCCCGCCGTGACCAGGTCGCACTTGCCCGAGTCGGTCACCGGGATGGCGCCAGTATCGCCGGGATCCGTCAGGTCCGCCGTCAGTGCGTTGTGCACCGTGTTGGTCAGCGCCGCGACGCCAATCAAGTCCAGCCTCACCACCTCGTCCGTCGCCGCCGCCGCGCCCACGGCGAACCCCATGAAGGTGTTCCCGCCCGCGGTCGTGGTCGCGCAGCCGGTGCCGGCGGTCCCGTTGTAGGGGTTGCCATCGGCATCCCAGTAGACCGCCGCTCCGTCGGCAATCTCCTCGTTGGCCTTCACGACGTCGAAGAGCCCCTTGACCGCCAGGGCTCCGAGCTTCCCCGCGGCAATCGAGAGTTTGGTGATCCCGATATGGGATCCCACCACGACCACAGCGCCGGCGGCCACGGCAGCCACCGGGGTGTAGTCGATGGCGTCCCCACGCTGAATGAACCTCGCCTGAAACTCCTGTCCCATTATCAGTCCTCCTCAGAAGAAGGCGTGAATCACGCCTCGCCTTTGAACTTGGTCATGCCCCGGTGGTCCTGCTCACGCACGCCGAGGTCGAAATACACCCGGAACTTCACCCCCAGCGTGTCGAAGTCCGTCTCCCCCTGCTCCACCGTGGGGGTCCGCCGGCCCTTGAGGTAGCCGATCTCGAACGTGTCCACCACCGACGGGTCGGCAAAGAGATACCACGCCTTTGCCGAGTAGCCGGGGTAGTTGGCATTGGAAAGGTACGGGCTCGCAATCGCGTCCAGCCCCTCGTCCGCCAGCGCGTTGTAGGTCGGAATTCGGGTCTTGTTGTCGGTGCCTGTCGCAAAGAACGCGACGGAGTTCAAGAGCTCCCGCGCCGTCATCTTGAGCCCGGTCGGGACCAGCAGATACCGCGGGCTCACGTTGATGGGCTGGCCATCGGCGTCCGTCTGGTCCAGAAACATCTGGATAGCTGTCGCCAGGCTCGCAGCCGAGAGTGCCGTGTCGGCCCCCTCGGCGTAGTTCTTGTGGACCTCGGAAAAGAGGCTGTTGGGGTTGGAGAGCAGCCTCTTGAAAAAGAGCTGATCGATCTTCCGGGCGGCCCGCGCGCCCATCCCCTCCGGCACCTTCATGAAGGCGTTGAGGTCGTCGTTATAGATCATCTCACGGGTGAGTGAGAACATCTTCCCGAACGTCCCGAGTTGGTTGGTCGCCTTCTCCTCCTTGAGCCCGCCGCTCTTGATCTCCCCGTCGGGCGCCACCGGCTCGAGGTCCCCGACGTCCGTCAGGCGATAGCGCTCCGACTCCTTGAAGTCGTTGAGCTCGCCCTCCGAGCACAGCTTCGTCGCCACGATGGGCTGCGCTTCGAAGGCCTTCAGCAGCTTCTTGTTGGCGACGTTGTTGAGGATGCCCGACAGGCTCACTGTGCTGAACGCTGCCCGGATGGTGTCGTTGCAGAAGCTGCGAGGCACGGGAATCCCCTCCATCCGCGCGCACTCCACGAAGAGCTGCTGCAGGGACATATCCCGGTCCATGCTGGCGCTCTCGATGACCTGCTCCCCATACTCCCGGAGCAGGATGGACTCCTTGATGCCGGCGCGCATGCAGAGCGCCGCTTCCAGCGTCTTGCGGTCGTAATCCCGAGCCTTATCAGTGCGCATCGTGATGTGCACGTCCGCCTGGGGACGGCTCTCGCGCATGGCCTTGAGCACCTTCTGGCTGGTCTCCTCGAGGTTCCAGCCCAGGCGGATGGCATCCCGCTCGATCCTCGGGTACTCCCCGGCGCAGATTTCCTGGATGGCCGCTACGCGCTCCCGCTCCGTGCGGATGGCGTTCTCGGCCTCTCGCTTGGCCTCCAGCGTCGCCTGAACCGTATGCTCGACAGGCTTCTCCGGAGCCTTGACCTCCTCAGTCATCTCCGCTTCGTACTCCGCCTTGAGCGTGGCGGTTTCCTCCTCCGAGAGGTCCGCCAACTCATGGCCCTTCGCCTTCAGCCACTCCTCGAACTCCATCGTGATCACCTCCGTGTTATGATTGGCTCCGAATGTCGCCTCCACCCGAGCATTGGTTGAATCATCCGCGCCCAACGCGACGAAACTCACCTCGCCCAACCTTGATGCCCGGACAATGTAGACCGGACCTGCAAATACCTTCCCGTTGGCGCTGCCGCTCTTGCCCTCGGGAACGAAGACCACCTTTCTCACTGCTGCTCCCAGAGATGCCTGCCAGGGGAACCCGTTGTCGGACGCACCGACCACCTCCTGCGCCGCAGGGCCCACGCCGGAGACCACCCCTGCAACCGACAGAACCCCTTCGGTCGAAACCGTGTCTGTGTGCCCGACGATGCGCCCCGTGTCGTGGTCCATCAGGATGGGACGGGATTTCTTCCCGACAGCCAGTCCCACCAAGTCCACGACCACCGGGTGAGGCCAGCCCGCCAGCACCATCGCCCCGCCGGTGTAGGCGGTCATGGTGAAGCGCCGCAGCGATTTGCCTTCCCCTTCGGCGGCCGCCTCGATTTTCACCGCGCCGGGCTCGCCACGGATGAAGAGTCCCGAGGGAACCTTGGGCTTATTCAGTTTGGGCATCTTGCGTCTCCTCCTCCTGGTCTTTCGCAGGTTCGGTGTTCGGCTTTGCCTCTGCCAACGACAGGCCGAGCTCGTTCATGAGGTTGACCTCCTTTGCCCGCTGTCTTAACGCATCCTCCCAATCCCGGCCCTGCCGTGCGTACTCGATGGCCAGCGTCGTGGTGTGGTTTCGCAGGCGCGTCTCTTGAGCGTTGGCCTCCTTGGCCGGGTCGACGTGCTCCATCCCGTCCCAGAACCACTGGTGCGCGGGGAGTTCCCCCATCAGCCCGAGGATGCCAGACTCGACGGCGTACTCCCGCAGCCACACCTTCAGAATCCGGTCGAGGATGTGTGCCGCCATGAACGCCTGGTCGACGCGGATGGATTTGAAATACGTCTGGTGGTCAAGTCGGCCCGAGGCGTAGTTGTAACCCGAGGAGTTCCCAGCGGCGATGTTGAAGGGCATGTTGAGGCAGCGGGCGATTTCGTTCAGAATCTCCTTCTTGAACTCCGCATACGTCGTCGCCGGCTGCATCGGTTCGACCTGCGACATCTTCCAGCCGCCCGGCATCGTGAGCAGCATGTTGCGCTCAAGCTCGATGAGGTCCATCGGCTCGACGTTCTCGGCCTCCCCGTTCGCGGGCGCATCCGTGTAGAGGATGCCTGCGAAGTCGGCGGCGGCTTCCGCGGCCGCCAGGACCGCCAGCGTGAACCGGCGGAGCTGCGCAAACAACGGCAGCGCCGGTGTGATCTCGGGGATGCCGCGGTGCTGCCCGGGACGGTCGGCGCGAAAGACGTGAATCATGCTTCGAGCCGGAACCGTCATGAACGAGTCATACGAGAACACCCTCGTGTCGCCGGGATGGTTGCGCATCACTCGGTAGGAGACGGGGTTCCCGTAGGAGTCCAGGAGGATGCCGTCCACCTCCTGGTCATCCCATGCATATCGCAGCGGGCTTGTCACCTGTTCCGCCTCGACGAGCATCACGTCCACCTTGACGTCGTGGTCGACGAGGGGGTTGTTGGCCAGAATTCCGAACGATTCTCCGTCCTGGGAACGCGCCATGCGCATCGTGCGCAGTTTCACCGCCAGCGAGACCGCCTGCGCCCACAGGTGGAAATCCCGTTCCACCAGGCGGTTCACCTCGGCATCGTCGGTTAGCATCTGAAGACGGGGACCGGTCCCGATGGTGTCATTGGCCAGCGTCAGGACGATGCCGCGGGCGTAGGAGTTGTTGGCGACCTCGTAGCGGGCACGGTTGCGCAGCGTCCTGCGCACGTCGGCGTTGGCAGCGGCGTCTGCGGAAAGTCCGTCCGCATGCGCCCAGTGCCGACGGTTGTGCTCGGTCGTCTGGGCCGAGTCGTAACCCGCCCTGAGCCGGCGCTGAAGCGCCCGGAGGTCCGAACGCCGCAACACCGGCTTCAGAGCTACCCCGACCCGTGTCTTGGGTTTATCAACTACCGCTTCGGTCATGCCGCCCCCGGGGGACTGAGTCTGGTCATGTGCAA
>CAZQTW010000069.1:0-11361 GCA_964596165.1 uncultured Planctomycetales bacterium | reverse complement strand
CTTCTTCATGGCCTGCTTGGAGGCCAGATACCTGTCCGCCTCGATCTGCTCGGAGAGGGAGTGCTGCTCCACGCTTCCGGAGTCCCCGGAAGCCTTGGCAGGCCCGGAAGCATTCTCGCGGATGGTGTCAGCCAAGTCGTCCGTCATGGTTCCCCCGCGGGGCAGAGAGCATACGTCTACACACTGTATGATCTACCCGGCGGGAGCCCGAAACGGCGAAGCACTTGGAGGGACGAGTGAACTTGGGTCTACCGGTAGACATCTGCTCCGAACTTGCTGCGGAGGCCCGTATGGTGTAGAAGAATGGGTCAGATGCGCCTCTACCCGCCAGAAGCTACGAATGGAATCCTGATAGGAGGTGGACTACTTGGGTGCCTTGGGGGTAGAATAGTTCTTATCACTCTACAAGATAGGAGGCCTCGATGCCCAACATGAGGGAAGCCTGCGAGGAATTCCGGGCAAGGCAACGTGCGGTATACCATGCCGACCCAGATCGCATCAGGCGCGACGTTAACAGCGTGAGAGAGGTGAGCAGGGACCATATCGGCAGATGGCCTCTGGAGCTCATCCAGAACAGCGACGACGCCGAAGCAAGCGAGGTGGTGATCCGTGTCGCCGATAGCGCGGTCTATGTCGCTGATACCGGTAGAGGCGTTCTTCCGGCCGCGGTGAGATCCTTGAGTGGCACATTCCTGTCAGTTAAGGAAAGCGGGATTGGTCGCAAAGGTGTGGGATTCAAAGCTGTTTATGAGATCACATCAGCGCCCTGCATTCTCAGTGGTCACGGTGACGGGATCGTCTTCTCTTCCGAGCGGTCTCTGAACTGGTTCCGAGAACAGGGAATCCCTGTAGGAAAGGCGGTGCCATATCAGTGGTTGCCCTTCTGGGCCTCTCGACAAGACATGATGCAAAGGGATCCTGTTCTGCAGGAATTGGCCTCTTTCGCAACGGTCATCAAACTGCCACTGAATCCCGCCTCTGGTCCGGACACACTGGGTATCGAGCTTTACGATATTCCTGGAGAGATTCTGCTGACCCTGAGGCACATCGCTCAATTCAAACTAGAGGGTGACAGCAAGGCATTCCAAGTCACAGTGACCCCTGTAGGCCGAAGGCGTGATGTGTGCGTCCTCACCGACTCGCGAGCCGCAGGAGGCATCGCGTGGAGAGTCGAAAGACGCTGGAAAAGCCCGCCCAGCAATCTGCTTAAGGTGTTTGAGGACGAAGAAGAACGCAGGCGTGCCAGAAGGGTTTCTCTGGTAGTCGCCTCGCCCGTCGATGAGGGAGGCACACCAAGTCAGACGGAGGACCCGCCCACCATCTACGTCTACTATCCAACAGAGGACGTCTCGCCAGTTTCCCTTCTGCTCCATGCCGACTTCGTTGTCTCAAGCGACCGGAAAAGGGTAATCTCTCTGGAGAAGAACGCGTTCAACAGGTGGGTGGCTGATAACCTGGCGGCCGCCACTATAGGCTTCGTCAATCGAGCCTATAACCGCAGGCACCCATCGGCACATCTGCGACTGCTCGAGCCTCACGAGCAACTCGAAGAGCATCCGATGGCCAAATCGCTCTGGAACTGCTTGGTCAATCAAGCGAGAAAGACGTTGAAGCTGCCTGACGTGCGAGGCAAGCGGACACTGAGACTAGGACAAGCTCGCATCCCAAACGTTACGATTGGCACAGAGCATGCCAGACACATCCTCGAATCAACTCCTCTTGCCCGGAAGCTCGTCCATCGTCAATTCGACAATGACGAAGAAGCTGTTGAGGCATTGCTTGCGCTCGGATGCGCAGAAGTGGGTGACGATGGGCTTCTCAATTGCATCGAAGGCATCACCTCTGGGGCCAATTGCGACCAAGAATTACTGTGGTCATGTTGGCAGTGGCTGGCTGAATGGGCCTCGGATGAACCCTATGGTGAGGGACACCAGAAACGGGTCGAGAGAATCCGTGCCCTCCGGATTCTCCCCATGAACGATAAGGTCGTGTCCTGTGATTCCGTCGAAGACTGCATTGTGACCTGGAGAGACGAACGCGCCAATGCAGACCTGCCACGCTGGATGCCGATCCGGTTCTTAGATGACTGGTTCTGCAGCCACATCTCCCCCTTGAAGCCGGATGCAGCGGTGGCCAAGCTCATGAAGGATTTGCACATTGCTGCACCGACCCCTGACGTACTCGCCCGGGCTCTTGGAAAGGCCATTGAGTTGTACTGGAAGCGCCCTCGGGGACGTCATTCTCGGTTCTTCCAGTTCCTTCTGGAACACCATGCCGAGCAGTGGGCAGGGCTACAGGGCAACCTGCGCCGATGCCCGATTCCTGCTCGAATAGCAGGCAGGCGAGGCGTGAAATGGGTTCCCGCCGAAAGGGCGTATTTCGGCCAAGAGTGGGGCAACAAGCACTTGCAGGAGGTCTACAAGGGGGGTCGCGGGGTCATGTGGGCAATCCCGCGAAGTCATCCGAGCAAAGCACAGCAGAAGTCACTTCTTAGTGCACTTGGGGTAGCCGAATGCCCTCGCGTCGTCCCAAGCGACTCTGAGAAGCTCCAACTTGAAGAAGACAGAAGAATATCCCGAGGGCTCCCTCGCCATACCCATCGAGATCCTACCAAGGAGCCACTGATTCTGGATCGACTGTCACTGACCAAGCTCAGCAGATCAGGAGCTACCAGTCTAGTGGCCTTGCTTGCGTTGCATTGGGATGACTACTACTCCAGCCGGACCGAGATCAAGTTGCACTACTTCTATTACACAGGATACTGGCACACTGTCCGTGCGCTATGGTGGGAGCAGATCCTGGAAGTCTTCATTCCTCCCCAAATCGGGAACCTTGCGCCGGGAACACCCCTTTCCCAATGCTGGTTGCCGGACAAGTCTGTGGCCCAGCCTGTGGTGGATCTACTCCCTGTTATTGACTTGAGAGGTTTTAGGAAGGAGCGGCCGAGAATAGCCGAATGGTTGATAGCCAAAGCAGGTCTAAGACAGCGCTTAGATCAGGTGAGCATTGATGAATGGCGTGCCATACTGGAGGAACGCATTCCAAGAGGCGTCCCCGAGGATGAAGTTGGCGAGCGGAATGGCCGAGAGAGGGTACAGAGATGGTACGAAGCGGTACTGGAATCCCTCGACGCCCAGGATGCGAATGAGGACGTGTCCCGTGCACCATTGCTGTGCCGCAAGAGCAACGCCCTGCGATACGTGGGACCTGAGGAAACCCGTTGGCTTGCGGATGACGCTGACTTGGCAGAAGCATTCAGAGAAGACATTCACCAAATCGGGCTTCCGGAGAAATTCCACACGGACGCAAGGAAGTACTTCAAACTGGAATCGCTCTCTGCATCGACGCGAGTTGAAACGCACTATGACGCAGTGTCTCGTCGAGGGGCAGGCGAATTGCGCGACTCCCTCGAACTGATCAAACCTTATGTCTTCGCCTGGCGTTGTTCGAGAACAAAAAGCGAGAAGCCAGCAAAGCTTCGGGAGGCCCTGCGAGCCTATGAAGTCTTGATTGCTGAGAACCTATATGTTGTTGCGGCTCTTGACAAGGCGGGAATATCGAGAGATGTGCCAAGGCCGTTCCACTATGAAGATAACAGGCTTCTCCTCAACCCCTCCGCAACAAGCTTGACCCACCTTGCCGCCGCCTTGGCAAGCGCGCTTGGAGTACGCAGCGAGGCGCATTTCTATCAGAATCTCCTCCGATGCCAAACTGATGCCGAAAGGGATGAGAACCTACGAATGCTGGGAATGTTGCCGGAGGAATTGGAGCGTTGGAGGCGTGAATATCACGCCAGCGGGATGGATTTGCCCGAACCAGATGGACCCGATGTGCCCAAGGAGCACGGCAGGAGGTCAGCAAAGGCATCGCCTGCTTCAGGGCCAAGTAGTGAAAATGCTAATGAAAAGCAAGGGGAAAGCAAGCCGCGTAGTGAGGGGGTGGAACAGCCCAAAGGCAGCTCTCAACCCGCGAGAGAAGCGACACAAGCAGGGGAAGAGCGTAGGAACGAGATCCCCTTGGAACTCAAGAACCCGGAGTCCTGTCCATTTGAGATGCTGACCGAAAAACGGGACTTCAGGGGTCGTGGAACAGACAGACAATCGGGCCCTTCTGGCTCAGTTGAGAGTGGTAGCTCTGGTGAAGTCCTGTCTGACAGCCAGAAGAAACAGATCGAGCAATGTGGTCGCAGAATCGTGGCACGCATACTTGAGGAGAAGCCATACAACTACACCGTCGAGTCAATGCCGTTCGAGAATCCTGGTTATGATCTAAGGGCTTCGAAGGGGCAGGAGGTTCTCTTTGTGGAAGTCAAGGCGCACCGTGGCAAGAGTTACATTGTTGACCTTACCCCCTCGGAATACAGGTTGTTTGCGGAATGCCGGGCCCGAAAGGGGGGACAACGCTGGGAGCTCTGGAATGTGGAACATCTCTCTGCTAATGCACCCTTGCCCGTCCAAGTCGTCCACTATGACACCATTCCCGAAGAGGCACTTGATGTCCGAATGTTCAAGGTCGACTTGAGAAGGTGTGGCGCAAGCGCAACTGAGTAGTCAAAGGAGAAGCAGAGCCATCCGGTTGACTTCGTCCAGCAATCAGCCAATGGATCTTTCCAGGGTAGTCACGCGCTTGCCGCAGGCGCGGCATTCTCGACGCCGTACGATTCGTCCACCTGAAGCAGGACGCGTGTATATAACGTAGAACTGCTTACATCCGCACTCCCGACATTCCAGACCACGCTTCCGCTCCGATGGTACATCCCTCATCTACTGTCTTCTCCTCTGAAGATCCGAGAGTCTCACTGACTTCCGCTCCGCCTTTGCCTTCAAACCCATTTCTCGAAGCTCGACTCCCTGTATCGACGCGCCCATCGCGCAGCCTACCAGGCAGTCCAGCCAGTGGTTCTCAGAGGTTTCCGGACGGGGCTTCCACTCGTCCACCACGCGCCCACGTCCCTCGGTCCTGACGCGGTACTCGGAGGTCAGGTGGTCCGCCAGGAGACGGTGCGTCTCAGGCTCACGTCCGAAGAGCGACAGGCATCCTCTATCCCCCATGCTCACCCCCAGCCGAGTATGGACAAACGACTTCCAGTAATTGGTGTCGAACAGGATGTGTCTCACCGACCGCTTGCCGCGGACGTTCGGGATGCGCCAGTTGTGCCCTACCCGGTCTCCGGGTCTCCGCTTGTATTCCGAGAATGGCAGCGACGATGCCCCCACGAACCGCCCGTGACTGGGCAGCAGCACCGCCGCGTGCCGGCTCTGCCGGCAGAACTGGTAGACCACATCCGTGGACGTCCCCCAGTTGGCGTCGATGACGCAGAGACCAATCCTCATCATCGCCCCGTCGTCACGCCGCCACTCTCGCCCGAGATGATTGTCCGTGAGCTTCTCAAGTCCTGCGTAGATGGCCCCCTCAATTCCCGCTCCCTTTGCAGCTGATTGAAGTGTCCTCTGCGCGTCCTTGAGCGTGAAATACGATCGCTTCTGATCGGGATACGCCCCGTAGTCGATGACGTATCCCGTAAAATCGCCCTCCCAGGCTGCCACGACGTAGAAGAGAAGTTTCTGTTGTACGTCGATGAACATCGTCAGGTGGTTGGCACCAACAGGCACTTCGCCACGCTTGTGCCCGTTCGCCTTCGAAGCAATCTGGTCCGCGGTGAGCAGCCCCTCGTCCTCGACTCCCTTCTCCGGAAGGGGCTCGTTCTGGTACTCGGCGAAGAAGGCCCCTTCGTTCTGGAGCTTGAGGTTCATGGCGTGCTGGACGGCGGAGAGTTCGTCGTGGTTGAAGCGCTCGGGCCAGGCGACCTGCGTCCCCTCGTCCATCGCCTTCCGGTTCTCGCGGTAGAACTCCGTCGCCAGGTGAATGTCGCCGTGGGTCCGCAAGCTCTCTGCCCAGAGTTCCGCATACCCCGCCCAGAGCTTCTCGTTAGTCGGAAAGGCATACATCATCCTGGTGCGCTCGCCGTTCCACTCGGGGTGCTTGTCCCGGTCCAGGATGTTGTCGGCCATATCGCCCGGGCGGATGACGGTGCAGGGCATGATGCCGGAGATCTTCTTCCCCGGCCCCGCAAGACCCAGGACCGCTCCCGCCAGAATCCGTTCCCGGGTCGCGCACTGGGAGAGCGACCGCGCTGACTCGTCCGTCTGAGGGTCGTCGAGCACGACTAGTGTCGGCCGAACGGTCTTGCCATCGGCCCGCTTGAACTTCATCCCACGGATGCGGCCCGTGATGCCCGCCACCTTGATGATGGCAGCCGAAGCCTTGCTCCCAGGCATAGTGGGGAGCACTATCTCGTTGGCGGTCCAGCCGATGTGCGTGCGCTGGCCCTTGTAGAGCTGCCCCGAGCATCGATTGGCAATGCCCTCCAGACACTCGATGGGAAAGCACACCTCGGGGAAGTCCGCCGCCAGGATGTCGCTGCCCTCCAGCTCCGTCTTGATGCTCTCCAGCATGTCCATCGCGTGCCCCTCGTCGCTGCCGATGAGGCAGACGAACTCCCTGTGCCCGTAGAGCACCGCCCAGAGACAGGCACACTCGGCAAGCGAGGTCTTCCCCGACCCGCGAGGCATCGCAAGCGCGAATAACCCGCCGTGCAGCACCGCCTCCTCCACCTTGGCGATGACCTTCAGGTGGTCGGGCGACCAGGCCAGGTGAAACGTCTGCGCGAAGTACTCCTCGCAGAAGTAGCGGAAGTCTCTCCCGGCACGGGCCTTCCTGTCGGGATTCCCCACCGTGGGAAGTTCGCCGATGTCGCGGCCGGCTTCCGACGAAATGCGAGCCCGAGCAGCGGCCCGTTCCTTGTAAGCCTGGTATTCCTGAGCGGGATCAACCACCGGCTTCGGCGTGTGCCTGACCTCCACGAGCCATGCCACGTACCGGAGGAAATCCACGCGCTTCCCGTCGCCGATGCGGAAACCCGCTTCCATGCGCTGGCGGTAGAGCTTGCGCTCGTCGATGACCGTACCCAGCGGCGTCGAGTTCAAGAGGCGCGCAAGGTCCGCCGGCCTCAGGTTCCTGGGATCAATCGCCACGCGCGCCCTCCTCCTTCACAAGCCAGGCGGCGTAATGGATGAGATTCATGGTTCCGTCGGGGTTCACCGGCGCTCCGGCGGCGATGTCAGCATTGAGCATTTCCACGCTTACGGCCTTCCCGCCCGCCCTCGCAAGCAGTCGTGCCAGATCCTGGACCGCCAGCGCCGTCCAGCTCAGGCCGCCCCTCTGGCCATCAGCGCCATCCGTCATGCCCGAGCCCTTTCTGTGCGCCGTAACTCTTTGCCATCACAAGACATGCGGAATGCGGAATTGAGCAGGTTTTTCTCAGAATCCCCTTCACTGTGCGCCCGGAACATGCCCTGATCATGGTGGAAGGTGGGCATGGGGCCCGCCGCAGAACGAGGAGACGAACGATGCGAAACAGGCTGCCCGAAACATACGAAGCGAAGGCCGGGGAGACCCGATTCCAGGCAGCGGTGGTCCTGGAACTGGTGGGTGCCAAAGGGCGAGGGATAATCCGCCGGAAGGACAACGAGCTTCAAGCGGTCCTCGACCTCATCAACGACCGCGGACGCCTGTCGGTGTTTGTCTACCACGCCGACCCGGCCAAAGACGACAGCCTCGGGTGTCTTGCGACCTGCATCCAGCAGGACCTGGACGGCCAGACCGATGTCGCGTCGCAGGCCGAGTACCTCGAAGCGATCACCAACTTCGCACGCAAGTAACCAATGACCGAAAGGAGGAGGCATATGACGGAGTCGAGGAAACAGACCGAGGAGCGTAGGGCGAAGAGGCGGATGAAGCAGCTCGCCAGCGAGCGCTACGCGGAGAACCACCGGGACTGCATGTCGCTGCTCGACCTCATCCGCGAGCACCTCAAGTCCCACGCGGAGAAGGCTGCCAAGAAGCCCGCCGACTGGACCTACGTAGGAGACGTGGCCAGCACAAGAGAGGAACTCAAGGCGGTTCTGCTTTCCTTGTTGATTGGCAAGTACCCCTGGTCGGAGACGGAGGCCTCCCGATTCATCGAGGACCTCCTCGAGAAGGTCAACGAGTAGGTAACCCGAACACGGAAAGGAGTCACGATGAACGAGCATGAGTTCGCACAGGGGCTTTTCGACCTCCTCAACAACGCGCTGGAAGCCGCCATCGACGGCGACGTCGAGGTGCCCGAGGGCTTCGCTGCCGACGACATGGAAGACGAGTGCCCCGGCGGCCTGAAGCAAATCCAGACCTACGAGGAGGCCGGAGTCCTCACACGCGACGCCGGACTCGTGGTCCGCATGTGGGACGGAGCAGAGTTCCAGGTAACCATCAAGAGAAGCAGGTAACGGAAAGGAGCGACTATGGACGTTCGCAGGTTCGAGTTCAAGACGATGCGCGATGCGGTGGCCCATGCCGCCGCGGCGGACTTCGCCGCGCTGATGCTCGACGGCAAGCCGACGACCATCAGCAGGGAGCACGCCCGTCACCTCGAGGAGCATGGCATCTACTTCGCCTACATCTGCCAGCACAAGGGCGAGCTCTTCACCATACCGGTGAACGAGGACCGGGCCGAACCCAAGGCCATCTACACCAACGACATGTTCGAGGCCATCAAGGACAACTTCAGCCCCGAGGCGGTGGCCACGATGGCCAGCTACCTCGACACCGCCAACAGCACCGTCGGCACCAACAGTCCCTCGGTGAACCACCAGGTGGCTTGGTTCGCACACGAATTGAGGACGCTGGTCGGCGGCGACGAGGAGTACAGCAGGCTGTGCCAGGAAGTGGGCCTGTAGGAGAAAACCATGTTCGAGATCGAGGGATTGCGAGAAACGTTGGACGAGAGGCATTGGGCCAGGCTCGTCCTCCGACATGGGAAGTGGGAAGTCGTTCAGAAGAAAGAGGAGGCCGTTATGAAGAAGGCGAACGTGGAAATCGGCAAGACTTACCAGGCGAAGGTGTCGGGGAAGCTGGCGAAGGTCCGCATCACCGGCGAGAGCCGATTCGGTGGATGGGACGGCATCAACGTCACCACCAACAAGAAGGTGCGCATCAAGAGCGCCCAGCGGCTGCGCCTGGTTCCCCAACCGAAGGTCGTGGTGGACCCCAACCAGTCCCTCCGGGAGTCCGCGCACGACCTCTCGAAGGCCATTGGTGTGCAGATGATCCCCGCCGAGAAGGCCAAGGGCAAGAAGGCTCCCAAGGAGAAGAAGGAGAAGCGCGTGAGCGGCCTGGACATGGTGGCCCAGGTCCTGAAGGAAGCGGGCGAACCGCTGGACGCCAAGACGATGACGGAGCGCGCGATTGCCAAGGGCTGGAAGACCAGCGGCAAGACACCCGCGGCGACCGTCTACGCCGCCATCATCCGGGAGATCGCCGCGAAGGGCAAGGAGTCCCGTTTCGTGAAGGTGGACAAGGGGAAGTTCACGCTCGCGAAGTAGACGCATCACGCACGCGCCTTTCCGACCGCCCCGGTATTCCTTGCCGGGGTCTGGTCGTTGATCCCATCGAACAGGCTCGGGGTCGAAAGTGGAGCGGGGTGACGGAACCGCCCCGTCCCCTCCAGCCTGGGAGGCTGGAAGCTCTCTCTTGAGCCCTCCCCCGCATCGACCCACCATTTCATGTCCTTGCCCTTCGGGTACACCCGCGTCCACTTCACCGTCGATTCCCTGAGCAGCCGTTTCCTCTCCGCGTGCCCGCAGAGGAATCGCACGTAGCGGAACTGGTATCCCCGCCATTTCGAGAAGCCCTGTCGCTTCCACTCCCGCCGGCTGCGCGTGCCGAGGCGGGTAATCATGAGCCGGGGATGGACGGGACCACCGTGCTCGTCCACGTAGAGTTCGGTCTTGATGAAGCCGCCATAGAGCCAGGAGGAGGCCTGGTAAACGTACCCGGGCTTTCCCCGCAGCCCATCCGCCCACGAGAACAGCAATTTCACGTCGGGCCGGTTCTCCCGAATCCACGCGACGCACTGGGACAGGAACCTGCTCTCGGAGTTCCGGGGCTCGTCGGCGGGCAGGCAAAGGCGGGTGCGGTCGCGGTATTCGCCCGTAACCAGACTCGGGAAAAGCTTCTGGATGGTGTGCCTGGGACGCACTCCGAAGCCCCACATCGCCACCGCAGTCAGTTCGCCGGTGTGATTGCGCGCCCCCAGGTTCACCAGGCAGTGCGGCGGGAAGATCTTCGAGTAGTGCCAAGCCCGCACGAAGGCTTTGGCTTCCCGCAGCGCGATATGCTCGATACCAGATCGCATCACCTCAAGCCTTTCTCCGTCATTCAAACAGGGGTTTCGCATCCATCGCTGTTTGACAAACAGCGGGGCAACACGTATGGTCTGCCCTTGTGCACCGAACACAAACCTTGAGGCTGAGTATGCAAGGTCCATTGGAGCCCCTGCCATGACCGAACGAATCACGAAGAAGCAACTCGTCGCGATGATTCAGGCGTTTGAGGCAGTGAACGCCATCGGAGGCAGCGCAGTCCGGGGACAGCCGAAAGGGACCGTAGATGTCTGTCGCGAATTCCTCACGGAACTCAACTTGGCCGAGATCCCCCATCAGAGCCCGATGGCGTTCGGCAAATGGCTGGATCAACAGACGCGACGACTGCGCGGCAGGCTTCCCAGCCCCAAGAAACCGTGGGGCATCGCACGGAAAGCTCTCAACCTCTTTCTGCGATCCTGCCTCTACAACCGATTCATCTCTGAGCGGTATCGCCTGCACCGAATCGAGCCATGGCTGGAGATACCGCTCGACGGTGTCGTTGCCAGGGAACTGAAGAAGCGTGCAGGGCGCGGAAGGCTGCCCCACTGGCTTGGCCTCAAGGGAGTGACCCCGGAGGAAAGCTATGCGTTCCAGCAATTTGCTCTCGAGTATGCCGCGAGAAGGGATCTGCCCGCCCGGGTCTTTCTCGACAACTACCTGTGGCTCCAGGGAAGATGACGACCAGCCGTTCATCTCTTTGCTTGATGCCAGTGCTGCTGTCATCTCAAGACCTCCCCAGCAGCGACACGGTTCGCCTTCCTGCCCGTGAACTCCTCCCAGCGCCTCACGATGACATCACAGTAGAGCGCATCCATCTCCATCAGGAACGCACGCCGCCCGGTCTTCTCAGCGCCGATGAGCGTCGAGCCCGAACCACCGAAGAGGTCGAGGACGTTCTCTCCGGGCTTCGAGGAATACGTCATCGCCCGGACAGCCAGCTCGACCGGTTTCTCCGTGAGGTGGACCATCGATTGCGGGTTGACCTTCTTTACCGACCAGACGTCGGTGGCGTTGTGAATCTCGGGGTTGAAGTAGTGCGCCGCCCCTTCCTTCCAGCCGTAGAACGCCCACTCGTGGTTCCCCATGAAGTCCTTGCGTGTCTGCACCGGGTGTTCCT
>CAZQTW010000068.1:0-32921 GCA_964596165.1 uncultured Planctomycetales bacterium | reverse complement strand
CCAGGAGGATGCCCCTTCCTTCATCCAATTTCCACAGGTTCTGAAACTACCTCCGGGCTCGGGTGGCGAGGCCGCTTCGGGGGACCGCATGACGGTGCATCCCACCATCCAGGCGGCCATCGACGCGGTGAACGAGGGGGACGAGGTGATCCTCGCGCCGTCCACATTCACTGGGGCTGGAAACCGCGACCTGCGGTTCAACGGAAAGGCCGTCACGGTACGCGGCACGGATCCCAATGATGCCAACGTAGTGGCCGCGACTGTCATCGATTGCGGTGGATCGGAGGCCGATCCTCATCGTGGCTTCATCTTCGATGCCAACGAAGGCCCGGATAGCGTGGTGGCGGGGCTTACCGTCGTCAATGGCTACGGACCGACCGAGACGATCGGTGCGCTGTTCGTTTCGGCGGGCGGGGCCATCTACTGTTACCGGTCAAGCCCCACAATCGTGAATTGCAGATTCACCGACAACGTGGCCGCTGACTACGGTGGTGCACTATGCAGTTATATGGCCTCGCCGACTGTGACTGGCTGCGCGTTTCTCAACAACGGCGCCGGGGCAGGGGGCGCAGTCTACAGCGAGGGCCCGGGTGTCACCGTCAGCCGTTGTACATTCACCGGCAATGTCGCCGTGTCGGACGGCGGTGCGGTGTACGAACTCGGGGAAATCCCTTCACTTTCAGACTCTGTGCTCACCGGCAATTCGAGCCTATCAACCGGGGGAGCGATATGGTGGCAAGCCGGCAATGCCATCACCGGATGCACAATTACGAGGAATTCGAGCACCATCGGCGGCGCGATTTACGGCGCTAACGTGTTCATTAGTGGCTGTACGATTGCGGGCAACTCGGCCTCTTCCAACGGCGGCGGAATCTATCTTGATGGGCACAGTCACTGGATAGACAGTCACTGGATAGAGGGCAGTATAATCAGCAATAACGTCTCGGGTTCCCATGGCGGTGGCGTTTATAGCGGCTGGTACGGCCATCCCCTTCTGAGGAGTTGCATCATCGCGGATAACGAGGCTGCCTTGGATGGCGGAGGCGTCTATGGCAGTTCGTACAGCGAGCCGAACCTTGTCAACTGCACGATGAGCGGTAATGTGGCCGGCGGGTTGGGGGGCGGTGTGTTCGGCGACGACACGAGTCGGACAACCATCCGAAACTCGATCCTGTGGGCGGATTCGGCCACGTCGGGGGGCGAGCTTGCCCTGACCAGCAGACACGAGGGCCAGCCCGCGGAGGTGACGGTGCTGTATTCGGATGTCCGGGGTGGTCCCAACAGCGTCTACGCTGATCCGAACACGACCCTGACCTGGGGCGAAGGCAACCTCGATTCCGATCCGCTCTTCGTCAATCCCGCCGGACCGGACGGCGATCCCAATACCTGGGAAGACAACGACTACCACCTCGCCTATGGCTCGCCGTGTCGCAACACCGGCGATCCTCGGAGCACCTCCGCCCATGAGCTCGATATCGACGGCGAAGCCAGGGTGATGGGCGGGCAAGTGGACATTGGCGCCGACGAGTGGACGTATTACACGTACACGTGCGGCCACGGGGCAGGGGCAGCATTGGCGATGGTTGGTGTTGTCCTGCTGACTGCCTCACTGGCCCGTCGGGCGGGTAGGTCCCACGAGCAATAGGGTCCGGTTCGTCGGTAGCGAAATGGGGACCTTTCCGGTTGCGCCCGCCGGGGACGGCTCGATCCGTCCGGTGTCCGGATGGGCCATCAGCCATCCGTCCGAAGCGCCGTCCACATTAAGTTGACCTTCGTACGGCGTACGACCGACATTCACTGTCAAGAGAATCTCGCGGCCATCGCGGACGAACCGCCCGACGATTACGTGATCGCAGGGAGGGGTGATGTGTCCGGTGGGGTGGAACCCGCGCAGTCTGCCGAGGTCCACAGGGTTCTCGGCGGTGCCGTCCTGCATGACTCGGCCCGCAGCAGCGAGCTGCTTGACGATGCCGGCCGCGGGTTCGGGCAGCTCGACACCCGACGGCAGGACGATCGCATCAAAGGAATGTCCTTTGATGCGCACTCGGCCGTCCTTCACCTCGGCTGTGCTTAGCAACTCATGGTCGACCAGACAGAAGCCGATTTGCGAGGTCAACAGGCGGTGCCCGAGTCCCCGAAACGAACGGACGATCTGTTGGGCTCGCTTCGACTGGGACTCCAGTTTCAGGGGCTGGGCCACCGGCAGGTACTCGGCCCAGAGATCATAAATCGGATAGTAGAGCAGGACGTTCGGGTTTGGTATCGCCTCTCGCAGGATGGCGTTGAGCCGTCCGACAAAGCCGCCATACGCCTTGGAACGGGGTTGTTCGGTGCCGTTCTTGTCGGCCTCAACGGCCGTCACAATGCGGCCCATCGACCCGTAGTACGAGGTGAACTCCGTGACGCCCAAGGCGGCCTGCCAGGCGGCGGCCGCCTGCATTTCCTCCACCGGCGCGGGCGCCTTGCCGGCTTGCCGCTGAACAAAGTCACTGATCTCGGTCATGACCCTTCGTCCGCCGTTGAAGAGGGCCGCGGAGAGGGGCAAGGCAGCGGTCATCCAGCCTCCGTGGACGACGGTCATCGGATCGGACGAGAGCATGTCCATGCCGGGTATGTCCATGCGGCTGAGGGCCTTCAGCCCATTGCCATAGAGCGGGACATGATGAAGGATCTCTTCCTCCCAAAGGTTATGGCCCGAGGAGGCGACGTTGTGGGCGCGGCACCACTCCTGAATCCGCCCGTAGTATCGCTCGGTGATCAGGTCGGCGATCATCGCCCAGAAACGACGTCGCGTTTGTCTGTCGGCCGGCGAATCACCCACAAACAGACTGCGACGCAGCGGCATAAGGTCCTCGGCGTAGCGTTGTCTGTATACGTCGGGCAGGTCGTTGCACCACGGGACACTGGGCAGGGGGGCGACGCGGGTATCGATGGGGTCCACAACTCGCACGTTCCTGCGGACGTTTTCCGAAAGCGGCCCAAGGTTGACGGCCATCAGGGACGGTTCATCGGTGAAGAAGGCCCGGATGGTCGTGCCGAAATGCGGCTTGAGATGCCGCCAATAGGCGTCGTGCGTCTTTTCGACGAAGCATTGCATCGCCGCGTTGTCGATCAGATTGGGATAGCGACGGGCGGCGTAATAGTTGTTACTCGCGTGCGTATGTTCGTAGGCGCGTCGCAGGGCGAACGGATCCGGCTTTGACGGATCGTATGTCAGCACGACGTTTTCAAACGCCGGATCCGTTTTCAGCACGAGTCCGCCTGCCGCCCCGCTGGGATAGCCGTCTTCATCATAGATCCAGACGACAAGGCCGGCTTTTCGACACGCATCGACAGCGCTGACGAGCGTTTGCCAGTGCTTCTCCGATGTCATGTACTCGGCGAAAGCGACGTTACAGACGATTCCGCCCAGTCCGGCCTTTCTGAAGGCCTTCATGGCCTCCGGAGTGGCCTCTTCAGGGCGGACCCCATGGACGATCTGTAGCGGACGCCGTTCGGCACCGGGCGCGGTCCACGCCTTGCCCCAATCACCGGGGAGACCTGCAACGGAATCGCCTGATGCCGTCGCGTCGGCGCCGAACACATAGGCGGTCAAACCGAGGGCCAAGACTACGGTGAGACAGATCGGTTGCGACATGATTATCCTTTCCGCGTCCGGCGGGATTCGCACTCAAGGCGGTTCGCCAACGGTGCCCGTTCCCACGTGGTCGTTTCTGCCTGAGCGGAACCCGGGAAGCACGGCACATCCTACCGGACGGTCGGCCATTGCTGTCAAGGCTGCCGCAGTCTGATATTTCCCATGCGGAACGACGAGAACGTGGGGTAAGACCGGCGTAAGGCAAAGTTGGGCGAGGCTGGGGTTAAGAGAGGGAGACGTCCGATAATAAAACGTTTGTGTTGTGGGTGTTGTGAGTGGGCGGTACCGTCGCGCAAGGAGGAATTTTTTGTCAGTTTGATTCCGCCCCTTGTGCCGATAATAATCCTTAGGCAGCCTTCCTGTGTGGTGCGGGGCGGACAAGGCTTGCTTATCGCCATCTCCCACCGGATTGGAGCGGAGGATCTATGCGTTTGCGTCGATCGTCGCGGGCGAAGCTTTGCGTGCTTGTCCTGACGGGGGGAACTCTGTTCGTGGTGCTTCAGAACTGCGCTATTTTTGCTTACCAGACGTACAACTACGCTCTGAACTGGACGTGGTTCCTCACTTGTCAGAAGGACACCCTGTTCAGTGGGGCAGGTCTCTTGCTGGATTGCGAAGGCGCGAGTTCGTCGACCAGCGGCACCTCGACAAGTGGTTTGAGCAGTTTGCTTGGGGGCGGGACGTCGACCACCGGAACCAGCACCAGTGACCTGCTGGGTGGGCTGGATCCGAACTCGCTCGCCGGCCTGTTGTGACGTTGGGCGACTATTACCGGGCCTTGATTCGTCGGGCTTGACACCGGAACTCATGGAGGATTGGGTATGTTGCGGCTTATGACGCGGCGTTTGGCGGCGGTTCTCCTGTTGATCGCTCCGTTGGCCGTCGGTACGACGACGGAGTTCGCCTGTCTTGAAACGGTACTGACGGCCGCTAATCCGTGCGGGATCATCTTCTCGGAGGCATACTGCACGCCGGACGATTGGTATCGGTGGGTCGTCTGGCCGGTCACGACCTATCCCAACTATGACGCGGATCCGTCCTGTGTTATCCCGTATGCGTGTGGCGACTGGTTCGGCACGGCAGGTACCCGAAATGCTGGAGGCACCGGGTCGACAACGACCACCAGTACCACCTCTACGTCGACGTCCAGCCTGTTCTGACCGGGACGAGAAGGCGGCGAAGCGGTCGTCAATTGAGAAGTGATTCAGAGAACCGAAGGGGCTGCCCTCCAAGCAGGGTGGCCCCTTTTCCATGTCCCAAGCTCACGAGTGACGATGTGAGCCGGTGTCCGACGCAGGGGCCGGCTCCGAGCCGGCGATGGAAGCAAGCCGGATATGCCGGCTATAATAGATGTCGCGGCGGATGTCGCGGGCCGGTCGGGCCGGCTTGGAGGGATGGGAGTGGGACGGGTGCGGTCATATGGATCCAACGGCGGCCGGTGTTCGGCACTTGCGGTCGTGGTGGCGGTCGTTCTGACAGCGACGGCGGTGCTTCAAGCCGAAGTCGACCCGAATGAATCCGTCGCCTATCCGAACGGCGGCTACGGTCTCATCATCTGTGGAAACACTCACTACGGCTGGGAGCCCTACGATCAGCTCTCCGAGGAGTTGCTGCGTAGCACGTACCAAGTCTTGACGCAAGTCTACCATTTCGATCCGAATAAGGTCTGGGTCTTGGCGAACGATGGCGAGGACGACTGGACACAGGGGATGTTCGATCCCGCGCCGGCGGACAAGGCCACCGTGGCCGAGGCGTTTAGAGTCATAGGCGAACGGATGTGGGCCGATGCGGACACGCCCCGAAATCTGTGGGTGTTCATCGCGGGGCATGGTGCACGGCTCAGGACGGATCCGGCGACCAAGGTTCAAATCCGTTTGGCCGACGGTCCGGTGTACGACCACGCCTTCGTGGACGAGATCATCAATCAGCTTCACAACAACACTTACGGTAGTTGTCCGATCGATCGCCTGGACCTCATTGTCACGCCCTGCTACGGCGCGGGATTGATCGACGACCTGCGCAGCAGCTTTCACAATGTGCGAGGCAAGGCATGGCCGAACGTTCAACACCTGTCCGTGATCACCGCCGGCGACTGCTATGACATGACGGCGATATTCTTCGCCGTACCGATGTTGCAGGCGCTGGCCGATCTCGACGGCACGGTGACCGACCTGGACGGCGATGGGGTGATCAGCATCTATGAGCGGTTCGACCATGCCGCTCGTCGAGACATCTGCAATCCCGACCGGCCTTACACCCCCTGGGTGCCCGACACCATTTATGTCCGGGGTGAGCTGTATTGGATTCAGGATCTGGACGAACACCCGATTTACTACGAATGGAATGGCATGACCTTGGACGTGAAGGTGAACGATCCGAACCTGGGACACGTCACGATGGACCCGCCGTCGTCGGACCCCAACCGGCCGTTCTATTCGGCAGGCAGCCATGTGACGCTCACGGCGGTACCGTCGGAAGGGCGGGTATTCCGATGGTGGTTGATCGACGATCCCAATCAGTCGGGCGACCCCCATTGGGGCTTTGCGGACGATGCCCATTCGATTGTGATCGCGATGAATTCAAATCGGCATGTTACGGCCGTGTTCTTGCCGGACGCGGAGACGGAGGTCTACTGGCGTATTCTTCCGGACGGCGAGTGGCGGCAGTGCGGTGCCGGCGCCGCGCTTCCTCTTTCGGTCTTGGCGGCTTGCGCCCCGGCCATGCGGATGCGTCGTCCCCGCCGTCGTTGAGTTGCTTCGGCGAATAGCTGCCTACCGCCTGGGTGGTCCGGTTCGTTGAAGTCGGGTCGTCGAAGCCCGCGTCGACGGAGGAGGCAGCCACAGGCGGACATCGGTGATTTCGACCTCGACGCGGAGGTCGTCGCCCATGTATTTCTTGTGGATGTAGACCGGCTTTGCGGCGAAGTGCCGGGTCGAGCGGGGCAGCAGTGGGCCTCGCGAATCACTGTCCTTATCGGCAATGGGCGTGGCGGCCCATTCGTTCTGCTCTCCGACGGGCTCATTGTTTTGATTGAGGATGACCCAACGAAGCGAGAGGGCGGAAACGACCTCGTCGCCGCGGTTGACCAGCTCGACGGAGGGTCGAATGCCGTGTTTTCGATCATCGTCGGGAATCAGCTTTGCAGAGGCTTCGATCTGCCGGGCATAGTCGGGCCGACGTTCGTCATTGACGGCATCGGCCAAGATCGGAGGGAGGGAATCCTTCAACGCCGCCAGGCCGTGGGCGGCGTTCTCCAGGGAGTCCATGAAGGTTGTGGCCTTGCGGTCGGCGATGTTCATGCCGTAGACAACGACGATGGTGCCGCAGACCACCGTGGTGATCAGCAGGGCGCTGAGGCCCCAGGCAAGCGTTGCCCAGAAGGTGCGTCTTTGCTGGATCACCGGCGGGTATTGGACTTGCGGGTTCATCGGTCGGTCCTCCTGCGTGGCGGCTCGACGTCTCAGAGTGTTGCGAAGATAATCCGAACCGTTCCGATCCGCAATACGCCGGACGGAATGCGACATGAGGGTTGAAGGCCATGGTCATGCACGGCGGTCTCGCGTTCATTGCGGCGTTGCTTTGCGCGTCGCCGGAAAGCCAACCCGTGGCGGACAAGCCGCGCATCGTGGTGATCCTGCCGCTCTCGGGCCCGGATGGCAAGCTCACCGAGCGATTCACGGACAGCTTTCGCCTGAAGCTCGCCCGGGAGGTGAAGCGACTGGGCGACCGGACGAACTACCAGGTTCTGAGCGCCGCAGAGGTTGCGGAAGCGTGGGGGGAGGGCGCGGCAGGTCCCCCGTTCGACACGCCGCCGCAGGAGATGGGCAAGTGGCTTCATCAGGTGGCCGCGCAGGTGGCCATCTGGGGGTCGGTCCGGCGAGAGGGTGATGAACTCATCGTGCGGATCAGAGGGGTGGACATTACGGACGATCCGGGACGACTGTGGTTCGACGAGACCTGGCGCGAGCGGGGCGAGCGGGCCCACGTGCTGGTGTTGAACACGGCGGTGGAGAAGCTGACCGGCCATGCGGTCAGGAAACCCGTTGAGGCCGGCGATGTGCCGGAGCCGAAGGAGCTGGGACCGATGATCAGCCGAAATCCCGGTTTTGAAGAAGGGGCGGGCGACCGTCCGGCGGGGTGGGATCGGGTCGACGGCCGGACGACCTACTGGATTGACGATCCGACGGGCGCCGGCCGCGGCAAGATCATCAAGATGGACACGCGGATGATCCAGAAGCAGGCCGACGAATGGTGGGCCAAGTGGCGAGCGGGGGCGCCGGCCTCGGAAGCGCCGAAGCCCATCTGGGCGAAGGCGCCTTATTATGATGCGGTCGCGGGGCTTCACGGGGCTCACTACTACAGCGACTTCCTCGAAGTCAAGCCGGGCATGCGCTACCGCGTGCTCGCCGACTTGGCGGGCAAGGGAGACCACTTCTTCTTTCCGAAGCTGTTCGTCAAAGGCTATGCGATGGTGCCGGCTACCGCGCGAGAGAGCCGGCCGGATCGGCGCGAGGTCTGGCGGACCTATTTGGCCTGCCGGAACAACAGCGGGCAGTGGCAGCACTACTCGGAGACCTTCACCATTCCGGCGGAGGGCGTGAAGATGTCCAATGCGATCACGGTGACGGTTCAATGGATTCGCATCATTCCGTACGCCTATTGGCCGCCGGGCGAGTTCTACTGGGACAATGTGAAGGTCGTGGAAGAGCCGAAGTAATCTCATGAAAGGCGGTCTCCGTGTCGGATGTTACGATGTCCGGCGGTTCTGCGTAAGAACGGAGACGGTCATGAGAACCGAGAAGTGGGTACCACAGATCGGGCTGGACGTACAAAAGGAGTTTGGCAAGGTGACGGGTCGCGCGTCCGTAGGAAGGACTGTGTGGCACCGGCGGCCGGGCGGCTTGCGGCATGTCCGGTTGCCGGTCCAACCTACGTCGGTTGATTGCGATTCATGGGTTCCGTTCCTCTTCTAGGTTGGGTCGAGTGACCCGCCTGTTGTCTGTGTGATCGCCGTCGGATACGGCGATCGTAGCGGCCTGCTCTCCTTCTGACCCCTGTTCCTGAGTCCCTAGACCCGGTCGTTTCCCGTGTCAGCCTCCTCGTCATTTAATAGGGGTACGTCCCCCTGGTTGTTCCCATTAATCCCGATCATTACCCTCAATGCGTCGCAGCGCCTTCCGCCTGGCCTTGGTGAACGGCCGGAAGAGGTACCGGTGCCAGGAGATGTAGATCGGTGGCTGGTAGCTGGCCTCGAAGTCTGCGGGTGTGAGGAGATCGGGCCGTTGACGGCGGCGGTGCTTCAGCAGGTGGTACCGATCGGATGCTTGGAGCACCCGGAGGACGAACTCGGCGACGGACGTGCGGCCTCCACGGTTGGGTGGCAAATGCCACGAGATCTGAAAGTCGATCAGATACGGCCTTCCGTCATCGCCCACGAGAATGTTTTCTCGTTTTTCCATGTCGACATAGGCGGCGTCGCGCCGGTGGACCTCGTCAAGTAGTTGGGTCAGGCGGTCGAAGAACTGATCGTTGACCCATTCGCCCTTGGCCAGTTGGTGGCCCTCGATGTACTCGTGCATGAGGCCGTTGTCGCGCCAACGTCCGATGAATCGAGGGATCCCGGTGACGCCGTCCAGCAGTTCGTACAAACGCGATTCGTGTCGTGCGGCGAGCCGTCCAATCCACGCCAGCGGCACGCCGAGAAACCGGGTCGTTCGGCCGAGCTTGAGCACGACTTTTCCGCACGGACCGTCGTATAACGCGGTGGCCGCGAAGAAGTCATGTTTGAAGATCGCTAGGCGTCGATGAACCCGACCGCAAATCAGGATCTGCTCGGGCGGTTCATCGGGACCCAACGCCCGAATGGCTTGCTGAAGGTAACGTCGGATGGCCATGTGTCATTGCCCCAGAGTGGTCTGTCCGACAGGCGCGGACGGGCTGAGGAGTTCGGCGGGTTGCACCGCGGTAATGGGGGGAACGGGATAAGTCCTGGTTGCCCTTTCTTGGGCCGCAGCGGCAAGGCGACTTCGGAGAGCCAGGTCCTCATAGATGCGGAGAATCGCACCCGCCAGGTGTGTCGGCTTGCGGGGCGGAACGAGCAAGCCGGTCTCCTCGTCGGCGATTCGACGTCGCAACGAAGGTACGTCGCTTCCGACGACGGGTAGTCCGCTCACCATGGCACACAGAAGGCCGTCCATCGCCGTATCGACTGTGAGTGAAGCAACAAAGACGTCGGCGACCGAAACGAACTGATCGAAGGTCCAGGAATCGCCGGGGCAGACGAGGATCTCCGGCAGGCGAAAGCTGCGCGCGAATCGTTCGAGGCGTCGCCGCTCGGCCGACTCGCCGGGGAGGATGAGCCGGATCGACGGATAGAACTGTTGGAGGAGGGCGGCGGCCCATACGGCGTAGTACTGACCTTGTTCTCGCGAAGGCGGTCCGGGGGTGAGGAGCACCGGCTGGTCGACCGGAAGTCTCAAGCGATCTCGGAGCGTGTGTGTGTGGCGTGGTGTGGCGTTCATGACGGGATGTTGTCTCAGAGCGGCTTGGGCACCTTGTGATCGTAGAATAGCTTGGCGATCTTGTCGGCCATTTCCTCGCAGAGTCGGCGCGTCAGTTGCTCCTTGTATCCGGGGTCCTTGGGCGTGGCGATCTCAGTCGTTACCTCCAGGACCTTGCCCTCGGAGGTATTGGGCCAGAGGCGAACGTCCTCGGGCGTCTTCGCGTTGACGTCGATGACTTTGACGGCTGCGACGAACCTCCCTTTGTAAGCCGGTTCCACGACGTCGTCATGAAGCAGGAACTTGCGGACATTGATGTGGAGAACCTGTGTTGCGTCAAGCCGCAGGCCGATCTCGCGAATCCCTCGCTTGTCGAACTGAGAGTCCTTTCTCCGAAGCTGCGTTACCTCGCGAGCGGGAATGACAAATTGGTTGACGTTGTGTTCCACAAATTCCTTGCTGAGGTCCTCGGTAAGCATGGAAGGGAGAGTCGGGTCGAGCAGCCCCCCTCGATCGTCGTCGATCAAGATGGCCAGCTTTTCCTTGGTCAGCTTGAATTCGGCCTTGACCTTCTCCTCCGGGACGTGGCCAAACCAGTACAGCCAAGCGCCCGCGGTTCCGCCGCAGCCCGCCGACGACAACGGGAGGAAGACAGAGAGAAGCCTCAGAGCCGTCTTCGCCATGGGACCCATGCTAGAGCTTCACCTCATGGTCGTAGAACTTCTCGGCAACGATCCTGCCGAACTCCTTGTACGTTTCCGCTCGTATGGTTCGATCGTCGGCCCTTAGCACGCCAACGGGCTTGTCCGGGGGATAAGCGACTTCCGCGGGCTTCAAGGCAATTCCGCGCGGCTGGTCTTCACCCTTGGTGAGTTCATACATGGTGACCCGAGCACGGACACGACCCCGAAACAGCCCCGGACTGCCCGGTTCACGCGTGCTGAACTCCATGAGTTCGACCATCATGACAAGATCGGCCTTGAAATGCCGGCCCAGACGGGCGGGGTGCTCGGTGGCCCAGTCCGGATGGCTCTGCATGTAGCGATCGACTTCCGTGGGCGAAACAATGTCGACGTCCTTGCCGAATTTCTCCTTCAGGAAGTAGCGGATGTGATCGGCCGACTCAAGCTGAACCCGGGGGTATTCGTAGAGCGTTGCCTGTTCCGCCCACACGAGGATGCACACGCGTTTGCCCTTGATCTGGGCAAACTCCGCGGCCACTTTCTTGGTGGGGTCCGGTGAGAACAACACAAACGGTACGCTGATGATGTTGCAGCCCGGAACAACCACAACAGCCGCCAGCAATACCACCGTCCGAACGAGACACGCCCTTGCCATCCGTGGCCTCCTCCCAATCCCGGGCATGAAGCCCGCTCATGCTATCCGCTTCGTACCAGCCCGTTGTGATGGTACAACACCATCACGATTTTGAGAGCCCAGCTCCCCACGAAGAGCACAATGGCCGTGACTAGCACGTACATGGGGTTGATCCGGTACCAGTTGATCTCGATGCGCCGTCCGGTCACCAGGACCACGCCTGCCACGCCGGCCAGGACGAACGTGAGTCCCGCCAGCGCGGCGCCGGCGGGCTGCGCGACCACCGCTTGAAGAAGGTGGCCCCGAACCGCGTAAGCGAAAGCCGTCGTCATGCCGCAGGTCGGACACGGCAATCCGGTCGTGTACAGAAACCCACAGGGCGGAAGTCCCAGGCGCTGGTGCGTGCCGTAACCGCTGGGGTCGGGCTTGGTCCACCATGCGACGGCGAGGATCGCAAGGGACCCCACAAGGACGACCACTGCGGTGAGTCTCGCGACGTTGGATCGCTCGTCGCTCATCGCGATCAGTCGGCCTAGAGGGTGCTCCGTTTGGCCAATGGGGGTGTTGTGAGATGCGGCGACGGCATCCTCAGCGGACCGATGTATGTCTCCCAACGTGGATTCTGAAATCGAAAGGTCGTTCCTAGACACACCCGTACCGTATGTGAAGCCGCCGGCCATGTCAACACCATGTCGGTAGCAGCGTTGAGTCGGACTGCCGCCTACCGTTCAGAACAGCGTCGGTGCCGGGGGGTCGGTGCGGGGTCGGGTAGATGCGGCGGGGGGCTTCATGCCCAGATGGCCGTATCCTTCCGTCGTAAGTTGCCGGCCCTGGCGCGTCCTGATAACGAATCCGATCTGGAGGAGATACGGTTCCACTACGTCCTCAAGCGTATCCCGTTCCTGGCCCATGCTGGCCGCGATAGCCTCGACACCGGCCGGTCCGCCTTGGTACGCCTTTGCCAGCGTCTGCAGGTATGACCGATCGAGCTCATCGAGACCGAGGTGATCCACCTGCTGAATCTCCAGGGCCCGGGCAACCACCTCATCCGTCAACCGTCCGTCACCACGAACTTGAGCGTAGTCGCGGGCCCGACGGAGCAATCGGTTGGCGATTCGGGGGGTGCCGCGGCTTCGGGCGGCAAGCGCTTCCAGGGCACCGGCCTGACAATCCAGATTGAGCAGTCTGGCTGAACGACGCAGTATCTGCGTCAGTTCCTCGGGCGTGTAGAAGGTGAGGTGATAGCGGATTCCGAACCGATCCCTGAGCGCGGCGGTGAGCATCCCGGCGCGGGTCGTGGCGCCGATCAGCGTGAACCGCTTCAAGGCGAAGTTGATTGTGCGACCCCCGAGACCGCCTTCGACGGTGTAATCAACGCGAAAGTCCTCCATCGCCGGATACAGGAACTCCTCGACCACGCTCGCGAGTCGATGGACTTCGTCGATGAAGAGGATCTCGCCCTCCTCCATGTTCGTCAGCAGCGTCATCAGATCGCCTTGCTTCACGACGGCGGGGCCGCTGGTAATCCGAATCCCAACGTTCATTTCGCGCGCGATAACATGAGCCAGAGTCGTCTTGCCCAAGCCGGGCGGTCCGTCCAAGAGGATGTGCTCCAACGGCTCCTTGCGTTTTCGGGCCGCCTGGAGGGCGATCTTGAGCTGATCGACCAGCGGTCGCTGGCCGACGCAATCGGACAGCCGCTCGGGTCGGAGTGCGAGATTGACGCGCTCTTCCTCCGGACCGTTGGATTCCGCCGAGATGACACGCTCTCTGGCCATGTTCGTGAACGTTCACCTATCGATACCGCATGCCGGTATAGCGGTGCGTCAGCCCTCACTCCCCGCCTTGATTCGATACGCCGCACGCACCCATTCGTCGGGCTCGGTGATCTCGGGATGCAACTGCACCGCACGCTGAAGCCACTGTTCGGCGTCCGCGCGGCGTTCGCCCCATGCCACCAGAATCTCGATGGCCACGCGCTGAACGGAAGTCCAGTCGGTCTTCGCCGGAGGACGGTCGGCCGCGGCTGCGAGGGCAAACGCATCGACCTTCCCTTTCAGTTCGGCGATGATCTGGTCGGCGGTTCGTTTACCGATACCGGGCAAGCGGGTAAGCGACTTGGCATCGCCGGCCTCTATTGCGGCGGCGATGCGTCCCGCCGGCTCGACCAAGGCCTTTAGGGCACTGCGAATGCCGACTCCCTTGACGGTAATGAATCTTCGGAAGAAGGCGCGGTCCTCCTCGTGCAGAAAGCCGATGAGCCGCGGCGTCAGGTTGCCGCCGACAGCGGCCCCTTCGTAGTACTCCTGCGTATACAGCGTCACTTGCTGGCCGCGAATCGCTGCGAGCTGAGCGAGCGCGTGGCCGGGCACGAGGACCTCGTAGCCTAGCCCCTCACGGTCGATGATCACCGCGTCTTCCAAAACGTCCGTCAGAATGCCGGTGATGCGGACGATCACAGTCGGTCGACCTCCTGGTGGGCGGCCGGCACCCCCAAGGCCTTCACAGGCGCCAGGGCACTGTAGCAGGTCCCCGCGCAGAGGGCGATAGCCAACGCGTCGGCCACATCGGGCGGATCCGGCGGCGAGGGCAGGTTGAGGGCGGCCATGATCGCCCGCTGCATCTGCGCCTTGCCGGCTCGTCCGTTCCCCGTCAGCGATCGTTTGACCCTCGTGGGAGAAAGGCTCAGGATCCGGATGCCGGCGCGGGCGGCGGCCAGCATCAGCACGCCCCTTGCGTGCCCCATGAGGATCGCAGTTCTCGGGTGCTTATAATGGCTGTAGAGCTGCTCCAAACCGACCAGGTCGGGATGATATTCCGCCAAGATCTCGTCGACGGCGTCGCCCAGTTCGGTCAGCCGCTCGGACAGGGTCCGACCGGATTCGGTGCGGATGACTCCTGCTTCGATCAGCGTGGCGTGCCGTCCGTCAAGGCCGACACGGATGATGCCGTAGCCCGTCTGATGCAGGCTCGGATCGATGCCGCAGAGGCGAACCGTCTGCCGTTCCCGGATCCCCATCATCTTGCCTCCACGTTTTACCCAGAAGCTCACCCCATGCGGGGATCACGACCCGCCGGTACTACGGAAGCGACATTGGGAGCGGCCTGGGAAACGGAGCGAATGATTCGGACATGCAGCGTTCTTCCCTGAACACGAATGCTTCGGGCACTCAAGGCCCTTCTGTCGAATCCGTCCACGGGCAAGCATCAAACGCACATTCCACACGTCTGCGGAGTTCGAACCGGCAAGAATGTACTCCTTTCCCGCCGGATTCACAAGGGTGGTGTGCAAACGTCGGGACGAACGGCTGGTGGCTCGACGCCCGCGCCGGCCTCACGGATGTGCCGTGACGAGAATCGTCTTGGGAACACCGGGGCAATGGTGTTGGCAGACTCCGCAGCCGACGCAACCGGCTGTAACGATTTCGACGAGTTGGGGAGTGGATAGACGAATCGCCTTGTCGCCCATGGGGCACTTCTCGATGCAGATGCCGCAGGGCTGACTCTGCCAGAGCAGGCAGCTCGTCACGTTGACGATTCGGGCGTAGCCCATGTGGAACCGCTCTCGAGGAATGACCTGCAGGGCGCCGCTCGTACAGGCCTTCATGCAGGCTTGGGCCTCGCAGAGGATACACGGTGCAAGATCGGGATCGATGTACGGCGTGCCGCTCATATCCGGGTCGCTGCCCTGGTACCGCTGAATGGCCTTCGCCGGGCAAGCATCGGCGCAATTGCCGCATCGATTGCATAGTTCCAGGAAGCTGTCTTCGGGCCTGGCCCCCGGGGGACGAATGACGGTACGGATCCGCGGTGGCGGAAGGCGACGCTCGACATAGTCGGAGACCGGGCGGAGCGCTCGAAGAACCCCTGCGCGGAAGAACCGCCGGCGGTCGTGGGGTTGCATATCCTCAATGTGTTCGTCGGCCATAAGCAATCCGTCCGGTCCGTGACCCGAACCGACACCGATCCAGAGCCCGATCCGCTACCGAACCGGCGAGGCCGGATCGATGTTGATCTCCCGCGACGTAATCGGACCCCACTGCCCGGTCACCAGTCGGGCCTGTGCCATCACATGGTAACATCCTGGTTTGAGCGACTCAAACACCCGCTCCGACCGGGGTGTGTCGCAATCGGAGGGGGCGTCGGCATGCGGGTGATGAGCGATCCAACAGCGATACCGGTCCACCGGCAGGGGATCTTCGGCGGTACTGTTGGCGACGGTCCAGCGGATGACTGCGGTTGTCGGCGCTCGGGGCGTTATCGTAGGGTGAGTGGGAGAGGTGATGCCGACAACGGGTGTCGTCATATTGTGTTGAATCCGAAGCGTGGCGGCGTTCGCGCGGCCCCATGGCAGGGGGACACCATCGATGACGAGGAGTCCGGCGTCCGTACTGGTGACGTGGCCCCTGGGCCCGTCGGGGGCGATCTCGTAACGGAACGAGCAGCGCGGTGGAATCGGAAACGACTGCGTGCCGCGAGGCGAGACGCGGTAGATGCCTTCGACGGGCGAGCGGCGCGTCATGTCGACTTGGTCGTCCGCCCAGATCCGGACCTCGAATCGATCCGGACGGTCGATCAGGGTATCGCCGTCCCACCGGCAAAAGGCGTTGATCATGCCGCGGGGATCGCGCTCGGGCCGTCGGTTCGACTCCCATTCTCCGGTCGGTCCGCAGGCGCCCCAGTGGCCGTTCGACGGATTACCGAAGACCAGAATCGGGCGATTCACACGGATCAGGCCGGCCGACAAGGGGCGGAAGTTCGGCTGCCAGCTTCCGAGGGGATCGGGGCGCTCGTGCGTACTCATGTCCCAGGCAAAAAGCCCCGGGGCCGCACCCTGTTCGAGCATCTGCAGGAAGCTCTGTCCCGGGGGGGTCACCGACGTGTAATACTGTTCGAAAGGTATCACCTGATCGCGACGCCCGTGGTGGATTTCCAGCCACGCCCTGCAGGCGGGTTGTCGGCTCAAGAGCCACGTGCCGCTGGTGTAGTGCCACGCATTGACGTCCGTGCCGGCGACCTTCAGTTGCCAATCCACGGGTCCCAGACTCTGTTCGGCGGTTTGCCGAAGCAGGGGGAGTATGCGCAGATCGATCGGCGGCTTGCTGACGGTCGCTCCGGCAACCCACTCGGGATGATGCAGGGCAAACAGGAGAGCGCCGCCTCCTCCCATGGACCCGCCCGTGATCCATATCCGGTTTGGGTCGACGTTGAACGTCTGGATGGCGAACCGGATGTAGTACAAAAGCCGTCGGTGTGTGTAGGGAACAACCGGCGTATCGTGTCTTGGCTGCGCCGGGGCCAACTCGTGGTAGCCGAACCACCCGGAATGCCCAATTTTCGCGGTGTTGTCGTCCGGATTCAAAACGACATGATCCGGCCAACCTCGCTCGTGTCGCTGATAGTCGCCGCCCTTGGCGTGCAACTGGATCACCATGGGCGGTCGATCCGTCGGCCTCAACGAGGACTTCAGAAGGGGAAGCCTGACAAGAAAATCGTAGAAGGTCTGCTCGACGTTGGGTCCCTTGAAGTAGGCCCCCGCGCGATGCCGGTAGTGGTGATACCAATAGCCCCAATGCATGTAGCGTTTGACCAGGGCCGGCGGCTCCAGATCGTCGGTTCGCTCGGAAAGCGCTGTCGAGCCCTCCTGTGCGGCGACACCGACAACCAAACAATACAAAGGCATGCAGAACAGAGACATGTTTCGCGTTCCCTCGCTCTGGGCGCCAGAAAGACGACCATCATACGCGGACTCGCCGCGTGCGCGTAGTCGACTTGGAACGGCCGTCGACGGCGGGAGGAGACGTTGCGGGGCCGTGCCGACCGTCACGCCCCACGGCCGCGCCCAACTTGTATCGAGCGACCTGGGTATGCTACTGTGGAGTCCACACGAGGGGCCCGACGCCGCCTCGCGTGTCACTCAATCGGAGTCACCTGTGCTCAGAGCCACGCCGTTAGGTCGGTATGCGCAAGATATGATTTCGTCGGCCGTCGTCTTCCTTGGCTTAGCGGCCATGCTGTCGGGCGGGTGCTTCGACCCCCCGGCGGAGTACGGACCCGTCCAAGCCGATGTGATCACCAGTGAGGAGACGGACTTTGAGGCGATGTGGGATACGGTTCTCCGTGTGCTTCAGCGCTACGATTTCAGGCCGGACCGCCAAGACCGCCGAGAGGGCGTCATCACCACCCTGCCGATTACCAGTCGGCAATGGTTTGAATTCTGGCGGGACGACGCCATCGGGCTTTACCAGATGACGGAGGCAAGCCTGCACACGATACAGCGCCAGGCCGTAATCAAGATCCGCCGCCGGCCTGAACCGGGGCGCTATCGCGTGATTGTCAGAGTGGACGTGTTCCGCTACAGCGTGCCCGAGCGACAGGTGACGACGCCGTCCGGAGCCCTGGCCATGTTCGACGCCAAGATGCCCAGCGAGCAGGGCGACCTGCCCGGCCGAGGCGAGGCCGCCCACTGGGTACGCGTGGGTCGCGATCCCGAAATGGAGGGGATGCTTCTGCGACGAATCCTGAGTCACTATCCGGGGAGCTACGAACTCATTGAGGAGCCCGAGGAGACGATCGAGGACATCATGGGCCGGCAAGAACAACCGACATCTCTGCCCGGCACAATCCCCGCCGCGAAGTGACGTCTGAATAGCAAGAGCGGAGACCCGTCTCAGGACCCAGGGACTCGGGGGCAGGAAAAGCCCCGCTCAACAGCAGGTCCGCCTTGACGCTGAGGACGGCTTCCCGATAATTCGAGCCGGCCCGTGAGTCGGAGGATTCGGATATGACCTCGCGCGATCGGATCATGACGGCGCTCAGTTACAAGGAACCGGATCGAGTTCCCGTTGATCTCGGGGCGATGCGGTCCACGGGGATTCAAGCGATTGCCTACAACCGATTGAAGGCCCACCTTGGGATACGAGGAGGGCATACGCGAGTGTACGACCTCGTGCAACAATTGGCGGAACCCGAGCAAGGCCTGCTGGATCGAATTGGAGCGGATGCGCTCGACGCCGGTTGGCAGTTTCCGGCGTGTTGGCGGGATTGGACGCTCCCGGATGGGTCGCCGGGTCAGGTGCCCGATTGGTTTCAGCCTCGCCGCGAGGACGGGTTCTGGCGCGTCTATGCCGAGGGCAAGGTGATCGCGGAAATGCCACCGGGGTGCTGCTACGTGACGCAGACGTGCTGGCCGATGGACTCGTTGACCATCCCGCCGAATGGATTGGAGTCGCTCATGCCGCTGGTGATGTGGGCGGGCATTCCGACGCCGATGTTCGCCGGTGGCCTGTCCCATGAAAACCTCCGGCGAATGAGCGACCACTGCCGGCATCTATACGAGACGACGGATCGCGCCTTGATGATTGGGTTCGGAGGCAATCTGTTCGAGTGGCTGACCTTTCTGCGGCGGATCGACAACGCCCTCGTCGATCTGATCGAGGATCGAGCGGGTGTCGAGCGGCTGTTGGACAGGCTGGTGGAGATCCACCTGGCGAACCTCGACAAGGTGATCGGGGCGGTGGGCCGGTACGTGCAGCTCATCCAGATGGGGGACGACCTGGGTACCGAGTCGGGCCCGTTCTTCTCGCCGCAGATCTATCGGGAGGTCTTCAAGCCTCGCCACAAGGTCCTTTTCCAGCACATCAAGAAGCACTCCCAGATGAAGGTCTTTCTGCACTCGTGCGGCTCTCTTCGCCCCATCTTGCCGGATCTGATCGAGGCCGGCGTGGACGTGATCAATCCCGTGCAGATCTCCGCCGCGGGAATGAAACCGGAGGAGCTGAAACGCGAGTTTGGAAAAGATCTCGCCTTCTGGGGCGGCGGGTGTGATACGCAGAAGATTCTCCCTCGGGCGACCCCGCAACAGGTTTACGATCACGTCCGCCGTACTGTCGACATTTGGGCCCCCGGAGGCGGATACGTGTTCACACAGGTCCACAACATCCTGGCCGATGTGCCTCCGGCCAACGTCGAGGCGATGTATAAGGCCCTGGGAAGGGGCTGAGGGAAGCGGGAGCCGCTTTCGGTATGTTGCCGGGCCGTTTCTGAGTCCGTCGGAACCGCGGCCATTAAGGAGACGATAATGAGGGACGGACCGGTCCGCAGACAACTCCTGTCGCAGGGTGAATTGCTGCAACTGAAACGACTGAGCACCCCCACGGTGTACAACGGTTGGGAGCAAGTCAGTCGGCAGGACTCGGCCGCTCGGGTCTGCAACCGCGAAGAGGCGCAGGATTTCATGCCGCAAATGGGGCCGATGGTCGGCTATGCCGTCACCGTGGTCATCGAACCCAGCAGCCGGAGCCACAAGGCGGCCAGGCCCAACGCGTGGGCCGACTATCGACGATACGTCGCCGCCCAGCCCGGACCGAAGATCGCCGTCGTTCAAGATCTGGACAAGCCGGAAGTCATTGGCTCCTTCTGGGGTGAGGTCAACGCCAACGTCCATCGGGCCCTGGGATGCGTGGGGACGATCGTTGACGGCGCAATCCGCGACTGCGGCGAGATGTGTAACGCGGGCTTCAAGGCACTCGCACGGCGTTTGTGTGTGGGTCATGCCCATGCGTGGCCTGTCCGCTGGGGATGCCCCGTGGAGGTCTTCGGGACGAAGATTCAGCCGGGTCAGCTCATTCACGCGGATCAGCATGGCTTCCTAGCGATCCCGATGGAGGACGAACAGGCGCTTCTCGATGCCTCTCGCTTCATGGATGCGAACGAATGCAATACCGTGATATCCGCCGCTCGAACCTCGGCGGGGCTGCCCATGCAGGAGGTCCTGAACAGACTGGATGAAGCCGAGGCGGCATTTCGAAAGGCTGCCTCCGGCCGGTACGGCAAGAAGGGTGAATGGTGACCCTCGATCGGATGAGGCATGGCCTGAAGGGCTCCGGCGGATACAATACGGACCTGAATACTCACAGAGGAGCACGGAATGGTCAGATCGTACTCGTTGGGCTTCATCGGTGGAGGACATATGGCGGAGGGAATGATCGCCGGCGTGATCAGGGCCGGCGTCTGTCCCCCCGGTAAGATCATCGTCTCGGACATATCCGCGGAACGTAGGGACCTGCTGTCCAAGAAATACGGTGTGACCGTTACGGAGGACAACGGCACGGTCGCCAAGAGGTCCGAAACGGTCATTCTGGCCATCAAACCCCAGACGTTCGGCGATATTGCCGCCGAGCTCGGAACCCACATTGCCGAAGACCAACTGATCGTGAGCATCATGGCCGGGTGGTCGACAGGCTCATTGGCAAAGGCCCTCGGACACGCGACCCTGAGCATCGTTCGCGTGATGCCCAACCTTCCCATCCGAATAGGCGCGGGCATGGCGGGCATCTGCCGCGGCGGTCATGCGACGGATGCGGATGTTGCGCTGGCACAACGGGTGCTGGACGCGGGCGGACGTTCCCTGGTCATCGAGAACGAGGACCTGATGCACGCCGTGACCGCATTGGCGGGCAGCGGACCGGCATACTTTTACTACTTTACGGAGGCGATCGTCGCGGGCGGCATGGCTGCGGGGCTGGACAGGGATCAGGCGCTCACCCTGGCCAAGTACACCTGCCTGGGGGCGGCGAGAATGCTGGTGGAGACGGATACCGACCCCTCGGAACTCCGGCGACAGGTGACCAGTCCCGGCGGGACGACCGAGGCGGCAATCGCCTCGATGAAATGGGCCGGCGTTCATGAGGCGATCAAGCAAGCCGTTCTGGCCGCCGTGCGCCGCGGCAAGGAACTCGGGATGTAAGCTCGCGGAGGCGCGTCTTGCGCCGTGGGCAATCTTTGAGGCCAAGTATCTAAGGAGATGCACCCATGTCATATCGGTGTCTGATCGGATCGCTTGCCTGCTTCCTGGTGATTGCGGGATGCCGACAGTCGACGTCGAGCGGCGGACCCACCCCGGAAGGTCGGCCGAAGATCGCCGTGATACCCAAAGGCACGACGCATGATTTTTGGACCTCGGTGCATGCCGGAGCCAAGGCGGCGGCGGACGAGTTCGGTGTCGACATCATCTGGAAGGGCCCGACGGACGAGGGCAGGTTCGCCGATCAGATCAATATCGTCGAGGACATGATTACACAGCGGGTGGACGGCGTTGTATTGGCGCCGACCCACGATGAGGCGCTGGCGGATGTCGTCAAGAAATGCCACGCGAAGGGCATCCCCATCTCCATCTTCGACTCGGGCATCAAGTGCGACCCGTCCAACTACGTTACCTTCGCGGCCACGGACAACTACAAGGGCGGCGTTCTGGCCGCAAGAAGGATGGCCGAACTGTTGGGCAAGAAGGGCAAGGTCGGAATGGTCAAGTGCCAGCCCGGCGGGGCGAGCACGATGGAACGGGAGGCCGGGTTCCGCGACACGCTCAAGAAGGAGTTCCCCGAGATGGAACTCGTCGATGAGAAGTGGGGCTACTCGTTGCGAGAGAAGTCGGTGAACGCCGCGGAGGACATCCTGACCAGGGCGCAGGGCACGTTGGATGGTCTTTTTGGATCGAATGAGTCAAGTGCGGCCGGCATCCTCGAGGCCCTCAAGGGTCGCCAGTTGGCGGGGAAGATCAAGTTCGTCGGGTTCGATACGTCGCCCGATCTGATCGCCGGAATGCAAGCCGGATTCATCCATGGCCTGGTCGTGCAGAACCCCTACAAGATGGGATACGAAGGCGTGAAGAGTATCGTGGATTCCAGGGCGGGTAAAGAGGTGCCCAAGCGCATCGATACCGGCGCGGCCGTCGTCACGAAAGAGAACATGAACCAGCCGGAAATGCAGAAGTTGATCAATCCGCCCAAGGTCCGGCCGACGTAGTCGTTCGCACACACACAGAGTCCTTGCCGGCCACGGGGGCTTCGACAGGGGGAGCATCCTACGGGGGCGGCAAAGGCAACGTGTCTTTCTTTCGGTACGCCAGCCCCTGGAACGTGGCAATCAGCTCGCCCTGTTCGTTGGTGATGCTGATCCTGTATGATCCGAGTTTGGGGTTGGCGGACTCCTCGACCGCCTCCGCCGTCAACACGCCGCCCCGTGCCGCCTTGATGAACGTGATGCTGACGTTGATGGCCACCGCCGCGGTGCCGTGGGAATTGCAGGCCGCGGCAAAGGCGAAATCGGCCAGCGCGAAGATGGTCGCGCCGTGGACGGCGTTCATGGCGTTCAGATGATGATCCTTGATTTCGAGGCGGGTCTTGGCCCGTCCGTTTCCGGCCTCCAGCAGCTCGATTCCAAGGTACGCGGCAAGTCGATCGGCCTTGAAAAACTCCTTCAGATGACGCATGCGTGGTTCCTCGATTCGGCGGGCTGCGTACCGCCGTTCCCATGACGTTGTAGTCCAAGGGGTACCGGGCGACAAGGGGGGAACAGCCGTACCCTACCGTCAAGGACCCCGCGGGAAAGGTAAACGATCATGCGCGACGGCCGACTTGCCTCTCGGGCCGGCGATACGCCAGGCCCTGAAACGTGGCGATCAACTCGCCTTCCGCGGTATGAACGGTTACGGTGTACGAACCCAACCGAGGATTCACCGAGTTCTCAACCGCCTCGGCGATCAATTCGCCGCCGCGGACCGCCTTCAGAAAGGTGACACTGGCATTGATTCCGAGCGCCAACGTGCCGTGCGAGTTGGCCGCGGCAAAGAAGGCACATGCGGCCAGCGTGAAGATCGCCCCTCCGTGTGCCATATGCGCCGCGTTCATGTGGTTGTCCTGCAGAACCAGGCGAGTCTTGGCTCGTCCCTTGCCGACCTCGACCAACTGAACGCCGAGGAGTTGGGCCAGACGATCCTCCTTGAAATAGGCTGTAACCGCTTCCATGGATGACTCCCAGGTTGTCGCAACGACACCGTGGGATCGTAGTCGGCAGATTCCGGCATGACAAGGGCTCAACGCTCGCCCGCCGTCACCACGCATAGCGGCTGAGCATCCACACACCGCCGAGAACCGATTCCAAATCGATGACGAAGTAGAGGATCGAACCGATCATCACGACGAACGCCATTATGCTGACCTTGTGCATTTTTCCTTCCCCTTCGCATTGCAGTACCGTGCGGTCGATTCACGGTGCGCTTTACCCATCAACCACACCTCAGACACGGTGACCCCTGGCAGGTTAGGCCATGTGGGCAATAGAGAAGCCGATTAGAGCGAGGGATCGTTATCGGGCGTCGCAAGGCATGAGCAGGACGACGCTTTCGTCAGGGTGGAACGTGAAACGGTTGAGAAGGGAGAACGGCGCGGCGGAGGCCGTGAGGACTGCCAACACGTGGCGAAGGCGATGCGAGCGCTCGGAGTGATGTCGCCCGGACACGATCGGTTGGCGATAGTTCGTTATGATGTCATCTCGTGGGTTTCTTCCGTGCACGATACCCCGCTATGATACCCACTCCCGTTCCGATCAGGCCACCCGGTCGAGGCGGGCATGCCTTTCCCGAGCGGGGTCTGGGGTGGATGTCGAGGTCGTGGCGGCCCTGGGGTCGGGCCCGGCGATGGGGAAGCATATCACATGAACCTGAGCCTGTTTGATTTCGTGACCCTGGCGGGGTACTTCGCATTCGTGGTATGCGTAGGGGTCTACGCATCGCGGCGGTCGATCAACACGGACAACTACTTCCTCGGCGGCCGGGGGTTTAGCGGCCTGATGGTCGGCATCAGCATGGTGGGGGCGACAATCAGTTGCATCACGTTCATGGCGTACCCGGCGGATGCCTACAAGACCGCGTATCTCCGATTCATGCCTTGCCTGACGTTCCCGCTGGGCATCTTCATTGCCTCTCGGGTCTTCCTGCCGTTCTACCGTCGCGGAGGCATTACGTCCGCCTATCAGTACCTGGACATGCGTTTCGGACCGTCCATCCGGGTTTACGGATCGGTGTGTTTCATCCTGGGCCAACTGACGCGAAACGCCATGATCCTGTACCTCCTCTCCATCCTGATTCAGCAAACCACGGGACTCAAGCCGGTGGACTCCATTCTGATCGGCGGCGGCGGGGTGGCGCTGGTTACGGTTCTCGGGGGGCTTCATTCGGTCGTATGGACGACGCTGATTCAGACGACGGTGCTTCTGCTGGGCGGCATTCTTTGCATCGTCACGGTGATCTGGAAGCTGCCCGGCGGGCTGGTCCAGATCATCCAGGTTGGCATGGCCGACGGCAAGTTCACGGCGGCCGACCTGGTGAACGGCCAGTGGACGCCTTCGCCGTGGGGATTCTCGATCAGCCAGAAGACCGTGGTCATGCTCATGCTCTTCGGATTGACCAACTGGCTGTGGGAGTACGCGGGCAGCCAGACCGTGATCCAGCGCTACGGGGCCTCCAAAACCGTCAGGGATGCCAGGAGAGCGATGTGGATTTGTGCGATCACGAGCCTGACGATCTGGGGCTCATTCATGTTTCTGGGCACTTCACTCTATGTGTTCTTCAAGGAGTATCCCAGTCCGATCGCGACCGACATCCTCAAGGGGTTGGGGAATCGAAAGGCCGAGGAAATCTTGCCGTACTTCATCGTCAAGCATCTGCCGATTGGAATCACCGGACTCGTCATCGCGGCGGCCCTGTCCGCCGCCCTGTCAACGCTCAGCGCGGCGATCAACTCCACGACCATGGTCAGTATTCAGGATATCTACCGGGCGCTGCTCGTTAAGGGGCGCGACGATCGGCACTACTTGCGAGCGGCCTATGTCTCGTCGGGGACGGCCTGCATCCTCATGATCGTTGGAGCGCTGATCCTAAACCGGGCGCAAACCAAGACGCTTCAGGATACCGCCTCGATCATGACGTCGCTGTTGAGCGGCGGCTTCTTCGGTATGTTTATGTTGGGCTTTCTGACCAACAAGGGCGATGCCCGCGCCGTATGGATTGGTTTGATCGCGGCGAACACCTTCGTGGTCTGGACGATCATCCCGAAGCATTGGCTGCCGGGCTTTCTCAGTGTTCCCTTTGACTTGTACTACACGGGCATGTTCGGCCATCTGGTGATGTTTGTCGTCGGATACGGAATCGGCACACTTCTTCCGGGGCACCAACGCGACCTGACGAACCTGACCATCTGGAAACAGGACTCGACGCCTCTGAGGTAGTGAACCGGAAGGGGCGACGGTTCGCGTTCCGGCGGTCTTCATTTCTTGAGCAGCCAGACCTCCGCCACGTTGGATTGTTGCCGCCAGTTGAGGTGTTCCTCGTCGATGGAGTCGAATGTCAGTTTGAGCGCGCCGTCCGCCACCAATTCCGCGGGCACGGGAAACTCCTTGAACTCACCGATCCTCTGCGAGTACAGCGTCGGTTCCAAGGGAACCCCATCCGCTCGCGGATGGGCGTCGCGATTTCCGGTAAGCCGGACGACGTAACGTGCAGTCGGGTCCAGGGCCTCGTACCACAGGGCCACCGGCCACCGCATATAGTGCTGCCAAGACAAACGCGTGCGGCTCTTACCGTCGTCCCACCACGCGTGATCCGGGGTGTCGTGACGGACCAATTCGGGGTCCGTATTGATCCCCTCACCCCAGACGACATGCGGCATCTTGCCGATGTGGCCGATGTCGTCGTAGAAGCTGCCCGGACCCGGAGTCTCCCACGTTCGAATACGTTCAAGTCGATGGCGCCGGGCTTGCTCATCGGTGAGCTGCCGAATCTTGGCAAACTCATCTTCGATCCACCAGCGGTTATTGAGAGGACGGTCGATGAAATCCATCACGGCGCCCCGTTCTGCGCCGCTGGCGTGAAACCGCTTGACGCTCGTCTGCAGGCCGATGGACTTGAAAAGCAGCGTGGCCAGTTGGTCGATCCGATCGTGCCAATCACGGCGGCATGGGTGGGTCTCCGCCCGCCTCAGGATCGCTAGGGCATTATCTATCGCCAGCGCCGATCCGATGCGGTCGGCACTGGAGAGCACGCCGATCGCCTCCCTTTCGAGGTCCGTCTCATAGATGAGGCGGGCACGGGTGTAGGCGTCATAGTACGCCCGCATCAGGTGCATTGGGAATCGCCAATGGTCGAGAAGGCTCGGATGCCGCTTCTCCATGTCCTGCCAGGCGGCGAGGACGCCATAGACCGACCCGTTCTCTGCGAGACTGCCGGTCCAATTGCATTCCAAGCCCAAGATGGCGTCGGCGGCCGCGTCGGCCACGTCCGGTCCGAAGAACAGCCGGCCATACTCCCGGAGAATCTGCCGGATATCGGATTCGGGATCCCAAGCCAGGAGACTCCAAACGATCTTGTTGACGTCGTCGTGAACGCCATCGGAGTAGCTCAAGAAGCCGTCGGTGCACCGGGCGAATTGCCGAAAGATGGCGGCGAAGGCCTGAGGACGCGGACAGGTGCACTCGCGGCCCAACGTCAAGGCAAACGCGGGATCCCATTTGTCTACCGAGTACTGGCACCGGATCGTGTGCGTGATGTCGGGATACCAACGATGTTTGTACGGCCGGGGAAGGCGGACCCGCGTCTCCGTCATGGAGGGACTGGACGGACCGGAGACGACCCCCCTCAGCCAGGGGGGCTTTTCCCTCCGAACGTGCTCAAAGAAAGAGTCCGTCTTCTTCTTGTCGAACCCTTGGAGGGAAACCCAGACGCCGGCCTGGGGATGGTGCTTGACGAGGATCGCCGCGAGGTCTTTCAGGAACGGCAGCAGAAGTTCCGGCGGGTTGTTGCCGGGATCGCCTCCGGGAACGAACACCCCATCCAACCGCACGCACGACCGGTAGAACGTTTCGTGCCTCTCGATCGCGTCCTTTCGCCTCGCCGGATCCGCCAGTGAGAACCCCGCCGGGGCCCACACCCAATAGTCGATGTCGTACCGGTTGCAGATCTCGCTGAGCCTGCGGTTCATCTCCGAGCGGGATAACGGCATGACCGCGCTTCTGTCCGCATCCTGGAAGAAGGTGTTCTCGATGCAGTTGGTCCCAAAGACGATCAGCTCACGAATGTATTGCTCATACTGTTCCGGGCTCCACGCATCGTAGGAGTTGGCCGTCGGTCGATAACCCAGTTGATGCCCTCGGATGGGGTAGGCGGGCGACGTGGCGACGTTCACCTCACTGTCCAGGCTGACGGCGCCTCGTTTCATCGACAGCAACCTGAGCAGGCGGCCAACGCCGAACATCGCTCCGCGACCGTCGGCGCCGATGACGTGAACGGCCGTTCGTGGCCGACCGGTCGAGGATCGCCTGACGTGAATGGAGTATCCCTCCGGTCGCAAGGACGGCGAATCCGTGCCTGTGGTCCCGGGCCCAAGAGCCGAGCCGGTGCCATCGGCGTTTGCCACGGTAATCGGGATCACCACCTCAGCGTCGGTCGGCCACGCCGGGCGAAGCTGCCAGCGGATTCCGGTCCGCCGTTCTACCTCGTCGATCAGAATAGCGGGCGCCATCGTCTCGGCGGGGCTGCGGTTCGCCGCTCGCACGACCACCAGGGCCGAGCGAAGGTCCAAGGGCTCCGATCTGAGGCGATCCGTGCCCAAGGCGGCAGCGATCAAGGCCAACAAGGCCAGCCGTGTCTTGCACATGCGTGTGTCTCCGAGAGTCGTCAACCGTTGGAGCGGCGCCCCCCTCAAGCTCGGCGGCTGAGGTGTCGAACGCTCTCCACGAGGTAGTCCAGCGCGTCGGGCGTCTGTCGCGGATTGATCGGCAGCGTGACGAGCCTCTCGGCCACCGCCTCGGTCACCGGGAACTGCCCTCGCCTGAACCCCCGTTTCCGGAAAGCCGTCGCATAGTGTAGCGGGATGTAATGCGTGCCCACCTTGATACCTTGTTCGTGCAGCATCGCATACACGAAGTCGTCCTTACTCATCCCGTATTCCTTGGGATCGATTTCAACAGGGTACAGGTGGAAGACGTGCTTGCAGTCGGGCCGGACGGTCGGGAGCTTGAGCCCTGGGACGTCGGCCAATCGATCGGTGAGGTAGGCGGCGTTCGCCATGCGGCGTCGGTTCAATTCATCGAGTCTCTTGAGCTGAATGATGCCCACGGCCGCCTGGATGTCGGTCATGCGGAAGTTGTAGCCGCAATCGTCGAAATCCTGGTACCAGAATCGCTTGCCCATGGGGAGCTTCGACTCATCGAGCGAACAGTACTTAGTGCTCTTGCCGTAGACGCGAGTGCAATGCGAACGGTACAGGGCAATCCGCTCGAACAGGGCGGGGTCGTTGGTCGTGATCATGCCGCCTTCGCCGAGCGTCGACATGTTCTTCTGTTCGTGGAAGCTGAAGCATCCGGTCACGCCGAGGCTGCCGGACTTGCGCCCCTTGTACTCGCCTCCGAGCGTGTGGCAGGAATCTTCGACGACCGCGAAGCCGTGTTGGCGTCCGAGCGCAAGAATCGGGTCCATGTCGCAACACTGGCCATAGAGGTGAACGGGCACGACGGCTTTCGTGTTCGGCGTGATCTTCTTCGCCAACTCAGCGGGGTCCATGTTGTACGTATCGGGGTCGATGTCGACGAAATCGACTTCCGCTCCAAGCGTCACCGGTGCGGCGGCCGTGGCAATCCAAGTGAGGGGTGTCGTCAGTATCCGGTCGCCCGGCTTGATGTCCAACGCGACCATGGAAAGGAACAGGGCGGCGGTGCCGTTGCTGCAGGCCCGGGCGTGGCGCGTACCGCAGTAGGCGGCGAAGTCCTTCTCGAATTGGATGCAGGCGTCGCCGCTGGTTGGGGCCCCCTGGCGCAGCACGTCCAGAATCGCCTTCTCTTCCTCGGGGCCGTATTCCGTACCGAACTTGATCTGGAGATCGAACTTGATTGAACTCATTTGTGCTCCCGGCTTTCAGCTCGCAGACATCCGCAACAGACACCCGGGCTCAGGTGGTCCGCAGATCCATGTGGCCGCGACATCGCCTCAGACGGATTCGCCGCCGTGTTTGAAGGTCATGATCAGCCGGACGGCCTCATCCAGTCCCAACATGGGCGTCTTGAGGAGGTTGCGCGCCTTCGCGTTGTTCAGCGACACGTCTCGCGGACGCGGCGCCCGATTCGGAATCTTGCTGACGTCGCTCGGAACGATCAGTTCCGGCGGATACCCAAGCTTGATGGCGATGCGTTTGACCATGTCCAGTCGGTTCAGGACATCATTGCCCGCCAGGTGAATGACTCCTCGAACGTCGTTACCGGCGAGTTCCAGCAGTGCTCGGCCGAGGGTGATGACGTCGATCGGCGTGCGAATCTCCTCGGGCGGCACACCGACCTTCCTGCCTTCCTTCAGCGAAGCGATCATTCGAGCGAGGAACGAGTTGCCCTGTCCGATGACGGGCAAGCCCATGACCAAAGCGAGGCGCGCGATCGCCCCGTTGCCGTCAGGCTTCGCAATAATTCGTTCCGCCTCGGCCTTCGTCTCGCCGTAGAAGTTCACCGGCCTTGGCGGATCGTCCTCGACGTATCCGCCTTGCAGGCCGTCGAACACGGTGTCGGTCGACGTGAATACGAGCCGAGTGTCCGTCTTCCGGCAGAGGTCCGCCAGATGGCGCGTGGCCACCACGTTGACCTGTCGAGCCTCATCGCGGTGGGCTTGCGAATAGTCAATGTCAGCGATGGCGGCGGCGTGAATGACCGCATCAGGCTTGATTCGGCTGAAAGCGGATCCCAGGGCGTGTGGATCGGTGATAGGGACCTGATGCCAGAACAGGTTCGGCCTTTCAATGGACGGACACCCGCGTGAGAGGGCATGGATCTCCCAGGACCCTAGCCCTTGGGCGATGACGCTGCCGGCCACGAAGCCGTTGCCGCCGGTTACCAACAGCCGCTTCCTCATCTTCGGGCTCCGTCCGCCGTGTGGTTGGCCCTGTGGGCCAAGTGGATACGCCACATCACGACGATCATCAGCAGGGCAAAAAAGATGCTCATCGACAGCGTAAGAATGTTGGTGTTGCGGATGCCGCGGTGCACGTCGCCGCGCACCAGCAACCCAATGACTTGTTCTTGCACGACCGGTCCGATGCTGGCGATTCCGTTGACGATTCCCGCGATGGCCACGCCGTTCTTCTCACCGGCGACCTGGACGGACGCGGCGCCCGAGAGGATGGTGTCGGGACCGTACACCATGAAACCGACCAGCCCAAAACAGACGGCCACGGCGTAGGGATTGGTGCCGGTATAGATCACGGCAAGGTATCCCCCCACGGCGCCCAAGCCCATCAGGAAACACACCAAGGCCCAGTTTCCTTTGAACAGACGATCGAGCGCCCAGCCGGCGAGAACCGCTCCGAACATGCCGGTGAAGTCGAAGATCTGTGAGTAGTAGGCCGCACTCGCCACGCCCAGCCCCTGAACGTTCAGGAACGAGGGCAGCCACGAATCCAGGGCGTAACGGAGGAATTTGATGCAGAAATAGCTCGTCCCCATCGTCAAGACGACGGGATGGAAGGCCATGCGTGCGTACTGGCCGAACGTCATGTGGTCGGCCTGCGAGGCCCGGACGGTCCGATCGTCATGCGCCTTCTGATCGACGATCGGCGGCAGGCCGGCGTCCTCCGGCTTGTTCCGCTGCCACGCGTAGGTCAGCCACCATGTGGCCGCCGTCAGGATCGTGCAGCCCCAAAAGGACCACTGCCATCCGACCGCGCCCAGAAGATATCCGCCGATCGACTTGACGACCATGTTGCCCAGCAGGTGGTTGGTGGACCAGACGCCCATGAGGGTGCCGCGTTCGTGCTTGCGGAGCCATTCGGAAACCGCTCCGACGCATCCGGGCCACCCGGCGGCCTGAACCAGCCCGTTGAAGAACATGAACACCAGGAACGTAGCGTAGCTGTTGGCAAATCCAAAGATGACGTTGCAGACCATCGAGAGGCCCAGCCCACCCAGGATGAGGATGCGGGGTCCCCACTTCCGCCCGACGAAGCTGCTGATGAACTGCCCGAGCATGTAGGCAAAAAGGAAGGCCGTCCAGATGTGGGCGGTATCCGCCAGCTCCCAGCCGAACTCCTTGGCGACCGTGGTCTTGCAGATGGTGAAGACCTTGCGTGTGAGGTAGTAGCCCATGTAGGCGATGTAGGTTGATATCAGAATTCGCCAACGCCACATCGCCTGATCGCGCGTCAGAGGCGTCGGAGTCCCTGTCGATAGCTGAGGCTGGTTAGACAAAAGGTCGTTCTCCCTTCGACGAGTCCCCGTGGGATGTGCCCGTCATGCCTCGAAGTACAATGCGAAGTGCATTGCCTTCGAATCGTTCCGCAGTCGTCGTACACGTGAAGGCCGACGAATGGGATAGCCGCGCTAGCAATAGAGATTGCGCCACCGTCGGCGTCAGGGCCGATCCTCCGGCTAGGCCCCCTTGTCGGTGCACAAGATAGGCCACTGACGGCCGCTCCGCAAGGCGCGGGTTGGCAAGCCTGAGAGGAGGTCGCGGAGCGATCGTGCCGGCGCTCCGAATCGTCCTGCGGCACGCTCGCCGCCCTCAAGAACACGACTGCTTTGGGGTGCTCCGGCATGCACGCTCTCGTATCCCACATGATACGTCACTTGCTAGGAAGCATGTCGCAGACGGGATCATCGTTCTTCTGAAGCAACATCGCCTTGTTCTTGTCGCAGTCTTCGTTGGATCGCGTCGGCGCCAGGTCGGTTCGGCCTATCGTGGCGAGTTTTTCGCGAAGGGCACCCGAAGGATCTTGTGGTTTCACCAGATCGTCAGCGACTCGGCGGAGCCACCCACGATGCTTGGGTGTAACCTTCACACGGACCGACCAGACCAGAGGCAAGAGCATGCGACGCTCGTCGGACGGCATACTCACCGTCCGCTGCCGGCGATTGAGGTACGCCTTCATCGTCTCGCGTATAGCGGATTCGGCCCTGGTGAAGACGAGTTTAGAACCGGTATGACGGCAGGCCCACAGATAGTAGGCCCAGAGGTACGCTTCGTAGTGCGGCGCGCGATTGATCGGACTTGAATCGAAGTCGTGCCGCCGGCAGTTCTTCGCCAATTGTGGCAGGTCGATCCGGTCGGTCCGAAATCCGGGCCGGGCGGTCATTCGGAGACTGCCGAGCAGGCACATGATCATGGACTTGTCCCAGCGATCGGATTGAAGCAAGGCGGCCTTGGGCATGGCGCCCAGAGGCAGCCGGGCGCTGTCATTGCCGTAGAATTCCTTTTCCCAATCCCAGTTGGTGATCGTGACCGCATCTGCAGGCCGACCTGTCGTCCCGGTCTCGCAGACAGCCTGCCGTCGTCGATCGGATAGGGCTGTCCCCTCGCGTAGGGGTAGGGGGTGCATGACCGTTGTTACGCGTCCAAAACCTCGTTTTTTGGCCAAAGAGCAAAGAACGTGGTTCCGACGTGAGGCGCGACCAGGTTGATGCGGAAACCACCCTGTCCCCCATGCGAGTGCGCAGAATCGCACAGGCACCTAGGGGTAGAGCCGCTTGCGTTGTCAGTCGCCGAGGGGTAGGGGCTCCTTGACACGAACGGAAGAGACTGCTACGCTGCGCTGTACATACTGCGGGGTAGAGCAGTTGGCAGCTCGTCGGGCTCATAACCCGGAGGTCGCAGGTTCGAG
>CAZQTW010000067.1:0-33460 GCA_964596165.1 uncultured Planctomycetales bacterium | reverse complement strand
TAACCCACAAGGAGGTCGTAAAAAAGAGGCCAGTGTGAATAATCCGGGCTAGAGGTCGGCCGGTTGAATGTTGTCACCGTGGAGGGGGCCAAGAATCCTGAAAGTACTGTCTTCCACAATCGGATGGACCGTCAAGGCGGCGCACCTCGAGAGGCGTTTGGATCTCGTGCTATAAGGAAAGACACCATGGTGAGCATGTCAGACTCCGGACGTATGCCCGATTATCCAGTCGGGTTGTCCATCGACTACTCGCTCCGATCTGTTCCTGTCCATGCGGTATACGAAAACGCTCAGAAGATTGCGGGGCTCATCCGCGAGGCCATTCTTCAGGCGGGGCTAGGCAAGAGTAACCCTGCGGTACCTTTGGCCGACATCGTCGATCCGGGCATGACCGTCCTGATGAAGCCGAATTGGGTCGTTCACGTCAACAACGCCGGCCATGGGATGGAGTGTATGGTCACGCACCCGGCTTTCATCGCCGCCGCCCTCGAGGAAGTGCTTGCCGCTCGACCCGGCAGGGTGATCCTCGGCGACGCGCCGATCCAGCGTTGCCTCTGGAATCAACTCGTCACGCCGGCGCTTCGGAGCCAGCTGAGCGATATCGGCGCTCGTCACGGCGTACCCGTTGAGTTTGTCGATTTTCGACGGACTGTCGTCCCGACAGGCGACATGGTCGATGGCGTGAGAAGCGAGGTCCGCGATCGAAGCCACTACATCCTCTTCGATTTGGGAACCGACAGTCTCCTGGAACCTGTCGCCAAGCCTCCCGGACGGTTTCGGGTCACCGACTACGATCCCGAAAAGCTGGCTCAAACCCACCGACCGGGAAAGCACCAGTACCTCATATGCCGCGAGGCCTTTGAGGCGGACGTCATTGTTTCGATGCCCAAACTGAAACTGCATCGAAAGGCCGGCCTAACCGGTGCGCTCAAGAACTTGGTTGGCATTAACGGAGACAAGGACTTCTTGCCACATCACCGCGTCGGCCACGCTGCAGCGGGGGGGGATTGCTACCCGAACGGAAACCTGCTCAGACACTTGGCCGAGGTCCTCTGGGATGCGACGAACCGACGGATCGGAAAACCGACATATCGGATATTCCTTCGCCTGGCGTCTGGCGTACAACGCTTGGCCACGGTGGGATTGGTCGAGCACAGCCTGGAAGGAAGCTGGTATGGAAACGATACATGCTGGCGGATGGTGCTCGACCTGAATCGCATACTCTACTACGGACGAGCCGATGGAACAATGGTTGACGTGCCGCGCCGTAGGATTTGCTCGCTGACCGACGCGATTGTATGCGGCGAGGGAGAAGGCCCATTGAGGGCCAATCCTATAACAGTCGGGGCGGTGACGTTTTGTCAGTCCCCCGCCATCGTGGAGTTTGTGCACGCCGCCCTTCTTCGCCTTGACTACCGCCGAATCCCCCTTGTGCGAGAATCGGCGGAACAATTCCGCTGGCCGCTGAGTGCTCCATTACTAAGCGGCCCGCGGATCTTCCTGGAAGGCGAATGCTTGACACTCGATCGTGTGGCCAGAGAGTGTGGGGTCAGTGCCAAGCCGCCAAAAGGTTGGACAGGACACATCGAATTGCCTGAGGGATCTCTCACTTGATTGGGACGAGGCATGTTGCCCGGGTCTGCATGCGAGGAACAGGTTCGATGACCTGACTTGGGTAACCTGTCCCCATGGCCGATCACCCTGCTACGGACGACTTGATTTGCACGCCTCTATCTCGCTTATCAGATTGGTCAGAATCAAGTCCTGTGGCCAGATGTGGCCCTCGTGCCAGTTCATCTGCCGGTCCCACTGGCCTCGAACCTCGTACACTGGTTTGGGTGCGAATCCGTAGCTCAACTCTAGAATTCGCGGCTGCTTGTTCTCATCCAACAAAAAATCGAATGCGATGCTCTGGGCGCCGATCTTCTTCTGGACATCGAATGCCGTCCTCACGCAGTTCAGATCGACGCGGCTCAGATCGTAATCGATGGAACCGCTGCCGGATGCTCGAAAATCATTCCTTCGCACGTTCCGGGTGAAGCCGAACGCCCGGTCCCCTATCACGGTGACGCGAATGTCGAAGAGGCTGCCAGAGATGAAGTCCTGGAAGTAGACGTACCCGCGTTCTGGGCTCATCTGATAGTTGATGCGGCGCATGATGAGGAAGGACTGGGATGCTCGTTTGATGAATCCCAACAAGTCGCCGCGCCTGCGAGCTTTGATTACTCGCGTATTCAGATCGCCGAATAGCGTCCCGGCCGGCGCGAATCCTCGGCCGAACATCCGCTTGATCAGCCATGTTGCCTGCGACCGGCTATGAACCAGGCGGACGTTCGTCGAGCCGGCGCCACGCCTCAGTTTGAACACCTTGGGGAATGTCGCACCCTCGGCCCACGCCAGCGCCTCTTCTTTGTTGTAAGAGACATACGTCGGCACGAGGGGCGCCTCGACCGACTCGAGCAGGTACTTCTGTGCAATCTTATCGTCGAAATGCCAACACGTCGCCGTGTTGGGATAAACCACAACCCCCATCCTCTCCGCAGACATGATCACATGACGAGCGATGATCAGATCTTGATGTGATGCATGCGTGAAGTGCCAGAGAAGCCCATCCACCGTCGACAGTTCGTGGATGATGTCCGACCGGTAGCAGTCGACCACCTTATGTGAAATGCCGTTCTGCGTGCAGCACTCGATCCACCGTTCGGAGAAACTCGTAGGCCGGTGATGGATCGCGAGCGTAATAGGCATAGCCGTCTTCCTCGGTGAGTACGTCTCGAAAACACCCCCGCCGTAAGCTTCTTGCGTGCTCTATGCTACAGAGGGCCAGAGTCGCAATCAAATCAAACCTCAACGGCGGACGTACACAGTCATCGGCATCCTCAATGAAGAACTTGGTGCAGTGAGAAGGGTTTCACGGGAAGCCGCGCGGCGGGCATCATGCGGGCTGGGAAACCTGAGGTTTCCGATATCGAATCAACTTGGCGGGGACCCCGCCCACGATTGCGTACTCCGCCACGTCCTTCGTGACCACTGCCCCGGCGGCAATAATAGCCCCTTTGCCGATAGTGACACCGGGCATAATCGTCACCCGGCAGCCAATCCAGACGTCATCACCAATGATGACGGGTTTCGCAGGCCAATAGCCCTGCTGTTGCATCGGGACATCCGTTCGTTCAAAGTGATGATTTCTCGTAATAATCATTACTTCCGGCCCCATCATTACGTACTTCCCGATTTTTACGGGGCCCCAGAGACAACAGTCGACGCCGATTCCGGAATGGTCGCCGATTTCGATCTCGGAGCCCAAGCCGAAGTAGGCGCCTTTCTCGACGTTGATGTGCCGTCCGGCTTTCTTGAAAAGTCCCCGACAGACCACCTCGCGGACAACGCGAGTCCACATGCCGAAACGATTGTCGGAGCCCGGCAGATGCCGGGCAAACAAGTAATACACAGCGAGCCTGAGCATTCTTCCCGGACTCATGGAATCTGTCTCAACAACTCAGCATAGAGGGCTGTAGTGGAATTCACCATTCGCTCCATCGAAAACCGTTCTCCTGCAGTTCTGCGCGCATTATTCGCCATACGTTGTGCGAGCGAAGGATCATCGAGATATGCCTTGATTGCATCGTAACCCACCGCATCGTCGTTCATCCGAATCAGGCGTCCGTTTGCGCCGTCCTCAATCAACTCGTCCGCGCCGGCGAAACACGTGGTCACGATCGGCAGTCCGGTCGCCATCGCCTCCAGCAAGGCGTTCGGGAAACCCTCTCGGAGGCTGCAGAAGCAGAAGATGTCTGCCGCTTTCAAAATCCTTGCCACGTCGTGCCGCAGACCCAGGAAATAGACGATGTCAGTCACACCGAGATCATTTGCCATCGCGCGCAATTCAGTTTCGCGCTCTCCGTGCCCAACAATCAGAAATCGGACAGGCAGTCTCCCCTTGGACCGTTGGGCGATCCGAAGCAACATCGGGTAGTTCTTGGCCGCCGTTAAGCGACCCACCGACACGACCAACTTGTGGTCATTGGAAAGACCTAGTTCTCGAAGAAGTTGATCGCGGTCATCCCTCGGGGAGAACCGACGGATGTCGATGCCGTTGGGAATCACGCGAAACCGTTCGGGCGGCAGACGGAGCGTTTTCGCCACCGAATTCGCACATCCCCGGCTGTTGGCCAAATGGCACACCCGTTGCTTTGTCAGCCACTCAAGAGTCCTGAGGGCAAGAGCCTGCTCGACTTCGGCTGCACGGAACGCGACGACGATACGCCTGACGCCTGCTCTAAGGGCCGCCAGCCGACCCCAGAAAGACGCTCCGGTCAGCCAACAATGCACGATGTCCGGCCTCCGATGGCGGATCGCAGCCGCCAGGTCTCGAAGAAATCGAAACGGATGGTGCTTGTCCCGCGGTACACGTGCCAGGGAGATGCCGGCCTCATTGTAGAACTTGAACTCCTCGGTATCCAATGAGTCACTGTAGTAGAGGACTTGGTGGTTGACGAGGTCGGCGTTGCTGTGAACCACCAATTCACGGAGTTGCTTCTCGGCGCCTCCCACACCGATCTGAGCGATTACGTGGACGACGCGAATAGGGCGGTCAGACACGTCAGCCTCCGACGTTCGCGGGTTGCACGTCGTTCTGATGCACACGAACACGCTCGGCCTTATGCATAGACATCTCGAACAAGACGACACATCTCAATAACTCTGCATCATAGCTTGCTGGTCCGGGCATGGTCAAACGCACCGCAGGCCGGTCAAAGGGGTGTTCGTCGGCGCGGACGGGGGGGTATAATGTGGCCTTCCGCGGAGGCTGGGGTTCATGAAACAGATCATTCAGAACATGCGGACGGGGCAATTGACGATTGCCGAGGTTCCCGCGCCGGCCATTCGCGGTCCGGGGGCGCTTGTTCGGACACGGTGCTCGCTCATCTCAGCCGGTACCGAGCGAGGGCTCGTCGAACTGGCGTCCAAGTCGCTCATCGGTAAGGCCCGCCAGCGCCCCGATCTGGCAAGACAGTTCCTCAACAAGGTCAAGCGCGACGGGCTCCGAGCCGCGTTGTCGACGGCGATGGCCCGGCTGGATCAGCCGCTCCTTCAGGGTTACAGCAGCGCCGGCGAGGTCGTGGCCGTCGCCGAGGGCATTCGAGAAGTCGGCGTCGGCAACCGTGTGGCCTGCGGCGGTGGCGGCTATGCCTCTCATGCCGGGTTCGTCTACGTGCCGCAAAACCTGCTGGTCAATCTGCCGGCAAACGTCGGCGATGAGGACGGGGCATTCGCTTGTGTGGGCGCGGTGGCAATGCAAGCCGTGCGAATCGCCAAGGTGGAACTGGGCGAACGCGTCGCCGTCATCGGCCTGGGGCTGATCGGGCAGATCCTGGCCCAGATTTTGCGCGCCAACGGTTGTCGAGTGATCGGGTCCGACCCGGATGGCGATCGACAGGGCTTGGCGCGTCAACTCGGTACGAATGACGTATGCGATCCCGGTTCGCTTGCCGATCGCGCGAAGGCGGCCACCGACGGGCGCGGCGCCGACGCCGTCTTCGTCATGGCCGCCACTCCCAGCAACGAACCGCTCGAACAGGCGATCGAGGTCTCCCGATTCCGCGGGCGCATCATCGGCGTGGGCGACTTCGGCATGACGATCCCGCGGAAGCCGTTCTACGAGAAGGAATTGGAATTCCGCATGTCGCGGTCTTACGGTCCCGGGCGTTACGACACCACCTATGAAGAGAAGGGCATCGATTACCCGCCTGCCTACGTGCCTTGGACCGAGCAGCGCAACATGGTCGCCGTCATCGACCTGATTGCCCAGGGCAAGCTGAACGTCAAACAACTCATCACGCACCGCTTCGACGTCGAAAGGGCGGACCAGGCTTACGCGATGCTCTCCGGCGCCGGTGCGGATCGCAAACCGATGGGGATCATTCTTCGGTATCCTGCCGATGAAGCACCCGCCCGCAGAATCGATTTGTCCCAACCCGCCGGCCCGGCGGTCCGCCGGCCCGCAAACCGGGTGGGGATCGGGCTCGTCGGGGCGGGACAGTACGCGTCGTCGGTCCTCTTGCCGCTTCTCAAAAAGATGCGAAACGTCGACATGGCGGGCGTGGCGACCGCGACCGGCCCGACGGCCCAGCACGCGGCCGCCAAGTTCGGATTCCGCTTCGCCACGACGGACTACCAGGAACTGCTGGCGGATTCCTCGATCAATCTGATTGTGGTCGCCACCCGGCACGACCTTCACCCCGTCGTGACGGCAGCGGGACTGCGCGCGGGCAAGTGTGTGTTCGTGGAGAAGCCCCTCGCCGTCGACGAAGACGGTCTGGCCGAAGTGTTGGCGGCTCAACGGGAGACGAACGGGTTCGTCATGGTCGGGTTCAACCGGCGGTTCGCCCCGCTGACGCGGCTGGCGAAAGAACACGTCGGGGTGTCTCACGGACCTTTGACGATCTCTTACCGGTGCAACGCCGGAGCCATACCGCCCGGGCACTGGACCTATGACCCCAGACAAGGCGGGGGGCGGATCGTTGCCGAGGCATGCCACTTCATCGATCTGGCCGGCTTCCTCGACGGTAGCCGGCCGATCGGCGTCTTCGCGCAGTCGATCGCCAACGGTGCATGCGGCGCGGTACCCGAAGACCACTGCTTCATCACCCTGCGGTTGGCGAGCGGATCGGTGGCCAGTGTGGCGTATCTGGCCGGCGGCGACACGTCCTTCAGCAAGGAACGAATAGAAGTCTTCGGCGACGGCCGGGTGTCCGTGATAGACGATTTCAGAACCCTACTGACGGTTCGTGATGGCTCGGAGAAGCGCACGCGGACGGCCCAGGACAAGGGGCAGGCGGATGAACTGCGAGCCTTGATCGACGCCGTCCGGAGCGGCGGACCCAGCCCGATCCCGATCGAAGACGCCGTCGTCAGTTCGCTGGCAAGCATCCGCGCGGTCGAAAGCCTGCGGAGCGGCGTCCCCATCTCGCTCGTCGGCGAAGCACCGGCGGAATGACAGCGGAATGCATCGGCCTTTCGCGGTCACGTCAACTTGACGTCATGCTTGTTGCGGAGCAGCGGTGAGCATCCGATTGCGGCGGGTCGCCCCGGGTCTTGGTGACACGCTTTTTCGTTGGCTGCCGCCGGCCGCGTTACCGTGACCACGCGGCCAAGATCTCGGCGATTCGCTCGGCTGCCTTGCCGTCCCACATTTCCGGCGGCGGTTTGTCCGCAAGACGGCGGCTTCGGACATCGCGATAGGCCGCGACGATCCGATCGGGATCGGTGCCGACGAGTTGGTTAGTGCCCTGTTCGATCGTGACCGGCCGTTCGGTGTTCTCCCTTACGGTGAGGCAGGGGACTTTCAGGATAGTCGTCTCCTCCTGGATGCCGCCCGAATCGGTCATGACGACGGCTGCCTCGGCGATCAGCTTCAGGAACTCCAGGTAGCCGAGCGGTTCGATGATCTTCAGTCGCTTCATTCCATCGACCCTTACGCCGAGCCCCATCTTCCCGATGTTGCTTCGCGTCCGAGGATGCATCGGAAAGACAATCGGCAGATCTGACTGAACCTGCTCGAAGGCATCGAGGATCCGGCCGAACACGTTCGGATCGTCGACATTGCTCGGCCGATGGAGGGTGACGACAACATACCCCTTGGGCGTGAGGTTCAAGTCGGTCAGGATCGTCGTACGATCGGCCTTATGCCGATTGGAGAGTAACGTGTCTATCATCACGTCGCCGACGAAATGCACTTTGCGGGAATCGACGCCCTCTCGTCCGAGGTTCTCCAACCCACTGCGTTCGCTGACGAAGAGCAGGTCACTGATGGCGTCGGTGAGGATGCGGTTGATCTCCTCGGGCATCGTACGATCAAAACTTCGAAGTCCGGCCTCGACGTGCGCGACGGCGACACCGATCTTTGCGGCCACCAAGGCACATGCGATGGTGCTGTTCACATCGCCGACGACCAGCACCATGTCCGGCTTGTGCTCCAAGACCACCGGTTCGAATCGCCGCATGATCTCGGCCGTCTGCTGGGCGTGCGTGCCGCTGCCCACCCCTAGGTTCAGGTCGGGGCGGGGGATCTCCAGCTCCTCAAAGAACAGATGACTCATTTTGGCGTCATAGTGCTGACCGGTGTGGACGATCATCGGATGAATCGACGAATACCCTTGGTAGGCACGCATGAGGGGAGCCACCTTCATGAAATTGGGGCGGGCACCGCAGATGTTGATGACCTTCATTCGTGCACCGGCTCCTGATCAGCAGGGACAGGGGGCATCGCTGCCGCCCTGCCGGATGTGGACATGGGCAGAACCCGATCGAGGACGTTGATCGTCGTATCCCATTGAAAATCGGTCAGCAAACGGTCCAACTTGGCGAGCGCGCCGCCAAGGTTGTAATAGGACTTGAAGCGCCGGTGGAGGGGCATCGGAATCCGAGGTTGATCGGGATCGATGTCTCTCGGATGGATGTAGAGGACGACCGGTTCGCCGGCCTCGTTGGCCTGCCGGACCCAGCGGCGGATCAGCCGATAGGGGAAAAACCTGAGGTATCCGCCACCGACGTAGGCGAAGTGCTTGCCAAAGAGGCGAACGACGGAAATGGGAAACTCGCGCAGCCGCCGTCCGTCGGGCAAGTTCACGAAGTGCGGCAATCGCGGCGCCGAAGGCATTCCTCCGTGTCCCCGAGTCCCCGGAAAGATCGATGAATCGTACTCGAAACCCGCATCGGCGAGCACCTGGAAGGCCCATGGCGTCTTCTCGTTCAGGCTGAAACCGGGGACGCGGTAACCGCGAAGCGGTCCCTTGTACACGGTCGAGATGACTTGCTTGGCCTTCTCCAGGTCCTCGCGGAACCGATCCGGATCCATCTCGTAGAGGAGGAAGTGGCCATAGCCGTGGCACGCGATCTCATGCCCCCGGCGGAGGATCTCCTCGAGCAAGCCGGGTCGATGTTCGGCCGTCCAGCCCAGCACGAAGCACGTCGCGCGGACGCCGTGCCGATCGAGGAGATCCAACAAACGGCGGAGGTGATGCGTATCGCGGTCTTCAAGGGCGGCCCACTCGTTTCGGGCGGGCGCGCCGCGAACGTCCAGGATGTTGAACCAGCTTTCCGCGTCGATGGTAAAGGCGTTGATCACGGGACGTACCATGATTTTCTCATGTCCTTGATCCGGTCATCGGCCAATGTGCCGGACGCAATGAAGGGCTCCGCACGAGTCCGACGTCGAGTCCCAACGCAAGTGGCGTCGCAGTGGCAGGCGACAGGGCCGCATCGTCAGTTTTTCTCTCCTATTCCCGTCTCGCCCTGACCAGTTTCGCCGCTCGCACTTTGGGCGACATGAGTTTGGCCAGGCCGCCCAGGAACAGTCCGATGAATGGGACCGGGTCGTCCAGGGTCAATACCTGCTCACAAAGATTGCCGCCCCAAAACTTGAACCAACTGGGCTTCGCTCGGAAGCGGTCCGGGGAGTAGATGAACCACAGGATATCCAGCGGCATGTACCGCATGAAGATGCCGACACGATAGCTCTCGTAGTTCGGAAGCGGTTCGTTCAGAGCGAAGCGCACCAACAGGTCGGCGAAATCGACGCCGGCCACGAAGGCGATTTTGACGCTTCCGGTCACTCTGGGATTGATCTCCATCACCTTGGCGATCCCGTCTCGCGGGTCCTGAATCAAATCGACGTCGGCGTAACTGGTCCAGTTCATCCTGTCGAGGAGGCGCCGACAGGTGTCGAGAATATCGTCCCGCCGCACGGTGCAGTTGACGCTACTTGTGCCGCCGGTGACGGGGAAGTACCGCAACTTGTTGAACACTACGCCGGCCTTATACGACCCGTCGCGATCGCGAAACAGTTGGGCCTTGTACTGAATGTCCGTTTGAGGAATGAACTCTTGCACGATGCTGGGGCCGTAGCATTCGACGACGCGCGAGTATACCTCGTTCAATTCAGTGAGAGAGTGCGCGGAGCGAATGCCGGCGGCCCCGTGGCCAATCCGCGGCTTGACCAGAACGGGATACCTGACCTCGCGACCGATCTGGTCGATGGATTGTTCCTCGGGGAACCACGTGCGGGGGCAGGCGATGTTGTTTTCTTGGCAGATTCGCATCGTGTTGGCCTTGTCGCGGGCAAGCATGAAGATGTCGTGGTCAACCAGGGGGACTCGAGTGTACTGCTCGAGTTCCTGCTTGCGCTCGGCGACGACATGGGCGCAAAGGTCAAACAGGGGTATCGTCACATCATGAGGATCATGCCGCAGCAGGCCTATGACGGCATCCGCAAACGCATTCGGCTCCTTGGCGACCGATGGCACGAGGACGCGGCGATGGGGAAAACGGGAGAGCCACCCCATGCCCAAACGGCTTTCGCACGCCACCGTGATTCGGTGTCCCTTCGCCCGCAAGGCCCGCATGATGGGCAGCGATTGCCTGGTGTCGCCGTCAAGGATGAGAACGCGTGCCATAATGTCTCAGTTCGGCGAAGCGATAATGAACTCCGTCACCCCCTGAAATCCTAGTGCTTTCAATGACCGTTCACAAGAACATCGGGCGTTCATGCGCCGGGAGTCTACCGTTGGTCCACGATCCGGCGATGCGGGGAAGGTACGCTTGTGAACGTGTAGGTGCCAAACGTTCGGACGAGGGGACCGAGTGGCCTCGCACGTCGACACGCTCGTTGCCGCCGGGCCGACGTCTGGGGAGGGAGAGCGACCCTGGACGCCGCCCTCTCGCATCGGGTAGGATGCCCCCTTGTTATGAATCGAGAGGGTGCACAAGGCGCGGTGGTGTTGAGCGAGTTTGGTCCAATCCTGCACAAGGTTGTGGGCCGGAGTCGGAGCCTGTTCCAAGACGACATCGATGCCCATGACACCGACATTCGGGCGCGAGTGACGGGCAAACGGGTTCTCGTGACCGGTGCGGCGGGGAGCATCGGCAGCGCCACCGTCAAGCAGTTGGTTCGCTATCATCCTGCCCTCTTGGCCGCCATCGACCTGAGCGAGAACAACCTCGTCGAATTGGTGCGCGACCTCCGCAGCCGAGCGGACGTGGACGTAGGGGATTCTCTTCGAACCTACGTCGTGGACTTTGGCTCGCGACTCGGTGAGCGGTTCATCGAAGAGGTGGGTCCGTTCGATCTCGTCCTACACTTTGCCGCGATGAAACACGTCCGAAGCGAACGAGACGTGTTCAGCCTTTCGCGGTTGATTGAGACGAACGTGCTCAAAGTGGACCGGTTTCTGGGGGCCATCAAGCGCTTCTCACCCTGCGATGTGTTCGCGATATCGTCGGACAAGGCATGCCGCCCGGCAAATCTGATGGGGGCGTCCAAGCGGCTGATGGAGGAGGTCGTCTTTTGGCATGCCGATCACGCCGGATCGTTGCTGAGGGGTGGGCAGGAGGTCGCATTGCCCCGCGTGGCGTGCACGCGATTCGCGAACGTCGCGTTCAGCGACGGCAGCTTGCTCGCCGGATACTTTAACCGCATGCGAAAACGTCAGCCGCTGGCCGGCCCCAATGACGTCCGCCGCTATTTCATTACCGAGGACGAGGCGGGACAGCTCTGCCTCATGACCGCCGCCCTTGCCGAGAACAAGCAGATATTCGTGCCGCGTCTGGACCCGTCCGCGGATCTGAAGGGGTTTGATGAAATCGCGCAGATCGTCGTGGAAGCCTGCGGATACACGCCGCGATGGTATCCCTCGGACGACGAGGCCCGACGGGCGATCGAGCGTGACTTGAAGGACGGACATTACCCGTGCTGTTTCGCGACATCGGATACTTCCGGCGAAAAAGGGGTTGAGGAATTCGTGGGTCCGGACGAACAGTTGGCCGCGTCGACCTTCAAATCGCTCGACGTCATCGGACGGTCTCCGATAGCGGATTCTGCCACACTGAAAGAGGTGCTGGCCGCCTTGGTAGACGAGATTACGTATCTCGCTAAGACGACCGGCAAGCAGCGATTCATCGAGTTAATCAGCCGCGCCGTACCGACCTTCCAACACGTGGAAACGGGCCGAAACCTCGATCAGAAGATGTAGGGGTTCGTTGAGGTTGCGGCCTTCGGCAGTTTCTGTAGCGGCGGTCCGCTACCGTCAACCGGCGGGAGGGTGCTACGTCTTGACCCTGCAGCCCGCCGCCTCCAGCATGGCCGCCAGGGACTCCCGCAGCGGGCGAAGCGGTTGGGTGGCGATCAGGCGCCCCAGTCGCGAAACGTCGATCTGCTGGCGAACAATCTGGTGTTCATCCGGTTTGCGGGTTTCGACAAGGTCCACCTGCTGGTTGGTAAGCTCCTCAAGGGTTCGAAAGACCGTGATCAGTTGCGTCTCCTGGCCACCGCCGACATTGATCACGGCGTCGGTTGACACGGTCGCCAAACGTGCCATGGCACTGCTGACGTCACGAATGTCGACAAAATCGCGCGAACCGGCCAGGTGCCATATTTCGAGCCGAGGCTCCTGCCGTCCTGCCGCGATGGCGGCAAATTGTCGGACCAGCCGACCGACGAAGAAGGCGTCACTCTGTCCGGGGCCGATGGGATTGCTGATCCGGCAGATCAGCCCGTACCACTTGCAGCGCCGGCACCAGTCCTTCACGACCAGTTCCTGGGCATGCTTGCTGACGGCGTAGTCGTTCGCCGGTTCGAGCCGCCGATCCTCGACAACGGGCAGGTCCGAGGGGGGCACCGGGCCGTAAACGGACGTCGAACCGGTCAGAATGACACGTTCCATCGACGGGGCCTGCTCAAGGGCCATCATGAGCCTCGCCGTTCCTCCGACGTGGACGCGATACGTGGCCTCGATGCTGCCTCGCACGATTCCGGCCGCATGGTAGACCGTGTCCGGATCGAATTGGCGAATCCTCCGTATCTGATCTTCGTCGAGTTCACAGATGTCCGCATGGATGCGTTCAATGCCTTCCGGCGGATGTCGGTCGCCGATATAGACGGCGGCCATCGCGGCGTCAGGCCATTGCTCTTGGAGGGCGGCGACAAGGGCGCTGCCCACGAAACCTGTTGCACCGCTGATAAGGATGCGTCGAGGGGCCATGACATATTCCTGAAGAACGTGACCAGGTTCGGCCCGCATTATTTCTCGGGCAGTAACCGATTTCGGTTCGCTTCGAAGACCTCCGTGGCGTTGTCGTAGTCCTCTCGCCGTCCGATGTCCAACCAGAGTCCGCCGTGGCGATAACACTGGATCGGTGCCTTAGCGGCCAACAGGGCGTACATCAGATCATCAAATCCGAAGTGCTTACCCTTGGGAATGACCTGAAGCAATTCCGGGCTGAGGACATAGATGCCCATGCTGACCGTGAACATCAAGGTCGGCTTCTCGCGGAAGCCCACGACGCGACTGGACTGATCGACTTCGAGGACACCCAAAGAGACGTCAACGGCTTTCTCATATGTGGCGACGGTCAAGGCGGCGGTACCCTTGGTGTGAAAATCATACAGATCACGGTAGTTGACGTCGGTAAGAAGATCGCCGTTCATGACGATGAACGGTTCGGTCAGACCTTCGATTTGCGACAGAGGCCCCATGGTGCCCAGCGGCTCGTCCTCGATGGCGTAGTCGATTTCCAATCCCCATCGCGAGCCGTTGCCGAAAAACGACATGATCAACTCGGCAAGGTGACCGACGCTGATGGTGATGCGATGAAACCCGTGTCGTTTCAATTGACGGAGCACGATGTCCAAAATGGGACGCTCGCCCACAGGCATCAGCGGCTTGGGTAATACCGAAGTATAGGGCAGCAGTCGACGTCCGGCTCCGCCCGCCATGATGATGACGCGCATGATCTTCCGCTCTCAATCGACATCGACACGAACGGTCATTCTGGTTCGCTTTATAGCCGATTCCTGTTGGACATGCAAATGGACAGTACATTCCGGCAGGCGGCCGCATTGTCCACTATTGCTTTCCAGGATCGAGTTGGACATCATTGTCTAGCGGCAGGCGGCGAGGGACCCGGCGGAGTTGGACGGTTGTCCATGTTGAACGAGCCGAGCCAATCGCCATGCTTTCGCATGAAGGGTCCGGACCAGGACTGGGGAGGATTCGTCGGCCGATGCGTCTGATGATGGTGGCTCACAGTGACGCGTACTGGACCCCATTCTATGCGCGCTTTTTTGCCTCCCGCGGAGATCAGGTCTTGGTTGTCACGTTTGCGCCAGATCGAATTGACGGCGTCGACACGGAATTCGTTGGCGTTGAGCCCTTTGACAAAGATAGCAACAAGCACCTGTTCATCACACGTGTTCCTCGTGTTCGGCGGAGTTATCGACAGTTTCGGCCGGACCTCGTCTATGCCCCCTATGTGGCATCGAACGGGCTGACGGCCGTCCTCTCGTGCAAAGGGCCCATTGTCGTGGGGGCGGTCGGGAGCGACGTGCTGAATCAGAGCGGCCGAACCGGGCTGGCACGGTGGCTCCACGAGCGGCGGACCGCCTATGTGTCGAAGCGGGCCGACCTCATCCATACTCAGAGTCAGCAGATTGACGATGAGTTGTGCCGGCTCGGCATTCCCTCCTCCAAGCTGCTACGCCTGCCGGTAGGGGCCGACTTGGATCAGTTCTATCCACACCCCGATATGCCAAGGAAACGGGCGATGCGGCTCATCTGCACGCGCAAGCATGAGAAGGTCTATGATCACGCCACCGTCTTGGAAGCCTTGGCGAAGCTGAGGACCGCAGGTCGCGATTTCCACTGCGTCTTTACGTGTACAGGCACGCTGCTCGAAGCGAACAAGGCACTGGCGCGGCGTCTTGGTGTTGAAGAATGCGTGACCTTTACCGGACACCTGCCGACGGGCAAACTTCCCCAACTGTTGCGTGAAGCCGACGTGTATGTCTCGGCATCGCACAGCGACGGCACGAGTTCAGCGTTGCTGGAGGCGATGGCCAGCGGGCTTGTGCCTGTTGTGTCGAGGATCCCGGGCAACTTACACTGGATTTCGGACGGGCAGACGGGGCTATTCTTCACAGCTGGAAAGCCCGATGAACTCTCCGCGGCCTTGAAGAGGGCAATCGATGATCCTTCGCTTCGAGAACGGGCGATCAGAGTGAACCCTGGTCTTGTGAGGACTGAGGGCAATAGACAGGCAAATGTGCAACGCCTGGCGCGGGCATTCGTTGAGCTTGTCATCGGTTCGTAATCCCACGGATAGTGAGCCCATGGCGTTAATCGTGGTGGTTTTCTGGGTGGCTGCGGGTCTGATCGCCTACTCTCTTGTGGGCTATCCGCTACTGACACTCTTGCTGGCGGCAGTCATACGCAAGAACCCGAACAAGGGTCCCATTACCCCGAAGGTCAGCTACATCATCGCTGCCTACAATGAAGAGAAGGCTATCGAGGAGAAGCTTCGTAAGACACTCGAGTTGGACTATCCCAAGGAGCTACTGGAGATCATTGTAGCCTCGGACGGGTCTACGGACCGGACAGACGAGATTGTACGGTCCTTCGCCGAGCAGGGGGTCAAGCTTCATCGGAGCAGCGGACGGATGGGGAAGACCGCTACGGTGAACGGTGCCGTCTTGGAGGCCACCGGTGACGTAGTCGTCTTCTCCGACGCCACGGGCATCTACAACAAGGAGTCCCTCCGGGAACTTGTGGCAAACTTCAATGATCCGACCGTAGGTTGTGTGGCGGGTCGTGTGGCCTATCGGTATACGACCGACGCCACCAGCAAGGGGTTCAAGGCCTATCAGCGCCTTGTCGTAGGTATGCGCCGGGCGGAGAGCCTCTACGGCTCTCAGACATCCGTGAGCGGGTCGATTCACGCAATTCGGCGTGAACTGTACAGGCCGGCGGACCCCGCCTTCACCACGGATCTCTCTGACGCCGTCAACACAGTCGCCCAAGGTTATCGGGTGATTTATGAAGACAGGGCCGCCTCAGTTGAGGAGTCGCGCGCGAGGGGCCTCGACGAGTTCCACGCTAGGGTTCGCATCAGTATTCGTGCGATGACCATGCTTCCGTATATCGTGGGTCAGCTCGTACGGAATCGGAGGTTCGGCTACCTATTCCAGATGTTCAGCCACAAGTTCCTAAGATGGTGGCTATGGCTGCTCTTGATCATCGTCTTCGTGACAAACGCGTTGTTGATACGCCATTCTCCGATGTATGTCATACCGGCCATTGCTCAAGGACTCCTCTACGTGAGTGCCGCGGTAGGATTCCTGGCCGACAGGTGGGGGTTGCGCATTCCATTCGTGGGTCAGCCGTATTTCTTCGTCCTCGGAAACGCCGCAATGTGTATTGGCGCGCTTAAGTGTCTGGCCGGCAAGCGTGTGCCAACCTGGCAACCGGTCCGCTAGCGCATCGGATTGAGCGAGGGCATATCTGTTGAACGTGCTGATCGTGCTAGGGTGTGTTGTCTTCCTTGCCGTTCCGGCGTTGGTCGGACTGTGGGTTGCCTACACGGTGTGGCTTGAATACCGCCGCGACCGCATCCCGATCCTGCTCTACCATCGGTTCATCTCCAAGTCGGCCGCCGAACAAGGACGGGTTCGCGACGACGAGATGGTCTGGGTCAGCTACGACACGACCTTCGCCGGACAAATGAAATACTTGCACCAAGCGGGCTACACGACGCTGACGTTCGATGACTACCTGGAGATTCGCGCGGGTCGAATGCCGCTTCCTGAGAAGTCCGTTGTCATCACCCTGGACGACGGCTATCTGAGCAACTACACGATTGCGTATCCTGTGCTGAAGACACACGGCCAGAAGGCCACCATCTTCGTCGCCCCGGAGCCGGACGAGCACACGCGCCGACTTGTGGAGGGAGTCGATGGTTTCCTATCGCCCGAACAAATGCGGGAAATGGCCGAAAACGGGATCTCCATCCAGTCCCACACATTGACTCACTGCATCCTCAGCGAAATGGATGAGCCGGCCGTCGCCCATGAGCTTCAGGAATCGCGGCGCCGGCTCGCCGAGATCACCGGTCGAAGGGTGGAGCATCTGGCCATCCCGCGGGCCGGCTACAGTCGCCGGGTCCGTCGGCTGGTGAAGGAGGCAGGGTACAAGACGGCCTGCTGCAACAACAAGGGTGCTTCCAACGGCCGGTCCGATCCATTGGCGCTGCCCCGGATTGTCATCGAACGAGACATGAGTGTGGAGGATTTCGCCCGTTGCCTGACACCGTGGTCGTCGGCGATGTTGCGGATCGTCGGGACTCTCAAGCGGGTTCCGGAATACGTCGGAGGGGTGGGTTTTGCGGCCCAGGTGCGCGGGTTTCTATATGCCGGCCCGCTGCGCCGCATTTTCGAAACCCGCGTCCTCAAGAGACTCGTCGCTGCGTTTGCCCTGCTCTACCTCGGCGGTTCGATTGGGTTTGTGTGGTATCTGGTTGCACGGTGAGGAATCACGAAGGTCCGGCTGCTTAGCGGGTTTGTCCGGAAGTGTGGATCGGTTTCCATGTGTGGCGCCATCGCAATTCTCGTGGGGACGTGTCTGGTTCTGATCGTCGGCTCGTTCGCGGTCTTGGTCTTGCAGGAATCCCGGCACCCTCGTGTGATTTGCCTGATGTATCATCGGCTGTGCGCGCGCCATGAGTACGAACGAGTCTCCGGCACGGAGCGGATCTTCACACTTCCGGTAGACAGCTTCGAGCAGCAAATTGCGCATCTCAAAGAGGCCGGATATGCGTTTGTCTCGCCCGAGCAGGTGACACGGTTCGCCGCGGGTGAAACGGAGCTGCCCCAGCCGGCCGTGATGATCACCTTCGACGACGGGGCCGTGAGTGTTCACGAGTTTGCGCTGTCCGTCCTGCGGAAGCATGGGGCGTCGGCAACGGTCTTCGTGACGACGGATCCCGAAAGCTACGTCTTCCAGACCGGTGACGGCGGCCAGCGGCGAATGACGGATGATGAACTCCGAGAACTGGCCGGTGTCATACAGATTGGGTCGCATGCAGTAACGCACCGTCCTCTCCGGGCCTTGCCGGACGCACAACTCCGGCAGGAACTGACCGAGTCAAGACAGCGGCTCGAAGCGGTAGTGGGGTCGGACGTAGAGTATCTGGCGATTCCGGGGAATTGGTTCGATCATCGGGTCATGCAATTGGCCCGTGAGGTCGGCTACAAGGCCGTTTGGTGCTCGAACGTCGGAACCATCCGTGTCGGGTCGGAACTCTACGGTTTGCCTCGGGTAAACGTGGAGGGCTCGTTGACGATGCCGCAGTTCATCGCGGCCATTCGTCCGACCGGTGTCGCTCAGCGGCGGATGGTCTCGTGGCTGAAGCGAACGCCAAGCCGGTTGCTCGGCCCACGTCTCTGGCTACCGTTGAGGAAGTTGTTTCTAGCATGCATTCCCGGACACCACATTTCGACGCGTCGGATCCTGGTCGCCTTGGGGGCCTTTGCGGCGATCGGGCTGGCCGTCCTGGCTTGGCTGGTATTGACCATGCGGGGATGATAGGCGGACGGCCTGCATCGTAATCGCCGGTTCAAGTGCGGCCCGTTCTGTCGAGGTGAGCGTCAGGCCGCCCCATGGTGTCGTTCGCCTATTAGAGTCCCCGCGCGTAATAGCTCTTCGGTCGCGTCAGGTGTTCGTAGCCCAATCGTGAGAGTGTGCACCCCTTGCCGCTGTCTTTGATGCCGACCCAGGCGAGTGCCGGATCGAGATAATCGCAGCGGTTGACGAAGACGGTGCCTGCTTCGACGGATTCGGCGATCTTGCGACCGGCGGCGACATCACGCGTCCAGATCGACGCCGTCAGGCCATAGCGGCTGTCGTTCATCAGGCGGACGGCCTCCTCGTCGTCGGCCACGGGCATGATCCCGACGATCGGGCCGAAGTTCTCTTCCTGCATGATGGTCATGTCGTTCGCGCAGTCGGCAACCACAGTGGCCTCGTAAAACCGCCCCTTCCCGTTGACGTGAGTTGCCCGTCCGCCGCACAGCACCTTGGCTCCGCGGCGAACCGCCTCATCGATCTGCTCATTCATGGTGTCGATGGTCTTGGCCATCGCCAGCGGGCCGAGGTACGTGTTGCGATCCGTTGGGTCACCCAGCTTGTAGGTTGCCACCTCGGCAAGCGTGGCTTCGAGGAACCGGTTGTAGATCGACCGGTGAACGTAGATGCGTTCGACGCCGCAGCAGCTCTGACCGGCGTTGTAGAAGGCGCCGTCGGCCACGTTCGGAACCACCTTCTCCAGGTCGGCGTCGGCTCGAACATACGCCGGATCCTTGCCGCCCAGTTCCAGACCGCAATCGACGAAGCGGTCGGAGATCGTCCGGTAGACCTGCCGTCCGCCTTCCACTGACCCCGTGAAGAATACGGCGTCAACCAGAGGCGATTTCAGGAGGGGCTCTGATTGCTTGCGGTCGGCCACAACGGCCGTCATCACGCCGTCGGGCAGGCCGGCCTTCTTGTACGCTTCCTGGAATCGAAGGCCGCACAAGGGTGTCAGGCTGGCGTGTTTCAGCACGACCGCGTTGCCGGCCAGTATCCCCGGCGCGACGACATTGATGGCGATCAGCAAGGGGTAATTCCAGGCGGCGATGTCGACAACCACGCCCAACGGATCGTGGGCAATCCGTTTGAACTCGGCGGGACCGTCGGCGATATGGATGTCCTCGAGCGCCTGTTCGGCGATGCCCGCCATGTACTCGGCCCGATGTCGCATGGTCTTGATCTCGTTGCCGGACTGTGTGATGGGTTTTCCCATCTGTGCCGTCACTTCAGCGGCAATCGCATCGGCCTGACCACAGAAGGCGTCCAGGAAACGGTGAGTCACGGCAATCCGTTCGGAGAGGGGTACCCGCCGCCACTGCCGGGCCGCCTCCTTGGCTTTGCGCAACAGGTGTTGAATCTCATCTTCAGTCGCCTGCTTCAAACGGGCAACGACGGCGTCGGTCGCAGGATTAAGGACTTCAAGCATCCGGGCCATGAACGTCTCCTTAATCAGGTGTCTGTGGTCCCACATGCTAGCGACTCCCCGGGGCAAATTACAGGCCGGCCTTTCTGGAACCCTTTTCAGACAAGCCGTTGAGACGCGCTTGAAACCTTAGGGATTCGGGCGTATACAATACACGTAGAGAGGGTCTGGTCCGGTCGGTTGCGGCCGGTCCGGATGGGGGTATTCGGGCTCCGTGGAGTAGTCCAATGATGCGTAAACGTCTGGGAAGCACACACGGTGCGATGGCCGTCCTGACCTGTTTCAGCTTCGTCCTGATGTTCCTGGATAGCTGCGACCCGGCTGTTGCGGCCGCATGGGAAACCGGTATTACCACGGCCGTCACGGGGCTTGTCAGCGTCTTCTCGACTCTTCTGACGACGGCTGTGACCGCATTGCTCACCGGGATATTCTCAGACGGCAATGGGGGCACGACCACCGTCCAGGGCGTGCACGAGCTCTTCCAGTCCCTCAGCCAGATGGCCGGATAAGGGGCCGTCGAACCGTATGATCCGGCTGTAGCTTGCCTTCCGGGGGGGGCCGTCCGCTGGTCATTCCGGCAGCCGTTGTCGTATGATACCCGTCGAAGGGTTGACGCATTCCTTCAAAGGAGAAGCCATGCTCACGACACGACGGGTGGTCTTTGCCTGCGTCTTGTGCGTTACCGCGGGATCGTCGTGGTTCCCAGCCTTGGGCGTCGAAGGCTTTGACGGCACGTACTACACCGGCAAGGGGGACGTCGAATATCTGCAACTACTCGACATCTCGCGGCGGATGTTCGAGCCCGATGCCGAGTTTCAGAGTATACCCATGCTTTACATGCCCGCATGGAACGGCCTTGTGGAGGGGCCGACGTGGGGCGCCTGGTGGATTCAGAACAGCTACGGACCAACCTACTGCGCACTGCCGTTCTGGCTCGAACCATGGACCACGTTTATTCAGAACTCGCAGGACCTCTGGTTTGACCAAATGGGCGACGGAAAACGCGTCGGCGCCTCTCCACCCCACAATTGGGTGGCCCCCGATGGGGCCCTGTGCGACGCGGCGGCGCCAAACTGGATCATTTACAAGCAGGGCGACGGACGCATTGACATCCACGACTGGGGCATGGAATTCACGGCGGCCGGGCTGGTTATGCAGGCCGAGTTGCTGCTGATCAATCGCGACGCCAAGGCCCTCGTCCACTACCTGCCGAAACTGGAACGATGCGCCAACTTCATCGAGACGCGGCGCGATCCGAACAACAACCTGTTCCTGGCCGGACCGGCCGGCAATTTGCTCGCCCCCAGCTATGCGGCCTGGAAGCGGCCGGACGGCACGTACGACAAGGCCTATTTGAGCGGGCTCTCGATCACGTACATCGCCGGACTGGACCGGCTGATCGAACTCGAAAAGTTGGCGGGCAATGCCGACAAGGTCGCTCTCTACTCAGAGCGGCGAGAACGGGCCCGCAAGGGCTTGCCCACACTGATGACCGATGAGGGGTATTTCATCAAGTATCTGGATCCTGACGGCACACGACACGGCGTCTACGGTGCGCCGAAACACGGCTATTTCGAGGCCATCTGCAATCACGACGCAATCTGCTTTCGGATTGTCGATGATGCCCAAGCGGAGAAGATCTATGAGAAGATTGCCTCGATTCCGGGCCTGAGGAAGCACGACCTGATCGTTACCAACTATCCCTCGCTGGATGATACCTATCATCCCGATTTGCCGGGCATTTGGAAGTTCGGGCATTGGGTGAACGGCGGACACTGGTCCACCTGCGAGGCGAGAATGATCATGGGCTACTACCGGTTGGGCAAGACCGAGGATGCCCGGCGATCCATGCGGCAAATCATGAAGTTCGCCCGCGACTTCCGCATGGACAACAACCTCGTCGACTTCGGCAACGCCGTCTACCAGCCTCATCAGCCCATCAATTGCGTTTATGACACCTATGGCGTCCCGGCGGCGCTGATTCGCGGGTTGTTCGAGTATCTCTACCGGGCGGACGGTCTGACCCTGCTGCCGCATATACCGCCGGGTATCACCCAGATGGACCAACGGTTCCCCATTCGGTTCGGCGCCAAGCGCCTTGTCTTGTCGACGATCGGCAGCGGCCCGGTCACCTCCGTCTCGGTGAACGGTCGGCCGTGGAAATCGTTCGATGCACGGACGATTTCGCTACCGTACGACCAGACCCCCGACATGGCAAGGATTCAGATCGGCCTGGGTGGCGCCGCGATACCTGCCCTTCCGCCGTCCGGCGGAGAGATCGAATCCCGTCCCTTGCCGCCGGCGGTGGAAGACACGTTCTGGAAGTCCGAGTGGCTCGCTCAGTCGTTGGGGCCCAAGGCCTTGCCATTGCGGATCGGGGCCGACAGCAACGGCGAGAACCGATTCATCGGCGATATCGCTCGCGCAAGGATCTTCGGCCGTGCCCTGTCGGCCGAGGAAATCGGATCGCTCGCCCGCGGTGAGCAGGGTTCCCTGGATAAAGACGCCGCATTGATCGGCGATTGGCGGTTCGATGAGCCGAAGGAAGGCACCTTTCGAAATGCCGCCGGCGGTCATCTGCCCGCGAAGGTTGTGAAAGACGTCAAGGTCGTCGACACGTCACACGGCAAGGCCATTCGCCTGACCGGTGGAGGCTACTTGGAGATCGCACATGATCCTCGTTTGAATCTCGGCACGTGCTACACCCTGGAGGCGTGGGTATGCCCGAAGGCCTTGCCGCCGGGCGGCGCCCGGATCATCGACAAGTCTACGGCGGGAACGGCCGACAACTATCTCCTCGATACACATCCGGGCAATTCCCTGCGTCTGATCACGCGGCGGGGGGCGGTGGGATACGATGCGAAGCTGCCGCCGGATACGTGGTCTCACGTGGCCGCCACTTTCGACGCCCGGGGGTCGTTGTGCCTATATGTCAACGGCAAACACGTGGCCTCGAGACCGGCGGACAAGACGGAGGAACCCGGTTCGCTGGATGTGCTGAAAGGCTCCTATGCGAGACTTCGCTGCTTCCACGATCGTCTGGTTCAGGCCCGCTTGACGGACAGTTATGAGGCCGCCCATGCGCGACTGGCGGTTGAGTACGTCTCGGTGCTAGCCGAGCGCCGGCGACTGCTGAGTGAAGGCAAGATTCAACCGCTGCCGGATACCGCCAGACAGTGCGCCGCAGACCGATCGTATGTCGAAACCGCGATCAAGCTCTGCGACGGACTCCTGAACGTGGTCAAGGGCTACGAGCGGTCCGAGGACGCCCAAAAGAAACGGGTGCTGGAACTCTGGAAGACGTGTGCCGAATGAGTCCCGCATGAAGGCAATAGCCGTGCCGGCGGCGACGTTGTGCGTATTGTTCGCTTGCCTTGACACGTTCGGGCGGGTTCGCAAGAGTGTGTGGAGAGCCGAACCTGTCCATGGAGGTCAAGGCCACGGTGGGATTGTCAGGATTGACGTGAGTTGGCTGATCTGAACCGCACAGAGCTTTCCGTTCGTCGCGAGCAGGCCATTCTCGTTGGTGCCATCCTTCCCGGTTCGTACGTCGACGCGGAAGATCCCCTGGGAGAGCTCGCATCACTGGCCCGAACGGCGGGGGCAACGGTGGTTGACCGTGTCATACAACGGCGCGATCGCATCGATCCCGCCTACTATGTGGGCCGAGGCAAGATCGACGAGATTCGTGAGCGGGCCGACGCGCACGAAGCGGACGTCGTCATATTCGACAATGACTTGTCGCCCGCTCAGATCCGTGACATCGAGGAGGCAACCCGGCGCAAGGTCGTCGACCGCAGCGAGCTGATCCTCGACATCTTCGCGACGCGCGCCCAAACGCGCGAGGCCCGGCTTCAGGTCGAATTGGCACAACTCGAGTATACGGCGCCCCGCCTGCGGGGCATGTGGTCGCACCTGGAGCGGATTGCGGGTGCGGGCGGAGCAACGGGCGCCGGCATGGTGGGCGGTATCGGGACACGCGGCCCCGGTGAAAGCCAAATCGAAATCGACCGCCGCCTCGTTTCCAAACGGATCACGCATTTGAAGCGGGAACTCGCCCGGATCGACCGTCGCAAGGTGCGGGAGGTCCGCTCGCGGGCCAAACAGTTTACGGTATCGCTCGTCGGATATACCAATGCGGGCAAAAGCACGCTTATGAACGCCCTGACCGGCGCGGGAGTCCTGGTGGAAGACAAGCTTTTCGCCACGCTCGAAACAACGACGCGACGGTGGAGTCTTGGCGACGGTCAGGTGGTTCTTCTTAGCGACACCGTCGGCTTCGTCCGCGACCTGCCGCATCACTTGGTTGCTTCGTTCAAGGCGACGTTGGAGGAGGCCGTGCATGCCGACCTTCTACTCCATGTCGTGGATGCGGCCAGCCGCCGCGCCGATGCGGAGGTCCGGGCCGTGCGAAGCGTCCTGAGCGACCTCGGCCTCGAGAACAAACCCACGCTGCTGGTGCTGAACAAGATCGACATCGCCTCCGATGAGGCCCTGTTGCATGTCCTGGAAAACGGCCCGGATCCCACGCTGCGGATCTCCGCCCACGACGGGCGGGGCTTGTCTCGGTTGGCGGAGCAAGTCCGAGACCGAATTCGGACGGATCACATTCGGGCAACCGTGGTTCTTGATGCGGGCGACGGGCGACTTCTGGCATGGTTGGATCGATGCGCGAAGATTCGCGATCGCGTCTATGAGGGGCAATCGGTGAAGTTGGAGGTCTCGATTTCCCGGGCGGATCTCGCTCGGCTTGCGAGCGACAAGGGAGCCGTTCAGATTCTCGCGACGGATTGTGACAGCACACGAGGGTGAGGATGGAGCGATTCCGATTCACCTTCCAACGTGACTTCCGCGGCGACCTGATGCTGATCGCCGTCGGGGCAGTCGTGCTTGCCCTGTCGGTCAGGATCCTCTGGCTGGCAGTACGGGATCGGCAACTGCCTCGCCGAATCCTCTATGTCGTGAGCGCGTGCGTTCTGATCGTGGCCTTAGGCGTGAGCGTGATGATCGGCGCGGCCACGTCCGCGAGAATGGGCTGGTTGGCGTTCGCGGGCGTCTGTGTCAATGCGACCGTCTTATGGGCGTGGGTGGTTCTGATTGTCCGGCGCCGCGGGGAGATTTCGTCTCTCCTTTCAATGTTCCTGGCCATTATCGCAACCGTCGGGATGGACCTGGGCGCCTTCGTAGACCGGCTTCGGCAGCCGGGGTTGATGTTGCCCATCGTTCTGATTCTCTGTCTGGCCACGGTTGTGACCTTCTATCACGCGGTGTTTCGCTACTTGGGGCCGGGACGTGTCGGCGTCCTGATTGTCCTGAGGTCGCTGGCCATTCTGATCCTCTTGGCGTTGTTGTTTCGGCCCGTACTCGCGGTGATTCCGGCCGGAGGCAAGAACCCGATCTTGCTCATACTCATCGACGCATCCAAGTCGATGAGCGTTCAGGACGTGCGGAACGCCCCAAGCCGCTATGAAAACGTCATCGAGACCTGCCAGGCCGAGGCGCCTCGAATCGCCAAGCGATTCGACGTGAAGTACTACCTGTTCGACTCCACATTACGGCCGACCGACGGGCTGGAGGATCTGCTTTCCCGCCAGCCGGAGGGCGATGCGACCAACCTGGCACTGGCCCTGCAAGAGGCCGTCGCCCGCTATGCAGAACACGACCTTTTCGCCGTCTGTCTGCTGACCGACGGGAATCACAACGGTCCGGGCGACCCTATCGAGGTGGCCAAGAATCTGGGGGTGCCGTTGTATACGGTCGGTGTGGGTACGGAGGAGATGCGATCGGACAAACTGCAAGACATCAGCATTGCGTCCGTCGACGCTCCCGAGGAGACCGTGGCGAACAACGTCTGCACGATCAAGGTTCACGTCGCCAGTGAAGGATTGGCCAATCGAAACGTCGAGATCCTGCTCAAGGAGGGTTCGCAACCGTTGGATCGACAGACGCTCGTCCTTTCGGACAAGCAGAGAATCCAGACCGTCGACCTGTCATACAGGCCGACCACCGTGGGTCGGAAAAAACTGACGGTCGCCGTCCCGGTGGATCCGGCGGAACTGATCAGCCAGAACAACACCCACGACGTGCACCTTCTCGTCACGGACCCGCAGATCAAGGTGCTCTATATCGAGGGGACGGTCCGGCCCGAGTACAAGTTCCTCCGGCAGTACCTGGCGACGGATCCGAGCCTCGAACTGGCCACACTGATTCAGGTCCGTCCGCCGGTCTTCACCTCGGGGGGGACCGTGGGTGGTAAGCCGCTGGCGGCTTTCCCGCGATCGGCCGAGGAACTCAAGGCCTTCGACGTGTTCATCATCGGCGACCTGGATCGAAGCTATCTCTCCAAGCCGCAAATGGACTTCATCGCCGAGGCCGTCCGATCGGGTAAGGGCTTCTTGATGATCGGCGGTTCTTCCACGTTGGGTCCCGGAGGCTACGCCGAGACCGTCATCGAACAGATGTTGCCGGTGTCGGTCGGACCTCGGTCGAAGGATCGTCAGGAAACGACGGAGTTCGTGCCGCGTCTGACGGCCGAAGGCCGGGCCCACCCCATCTTCGCGGGCCTGGCGGAGTTTTTCTCCGGCGCGGAGTCCACGAGTCAAGCGGCAGGCACATTGCCGCCCCTCCAAGGATGTGTGGTGGTCGATGAGGCCAAACCCGGAGCGGCGATCCTTGCGGAGCATCCCACCCGACAACGGGCCGGCCGGCCTCTCATTGTGATGGCCGTCCAGAACTACGGGACAGGACGAACCGCCGTCTTTACCGGCGACACCACGTGGCGGTGGTACATGTTTCGTCGAGCGCTGGGCATGCAGTCGCCGTACCATCGGTTCTGGGGTCAAGTGATTCGCTGGTTGGCCAATAGCGAGCTCAAGGAGAAAAGCGCGGAGGCCGGCGTCCAAGTCCAAGTGACCAAGAGCTACTACCTTCCCGGTGAGAAGGTGGAGATCGTGGCCAAAGTGCGAGATCAGGACGGCCAAGCCTACAACTTCGCCAGCGTCGTGGCACGGGTCAAGCTGCCTGATGAGAAGGTAAGGGAGTTTCCGCTCGTGCGCCGGGAAGATCGCGTGGGTGTCTACCACGCAACCTTCGAGCCGACATTGCCCGGTGAGCACAAGGTGGACGTGACCGCCCTTAAGCAGAGTGCCCTGCTGGGCAACGATGCCGTCGATTTCACGCTGGGCAGGCCCAATGCCGAACTCGAGAAGCTGAGTCTCGATGCCGACCGGCTGTCGAAGATGGCCGGCGCCGGCGGCGGAGAGTTTCTGAAGCTGCCGGGTCTGAGTGACTTGATCGGCAGGTTGATTCGGCGTTACGAGACCCTGCCGCACGGTCCGCGGCAGCCGCGGGAGTATACGCTGTTCACCGCCTCCTCTAATTCGACCCGATACTTGAAGATGGGACTCGCCTTTGGTCTATTTGTGCTACTGGTCACGGTTGAGTGGCTCTTGCGCCGACGGTGGCAACTGAGCTGAACGGGTTCGATCACGGACTATAAGTGCGTTCTTGGCCGGTAAACACCGCGGAGAAAGGCCCAAGAATCCGGATCGGAGTTCTCGCGTTTCCCGAAGAAACGGGCTCAGGCGGCTACGGCGATTCGTGCACTTCGCCGATGATACATTGAACGTACGGCACCGAGGTCGATCAGTTCACCATGAGTCCAAACAGCAAACGTCGCCTTATCAATGCGCTTCGCATCGTCGTGTGCATCGGCGGACTGATCTACATCGGTTGGCACATTCCCTGGCACGACTATGTCCGCCTTCGCCCCGAACCAGGCTCCACCAAGTCGGCCCAACGCTGCCGGCTGGTGGCCGAACACGATGACCATGTTACGATTAGAACACCGGAAGGCGCGGATCGCGATGTCCCTCGCAGCCGGCTCGGTCAGATGGATATCGAGCGCGGCCTACCCAGCATGTTCAGAGACATGAGTGCGGGGCTGACCCTGCTGGCCGCGGTATTCTTCATCCCCGTCTTGATGCTCTGCTCGCTTCGGTTCGTGGTCGTGCTGGCCACGCAAGGGGTTCGGTTGTCCATCTGGGAAGGCGTCAAGATCACTTATGCCGGGGCCTTCTTGAATTTCGCCATGCCGGGATCCACAGGCGGCGATCTATACCGGATGTACTGCGTCGCCCGCCGGACCGATCGAAAGACGGAGGCCGCGACGGCCGTCTTCATTGACCGCATTATCGGACTCAGCTCGCTCATGATCATGGGCGGCGTCATGTCGCTCCTCGGCTGGGCCATGAAGCTCAATATCGGGTGGGCGGCCAGGGCAATCGGCGCCATCCTCGTCATGATGGTCATCGGCGCCGGGCTGTTCTTCTCACGGACCTTTCGCCGCCTCATACGTTATGACAAGATCCTTCAGAGACTGCCCTTCAGCCATCAATTGCAGCGGATTGACCAAGCCTTCTTTGTGCTCTCCAGCCAAAAAAGAAGGGTGGCGGTGGGGCTGCTCTTCACCGTTGTCCTCCAGCTCTTCGCCTTGGTGGCGCTCATTTTCATCGCCCAGGCGCTCGGTATGAAAACCGACCCCTTTGCCCCCTATCTCGTCTATCTGCCCCTCGGAATGGTGGTACGAGCCATTCCCGTCAGCATTCAGGGCGCGGGCCCCATGGATTGGTGTTACCAGCGATTCTTCGTGGACTCAGGCCTCGGTACCCCGCCGCAAGTCCAGGTGCTGGCACTCGCGGTCCGGCTGCTGGACCTGTTATGGGCCATTCCCGGTGTCCTGGTCCTCTTGACGGGCGGGGAGCTGCCGCCGAAGGACTTCGCCGAGGAGCCTGAATCTGTCAATCCGGTGCAGGACAGTGTTTTGAGTCCGAAGTCTCTTCCTCCCGATCGGCCTTGATTCCTCAAGTCGGCTCTCGAATCCGACGATGATCAACGGGGGGTTTTCCCTCGACGGGCACTGTGCCGAAGGGGCAACATGCCAATCACCATACCACTAGACCGCGATCAGGGAGAAGATGTCGTCCGTGCGGCGTGTAGGTCTTGGCGGAAGGCCGACATCCGCTTCTTGGCCGACGGAGCATCCCCATCCAGCTTGCCCACCAAGATGCTCAAGAGCGGCGAGCAGTCCTTTTTCGTGGAAAGACCCGTGGGTCCCGACGGACCCGTCGAAGCCGTCGCGGGCGTTCAAGCGGTCGTCACGTTCAGCCTGCCGTCGCGCCGATTCCAAGTGGAGACCACCATCCGCGGCCGGCGGCAGATCGAGTTCGCCCCGGGCACGCGAATCGATGCCATCGAATTGTCCCTGCCCCATCGAGTGAGTGAGATCCAGCGTCGTGCCGACTACCGGGTGCCGTTGTGGTCCGCGGCCCCCGTCATCGCGCAATTTGAACCGTTGCCTGTCGGGGGGGCACACGACGACTTCTCCGCGGAGGCCTATCAAGCCGAGCTCCAGAACATATCGGTCGGGGGTGTGGCCGCGCTCGTTGATGCGACGACGGCGCCCCATCTGAAGGCCGGGCAGACTTTTCGGATGACTTTCTCCCTACCCGGGCGTGAGGAGGTGTTCAACTTCATCGTCAGGGTTCAGCATATTCGTCCCATGAAACATGTAGAGCTTCGCCTGATCGGCCTCAAGTTCCTTCCGGGGGACGATGCCCAGGTGAACCGGCAGGCCATTCAAACGATCCGTTCCTTTGTTGAAGTGCATCGCCGGATGCGATCGGCGCCCTAGGGGGATTTCCGCCATGCCATTCGCTCTTGACCTTAGCTTGGATCAGAGCCGTCGCACGCTCAACCAGGCCGTTCGCTTTCGTTCCGAGGTCGTTCTGGAGCCTCGAAACTGGTCCTCGGGTGAGTCGCTGACGACCGTTCTTCGTGGCGACGAGCACTTGTTACTCCTCCTCGAGGTCGCCGAGATTCCCGATCGTTCGCTGACCGGTCTGATCGGCGTGCACGCCGATGCGCGGATGACTCACGGTTCCACGCAATATCTCTTCGATACACACGTGGTCGACTACGAAGTGGCCGACGAGCGCCCGCTACTGTTCATCTCACGGCCGGAGGTCCTTCGCGTCGCCCAACGTCGCCGATTTCACCGGATGATGCTGCGCCCCGGTTGTGAGGTCCACATGGATTCCATCGCGGCGCCCTGGTCCGGACCCTTCGTGGGCGAGTTGCTCAATTTGAGTGCCGATGGTCTTGCCTGTCGGGTCACGCGCACGGCGGCGCAGCAAATGGGAGTGGGCGACACGATGCACGTGGCCTTCCGTCCGGGCGACGGCGACTGCGATTTCACGCTCGAGGCCATTCTACGCAACAAGACGCAGGCCGGCGGCGACGACCACGTCATCCTGGGGATGCATTTCCTGCTCGACCCGAGTGACATCGAGGCGCAGGCAACTCGCCGGAGACTTTGCGACTTCCTGTACTCCGGATCACAAGCCCAGTCGATGCAGGAGTCTCAGGTATGACCAGACCGGAACCACTCACCGGACTCCAGCGAGACGAACTGCTCGCCGAATCGGCGCAACAGCATACCCAACTCACACTGACAACAAAGGCAAGCGGTCGTTGGCGGACCTACAAGTCGACGATGCTGGACATCACGCGAGGCAAGCGGGCACTGGTGGTGTCTTATCCGATCGTGAAGGATGGGGAATCACCGGAGTTCATTCCCGGCGAACAGATCGGCGTGACATTTCGTCACCGCAACCGGAAGCTGCTGTTCTCCGCAGTCGTGTTCGGCCGAGGACCGGAGTCGGAAGGAAGTCCGGGTTCGGGTGATCCGACGCCTCTGCTGCTGACGTGGCCCGCCCAGATCGAGCAACTGCAGCGGCGTGCTTACCACCGAGTCGAGATCCCCCGAGAGTCGCCGGTCGCCATTCGCCTCTGGCGCGGCAGTCTGGGGCCGGACGGCGGCATCGTACCGGCTCCTTCAAGAGGCGTCCTGGGACGGCTCTTGGACCTGTCCGTCGGCGGTGTCCGAGTGGAGGTGGCCGAGGCGGACGATCCTTCGTTGGAACCAAACGACGCCGCCGTCGTTGAGTTCGCTCCCGAACCTCATCAGCCCAGCATCACCGCCGAGGTCTGCTTCAGGCACGTGCAGCCGTCCAGTCCGGGCTGGCTCTCGCTGGGCTTCCAGTTCATCGGATTGGAAGTGACGCCCAATGGCCAGGCCGTGCTGGCCCGCCTCGCCAGAACGGTGAGCCGGCTTCAGCGAAACGGACCTCGTCACGCTCGCTTGACGCAATAGGCCGATTCGACTACACGCTTCCTTCATGCTCTCCTACACGTGTCTTCACACCGCCTGGGGGTATGTCGCCTTTGCCGCAACGGCCAAGGGCGTCCGGGGGCTTGTGCTTCCCGTTCCGACACGCCGACGCGCCGAACAGCTTGCCGCCCGCCGTTGGCCCGATGGCACGCCGAATCCCCGACTCATGACGGCCCTCCAACAGGCAATCCGGGGGTACTTTCTAGGCCGGCGCGTTCGCTTCGACGTTCCCCTGGATCTGAGCGATCTGACCGACTTCCAGCAGGCCGTGCTCAGGGCATGTGCGGCCATTCCGTATGGTTGCACAATGTCATACGGCCGGCTTGCCGCCGCCATGGGGCGGCCGACGGCGGCGCGTGCGGTGGGCGGCGTCATGGCCCGAAACCCGATTCCCCTCATCATCCCCTGTCATAGGGTCATGGGTGCGGACGGCCGGCTGACCGGTTTCAGCGCCGAGGGCGGCATAGGCGTGAAACGTCGGATGCTGCAATTGGAGGGGGCTTTGCCCCGCTGACTCCTGCGCCCTGCGGAACCCTTGCGAATCGTCCCCGTTCGATTCTCCCCGCCGGCCTTGCAAACCCTGAACAGGGCGGGTATGCAGTGCCATTTCGTGCCAGTGTGGGTGGCCGCAATTGGAGCCGCTTGCCGGAACATTGCCTGGCGGGGGCCGTGTGCAGTCCCGTCAGGAGTGTCAGAGAATTAGCCCCCCCAGGACGTGAGACCTGGGAACACAGGCAGTCCAACGTTAAGAAGCCCCGTAGGGGCGACCGAGGCTAACCACACGGGAGGCTCGTGGTCATACGGAGGAGATTCACCTTGTCTCGAAAGCAAACGCGTCGTGAGTTTCTGCGGCAGTCGGCGATGGCGGCCGCCGGTGCGGCATTCGTCGGTGCGCCGGCACTGGCCCGGACCCGCTCGCCCAACGAGAAACTGGGCATGGCGATCATCGGTGTGGCCGGCCAGGGCGAGTACAACCTGAACAACGTGACCCACGAGGTCATCGTGGCTCTCTGCGATGTGGACGAGCCCAGGGCCGCTGCCGCCCGAACCCGTTTTCCAAACGCCAAGTTCTATGTCGATTTCCGGCGTATTTTGGATCGAAACGATATAGACGCCGTCGTGGTCGCAACGCCCGACCACACCCATGCCCCTGCATCGATGATGGCGCTCAAGGCAGGCAAGCACGTTTACTGCGAGAAGCCGCTGACCCACTCGGTCTATGAGGCGAGGAAGGTCGCCGAGATGGCGACGAAGATGAAACTCGCCACGCAAATGGGCACCCAAATCCACGCCGGCGGCAACTACCGCCGCGTGGTCGAACTGATCAAGAGCGGGGCGATTGGCCCCGTTCGCGAGGCCCACTGCTGGTGCGGCGGCGGCTACTCCGGCGGCGACCGTCCGAAGGACACGCCTCCGGTGCCCGCGGGCCTCCATTGGGACCTCTGGCTCGGGCCGGCGCCTTTCAGACCCTATCACACGGCGTATGCACCATTCCATTGGCGAGGCTGGTGGGATTTCGGCAGCGGCACGCTGGGCGATCTGGCCTGTCACCACATGGACCTCCCGTACTGGGCCCTGGACCTGTCGCACCCCCTCACCGTCGAGGCCGAGGGCCCGCCGGTTCATCCCGAAAGCGCGCCCGTCAAGTTGACCGTGCGGTACGAATACCCCGCCCGCGGCAGCTTGCCGCCCGTGAAGCTGACCTGGTGGAATGGCGACAACAATCGCCCGCCGCAGTTCGCCGAGGGTAAGCTGCAAGAATGGGGCAACGGAACGCTCTTCGTCGGCGAGAAGGGCATGCTGCTGGCCGACTACGACAAGCACGTCCTGTTTCCCAAGAAGGATTTCGAGGGCTTCAAGCCGCCGGCCCCGTTCATTCCCGACTCGATTGGCCACCACAAGGAATGGACCGAGGCCTGCAAGACGGGCAAGCCCACGACGTGCAACTTCACGTATTCCGGCGCGCTCACCGAGGCGGTCCTGCTGGGCAATGTCGCCTACCGCAGCGGCAAGAAGCTCCAATGGGATCCCAAGAAGTTCACGACGAACGACCCCGACGCCGACAAGTTCCTCCGACGTGAGTATCGCCAGGGCTGGACCTTGTAGGGGGACGGCGGGCTATGGGCTGAGGGGTGAAGGCGACAGACCACAGTCTATAGGCTATTAGCCGGTAGCCTAGTAGCCAATATTCTGTGGCCTGTCGTTTATGGTCCAAAGCCCAATTACCTATGGCCTACAGCCTGCGAGCTTCAGCCCACTGACTTCTGACTCCTCAGCCCTAATTCCTCGTATCCCAATCCGACCTTCGACTGCCACCGAACCGCGCTGTCCCCCGCACGGCCTGACGGG
>CAZQTW010000066.1:0-34632 GCA_964596165.1 uncultured Planctomycetales bacterium | reverse complement strand
CTTAACCCACAAGGAGGTCGTAAAAAAGAGGCCAGTGTGAATAATCCGGGCTAGATACTTTCGGGGATCGTGCCCGAATCGCGCGCTGATGAGCATGGCACGACGCCGGACCTCTTGAACGATAGGACTGTCTTCGGTCATGTTTCGCCTTCCTTCCAAGGCTGCAACTGATGCGGCGTCACCAACTGTGGCACGCTTAGACCAAGACGTTGGTTCAGTCGCGTCAAATGGACCGCCTTGTTGGCGTTGGCCAAGTGACTGCAGTTCCACGTCAGCAGCACGTCCATCCGATAAAGTGAGGCCACCGCCAGGTGGTAGGCATCCCGGACGGGTAGGCGCGGCATCAGGCGGTGAGCCCAGTAGACTTCCGCGATTTCGAGCACATCCTCGTTGATCTCAAGTCGGGGAACGTTGACCACTAGTCCTAGGCAATCGTCTTGGTGTGGATACTCACCCTCAGACAGCTCGTCAAGAACCACGGCGGAAATGAAACACTCATAGTCCTGCCGCTCGTGGTCCCACCACTGCCGGGTACGCGAGATATCACGGAGCAGTTCAGGACGATCATCGAAGTAGTACGATTGAATAGTGGTCTCGATGTAGACAGTAAGCCTCATGACGGTATTGTATCGTCCTTCGATCCCGGCCCGGCGAGAACTGCGCCGCAACGCCAGGAGCCTTGCAGGCTCCTTCTTGTCAACGTCTACGGCTCGAACGTGAATTGCCGTGCGTTCGCCTGCATCCGTACGGTCTTAATAATCGCGGAATCCAGTGTGTCCGTGCCGGAAGCAACGCGCTTCTTCATCTCCTCGGCGACGTACTTCTCGCGATCCTTGTTGAGCTGAACAATCCGCTGCTGAATCTCTCGACGTTCTTTCGCCTTGGACTCAACGTACGCGTTTCTTTGTTCGGGCGTCATCTTCCGGAGTTCCTCGGGAAGTTCCTCCGCCTTGGCCTTCGCAAGATCAACCTTTCCCTCTTTCACGGCGTCCACGAGGTCCCACGAGGCATTTCGATAGTTGGACGACGCCTTGGCCAGTTGTCGTTGGACGGCCGCAGCGGGAGAGGCCGCCGCGTTGCGGTCCTGGGCGACCTGTCTGCCGGCGGCCACACTGCCCATGTCTCCGTACGCGACATACGTTGCGTTCAGCGATTGACCCAGACGGGCAATCTCCGCGTCTTGGGGTGCCGAAATGTGCACCACCCTGGCGTTCTGATCGATGTTGATATACTTGCCGTCGGCTAGGATCGCCCCGTTCTCCCAACCGGTCGAGACGCCCTCCTGGTGGGTTCCGCAGAAGATCGTGTTGACGATGATGCCCCTGGCGATCGCTGCTTTGCACGACTGGCGGTAGTCGACGTTTCCTTGCGTGAAGGGCTCATTGCCGGCGATGAAGATCGCCTTATAGTGGCTGTTGGATGCACTCCACGTCAAGCCTTCGGTGGAGGCCTTGATGACCTTCCCGCAGTATTCCTCGCCGCCGTTGGTTCGCAAGGCGAAAAGCTCCTCCGACACCTTGTCGAGATCCGTCGTCAGGGGCAGGATCATCCGCATGTACCCTTCGTTGGCCGGCAGGCTCGACTTCCCATATTCGTACAGGGCCACCTGGAGTTCCGGCGTGAGCCCATTCTGCTTGGACTTGGCAAATTCATTCACGATGCGCCAGAGCTGGGTCTTCGCCTGGTCGATCAAACCGTCCATGCTGTTGCTGGTGTCGAGCAACAGGGCGATCTGAATGAGGGGCCTCGACGGGACTGCGGTGCTGTCGGCCGCGATGGCAACAACACTCATTCCGCAAATCAGGCTCACCGCCGCCAATCCACAGACTGTCTCCCTTCGCTTCATGGAAGCATCTCCTTAAGAAAAACCGTTGGGGTTTGAACGGATCACAGGCGTCGGACGTAATCAACTACTTCTTTCGACGCGGAAGCCCCAAAAAAGTTCCCGAAGGGTGACGTTTCGCATCGGCACGAACGATGGGGCAGATCGTCGGACCACCTACGGACGCAAACGGCGCAGGCTGCGGGTCCCTTTTCTCAACCGCGCCGGCCCCTTAAAGTGTCTCACACGTTCACCTTGTACAGAGGGGGCCGTCCGGCGTTCCTCGGGGCCAAGAGAGGAGGTCTCCAGAATGCTTCCCATCACCGTGCGAGTTGTTGCCGGTCTTCTGACGTTACGGCCAGTAACGGGTGGGGTGCCCATTCCGGAAGGGGCTGCGCCGGCAGGCTCCACCTTCGTGCTCCAGGATGAGCAGGGAAAGGGGGTGCCGCTTCAGACGTCCGTCTTGGCAAAATGGAAGGACGGCAGCGCCCGTTGGGTCTTGCTCGACTTTCAGACATCACCGCTCGGTGATAAGCCCGAGCGCAATTACACGCTGACTTGGCGCAAGGATGATCAGATCCCACCGGCAGTTGCGCCGGATCGTCCCGTAACGCTCGTTGGCAGCGAACGACAGCCGAGTGCCACGTCGGGCGATGTGACGATGACAAGATCCGACAACGCAATCTTGCGAGTGTCCGATCGATTTGACATCGATCTGGTGCTGATAGACGAGCAGGGGCAGACATGCAAGGCCGCGGTTGAATCCTGCAAGGTCGATACAACGGGTCCGCTTCGCTCCACGCTGTTATGCGTGGGTTCGTTCCGCCGGCCCGACAATTCTCGTGGGTTTCAGTTCCGTCTGCGGGCCTCTCTCTACGCCGGCGGCTCCTCAATCCGGTTGGAACCTGCGATTCTGGTCGACGCAACAAGGGGTGTTGTCCAACGGATCCGCGAGTTGAAGCTCGTGCTGACGCCGCTCAACAAGGCGCGATATGCACGAATAGGAGGGGAACCGGGCTGGCAGGGGGGTATCGGTTCGGACGTCAGACTTCTCCAGGTGGATGACCGGGACTACCGCCTCGAAGGCACGGAAGGCAAAGGCGCCAAGGCGCCCGGCTGGGCCGAGATGGACGACGGAAAGGGAATGGTTGCGATCGCGATGCGTGACTTCTGGCAGCAGTGGCCCAAGAGCATCGAGGCGACGTCCCAGGCGATGGCTCTCGGCCTGTTTCCGCGATTCAAGAAGGGCGATTTCGCCCATATGCAGCCGGAGCACAAGTACCAGTGGCTGTTCCACGAAGAGTGCTATCAGCTCCGCACCGGCCAGGCCCGCCAGTGGGACATGTGGCTGGATCTAACCGGCAACGGCCAACAACTGGCCCGGTATGCGAACGCCCGGTACATTCCGATTGCGGACCCCAAGGGAGCGATCGCTACCGGCGTGTGGGGCGCCATCATGCCCGCCGGAATCCCGGCGTCGGCGCAATTCGATCCTTGGGCTGACAACATCTTCAAGGCCTTCTGTCACTCCATCGAGGTCCAGCGCGATTACGGGGCCATGAACTGGGGCGACTGGTTCGGCGAACGTGTCGTCAACTGGGGCAACAACGAATACGACACGGCCAATCAGCACCTCATCCAATTCGCCCGGACCGGCGATCCGAAATACTTCTACGCCGCCGATGCGGCCGCTCACCACGCCGCCGAGGTCGACACCGTACATTTCGTCAACGAGGATCTCGCCAGACACTTCGGCAGCGGGCCCGACTATCCGCCTCGCCCAGGCATGATGCACCAGCACACCGTCGGCCACGTCAGTGGGCTCGTCAGCGAGGACCGCGTCCGCGAACTGCTGGTGAAGGCTGGTATTGGTGAGGGCCGCAGCCCCTATCTGTGCCTGGACCCCTTCAACCTTGGCCACATCTGGACGCTGGGCATGGCTCGTCAGTATCTGCTCACCGGCGATCCGCTGCTGAAAGAAACGGTCGAGACCATCGGCGATAATCTGGCCAAACTGGCCGAGGATCGCAAGTACAAGTTCATGGGACATACCCACTGTGGCCGCACGACCGGCTGGTCGCTGCTGGCCCTCAGCGGGGCGTATGAAATCGGACTGAACGAACGCTATCTGAAGGCGATGAAGATGCTGGTTGACGATGCCCTGGCCGAGCAGGATCCGCACTGCGGCGGCTGGCTCTATCGCATGGGCCCTGGCCACTGCAACTGTGTGAAGAACAAGCACGTGGGCATGGCCGGATTCATCACCTCAATCCTGATCAACGGGATGAGTCGGTACTACGAGCTGACACGCGATGAGCGGCTCCCCAAGGCCATCGAGAGGGGAGTGACATTCCTGAACAACGACACCTGGCGCGAGGAATGGCACGATTGGCGATACACGTCGTGTCCGGCGACAGGGCGGATGGGGCAAATGGGCGTCATCGTCATGGCGAACGTGAACGGCGCCGGCATCGCAAAGAATGCCGAGGCCATGCGAATACTCCGCATCGCTTGGGACGCCAAGTTCGCGAGACTGCGCAAAGACAAGCCCTACGAGGTCGGGCAGGGCAAAGCCTATACCTCAACCATGTACGGCTGCGCCGAAGCCGTCGGCCTGCTCGCCAGAGACACCGCAAAGTAGCCTGCGGTATCGCGCATGCACCGACGGAATCGCTTGCTGATGCCACGGTCGACGACGGCGCGATGCGAACTCAAGCGTCACCGTCGCTACGCGGTTGCCGTAAGGGGCTCGGCGGATTCATGAAGGACCGTGTTCTCGGCCGAAACGGTCGGTGCACCGAGCGAATCCGGGCGGAGTTCGCCAAGGTCGTCAGACGTGATGAGAGGCGGAGACGAACCTGCGGCCAGTCTCTGCCGGACGTACTCGCAAGGGCTGCTCAGACACTGGGTGAACACCTTGCCGGACATGAGCAGGTCCTTGACCCGCATGTACTTCTCGTTGTGGATAAGAGGACCATCGTTGATGTTCCCCATGTCCGCAACGTTGCAGACCACGCAACACGGGTCGAGCCGTCCGTCCATCCGCACCCATACGCCTCGGAGCCAGCAGCAGCATTGGGCCTTCGTCGCCGGGCCGGACGCGCCGGCTGCTGAAGCAGTCGGACCGTCCACGGAGGGTGACGCATCGCAGATGGAGCGTGACGTGTCGTCCGCCGTCTTCGCGGTGGCCGCGTCTCGTAATGCCGGGGGCAGTGTGAGGGCGATCTGGGCATCATTCGCCAGTCTCATCGCCTCTCGAACGTAATCGCCACACGCCGGATGGTCGGTGGGGCGGCGATTGCCACCGAAGTGCAGGCTTGCGCCGATCACGTCCTCAACATAGACGCGGTGAGCATCGTGCCGTAAGGCAAGGCGGACAAAGTCGGGAAGCTCCGAGATGTTGTCCGCCATCGCCACGAATGAGAACGAAACCCACGGCAGCGTCAGACCGGCCTTGACCTTGAGCTGCTGGAGACGATCCACATTCGCCAAGACTCGGCCCAACGCCGCACCGCGAATGCTCTTGTACGTCTCCGGCGTTGCCGCGTCAATCGAGACGTTGATCATCTGCACGGCCTTCGAGAGCACGAGCGCCTCACACTGTCGCTCGTTCATCGCGTGGCCGTTCGTATAGAGATCGAGCGTGATCTGGTGACGGGCAGCGACCGCGGTAACCTTCTCCAGCTCAGGATGAAGCAACGGGTCACTGCTCCCGCTACTCAGCGTGATGCCGCCCACGGTGGGTACGGCCGTGAGGATGCGGTCCAGGGTCTCCGCCGTCATATAGGAAAGCCGATTCGGGTAATGGCTCGAATTCCGCCCGACGCACATTCGGCAATGGAGATTACACTTGCCTTCGACAAACGCCAGATTGAGAAATGCCGGCATGTAGATGAGCCGGCGGTATTGGGACACCCAGGGGATCTCGCTCCGGTACCGCATGACGAAATTCACCAGGGATTGGAGATTACGCCCCTTCAATTCTCCACGGGCCAATAGCGCGGCGGCGAGATTGTGAAAGGCATGCTGGCATTCGGGAAACCGATTCACAGTCTCCTGGAGTAACTGAACCCCCGCGACGAACTCCCCCGCAGCCATCTTCGCAATCGCTAAGTCGTTCAGCGCGGTCGCCGCGTTTTGCGAGGCCAATGAAATCGCATCGGCAAACCCCCGCCCGGAGATGCTGCTCGCTATTCGCGGGCTTACCGTGTGTACGATCCCTAGATCCGAGTTGAGCATGAGCTTCTCCCTGGGAGGGCAGAGTGGTCACGGTGACAAGCGGCGTCCCTGTCGGATTGGAAATGGTTTGTGCATCCTCATCCTTGGTGGACACAATCCGCCACATTCTATATCGGCATTTCGGTAAAACGAGTGGAGCTGAGGTGGGAATGAGGCCGATCAGTTTGACACCGCCGCCCGGACCCAAACGCCCCCATTCTGTCACGGAGCCGTGGCCGCGCCGGCGGAGGCCGGCGACGAGTACTTTGCCTTGAGGAAGTCGTAGACGTTTTCGATCTGGCTGGCCACCAGGCCATTCTTGAAGTTCGCGTGCTCGCCCGCCGAATTCGTCAAGTCCGTGATGCTTGCCAGTTTCCGTGCGAAGGGCTCCAGATACCGAAACTCATGCCTGGCCAGTGCCGCTTCACCCCGCTGATGGAACAGAATCGTACGAATCGTGTGATAGTAAAAAAGGATCATCGCCTCGCCGTAGGCGAATCGGTGTTCGTCTTCGATCAGCCGACCCCGCTCCTGGGCGTCCGTGCACGTCAAGAGGGCATCGTCGATCGCCTGTCGTGCTCGCCGGACCGCTGCCACGATCTCCACGACAGCCGGCCCACTGTCGGTTTCTTGATGCTTGGGAAAGTACTGAAGATCCTCTCGAGGGAAAAGATCCACCTTCTTATTGCCGGCCGCCGCGCGGAGCTGATTGCGCAGACTGTACCCCAATGTGTAATGCTTAAAGGCCTTCATGTTGCTCGACATCGCCTCAAGGTCTTCATAGAAGGCCTTGGCGAGTCTCGAGGTGGTCGGGTAGTAACGGGCGAAGTACTCCTCAACAATCGCCCGGGCATCCGCCTTGACGTCCCAGAGCAGTTCGGCCATGAGATGCTGATGGAGCGTCCATGTCCCCCACAGTCGCAAGGGGGTGTGCATGTAGTTGAAGTGCCTTGTCCCGTGGTTGTAGTACCATGGAATGTCCGCCGCCATGATCCTCGTGAAGACCAACGGCAGCGAGGCAAACGAACTGACGTTGTAGTACTCGCCGATGAGCATATCGCCTTTGTAGGTGCGGGCATCGCCCGAGGTCCACTCGAGGTATCGCTTCAATAGAGGCTGGTTGATCTTGGTCGATCGAGGGTCGGCGAACGCGTAGGTGTAAGTGCGTTCGATCGGATATAGCGCGATGAAACAGTTCTGATAATCGAAATCGGCCGGCAAGGACTTCGAGGGCGGTGGCAGCGTCTCGTGATAGGCCTCGGCCGACATCTTGACCGTACGCTGAAGTCGCCCGTCGGCCTCAGCCTGTCTCGTCTCCTTCCTCAGCGCATACACGACCGAGAACAACCGGTCCGTACACGTCCCCTGTTTCTTGCAGGCATCGCATTCGCAATACGTTCCGTTGTCGAGCATCCATACGTTGAGGACGTCCGCCTCGCGCCACTGCCCCTCGGCGAGTTCACGGATCAGGTTCTTGGCCAGTTCCCGTGTCGCATCTCCGTTGGACGTGCAGTAATTGTCACCGAAATCCGTCGTGATCCGATCCGAACGTTTACCCTTCTGCAGCCCATACCACTCCGGGTGAGCCTCGAAGTAGGATAGTTTGCCGTCCTTATTCGCGTCGCCTTTATACTCGTGGCTGACGGGATAGGGGTCGTTGGGCCTGTTATCACCCCCGCCGAAATGTATGTGTTTGTATGGATACTCGGTTTGGGGGTTCAGGCATGCGTGCTGGATGATGTGCCCACCCTGGATGAATCGCAGCCCGAGCTTGCGCATCAACGGGACCTTCCCGTCCTCCGGCGTCCAGAGATTCAGGCGATTCCGCGCCATCCATAGGTAGAAGTCCTCGTCTGCCTTCACCAGCCAAGGCCAGAAACCTCGGGTGACGTAGTCCGGACGCTGGACAACGCTCACGTCGCTCGGTAACACGACCGTATCTTTGGGATAAACCGTCCCCGGCTCGCCCAACCCATAGAACCGCATACCCAGGAGTCTCAGGTAGGTGTATGTGCCGTAGAGCGTTCCAACGCGATCGTAGCCTTCGATCGTGGTGATGATCCGGCTGTCCTGCCGGAACGCGCTGATGCAAAACGACTCCGGAGCCGAGACCTCGACCCCCTTGCCCCCCGGAGCGCTGACGGTGGCGATCAACGGGTTCGACCTTCTGTTTCCCACGACAAAGACATGTCCTTCCCTGGGCAGCTTCGTGACGGCTTCCAGGCGAATCTCAGCCTGGTCTACCTTGATACAAACGGCCAGGAAACGCCGCAGTTCGGTAGCCGCAAACGATTCCGTACAGGCATCATCATCACGGAAGTCCTTGTCACGCCAGTTGACCTGTCCCTCGCCGGCTGAGGCCCTCTCAATATCCGGGAAGGAACCAGGATTGGCGATAATCGTGAATCGCGTACCCTGCGCCGATGCGGTTGGGACCGTAAGCGCCAACACGAGCCGGCACAGAAACGCGTAAGAGATCAATCGCATATTGCCCTCTACATAGATAAGGTGCTCCCTGTTCAATCCGCCCGCAAATTAAACTGAACGGCTTCATGCTCAGGCGCGATCGACACAGGGGCCCCGATATCGACGCCTCACGACCACACCCCAAACCTAAAACGTTGAATCGGGTTCCAAAATATCGGCGACGGTCAACCCAACGAATCCACTTGTCCTGACCAATTCCTTAACCCCGTACGCCTTGCTGTTGCCCGGCTTGAGAAGGAAATCACAGTACCTGCGAACGGACTCGGCTATTCTCGGGTCGGCCTCCGCTCGTCGGTAGTACCATGTGAGAAGGCTGACCGTCCTGGGGCTTCGCTGTTGGTCGGCGCTCCGCAACTTACCCCATGAGCCGTCCGGGTTCTGCTTGGCCAGCAGCCACTGAACGGTCGGTTTGAGTTGCGTACGCAGCAGACTCTGCACCTCCTCATCCTTGAGATACTTGTCGGCCGCGATGAACGCCTCTGTGCAATACGAGATCGTGTCCAACGGCCATTGGTTCATCGTCTGGCCGGCAAGCGTATACGGGATTTCTCCGTCTTCCTTGCGAATCGTGATCAGCCACTTTACCGCCCCTCGGGCCACGTCCCTGTACTCCGGCTTGCCCGTAATGGCGTACAGCTCGGAGAAGAAGGCGCCCCCTGTGGTGGCCGTTGAGATGGTGTACGGCTCAAGGCTCAACTTGCCCTCGTAGTAGCCGCAGCCGAGAGCGCCCGCAGCTTCTCCTTCCTTGACGACCCAACCCCTGGTGGCCGCCTGTCGACCTTGACCCTGCGGATCGGATGCACAACCCTCCGTCACGAATCGCGCCATCAGTTCCATGGCCCGAAGGTACCTGTCCTGCCTGGGTCTGCTGACATAGCGGTATACCACGGCCAAGGCGGTCACGGCTGTGCCGGCATCGCCAAAATAGATGTTGCCGTTGGGACCGCAATCAGGCCAGAAGCCGGCTTCCTGTCCGCCGGGTGTGGTCGTCAACCGCTGAATCTCGCAGAAAGTGTCGCACCACTGCATCGCCTCATCATGATAATCCTTGTTGCCGGTCATCTTGCAGGATGCCAGGAGAACGCGGGCGAAGTTCCCATTGATGAAGATGGAGGTCCGCGTGTCCTTCGTGTTCTTCAGGGAGTTGCTTCCCGGGTCAAGCGTCATGATCCACTTGCAGAGGTCATCCAGATAGGCGCTGAGGCGACTCCGGAGCGAGGCATCCACGAAGTCCAGTTTGTGAGGCGACAAAGGTCCGGATGGCGCGGATGCCGCTCCGGGCGCTTCGGCCAGGAGCGTGCCGTTGTCTCTGCCAAGAGCAAATCCCGCCAGCGCACCGGCGCCGAGTCTGACGAACGAACGTCGGTCCATTGATGATCTCCTTTACGCATGTGTCTGTGGCAAGGATAGTGATGGGGCGGGCCGAAGTAAACGACGTGTCGGATGAGACACTGAAGGACGCACGACAGGCGCCTTACGGTTCGCGGATCGGTCGCGCGATCGCAGCACGCCCGCGCGAGGTCACTTTTCCCGAGAGATGATCGTCGGTGCGATCGTACGGAAACCCAACCCTAGTGTGAACCAAAACCCGGGATGAATGGCAGCACAATGGACAAGGCAATCAAGATGATGATGATCCACTCGAGCAACTCCAGGCGAAGACTGGAGGCCCGGTCGGTGAGCTTCTGATAGATGCTCTCGATCGTTTGGAGCTTTCGCAAGATGCTGGTGTCCCATTCCGTGAGGTGGAATCGCTGGGACGCGAGCCGGTAGACCCTCGCCAAGTACTGATCGCCGATGAGTTTGAGGGCGTTATTAATCCCTTCAAACAAGACGGCGCTGTCCATCTGAAGCCGGGCCACATGTCCGAGGTCCCGGGTCGACGCGCCGGACATGCTGTGCAGAAACCGTCTCGGACGAGACAGCGTCACATAGGCCTGGTCCAAGGCCTTGTCGAGCTTTTCATCGAGGAACCGCATTTCCATCAATTCCACGTTCGCAAACTCCAGGACGGTCCGGGCGTCATCCGCGCTTTCATCGAAGACCATCGCGGCGTTCCAATCAATGATGGCCAGATCATTCCGCCCGTAAGAGATGCGACAGGCGAACGCATCGGCAATCTCGTTGTCTGACAGTGTCTCCTCTTCCGATCGAAGAATCTGAGCGATCTGTTGCGCGTGGGAGCCGACCAACTCGGACACGGATGTTGGAGGGACGAGCGACTGGATCTCGTAGACGGCGTAGTCCTCGACGGCCCTGGCGATGTGCGGTCGATGAACCGCCGGGCGGATGATCGACAGAAGCTGTTCGACACAGCCTTGCGAATCGGCCAGGAGCGCCTCGTTGTCGTAAAGCGCGTTGCTCAATCCGAGCAGATCATCGAACTTCCCCTCGATGGCAACGCGATAACTCACGCTGACGGCGCCGAATTCATAGACGACCAGTTCGACATTCGGGTTGGTCTGGTATGCGCCAAGGCGAACGGGTGAGGCGTATTGGGTGATCGACAGAGGCGGCGGTTCATACTCGAAGTACTTGGGGGCGCGACGCCGATGACGGATCGTTCTCCGTTCCGTCGTTGCTGTGATTCGTCGTTCGCACTCGTTCAAATCCACCGACAGACCGATGTCGTAGGCGAAGAGGACATGGCAAACGCCCTTTTCAATGGCTAACGGATTCGTCAGGACTTGTGACATGGATGGGCTCCCGCACGCGTGGCCGTCTTCCTACATGGAATCGTCCATTACCTGCTCAACGGAGTCAACAGCTATCGCACGAAGGGCCGTAAATAGAAAGGATAACGCAAGTCGGCTCGCCCAGGGTCCGATAGTAATCGAGGTGTAATGGCGGAGCAGGGGCCCCCTCGTGCGGGCCCATGGAAACGGAATGGGACTTCCGAGCGAGTACACCGCGGGTTCTGCGCGACATGCCGACCGCATCGCGCCGGGGGTTCTGCGCGGTCGTCTCCGAGCGATACCGGCGGTGTTCCTGTTCGCGTTCTTCATTCGTTTGGCCTACTGCTTGCTCGTTGTCGGCTCGAGTCCGGGACTCATCGCTCGGTTGGGTGATGACGCGGAGTATGACGGGCACGCGAGGAGCCTCCTCGCCGGTCGGGGAATGGTCGCACTGGACGGCAAGCCCACGGCACAGCGCACGCCCGCCTATCCTCTTCTGCTGGCCGGGGTCTATGGGCTGTTCGGGCATTCGTTTGTTGCCGTGAGAGTCGTCCACTGCCTGCTGGGAGCAATGAGCTGCTCCCTGCTCTATGTACTTGCTCGCGAATGGTTCGGCAAGCGAACCGCCTTGATCGCAGCCGCCATCTTGGCGGTTTACCCCATGAACATCTGGCTGTCGGGGGTGCTGCTTTCCGAGAATCTGACGGTGCCGGGCCTGCTTCTGGGACTGGTCCTTCTTACGAGTCTGCCCATCAGTGACTCCACGCGCCGTTGGGCGACGGCCGGCGCGGTCGTGGGGTGCCTCGGTCTGATTCACCCGATTCTTGCCGGACTCGGCGCCGTCCTCTGTGGGATGGTCGCCGTCACCACGATCAGACGCGATGCCTCACGATGGCGCGTGGTCGCTTGTCTGGTGGTCGCCTTTGCCGTTCCGCCGGCAGGCTGGATGGTTCGAAACCGCCTTGTCGTCGGGGGCTGGGTGATCTCATCCCTGGGCGGCAAGACGTTTTTGGGTGCGAACAACATCATCACGGCCACGTGGCCGCGCGAGCGTGGTTATTGGGTCAGTGAATGGAGTCCTCCCGGCGTTCGCGAACAGATCGGCGGCGTTCAGGATGAGCTGACTCGTGACCGGCTCTTCTTCGACTTTGCGCTGCGCTGGCTTCGCGACAACCCGCAGTACGGGCCGCGTCTGCTGGCATTCAAACTGGGCAGATTCTATCTGCCGCTCCTGTATGATTGGAAATCAACGGAGGGACTGGTTTATCTGGCCGGCTACGGAACTCTTCTACCCTTCGTCGTGGCGGGCTTGTGGGGAATGGCACGTCGCGGGTGGGCCGCGAATCCTCTGGCCGTCAGGTTGTTGATCGTCGTTATCGTGTACTACACGGTCATGGTCGGCATCTTCTGGGGTGCTCCGCGATTTCGTCAGACGATCGAACCTCTTCTCATTCTCTCAGCCGCGGTCGCCTTGGTCCGCCTTGCGGACGCACTTTGGAACTACCTCATTTCAACGGCCTGTCGATGGCAACCGACCGGGCAATCCGTATAATGCTCCGCTAGTATCGTCACGGAACAGACGTACGTACGATCGAGCTCGGGAGCGCGACTATCGCCTGGACCGCCCTATGGCGAAGGAGGGGAACGTTCTCCGGCGGGATCTTCCTGGCAGCGGAGAAGTCCGACACTGCCGGACGTCCCACGGAGCCGCTCCCCACACCTCCGCGAGTCGTCATTCCGCTGGCGGATCATGCCGATTTTCCTGTCACACCTTGTGTGGTCCCGGGTCAATCGGTTGCGCTCGGCGAGGTGGTTTCCCTCTCGCCCCGGACGGCGCATGAGGGTCCCATTCGCTCCTCCGTCTCAGGTCGCGTGCAAGGCTTCGTTCGTGTCGAGACGCCCGAAGCCTGCGACATTCCCGCAGTAGAGGTCGAGCCGGATGCACAGAGCCGCCGTGTCAATCGTTTGCAGCTCGTCGGCGAACCGTCGGACATCGGGGCGCTGATCGAGACGATTCGGCAGGCGGGGATCGTCGATGCCGAGGGGCGATCGATCGCACGGCTTCTCAGTCAGGCTCGTCAACGCGAGGCTCGCTACCTTGTCGTCAATGCGATGGAATCAGAGCCGTACGTGGCCGTCGAATACCGTCTATTGTGGGAGCACGGACGCCTCGTGATCGGGACGGCCGACCTTATCGCCAAGTTAATGGGCATCCAGCGGTCGTGGTTGGCCTTGGATAGAGCGAACCGATCTCTCCTTCGCGAGTTGAGGGCGGTGGTGCAGGGCACGACCCTGCGCTTGGCGCCGCTGAACAACAAGTACCCGCAAGGTGCGGTGCCCTTGCTGCTGTTCAGCATTCTCGGGCGGGAGATGCCCTATGGTGGGACGGCCGTCGACTTGGGAGCCGTGGTCTTGGAACCGTCGACGCTCCTGGCGATAGGTCTCGCGATTCGAGAAGGTCGCCCGCAGGTCTCCCGGATTGTAACCGTCGCCGGAGAGGCCGCCGAGCGCCCCGGAAACTATGAAATCCCCCTGGGGACGCCGCTCCGTCATGTCCTGGAATGCGTCGGAGTCAGGACGGGCCTTCGACGCCTGGTGATCGGTGGGCCAATGACCGGCAGGGCAATCGACTCGCTGGACGCGGTCACCACGAAGCGGACTCAGGCCATTCTCCTCCTCTCAGACCGACAGATAACGAATCGGCGCCGTGGACCGTGCATCCGTTGCGGGTGGTGCCTGGAAGACTGTCCTGTGGGGCTGGATCCCCCATCGCTGCTTGCAGCCGTGGAGAGCGGAACGGTCGAGGAGATTCGGTCCCTCTATCCGCATGCCTGCGTGGGATGCGGCATCTGCACATACGTGTGTCCGGCGGGGCTGTTGTTGGCCGACGGTGTGGCGAGGGCGCGCGCTCGCGTACCGGTGACCGCATGAGTGACCTGACTCGATCGTTCCCGTTGCCGGATCGGCTGGACATCGGTCCGGCGCCGCACGTCGTCGGCGGCGATTCCTTCAACCAAATTACTCGCAGCACGTTGGCCGTTGCCTGCATGGTCGGACTGGTCGGCATCGCCCTCTTTGGCCGGATCGCGGCCATCCAGCTCACGCTGTGTTTAATCGCGGCCGTCGTGTCCGAATGGTTCTACATGAGGCTCACCGAGGGACGCGCCGCGGCTTCCTTCGACCACGCGGCACTGATTGGGATTTTGGTGGGCCTGACGCTTCCGGTGGGGCGTTGCACGCCCGTGACGTTTCAACCCACGGACTCGATTGTCCCGGTGGTCGCCACCACGGTGGCGGTTGTCGTCGGCAAGGGGTTGATGGGCGGGATGGGCAACTACCTTTGGCATCCGGCGCTCGTCGGTCGGGTCGCGGCGGAAGTCTTCTATAGCGACCAACTCCATCCGAAGCACTGGCCGCTCCTCGGTTACACGCACCTGTTCTCCGGAACCCCACAACCGGCGCTGCCGACGGAATACTTCGGGTGGCGGTCGACGGAACTGCCGCAGGGGGCGAATGCCTGGTCGCTGACGCGGCCGGCGGACTGGCTGCGGCGGCTTGCGGAAGGCGGGCTCGTCACCGGTGATGAGAATCCGTTAACCGTCCTGGTGCGAGACTACATGCCTCCTTGGGAGGACACGCTGCTGGGCGGCGTCGGCGGCAATATCGGTGAAACGTGCACGCTGGCGCTCATTGTCGGCGGACTGTACATGATCTACCGCGGGCATGTGCGCTGGCAGCAGCCGGTCAGTGTGTTGGTGGGGGCGGCACTGGCGGTGCTCGTTCTGCCCATTCGCGCGAAGGCGGGGGACGACCTTCTCTATCTGCCGGGGCTACAGGTCGATCAAGGACTTCCGGTTGGGCTGCTGTATCTCCTCTATCATCTGACGGGCGGCGACCTGATGCTTGGTGCGTTTCTCTTCGCCACGGACACGGTCGCGTCTCCTCGTACGACCCGGGGGCAGGTCATATTCGGCGCGGGCATGGGCGCACTGACGATCGTCTTCCGTCTTTACGGGTCTATGTTCAGTTCGTGTTACTGGGCGATCATTCTGATGAATACGATGGTCGATTCAATCGATCGACGGACGAAACGCCGAGTCATGGGTACGCCGTTGCGTTCCGCTTGATGGCGCGGCATACTCACGTACAAGCAAGCCATGGCGAGCGATAGTGCCCATGTACCCATTCCGATGAGATCCGGGTCGGTTTCATCCACCCAGGAGGTCCCATGACGATTGTGCTCATTCTGATCGCGGCAGTCTGTGCATATCTGCTGGCGGGCAGTCTGTATGCCGGGCGAATCAGCAAGGTCCTTGGTGAAGACAACACCCGCCCAACCCCGGCCGTTGCGCTGTCGGACGGTCGCGACTACGTCCCGACGCGAACGCCCGTCGTGTTCGCGCATCATTTCGCCAGTATCGCCGGCGCCGGGCCCATCGTCGGTCCTGTGCTGGCCTTGTACTACGGATGGCTGCCCGCCGTCTTGTGGATTATCCTCGGCGCGGTATTCATCGGCGCCGTACATGACTACGTTGCGACGTACGTCGCGCTCCGCGAGGGGGGGCGCAGCATAGCGGTAATTGGACGTCGCCTTATGGGGCGAGGCGCCTTCATCCTACTCACCTTCTTTCTGGTGGCCGTCCTGACGCTCGTTTGCGCGGCGTTCCTGAACCTCTCCGCCGTGGCGCTGACCAGCGTCGTCCCGCTGGGCATGCTGGGCTTGGACGAAAACCAAACCCTGTTCAGCGTGGTTACCGGGCCCGACCCGATCACGGGCCAGCCGACGAAACTCGCTCAAATCGGTGGAATCGCCAGCATGAGCGTAATCGTGATTACGGCCTTTTCGCCTTTCATGGGCTTTCTCTATGTTCGGAGGCAAACGCCGGTCTGGGTCTGTTCAGCAATGGCCACAGGGATATGCGCTCTCTCGCTAATCGTGGGACTGTATTTTCCCGTTCGAATCGGAGAGGGCACGTGGAAGCTTCTCATCTCGATCTACGTGCTCATTGCATCCGGTTTGCCCGTATGGGTGCTCCTACAAAGCCGAGACTTCATCAATGTCCATATCCTTTACGTCGGTATGGTTCTAGTGACGATCTCCCTCATCGGGGCTGTGATCAACGGCGCCGGAAACATCACTGCTACGCCGGGGACGATACCGGCCGTGAATCTGACCCTGGCCGAAGCGCAGAAGACCCTGGGCCCGACTTGGCCGGTGTTGTTCATCACCATCGCATGTGGTGCCGTGTCGGGCTTTCACTCGTTGTGTGCCGGAGGGACGACATGCAAACAGCTATCCACTGAGCGGGCCGCCAGGCAAGTTGGTTTTCTCGGAATGTTGCTCGAAAGCCTGTTGGCCGTATTGGTGGTCTGTGTGCTCCTGGTGGGGCTGAAGCTGTCCGGATACCAAGCCTTGCTCTATCCGACCCTGCCGGGCGCGAAGGGAAATGCGGTGTTGACGTTCGCCATGGGTGTCGGGCATACGGCAAACCTGGGGCTGGGGGTGTCAGTCGCGGTCGGCGCCATAGGAGCGATGCTCCTTCTGGAAGGATTTCTTGTCACAACACTCGACACGGCCGTCCGCCTGACACGGTACCTGCTGGAGGAGGGCTGGGCCTCGTTGTTCGAGCGGTACGACGTGGGGGCGGTTTCCGCCGGGGACGGCACCTTGAACGGTCCTGAGGCCAAGGCCGAGTACCAACCGGTGGGTGCCGGCGGGCTTGTCGTTGCCTCGGACAGCGCGACGTCTCAGGCAGTCCGCGGGCAGCGTGCCGGCGGGTTTGTTGGGGGAATGATGAGGCTGGCGAGGCATTATTGGTTCAACTCGGCTCTTGCGGTCGGCCTGATGCTGCTGTTGGGATTGGGTAATGGCTACAAAGCCTTGTGGGGGATATTTGCGGCCAGCAATCAGCTTCTTGCCGCCATGGGCCTCTTGATCGGAACGCTCTGGATCCTGCGGCAGGGGCGGTCGGTCTGGTACACACTCATACCCTGCTTCCTCATGCTTGCGACCACGCTTTCCATGTTGGTCTGGTCCTTGGTCAAGACGTACATTCCGGGCTGGCCCGGTACGGCCTCTCTGCTCGTCGCGGATCTGGTCGTTCTCGTCCTGGGCATCGGTGTCCTGGGACTGGGACTGAAGACGGCGATCACGCGGAAGTGGTCATTCAGCCAACCCTGGTCTCCGCCCGCCGTCGCATCGGCGGACGCAAGTGTGTGAGTCCCCGGGGAAGAGTGGGTTGTCCTCGTCCTGACCGGATGCCGGCATTCCGAGGCATCTCTGCTGCTTCCTTTGTGTCTTGCGAGTTCCGACGGCAACGAGGATGCGGTATAGTGAAGTGCCGTCTTTGTGGGGTTGGAGGCCAGTCCACATGTCGCAGACGGAACCGGACGTTGCGGTCGAACCCCTTCAGGACACGGACACGTGCCTGACGCCGCCGTACAGGGTCATCCTTCACAACGACGACGTAAACGACATGGTTTACGTCGTTGAAGTGATTTTGAAGCTCACGCCGCTCACGCGCGAGGAAGCCATCAAGAAGATGCTCGAGGCCCACTACACGGGTTGTTCACTCCTCCTAGTGACGCACAAAGAACGAGCCGAACTGTACGTCGAGCAGTTCAAGAGCTGTCGGCTGACCGTGACAATCGAACCGGACGTGTGAGACGGGGGAGGAACCGGACGTAAAGCCTCTGCCGGGATGGTCCGCGTACGACGGGCTGAGCGTCCCAGGGTCATGGGTGAGCGGACGTCACGGGTTGACAATCGTACAACCGGACCCCGGCGCCCGTGTACATTCGTCGAACCATTTCTCTTGTGGGTCCCCACGGAGCCGGGAGTTGATGGCGACGAAGCGGCCCGTTGATCATCCGTGGCTGCCATTGATCTGGCGAAACCTCCCGGCCGTGTGTGCGGACCCATGTAGTGACGTCGCCTTCGTTCGCCGGAATCCGACCAAGCCCCAAAGCCGCATCGGCGAGCAGCACGAACCTTACCTGTCTGGTCCGGACCATCTTCTCGAACCGCTCCGCGCTCAAGATGGGGTCATGTCCCGTGAACCCCCCATAGGCCATCACGGGCTCATGGGCCCGGGCGATGATCGGGGCTGCAAGATGAATGTCGCTTGTGGCCACGAGAAATCGTTCGCCCCGCCGATGGGCACGGAGGAACTCGACGGTCGACTTCAGACCGGCCTCCTCTTCGCATCCGCGATCCTCATCCGAGACATTCTGCAAGAGAATGGGGTCGGCAATCGGGACCATGCGGCCGCCGGGCGCAAGGACAGTCGTCGCCGACCATAAGGTTGGGCACAGAAGCAGAGTACATAATCCCAACGACAGGCCAGCCATGCCTAAAGACCTCGACGCAGAGGAGGTAGATCGGCTTCCACAGGCAATCATCATAACGATGACCGAGAGAGCCGAGCCGACGACCAGGACAACCAGGAGGGGCGGGCCGCACCGTGGGTAGCGTGCAAGAATATGACTCTGCCATAGAAGTGCCGCCATGACTGCCGCTATCGGAAGAAAGCGCCGAACGCTGTGACGATGCAGCAACTGCTCAAGGTGAACGGCACCGATTCCAACCAGTCCGGCTAAGGGTGGCCCCATCATGTTCAAGTAATAGGGGTGTATGGGGGCATGCGCAAAACTAAACACGATTGCGCACGTCCCGAACCATCCGACCCATAGCAATGCAGTGAGGTGCAGGACGTTCCGACGGTGCCAGGGGCGGGATTGCAGTACGAATGCGACCAGACCAACTGTCGCAAAAGGAATAAGCCAGGTGATATGACCTGCCATGTCACGGTTGGCCAAGCGCACAGGTCCCGGCCTTCCGCCATGTCCTGTAAGAACCTCCTCAGGGGGGCGTTCGCCGGCAATCGGATGGGCGGGCGGTGGGCCCGGTCCTCCGGCGTGCTGAAAGCTGCGCCGGCCCAACGCCAGACTCAGGGCGGAGTTGTCGGGCGTATCGCCGACATAGGGCCGGGATTCCTTGGGCGTCAGATCGACGACGGCAATCCAAGACAGCGAAACGATGAGCGCTACCGCTGTCGAGAGCATGAGGTGTACTAGCCGGGATTTCCAGGGTGCGCCGGAACCAAGGCAATACAGGAGATACAGGCTGGGCACGATCAGGTAGGCCGCCGTGAGTTTGACATTGAATCCGAGTCCGACCAGTGCGGCCGACAGGGCCAGCCACCTCCACCTATCGGTTTCGAGCGCGTGCAGAGTCGCCCATGCCGCAAGAAGAAGAACAAGGATCAGGCAACTGTCCGCAAGATTGCTGCGGTCGGCGGCGACGTTGGCCGGGCTGAGGGCCATCGTCAGGCCGGCTACCGAAGCGCCCCACGGCCCGACCACTCGCAGCGTGAGACCGTAAAGAATGACGGTTGCGATGATTCCTTGAATGGCCTGCGGTAGGTGCAGACTGATCCCGTGATACCCGAGGAGCTTCACGCTCAGCACCTGCAGCCAGAACGCAACTGGGGGCTTGTCGACCGAAAGAAACCCGCCGGGGTCAAAAGAGGCATATAGGAAATGGTGCCAACTACCCGCCATGCTTCGAACGGTTGCGGCGTAGTACGGGTTGCCGAACTCCATTCGGTTGAGGTTCCACAGCCGCATACCAGAGGCAAAGGCCAGAACGATAAGCAGTCCCGCCCATGAGCGTTTCCAGGGATGATGGGATGCCAAGAACATCGTTCAGCCTCCGGGCCGGCGTCACCGAGTATCATAACGGGTTTGATCGGTTCGGTTGGACAAAAGCCAGGCGGCAAGTTAGGCTCACGAATAGTGTGTGACCGGAGAGACGTCGCGAATGAGGGGTGTCGAATCATGGCTGAGCAATTGACCGGGATCTTCAATTGTCTATGGGGTCTGATGGCCTGGGCCATTCCGTTCCTCATTACAAGTGCCGCGGGACACGCTGGAATGACCGCCGAGCCTGTGGCAATTGGGTCGCGACTGGAACCGTTCGTCGACGACTTTCTCATTGAACGGATGACGGGCGCTGCACTGCGCCTCCATCATCCGACGTTCAAGGACGTTGCGCTGGCCTTTGACAAGCCTTGGGAAGGCAACATCTGCGCCTATGTCACAATCTTCAAGGATGGCGATAAATTGCGCATGTACTATCGTGGAGTGAACTACGATCTCAAGACCCAGAAGAGCGGCGATGAGAAGGTTTGCTATGCCGAGAGCGTCGACGGTATCCGTTGGATCAAACCGGAGCTGAATCTGTTCGAGTACCAGGGCTCCAAGGCCAACAACATCGTCTGGAGCGGGCAGGCCTGCCACAACTTCTCCCCGTTCCGAGATCAGAACCCGGCCTGCACGCCGGACGCCCGCTACAAGGCACTCGGAGGGGATTCGAAGGGGCTCCTGGCGTTCAAGTCGCCGGACGGCATTCACTGGTCGCTGATCCGGAACGAGCCGGTGATCACGAAGGGGGCCTTCGATTCGCAGAACATCGGGTTTTGGGACGCGTTCCGTGGCCGATACGTCGAGTTCCATCGGCTCGGACGGGACGGTGTGAGGGACATCCTGACGGGAACCTCCACGGATTTCCTTCATTGGACGGACCCGGTTTGGCTCGACTACGGCGGGGCGACGCGCGAGCACCTCTACACGAACGCCATTACGGTCTATCACAGGGCACCTCATATCTTTTTCGGCTTTCCGAAGCGGTTCGTGCCCGGCCGAACCCGGGTCGAGCGCCGGCCTGAAGGCGTTTCCGACGGTGTGTTCATGACCAGTCGTGACGGCATCCACTTCCACCGATGGCAGGAGGCGCTCATCCGTCCGGGGCTGCAGAAGGAACGCTGGGTCAACCGGAACAACATGATCGCTTGGGGAATCGTGGAAACGAAGTCCGACCTTCCCGGTACGCCGAACGAGCTCTCCATCTACTCCACCGAGGGATACTACGTGGGACCGGAGTTCCTGCGCCGCCACACCATCCGGCTGGATGGGTTCGTGTCGATCAACGCGCCGTTTGCCGGAGGGGAGATGATTACCAAGCCGCTGATGTTCGACGGGAAACGTCTTGTCATAAACTACTCAACGTCGGCCGCGGGCAGCGTCAAAGTCGAGATGCAGGACGAGGCCGGCAAGACCGTGGACGGCTATGCGTTAGCCGACTGCCCGGAAATCTACGGCGACGATATCGAACAAGAGGTTGCCTGGAAGAGCGGAAGCGACGTGAGCAAACTGGCCGGCAAGCCGGTTCGGCTTCGGTTCGTTCTCAAGGACGCGGATCTATACTCGCTTCGGTTCGCCCCGTAGGGGCAGTCTCCATGTCGAGGCGCCTTGATCGGACGGAAAGCATGCTTCGGTCGATCAACGCATGGTTCTTTGGCTCAGAGGTGTCGCCCGGCGAGATGGCCGCACGGTGCGCGGCCGCCGGGCTTGAGGGTCTGGAACTGACGCTCGACGCGGATGGATTCCTTACACCGGCCACGGAGGAACCGGAATGCCGCCGAATTAGTGAGCAGGTTCGAGGGCACGGCATTCAGATCTGTTCACTGGCGACCGCGCTGTTTTGGGATGTGAACTACGGCTCGCCCGATTCGACAACTCGTCAGATGGCGATCGACCTGACACTGGCGATGCTGGATCGCGCCGCTTGGCTGGGGACGGATGCGATTCTGGTGGTCCCCGCCGTCGTGGGCCGGTGGAACGATCCGCGCCCGAGAGTGTCCTACGGCGATGCGCTGAATCGTACGGCTGAGGCCCTTCATCGACTTGTTCCGGAGGCCGAGCAACGCGGCGTTGTCATCGGGATTGAGAATGTGTGGAATCGATTTCTTCTCTCACCGGTGGAAATGGCCGACGTGATCGACCGCGCGAACAGCCCATGGGTCGGCGTCTACTTCGACGTCGGGAATGTCATGGCAACGGGTTATCCGCAGGACTGGATCGATGTCTTGGGCCGGCGGATCGTCCGGGTTCATCTCAAGGACTTCGATCTTGGGAAGGGAGGGGCGGAGGGGTTCTGTCCCCTGGGCGAGGGGGATGTGGACTGGAAAGCGGTGATGCGTTCACTGGCGCGGTCGGGTTACGACGGACCGCTGACCTTCGAGGGGCACGGCGATTTGTCCGACATCACCAGCCGAATCGACCGGATCATGCGTGCGGTGACGAGCGCATGACGCGTGGCCGGTGCCGACCGGTGCCGCTCCTGTGCTGCCGGCGCTACTCCGGGTTATCCTCCGCCGTACCGGCATCCGCCTCATCGGCGATGTCCAACTTGCAGATTTCACGCATGACGGAGAGGGCGTAGCTTCCGGACGGCAGGAAGAAACGAAGCTCGATGTAGGGTCCGTATTGATCGGAACCCGCGTCACATGCGACCTCCGCGAGCGGCACGCGGAGCGGGCGGCGGGCCCCTTTGATCCGCTCTCCGCCGGGTGAGCGGAAATCCTGAAGCGTGAACCCCTCCTCCTTTAGAAGGGCGGCTTCCATCTCGCCGGCCGGTCCGGTCGGCTGCGTCATGCGGTAGCCGAAGAGCGGGCCGCTCGGGCTGATCTCGAATGCGTCGCATCGCGGTTGTTCGACGGCAACATCCTCCACGGTGAAAACCGCTCCTTGGGGGTGGCGCCAGGCCAGGTCGCCCTGCCACAGGACATCGAGAGCGTCGATTCGCTCCGCTACCACGCGGTTGAACAGCCAACTCTGATAGGCCGAGGTGTAGAATCGTTTGAGCGCCTTGTCGATCGACCGAAAGGCCTTCGCCTTGGTGCCGCCCTTTGCGAGGATGCGGCATGCATTTCGTTCGGCGCGAAAGGCCCACGGCCACGTGCGCGACGCTTCTTCGTATCGGCCCGTCTCGTACAATTGGCGCGCCCGGAGCGCCTCGCCGTAATCGGCGGGACCGGGTCTGCCGAGCAAGACGTCGATGCACTCGTCCCAGTTCCGTCTGAGCATGGCTCGCCCGACCCGCCAGGTTCCTCCGCCGGCGCCGAACCGCTGAGGACCGAAGTAATTGGGCAAACCCCTCCGAGAGAGCACGTCGAGCACGGCTTGGACATCGGAGAGCCTGGCGCAATCGGTCTTCCGCATTCGGATCACGAAGCGATTGCCTTTGAGGTGTCCGATTCGGAGTTTGTTGCCGTGACGGCTGACGGAGAGGATGCGGATCCGCGGCACCTCCAATAGCAGGATGCGTTCAATGTCCACATGCTCGACGCTGAAGAGCTGGCGGGTTACCGCTCGGGCATCCTTCAGTCCGGCAAAGCCGACGTCCCGAACGCCAACCCCAAGCGCGCGAGCGATCTGCCGCGCCGCCTCGTGCGTGGACAGCCCCTTCTTCTCGATCGTGAAGTAGACGTGCGTTCCTTGTCCGCTGGGTTCGTATAGCGGCACTTCCTCCACGCGAAAATCCTCGTGGTGTTCCTTGACGGTGCCGGGTATGGGCGGAATCTCCGGCGTGAGAAAAGGGAGAGTAAGCATGGCGATGGTGGGCCTCAGGGATCGAGTCGGTTGCCCTACGGCTTGGGGCGGCGCACGGGCGGAACCCGTTCGGTGAGTTCATCTTCCCGCGGCGGCCGCCTCATCTTCCAGGCCGTAACGTTTCATCTTCTTATACAGCGTGGTGCGGTTTATTTCCAAGGCCTCCGCCGTGGCTTGGCGGTTCCAGTGGTGCGCCTCCAAGGCCGAACGGATGATGCGTTTCTCGGGCTCTTCGAGGGCAAGCTTCAGCGACAGACGGCGGTACTGTCCGTCGGAGGGATCTGCCTTGCTTGCCTGTTCGATGATATTGGCGGGGAGATCGGCCGGCGTGATGTGCCTGCCCTTGCTGAGCACGACCGCTCGCTCAATGCAATTTTCGAGCTCACGGACGTTGCCCTTCCATCGGTACCGCTGCATGATCCGGATGGCATCGTCACTGATTCCGAGGATTTCTCGCTTGAGCTGAGTACAGTACTTCTTCAGAAAGAACTCCGCCAGAAGGGGGATGTCGCCGATGCGATCGCGCAGCGGGGGCAGGTTGATCGTGACGACGTTGATGCGATAGTAAAGGTCCTGACGAAATCGGCCGGCGTCGACCTCGGCGGCCAGGTCGGAATTGCTCGCGAGGATGACGCGCGTGTTGACCGTCTGGGTCTGGTTGCTGCCGACCGGCTCAAATTGTCGTTCTTGCAGGACGCGGAGGAGCTTGACCTGGAGCGCCGGCGACGCACTGCTGATCTCGTCGAGGAAGATCGTTCCCTGGTCCGCCGCCTTGAATTTGCCTTCCTTGTCGGTCAAGGCATTGGTGAACGCGCCTTTGACGTGTCCGAACAGCTCGCTCTCGAGCAACGTTTCGGGCAGGGCGCCGCAACTCACCTCGACAAACGGCTTGTCGCGACGGTCGCTCCGGTAGTGAATGGCGCGGGCGATGAGGCTCTTGCCGGTTCCGGATTCGCCCTGCATGAGGACGGTTGTCGTCGAATCGGCCACGGCCTCCACCAGGTCGAAGATCTTGAGCATCTGGTAGTCGTGTCCGACAATGTTGTCCAGACTGTACCGGAGGTCCAACTGGCGGCGCAGCGTCTGATTTTCGCGGATCAGTGCCTGTTGTTTGATGGCGCGTTCAACGACCAGGCGGATTTCGTCGTCGATGATGGGCTTGGTCAGGTAGTCGTAGGCGCCCATTTTGATCGCCTCAACGGCCGAATCAATCGTGCCGTAGCCGGTGATCATGATGACGACGACTTCCGGGTATCGGTCTCTGATCAATCGCAAGAGGTCGAACCCGTTCGCCTCGGACATATTCACATCGGTAATGACCACTTGGAACGTCTGACGAGCGAGGGCTGTGACCGCCTCGCGGAAGGACTCCGCGCCGTCGACCTGGTAGCCTTCGAGACGAAGAAACTCCGTCAGAGACTCCAGAATGATTCGGTCATCGTCCACCACCAAGAGTCGACCGGGCTCAGACACGTTCAGGGCTCCTCACGAGCAAGCGCTCAAAGCTTCCGTTCTCCGGGGACCGCACAGGTCGTCAGGGGTACCTTCACGATGAACACGGCGCCGCCGGACGGGCGATTTTCCGCGGTCAGTTGGCCGTTGTAACGTTCGACGATGTCGCGGGAGACAGCCAGTCCCAATCCCGTGCCCTTGCCCGGCTCTTTTGTCGTGAAGAAGGGCTCAAACAGCCGGTGGGCCTCGGGCGGAAGACCGGGGCCGGTGTCCTCGAAACGAATGGTGATCCATTGATCAACCACCTGGGTGACGATCGTCAGAGCCCCGCCCTTCGACATGGCATCGATCGCGTTCTTGATCAGATTGCAGAAGACCTGGAATAGGTTTCCCGCACGCAAGGGCGGCAACTGGGATTCCAGGTTCAGGATGATGGTGACACCGGCTTTTGCTGCCTCTCCCTCCATGACTTTGACGGCGTCTTCAACGAGTTGATTGATCGTGACCTGTTCGTAAACAGAACGTGTCGTCCGACTGAATTCGAGCAGTTCACCGATGATCTGTGTCATTCGCAGGAGGCCTTTGCGCGATTCCGTCAGATAGTGAACGGCGCGTTTCGGATTGTCGCCTTCGCTCACACGAATAGCGAGGTTGATGTATCGCAGGATACCGTCGAGGGGGTTGTTGAGTTCGTGTGTCACCCGAGCGGCCAGCTTGCCGACGGCCGCCAGTCGTTCACTGACCATCAACCGCTTCTCCAAGGTTGCCTGAAGGGTGACGTCCTCAACGACGAGCAAACCACCCTGGGCATGCGATTCCGAACCGTGGGTGATGGGGATAAGCGTGAGGTTGACGAGTCGGTCCTGGTGATCGCTCGTGCGACAGGTGATGTTGGCGAAGCGGGCTTGGTGTCCACTTTGGAGGACTCTGTTGACCGCGGCGGTCCAGTCCTCATACCTCGCTTCAACGGTTGCTTTTCGGAGCGCCTGGTCGATCGAGGGCTCAGAGAGTGTCAAGAACTGAGCGGCTTCGTTGCGCAACACGATCCGAAGACTGGGGTCAAAAACGACCAAGCCAATCGGAAGGCTGTGGAAGAGTTGTCGGAAGAAGTCCGCCGGCGGAAACGGCAACTTTCCCGTGTCCGCAAAAGAGCCTTGAGTGACCGTGGAGTCCGATATGTTCATCCTCGTTGGGGTCACAGGCATCGACTGAGTGCTGCGAAATGGGTCTCGGCCGGCTTTTTCTAGATTCAACGAGCTCGGGACGTCATTCGGCGATTGATGCCGACACGTGCCCGCGACGTAGGTCTGTCGCGGTTTCCAAGTGCCGCGAATGCGATTCTACGTAACCTATCGGCATCGGTCAATAGCCATGTTTACCCATGTCAACGTGGTCTGTTGGACCTGAGCAACCAGACCCGGAATGTGATGCGTCGAGACAACGTTTCAATGGACGATGGAGAACAGGCCTGTGTCACAACTTCGGTGTACTACTGTGAGGTCAGGAAGGCCCTTCGATTGATCTCAACAAGGAATACTCTTCGTAAGCCCTTGACATAAATAAGGTTGCAGTAGCTATCTGTGAGAACGGGTCTATAGAGCCCCGCTCGGAACTGACTTCGAACCCACGCCGTTCCGTCGCTCAGCATCCGGACTTCGCTGATGGCCGTTGGCCAGCCGCCGTCTGCCGGCTCCCCGACGCGGGCAATCAAGCCGACCACGCTCCCTCGCGTGAAATCAAGCGGTGCGGTCGCTTCTGTGAGATTGGTCTGGTCGCAGAAGAGCCGCCATCGCTGGGGCGTCCTTATTTGGATGAGATCATACTGATCGCACAGCCGGCAAGTCCAATCGGCCGTCGCCTGGGTGTCCATGGGCAGGCGAACCTGCCACTGCCGTTCCGGTTGAACGGGGGGCGAGCTGGCCAACCCTGCTGGGTCGATGCGGATCGCAGGTATCTTGGGTTCGGGCCCGCGCACGCCAACACATCCGGCAAGCGTCCATGCGAGGACTAGCGTTGCCCCTGCGCCGCAACGCACCCCCTTCGCAGGTATGTCAATACATCGATTGGCGGATGAGATGATATTCCGGTTGAAACCCACCACGCCCCACAGTACCCTTGGCACAACTTAGGCTCGGCGAGATATGCTCGAGATTATAATCGGTTCCAATCGGAATTGACAGGAGTTTCAGGAAATGATCGTGGGCGTCCCGAGGGAAACCAAACCGGACGAATATCGCGTCGGTCTCATACCCGTTGGCGTTGAATTACTTAGGTCGGCCGGGCATCGGGTTCTGGTCGAGACGCAGGCTGGGATGGGTTCGGGGCTGACCGATAACGAATACGCCGAGCAGGGGGCCGAAATCGTACAGACGGCCGCCGAGGTCTGGCGGCGGGCGGACATGATCGTCAAGGTGAAGGAGCCCCAAAAGGCCGAAATACCCCACATGCGCGCCGGTCAAGTCGTCTTCACCTACTGGCATTTCGCGGCCGATCGGGACCTCTTTGAGTCCACCCTGAAGTCCGGTGTGATTGCCATTGCCTATGAGACCATACGGGATGGGCATGGGACCTTGCCGCTTCTGACGCCCATGAGCGAAGTGGCGGGCAAGATGAGTATCCAAGAGGGCGCCAAGTATCTTGAGAAGCCCATGTTGGGGCGTGGGATCTTGCTCGGCGGCGTGCCCGGCGTGGAGCCTGCGAATGTCGTGGTGATTGGCGGCGGCGTCGTGGGCACGAATGCGGCCAAGGTGGCGGCGGGACTGGGCGCCCGGGTTACGATCATGGACGTGAATCTCAGCCGCCTGCGGTATCTCGACGACATCATGCCCGCCAATGTGGTGACCCTCTTTTCCGACGCGCATACGCTTCGTCGGTACGTGACTGAGGCGGATCTGGTCATCGGTGCGGTGCTGATTCCCGGTGCGAGGTGTCCGGTGTTGGTGAGTGAGGCGATGGTCGCCCAAATGAAGCCCGGCGCGGTGATCGTCGACGTGGGAATCGACCAGGGCGGTTGCGTCGAAACCTCGCGTCCGACGACGCATCGGCAACCCACCTACGTCGTGCACGACGTTGTCCACTACGGCGTAACCAACATGCCGGGTGCGGTCGGGCGCACGAGCACGTTTGCACTTGCGAACGCCACGCTTCCCTATGTGTTGATGTTGGCGAATCTGGGGTACCGAGAGGCGGCCGCTCGTGATTCGGGGATCGCCGAGGGCGTGAATGTGGAAGCCGGTCGAGTGACTCATCGGGCCGTCGCCGAGGCATTCGGGGTTGAGTGCCATGCCATGGGTCGGTAGCGGATGCGGCTGTTGAATGCAAAGAAAGCTTAAGCCGCTGTTTGCACAAATTTGCCCACGATTAACCCTTTCTTGATGCATGATGCCGTATCTTGCAGCAGGGGATGAGGTGAGACTGTCAAGGGTTCGGTGTCGGTTGGTCGGACACGGTACAGACGCGATTCTCTTGCATGGTTTACGAGCAGCGAACACGCTCGCGTCGCCGGCCGTTTGAGCGAGGCTGTGCCATTCGATGTGCTTTGTGCTATCATAAAAGGATTAAAGCTGTGTCGACGCCGTCGATCAGGAGGGTGGGAGTCTGTCAGGGGTCGTCGTTAACCACCTCGCATCCAGGAAAGGCAGCTTGACCGGCATGAAAAAGTGGCTGATCTTGTTGATCATCGGCGTGACGGTGTCGGTGATCTACTTCCTTGTGATAACGTATGTGGAGTACACGCCGAAGTGGCTGGCGGGCGAAAAGGTCACGGTGAAACGTGGCAACATCCGGTCGCCCATTTCCGCCAGCGGACGGATCGAGCCGGCCGAACGCATCGAGATCAAATCCCAGGCAAGCGGCGAAGTCACTCAGATTTGCATCAACGAGGGCGACTACGTTCGTGCGGGAGAAGTATTGATCGTTCTGGATCCCAACGAAGAGAGGCTGGCCACGGAGAAGGCCGAATTCGCCGTCTCCGAGTCGGAGAAACAGCTCAAGATTGCCACGGCAAACGCCACGAAGGCCAAGGAGAGTGGGGTCTTGCGGGCTGAGGCCACGGCTCGGTCGACCGAAGCGCGGACGAGACAGAGCGAACTCCAATACCGACTGCTGGAGAAGGCCAGAAGGAGCAGAGAAGCGGCGACATCCTACGAAGTGGACATGGCCAAGGCGACCTGGGATGAGGCGGCGGCGAATCATGAAACGGCGCTGGCGGGCGTCGTGGCGGCGAAACTCGATTCGACGATTGCCGCGGAGCAAGCGGAGTCGGCGCGCTCGACGCTCGAGACGGCCAAACGGAATCTTGACGACGCGCGAAGGCGCCTTAGTCAGACGACCATTTATGCGCCGTCCGACGGAATGATCGCCAAAATCTACGTTCAAATCGGCTCTCTGGTGCAATCGGGAACACGTTCGCTCACCGGCGGCACGCCGTTGGCCAAGCTGGCGGACACGAGCAGGCTGTACGTGATTGCGATGGTGGACGATGCCGATTTCGGCATCGTGCGGAAGATCGCCCCGCCGGAGGCTCGTCCGCAGATGAGGCCGGGACCGAAGCGGGAGCGATTTCAGCGGAGCACGAGCGCGACGACCACGACGGGTGCGGCCGATGCGTCGTCGCCGAGCACCTCTGCCGCGCAGTCCATGCCGTCGCTTCCGGTGGACCCGACCCGTCGGGTCAAAGTGATGGTGGATACGTTTCCGGACGACGAGTTCTGGGGCGTGATCGAACGGATCGACCCGGAAGGCGAGGTCCACGGCGCGATCGTGCAGTATCGGGTTCATGTCCGTCTGGTGAGTTCGAACGCGTACGACATGCTTCAGCTCGGTTTGCCGGCTCAGGTGGAGTTTACCGCCGAGAGCCGCGACAACGTGCTGTGTGTCGAATCGCGGTGCGTGCGAAAGCAAGGCGACGACTATGGCGTGTTTGTCCCTGATCCGAAGCCTCAAGACAAGTTGGCGACTCGCTTCGTCAAGGTCCGCACCGGAATCAGCGACGGAACGAATACGGAGATCCTGGAAGGCAGCGGGCTGAAGGAAGGCGACGAGGTCTATCGCGTTCCGCCGGCGGCGGCGAGAGAACGCGGTAAGGACTAGACCATCGGAGTGCGGAGCGAACCGCACGATTTGCATGACCGTCCGGAGCCTCGGTTGAAAGCCGACGGAACCTTGCCGATGAATCACGCAGGTATTCCCGCCATTCGCATTGAAGACTTGGCGAAGTACTACGTCATGGGCGATTCGGTGGTCCATGCGTTGGACGGCGTCAGCCTCGAGGTGCATCCGGGCGAGTTCGTGGCCATTACCGGTTCGTCGGGCAGTGGCAAGAGCACCATGATGCACCTGATCGGATGCCTGGAGCGGCCGACCCGAGGGTGGTACGAACTGAACGGTCAGCGGGTCAGCGACCTGTCGGACCGGCAGCTCGCCGCCGTTCGGAACAAATCCATAGGGTTCGTTTTCCAAACCTTCAACTTGATCAACCGGACGAGCGCATTGGACAACGTCGCCTTACCGTTGTTCTATGCAAGGCGAGGCAAGACGCGAGAGGCGGCGATGCGAGCGCTGGAACGGGTGGGGATGGCGCATCGGCGGAGCCACCGTCCGAACGAACTTTCGGGCGGCGAGCGTCAGCGGGTGGCCATCGCGCGGGCCTTGGTCAACGAGCCGGCACTCCTGCTCGCCGATGAGCCGACGGGAAATCTGGACAGCAAGACCGGTGAGCAGATCCTGGATTTGTTTCATGGGCTGAACGCGCAAGGCGTAACGCTGGTCATTGTCACGCACGATCCCGTGATTGCGGCGCAAACGCGCCGCATCGTGGCCATGCGCGACGGGAAGGTTGTCAGCGATCAACCGAACCAACCGACGAGGGGCAGTTGGTCGTCGGGGTCGGGGGGTTCGGCCGGACCGGCGGGAGATTCAGGGGTCTAGCGTGTTCTTTCTTCGACTCATCGTCACGGCGCTGCGCAGTCTGGACTCGAACTTCCTTCGGTCGTTGCTGGCGACCCTCGGCGTAGTCATCGGCGTCATGGCGGTGATCTCGGCGATGTCCATTCTGGAGGGGGCGCGACGGGAGATCCTCGGCAATTTCCAGACGTTGGGCTCGAATGTCCTTTACGTGACTCCCGGTCAAAAGAAGCTGGAGGGGCGCATTGTCGGCATTGCGGAAACTCTGCAACTGTCGGACATTCCCGCCTTGAAGAACGAATGCGGCGAGGTCGAGAATATCGCTCCGTTCGTCAGTGCCCAGCAGACCGCGAAGTTTCTGCGCCAGTCCGTTCAGGCGACCGTTATCGGCACGAACAACCACTATGCGGAGATCAACGCGTATAAGCCGATCGCAGGGCGGTTCCTCTCGATGGAAGACGCGGTCTCTGAAAGCAGTTCGGTGGCCGTTCTGGGCTATACCATTGCGGAGAAACTGTTCTCGGGTGCCGAGCCCATCGGCCAGGCGATTAAGGTGGGCAACATGGGCTTCCGCGTGATCGGCGTGATGGAAAAGAAGGGCGCCGTCGGTCTGGCCGACGTCGATCAGGCTATTTTCATTTCAGTGCAAACGGCCTTGAAGCGTGTGCTTCGGCAGAAGTGGGTTCACCAGTTGATTGTGAAGGTCCGCGATGCGGACAAACTCAGCGTTTGTGAACAGCAGGTCCGCGGTGTCTTGCGTCGCATTCATCGAATCCGTCCCGGCGAGGACGAGGATTTTCGCATTTTCAACCAACAGGAGATTCTCAAGACACTGAACGAAGCCACCTTGATCTTCGCGGTGGTCTTCTACAGTATCGCCGGTATCAGCCTCGTGGTCGGCGGCATCGGTATCACGAACATCATGCTCGTGTCGGTGACGGAGCGAACCCGTGAGATCGGAGTTCGAATTGCGGTGGGGGCTCGGCGGAGCGATATCCTGTTTCAGTTCATGATCGAGGCGCTGATCATCAGTGCCGTGGGTGGGGCGGTCGGGTTGCTGCTCGGTATGATGTTTGCGCACGGGCTGGCGAAGATTCTGCCCATCATCAAGACACACACCCCTCCGAAGGTGATTATCACGGCGTTGTCCGTGGCGTTTGGAGTCGGTTTGATCAGCGGTATCTATCCTGCATACAAGGCCAGCCGCAAGGATCCGGTCGAAGCGCTGCGGTACGAATAGCAGACCCGCTTTCGGGCGATCGCGGTTGCGCCGGTTGGGCTTTTCATTCTGTCTGAACGTTTGCCTTCGCCGGTCGTGACAGGCACAATCACGGACGCCTTCTTGAGGGTTCTTGGCGTGGACACCTGGCGGACGACTCCCCGACGTACGAAATGCACATACCACCACGCCCTGGGCGTTGACGGGCCGGCGGGTCGGGCGCTGCCCGTTCTGGTGGTTCGCGGATGCGAGGACGGACCGACGCTGGTTACGTTTGCGGGGGTCCACGGCGACGAATACGAACCGATGGCAGCCGTGCAGAGGGTTTTCGCCCAGGCTGAGCCCGAGTCATTGACGGGGACCTGGGTGGCCGTGGCCTGCTGCAATGTCGATGCGTTCTTGGCCGGCGGTCGAGAGGGGCCCGAAGACGGCAAGAACCTCGCACGCGTGTTCCCCGGTCGGGCGGACGGCACACTCACCGAACGGGTCGCATATTGTCTTACCCATGATTTCATCAGTAAGGCGTCGTTCTTGTGTGACCTCCACTCCGGGGGCCGGGTATATAGGATGCTGCCGCTGGCGGGGTACATGTTGAGCTCTCCGTCCATAACGGCAGTTCAGCGCAGGGCGGCGCAGGCCTTCGGGCTACCTTTCGTTTGGGGGACGGCGCCCGAGCCGGGGCGCTCGCTGTCGGCCGCCGCGGAGTGCGGCGTGCCTGCGATCTATTGTGAGACCACGGGGACGGGCGGTTGCCGGGAACAAGACGTTGAGGCATACGCCAAGGGTACGTTTCGGCTGATGACCCATCTGGGCATGTTGCCCGGCGAGGCCGAACCGCCGCCGGGTCAACGGGTGTTGGAAGACCCGACACCGTCATCGGGGCATCTGCAGGTCAAGAACACCACGCCCGTCGACGGCCTGTTCATGACCTCGCTCGAGCTGGGTTCTCGAGTGAAGAAGGGCGATGTATTGGGGCGTGTTGTGGATTCCTTCGGACGTGTCCGGTTTGAATGCAGAACGGATACGGCGGGCGAGATCATTCTGCTACGGCACCTCTCACGAGTGGCCGCGGGGGACGCTCTGGCGGTGGTCGTGCCCGTGTGAGGCGGGTACGTGTTTCGGGAGGTTCGTGGATGGACGACAAGGTTGCGATCGTCACGGGCGGGGGGAGAGGGATCGGAAGGGCGACGGCGATCGAGCTGGCCGATGCCGGCTATCGAGTGACCATTGCCGCCCGTACGGTATCCGAGCTTCACGAGGCCGCGGAGACCATCCGCGCGCGAGGGGGGACCGTGCTGTCGCTGCGAACGGATGTGACGAACGAGCAGGACATCCGCCGGATGGTGCAGGGAACCATTGCGGAGTTCGGCCGGATCGACGTTCTGGTCAACAACGCGGCGATGACTCACCGCGGCGATGTGCTGACCATCTCGCTTGAGGAATGGAATCGGGTGCTGGCGTCGAATCTCACGAGCTACTTCTTGTGCAGCAAGTACGCCGTTCCACACATCATCGAAGCGGGCGGGGGGGTAATCATCCATGTGTCGAGCGTGACGGCATTACGCGGCACGGGGCATGGGTTGGCCTATACGGCATGCAAGGGCGCGATCGATTCGATGACCTATGAAATGGCGGTCCACCTCGGCCCGCACAACATTCGCGTCATCAGCCTCCAGCCGGGCGCGATCGATACCGAAATCAGCCGAAAGTATTCTCAGACGTTCAATGCGCAGGCGGACAAGATCAACGAGTTTTCCAAGGACATGACGCCGTTGGGACGGTGGGGGCAACCGGAGGAGATCGGCAAGATCATTCGCTTTCTGGCGAGCGAGGATGCGTCGTTCATTACCAATACCACCATCCTGGCCGACGGGGGCTGGTTGCGGCAGACCTTTCCGCGCAGCGTATGCGAGCCTCATGCTTGATCCGTCCGGGATCGCCGCCTGAGGTGGAGCAGGTCGTGCATCTCGGGGATCTTCATCAGCCGACTCATGACAACAAAACTGCCCAGGCCGACGGCCAACAGTCCGACGAGTCGTGAACCGTAACGCGGACCGAGGGTAGGGGCGACCGCCCAGCAGAGCAGGGTCATTGCGGCGGTGGCGATGCCCGTTTGCACGGCGCCGCGGAACAGATGTGACCAGTCGATGTGCCCTATCCGGCGAGAGAGCTTATACATCAGCCAGGCCGATTGGATTACCGCACAGACGGCGGTAGCGAACGCCAGCGCCCGTTCCTGGGGTTCCGGGAAGACGTGGACGAAGACGATGTTCAGCGTGACGCCGGCGAGGAGGAGCGTGGTCATGCGCTCGGCGCCTGGCGTTCGTCGCGCGAGCGCGAGAATGAGGGCGACTGCGCCGAGTCCGCCGGCGAAGGCACATGGCGCGACGCCGAGGCTGGCC
>CAZQTW010000065.1:0-34806 GCA_964596165.1 uncultured Planctomycetales bacterium | reverse complement strand
GCCCCCCCCTTACCCCGCCGACATCATCCGCTCCGGTTCGTCAAGGTGTTTCTCGAATGGCGGTCCTGCAACGCGCTCCGCTTGGACAATGGGCTCGATACAAGTTGGCCGGGGGCTTCGAGCAGCGGTTGGAGGTTATCGGCAAGTCGTCACGTGAGGTCCGCCTGAAGTTGGAAATGTGGGTGGACGGTCGGCCAACCGGACTTCCGGCCACTCGCGTTGAGCCGATCGATGTAGACTGGGCGCTGCGAGCGGACGAGGTTGCCAAGGCGGAGGTGGCCTCGGCTGCAACAACGCTTACGGCCGCCGGTCGGGCGTGGAACACACGACTGACCATCGCAAGATGGACCTTTGAAGGCGTCAACTACGAGCGGCGAACGTGGACTGCTTCCGAGGGGCCGATCTACGGAATCATTCGCATGATCTTGACGGCGGATGACAAGCTGGCGGCCGACATGGACCTGATCGAATACGGTATCCAGTCCCCGTTGCGATAGGTCCGTCGCGCCACATGTGGGCGGAATGGACCACCACGCGGCCTCGGCTTCGGCGGTCTCCGCTCAACAAGCACCAGAGCCCGAGTCTTTCGAAGACGGTCGAGCCGAGGGCGCGACCGCTCGAGTCAGTTCGCTCTTACCTGTCGGTCCAATCGTTGGAGTTGAGCTTGGGCCCACCGATGAGCGGGTGCGATGGACAGGATACAGCGGTACTGCTCAGCCGCCTTGGTTTTGCCGTCGGGCAGCTTCTCCAGGGCAAGGGCCAGCATGGCTCTTGCTTCGATGTCCTGCGGACAACGATCGACCATCTCCTGCGCTGCCCGAACGGCTTGCTGCGCAGAGCCCATTTCGAATGCGAGATACGTCTGCAACAGGTGGGCGTCCGGCTGATCGGGCGAAAACTCGAGGACCTTTTGCGTGGCCTGCTTGGCGAGATCCGGACTGCCGCGTTTGACATGACCTTCAGCCAGCAGAAGCCACAACTCCGGCACCTCAGGGTGCTTCTTGATGGCCTCATCGAGGACCTTGACGGCTTGGTCGATCTTACCCGTTTTCAAGAGGGCCGTCGCGAACGACCGGATCACCATGAGAGAAGGCCCGGCGGGTTTCTTCCCTTTGGCGGATTGAGTGGTCGTGGCTTGAACCAGTGGGATCAGTGTCTCGATTGCTTGCTCGTACCATCCGGCCGATGCGAAGGCAACGCCGGCTTCTTCCCTGAGCAGGGGATTCTGCGGGGCCAATTGGATAGCCAGAGAGTAACACTCGGCTGCCTCCTTGCATCGTCCGAGCAAGGACAGCGCCTGTCCGGTCATCGCGTGGACGGCCGGCGTATGCTCAAAATCCTTGCGCCGCGGCGTGAGAGTCCGGAGGGCGCTCTCATACTGGTCGGTGGCGATGAGGAGTTCAACGTAGGTCAGCAGGTAGTCCAGTTCCTCCGGGTTGGCTTGATGTGCTTCTTGGTATCGTTTGAGAGCGTCCTCCATCCGCCCCTGACGTTCCGCAATGACGCCTTCAAGGTATAGCCCCTCCGCGGCGCCGGGCGCCATCGTCTGGGCCATATTCAGAGAGGCTTGCGCCTTGGAGATGTCCCCCTTCTCCAGTTGAATCCGAGTGGCCAACAGATGCCCCTCGGCATAGGACGGGTCCAGCCTGACAACCTCTTCGCATTGAGTCCATGCGTCGTCGATAGCCCTGTTGTTGAAGCTCTTCTCGGCGAGCTGCAGCTTGACCCGAGCTCGTACGTGGTCCCACCGTTGCTGTCCTTCCTCGGCCAATTGCTTGCGCATGAGTTGCGCACAGCCGAAGATGACGAGGAGTGCCACCGCCGGCAAGAATCGTAGGAGATGCCTCGTCATTTCGCGGCCACCCTCCTATCGGTTGTCGTGTGCTCGCGATCGGACCGCCCGCCCGAGATCGGGACGGACCAAGCCGGAGAATCGGTGTCGGTCGACTGCGGCGAAGGCGGTCCGATTTCCTCGGGAGTATCTGCTCCCATGATCCGGCGCCGTATGAAGTCGCGGATCGCGCCCGTCTGGCGATCACATGAGTGGGGGCCGGCAAATCGCTCATTCAGCTTGATCGCGGGAGCATACGTCGGACTGATGTGCAGAGACATGCGTGTCTCCCACAGGGCTTTGTCGGGACGGCCTTCCTTCAGGTGCTGCATGGCTTGGTGGTAGTAACCCAATGCCAGTCGATCTCGACCAAACCACTGGACTCCTCGGCGAGCCCCGATTCGGATTTTCAGCGCCTCCTCGGCCAGTTCCTCACCGATCTTGGCGTATTCGGCATCGTCTTTGATGATGTGGACCGTCAGGAGAATGATCACTTCCTCCCGCCCGCTCGTGTCCGTTGTCTGACGGAACAAAGCACCCATGCCGGGGATGTTTCCAATGATCGGGACTTGGCTGCGAGTGGTATTGGTGTTTTCCCGAAAGAGACCGCCGATAAGGATCGTATGTCCGTCGCGGACGAGTATGTTGGTTGTGACTTCGGTCGTGGTCTTGTAGGGCAGATTGGACGCGTTCAGTGAGCCCGTGCTGTCTTCGGGATGGAGTTCCATCCGCACATATCCGTCGTCTCCAATGAACGGACGGAAGACAAGTTGAGTGCCGGTTTCGAGAAACTCCACCGTCTGGATGGCCGTCGTCTGGGTCACCGTGGTGGTCAGGTAGCCGTCTCTTCGGCCGACAATGACTTGGCCGCGCTGCTTATTCAGCGCCAGGACCTTGGGATTGGCCAACACCGTCGTGTCGGTTACACGCTCCAAGGCCCGGATGAACGCGGCCACATGGTCCTTGATGATGCCGAAGGTGAGCCCGCCGGCCGGGACGCCCGAATTGAAATCCGTTCGTAGTGTCCAGTTCGTGTTGCCCATTCGCCCTTGCGGCAGGTCGCCGGTGGTCAGGTCCGTGATTCCCGGCGAGGTGGAATTCAGCATGGCCAAGTTGACGCCGTCCACCATCGCGAAGTCGATGCCGAGGGCGTTTTCCTCATGCAATTCGGCGCGAAGGATCGTCGCCTCAATGAGGACCTGTTTGGGCCGAACGTCGATTTCGCGAACGAGCTTCTCAATTCGTTCAACATTGCTGGCCAAGTCATAGATCATCAATGCGTCCGGACCTGAGAGCGAATTCCCGCCGGCCTCCTTGGCCGACGTGTCCAGTCCGCTCTTTGCGTCGGGTGTCACCGCAATCTTTCCCTGGGTGCTGAGCAGAGGCTGAATCAGGGGTTGTATGTCCTTGACCGTGACGTAGTTCAGTCGGATGAGCTTGGAGACGAACGGTTCCTCCTTCTTCTCGGCCCGCAGCGCGGCGAATTCCTCGAGCGTGTACACGTAGATGAACCGGTCTCGTTCCTCAAACACGCAGTTGTTTGCTCGAAGAATCGAATCGAGCGCCTCGAGGAAGTTCACATCGAACAAGTCCGCCGTCACCGTCCCCCGAACCTTCGCGCTGGCCACGATGTTCCGGCGGCTTTGCGTGGATAGCACCCTCAGCACCGTGGCGAGGGGCACCTCAGCAACGTGAATATCGACGCGATCGTTCTCCTTGACGTGGATGGATGAGTCGATATCCGGTTTCTTCAGCGGCTCTTCGGCGGAGGCCGCGGCGGGAGCCGGTAGGGTGCTCGGTTGGCTCGCCGGTCTCGTCTCGGGGTTCTCGGCGGGTCGAGACTGTGCATAAGTTCCCACGACCAGCAAGGTCAACTGTAGAGACAGGATCAGCGCCAAGACCCAACGAGGTTCATGACTGGCCAGCATCCTGCCGAACATGGCGCGTTTACGCTCCTCCTGAGCTCGACGGCCATTCCACTTCCATGCCCCCTCAAACAACAGCAAGATACGCGAAGGCTAGGGAATTGCAAGGGGTTTTCCGGTCAAATGTTCCACAGGGCCGAGGCGTGTCGCCACGGTGCTTGATCTCGCATCGGGCGAGGGGGTGCCGATGGTCCCGGCTCGGCACCCCGCCACCAGCCTGCGACCGACCTGCGGCCGGCGAGCCGGTTCTGTCATGTCCTCCGTCACGAGGGGACACAGGATGCCAAGATGAAATCCGGCGGGGCTTCCTTCAATGTGGCGTGCACCGATCGCAGGAAAGCCGCTCATACGGCAAAGGAGCAGGCCGACGCCATTGACGGAAGGTGGCGCCGGCATAGACGTGTCGAGCTACGGCCTTGAATCGGTTTTCGAGTCCAAAGGCCGCTTGGCCTTGTCGCCATCGACAATACGGACCTTCAGGGTATCGGTTCGCAGCACGGTGATTAGCTCTCGCAGTAGTTGATTGGTCTCATTCGACTGGCTCTGAACCTGCTGCAACTGGAGTCCCTGGTCGGGGATCTGGGCAATCGCACCGGGCGGTCGGATCAGTTCGCCGGTGAGCAGCCCTACGATCGCCCCGGCCGCGAACAGCAATACCCCGGCCCCACGGCGCCAATCATGATGTGCATGAGTCGATGGCGGCATAATGTCCTCCTTGCTCCAGCGGCTAAACGATCTTTCCGAAGGGTGTCGACCGCCCGCGCCGGAATCCAACGGTCGACCGGCGGGCGGCCACAAGCGGCCTACGGACCCATTTCCCGGCGCCAAGTCCCGGGGACGATGTTCAGCCGATACGAACGATACCTCTTTGGCGGATACAACGCCAGATTGGGGTTGTATACAATAGTGGCGTTGTTCCCCGTCGTGACCGAGCTGCCGGCGAGAATCACGCAACCCTCAATCCGTGTTATCTGTCTGATCGTCAGAGGACCGGTAACGACGTGAACCAATCCCTTGATGACACTGGGGGAGTATGTGTCCGACGTGTCGCTGTCCGTCACCCCATCGTAGGGGAGGCCCGCCGGGTTGAAGTTTACACCGGTGCCGGCTTCCGAAAGGGCATGGTCGATGGCGATGTCGCATTCGCCCCTGACAATGAGCGCGGGGTAGTCCGGACGGTGGGGTTCCCAGTAAATCCCTTCGGAAATCGTCAGCTTCTTTCCGGAGGCCAAGTTGATCACCAGCGTTCCCTGGATCCGGCAATCACGTATCGCGAGGTCTCCGGTCGCGTTGATGTAGTATACGCCCTCTGCCTGCGTCGAACCGTAGGGATTACTGTTGTAGCTCAGGATGACTCTATTAAGGCGGCTGCTGGGCAGAGACGCGTAGGGGATCGTCACGGCCATCGATTGGTAGTAGGTGACGGTGCTTGAGGAGGGGAGTTCAAGAGGAGGGGCATTGGGCGTCGCCGTACCGGTAATCGTGCTGCCGAACCATTTGGAGATGGACTTGGCCATCACGTCGCCGTTGACGGTGGCCCAGAAGGAGTTGGTGAAGACGCCCGAGCCGTAATTGGCATCGTTTGTGCTGCAGTAAACCGGCGCGCCGATAACCGTCAGGGTGCTGCTCACGCTGGTGGTGCACGAGCCGGGTGCATACAGGGCCACCGAAAGACAGCTCAGTGCCCTCGGCTCGGCCACAACGCTATAGTACTGCGTGGCGTCATCAACCTGTCCCTTGCCGTAGATGCGAACCGGCTGGTCCGTGTCGTTGTTGAGGTTGCCGTCGATTTCGTCGACCAGCTTGAAATCGATGGTGCCTCTGCCCATGGGCATGCCGCCGTACCACTGACCGTTTGACAGGCCCCATTGCGTGCGAAAACTCTGGAACACGACCGTCGCGCCGACGACCGCTTCGCACGCCGATTGGGCGTACAGACTCGCCTCGCTCATGGAGGTGCGGCTCTCAGCCGTCCGATGCTGAAGTCGTGCGACCACCACCGATGACAGACCGATGACGGTGACAAGTAGCGCCGAACCCAGCACGAGCATATAGGCTGTGCCCCGCCGACGTCGGTTCAGGCTGGTCCTCCGGGTCTCTACCATGGATAGGGATAGTCCTTCGTGCGACCCCGCACGGCCACCAGTCGTGCCAGTTCCGTTCCGTTGTAGCTGATCGTCACCGTGACGCGCTTAACACCGAAATCCCACCCCGACGGCAACGTCATGCTGAAGTCGGCCGGGCTGGTGCAGACCACTTCGGCGGACTCCGTCCAGTTCTGCCGGTCGAGGATGTCGATGCCGTCCGGCCACTCGGGCGGCGTGGAAGACCACCCGTTGAAGTCGTCAACGTCGTCGAACAGACTGCGATTGCCGGTCGCCTGCTCGTTTGACTCAGGACCCAGGCTGTAACCCACAACATTCGGGTCGGCGTACTCTTTGCTCATGATCTCGGCCATGAACATTTCCGCCAGCGTCCGTGCGAGTTGTCTGTCCGCGTCGAGGTGCCTGGAATAGGCGACGCTCCGCACGGTGGCCAGCGCGCCCACCATCATTACCCCGACGATCACGATCGAGCAGGCCAGCTCCACGAATGTGACGCCGCGCCGTGGGAGGCCAGGTCGGCAATCAGTATGTCGCGGGCTTCTCATGAGCCGGTCAACTCCGGTTTGTTGAGGAACTGGACGGCGACGTCCGTGCGGGTCTGGCTGTTCGGCCCGGCGATGATCGAGATCCGCATCCAACCGATCTTCGACGAGCCTGCCGAGGTCCCGCTGGGAGTGGTCACCGTGCCGTAGACTTTGAACATCATCGAACACGCGGGGGGAGCCGTCCATGATGCCCCACCGGTGGAAGTCGTCACCATGTGCGCGCCCGTTGGGTAGGCATCGGTATCCTGATAGAGGATCTTGCAGGCATCGCCGCCGGACAGGTATCTGACGACAATGCATAATCCGGCTGCAGGAGACAGGCCTGACACCCCGGAGAAACCAACGCTCTCCCACTGACTCGTGACCGGATCCATATAGGATTCCGGCACCGTAGCCTGTGCCAGAATCGTGCCGGTCGGAAGGCCCGCTGAAGCCTGGCGGAGTTCAATGACTACCTGGCCGGTTGCCAGTCCGGCCGCCGCCGCCTTGAACAGGACTTGCGTGACACTCCAGCTTGTCGCATCCGCGGGTAAGGACGGAAGGAAGTACTCGCCGACCCAGTTGTTTTGCTGCACAGTGAACGACTTCTCATGGGCGGTCGCGTCGTGGCCGATCAGGAGGCCGCCGCCGGATCCGCTGCCGTTGGGCTCAATAACGGGATAAGTGATGGCGTAGATGCCTCGGACTTCTGAGAGAATCGGAGCGGCGTTGGCGTCGTTGATCTGCCGCGTGAGTGGAGCACCGACGACGCCCGACCATGCGTACCGGATCTTTTCCTCTAGGCCGTCGCCGTTACGATCCGGGACGATGAATGACATGGCGCCCCCGGACAGTTCGGTAATACTACTCGCGCAACGCACATCTCGGACGAATTCATCCATCGCCGACGTGACGTTGCGGATGCATCCCGACGTCTTCGCGCTGTCGTCCACCGCCTGGGTGGCCAGCAGGACGGCCCCGGTGATTCCGATCATCAGGACGCCCATCGAGACGGAGCTGACCAGGACCTCGACAAGCGTATAGCCCGTTGCCGGACGCGGTGTGCGGCGCGAATGGCCTGCGAGGGGCGGAAATGCGATCGTGGCCATGGAAACCGTTCCTACGATCTCGCGACGAGTCCGGTGTCCGGGTCGACCGTCAGCGTCATTTGCCTGTTACCCGCCTCGATGACGATCGTGCCGCCGCTGTCGGGCTTCCCGTGGCCGTCGAAGATGATTTCGGCGTCACCGCCGAGGTCGGCGGAGATGATCTTCGCCTCATGAGGAGGGACGGACAGGTTTATGGTGTAGGTGTTGCCCGGGCGGTCCGGATCCGTCATCCCGTTGAGTACGTACGTGCCGGTTCCGGGTGTAAAGAGGACGGATTGACTCGTGCTCTTCGTGACGGCGTTCTGTCGGGCCAACGCCAGGTCCGACTCGATTCGCTTGGCGGCTCCCTCAATCTGCTGATTGACGGCGGTGCCGCTGTAGACGCCGACTCCGACCGATCCCAAAATGGCAAGGATGCAGATCACGATGATCAGCTCGATCAGAGTAAAGCAAGAGGGCCGCGTGAAACGCGGCCCGCAGGCTCGGATCGTAATAAGGCGTGCTTCGACGGGTCGCAAAGCGGTGAATCCCGTTACCACTTGTCGTACGTTGTGTTCGGGTCGCTCTCGGTGGCCGCATCGCAATTCGCGATGATCGCACCGGTCGTGTAATTGTAAACCCACCCATAGTCGCCCGACGTATCGACCGTCGGACCGCTGTTCACCATCTTGACTGCGTTCATACCGGCTTTGGTCCCCACGGGCAGCGGGGGAACCTGTTTGCGGAGATAGGGTCCGAAGATGTAGGAGCCGGTCTTGGTGTCCGAACTGTCGCCGTTCTTGTTCGTGAACTTGAGCAAGTGGTTCTCGAAGGTCGTGGCGCTTCCGTCGTTGCCCGGGAACTTCCCGCCGTGCTCGGCGGTGAACATCTCGATTGCGGTCCGCAGAATCGAGAGATTCTGCCGCACTGCCGCCTCGTCGGCGCCGCTGGCTCCGCGGCTGATGCGGGGCACGGCGATGGCCGCGATGATGCCCAAAATGACAATGACGATAACCAGCTCAACGAGACTGAACCCGGAACGCTTTGCCCTTCTCATGCTACGGTCCTTTCGCGACAACGTCGAAAGCGGCGACTTGCGAATCCCGGCGGTCAAGCCGTTTGGGACTTTCCAAAGTGATCATCGGGAAGCGCCTCCAGCGACTTTAGCTTCAAGGGGCCGAGGCATACTGAGCTCCACTTGCACCTTTCCCTTGACGAAGCTGGCCCCATAATCCCTGACATGGCGGAGCTCGAACCCGTCGAGCACGTCGCCGATTCGGAGGATTCGGCCATTTACGACAATCCATTGATCCGTTTCGCCGGCGAATACGCCCATCAACCGATGGGTCTTGACGAATCCCTCCGTGAGTTCGCGGGTTTCTTCGATTTGTTTCTTGACGGTTTGTTCGGCCTTCTGCGCGGCCTTGGGTTGGTTTTGGAACCGTTCCACCATCGTCGGTGAGAGGCTGAATACATCCCTCGTGGCGACCTGTGTTGCGGTCGGATCGGCCGAGGACTTGACCTGGGCGTCGATGGGTGAGTCCTCGAAAACGGCGGCAATGGGAGGGCCGAGAACGACGGACGCATCGTCGCCCATACTCTCAAGGTTGCCCAGGGCGGGTCGGGGGTCCAGGGCGCTGCGTCCGCCGCCCGAGAGTCCGTACATGCGATCAATGGCAAGGCCTATCACGGCTGCAATAAGCAGGAACCCATACAGCGCGGCTTTCTTCTGTCTCTGCTTCATGGCCGTTTCACCTGAGTCGTAGGTCCCACCTCGGGGTTGCTCAAGTAGAGTCTCGGGGTGCACTCGAAGAGGCACATCGTCTGCCCGGCTCGGTTCTTCTCGCCGGAGGCACGAATCTGGAAGTGCGTGACATCGAGATAGGGCACGTCAGATTCGATCCGTGCGAGCCAACGCTGTATCGCAGGGAAGCTTCCGTGTCCCGCAATCTGAAAGAGGCTTGCCTGATAGCCGGGGTTCTTGGTCGTCGTCATGGGTTGAAGCCGCGTCAGGACAACGCCACAGCGGCTAGCAAGGTCTTGGAGTCGAGAGAGCGGGCCATTGGCGGTCCGAGGATCGGGCAACGACGATTCCATGTGCTGCAGGCGGTTCTCGTACTCCTTGATTTGATCTTTCACGGACGCGCACCGGGTGCGCATGGAGGCCAAGCCGGCCGTTGCTTCGTCCCGCTGTCGTCGGGCCTGATCGTATCGCAACGAGTCGCGGAGCGGCCCGTGAACGGTCAGTGCGTAACCCAGCAACGCGACCAGGACCAACAGGGCAACTCCCGCCATGTCGACGTCATGCCGGCGCCAGTTTTGTATTCGCGTCACCATCGTGTGCAAACCGTGAAAGCGATAGCGTGGTCGTCCAAGAATGCCTGCCGATTGGCCGACTTCAGCTCGCAAGTTCCGAATTCCGGCTGACGATTCAAGGCGCTCAGAAGCGCCGCCATGGACGTGTGGTCCATCGCCACTCCCTCAAGGATCAATCCGAGCGCGGTCTCGGTATTGGGATTCTTCTCGCCGTCTCGTCTTGGCCGGCGCGGGAGGCCGCCGGCAACCGAGAAGTCCTTTCCGGACTCGCTCGCCCGCGGCGGATCCGTCGTCAGGGACGTGAGCATGACGCCGTCGGGCACCTGGGCGGACAGCACCCCGAGGGTCCGACTCCATCGATGCTTGCGGCGCAGTTGTTCGGCCAATGCGACTTGCCGTGCCAAGTCCCGTTTCGTGGCGGACAGAGAGGCAAGTTCCTTGACGAGTGCACCTTGTGCTTCCTGCATCCGGGCGGTCTGCCAGGCGGCCTCTCGCGTGTCTCGCGCCGTGAGTCGCAGGCCGACGGACGAGATGCCTTCGGCGACCACGACCGCGACGGCCAGTGCAATCCACAGTCTCAACCGCCGGGGACGCGTGGCTCTCAGGCGGTACTCGATCGGCAGAAGGTTCACCTGCACTGTCATGGTTGCGACTCTCCGTAGCTGAGCCCGAGACAGGTCACCAGCCTTGTCAGGACATTCTCCGCCAAGACGGGATGATGCCTGCCTGCCTGGGCGAGCCGATCGGCGGACACGCGGCGAACTCGAATTCCGAGGAGTGACTGAAGCAATTCCGGAAGCCCCTCCAGACTGCATCCGCCGCCGACCAGGATCAGGTCGCTGACGGATCGGTTGGGATACAGATCCATCGCATAGCGGAACGATCGTTCGATGTCGTGCGCCATTCCCCGGATGATCGGTGTGAGAATTCCGAGCAGAATGCCGGCCATACGCTTGTCGTCAACCGGCCCTTGTTCGGCGAGCATCGGGCGATAGCCGCCGGGCTCGGCACGAATTCCATAGTGCCGCTTGAAGCGTTCGGCCATGGCGAGATCCACGTTGAGTTCGTTTACGATTCGACGGGTCATCAGGTCTCCGCCGGCCCGCATGTTCCGGACGTAGACCGGTGTTTCACCGAGTCCGAGGTAGAATCGGCTGGAGCGCAGGCCGATGTCGAGGACGCCCCAAAGGCGGTCCGTGGGAATGTCGCTCATGATTCGGGTAACGGCCCGCATGATCGCCAGGGGGGCGAGATCGATCCGGGTGCAAAGGCACCCCTGAGCGTCGATCCAGTCCAGCAGGTCCTTGATGGTCGTCCGAGAGACAGCGGCCACCATCACGTTCGGACCTTCGTTCTGACCGGCCGGGAGAGGCCAAGCATCCAGCTCCGCGGTGTCCACGGGGATGCTCACGTGACGGGCGACCTCATGGCGTATGCTGCGAACGATGGCTTCCTTCTCCTGACTCAGTATCTTCTGCGGGACATGCAGCGAACATACCTCGACGTCCGGTGGACCGAGCGCCGTGACGATCTTGCGGCCCACGAACAGGTCATGACCGGCCAGCTTCGCGTGCTGAAGGGCAACCGTCACTTCCTTCGGGCAGGCTTCCTGTCCTTCGCTCACCTCGGTGGGGTAACTCTGGTTTGCCCAGTGCCGGACCGTGAACGTCCCGTTGCTTCGAGCCAGTTGGATGGCCCGAAGGGACGTCATGCCGACGTCAACGGCAATCGGGGTCGTGTTGTTCAGTCGTGGCCACATCGGACCTATCCTCAATCGCTAGTGCCCCGATACCGCCGATGTCAGGTCGAACAGCGGAAGAAACAGGGAAATGGCAATTCCTCCGACGACGGTGCCCATCAGAACCAAGATCAGCGGTTCGACGAGGCGCGTCAGCGTGGCGATCGTCTCCGCGTTCTCTTGGTCCAGGTAGTCGGCCAAGAAGATGAGCGACTTGCCCAACTGTCCGCTTTGCTCGCCCGTGGAGATCGCGGACGACATGGTCGCGGGAACCACGGAGTGTCGGGCAAGCGACTCGCCCACGGGGCTTCCCTCTTCCACCGATCGCATGAGATCATCCATCATGGCCAAGAATCGACTGTTGTTCGTCGAACTACGGGCAAGACTCAATGCCTCGAGCAGCGGCACATTGCTGCATACCAACGTTCCCCAAACGCGGAAGATCTTGGCCAAAATGATCCGTTGAATCAGTCCGCTGACTAACGGCAGATTGATCAGGAATTCGTCCATGACAGTCTTGGCGAACGGCAGACGTGAAACGACGAGGGGACCGAGGATCAGGGCCGCGATGAACAAGCCGGCGGGCACCTTGTGTTCGGTGATCCAACGGGACATGCCGATCATCATCGTGGTGATCGCGGGCAGTTTCGTGCCCAGCGAGCTGTACATGTCGTCGAATTTCGGAAGGACGAAGAACAACAGCGTGGCCACCACTCCAATCGACATCAGCAGAAGAATCGCGGGGTATACCAGGGCGCCGATCACCTTGATCTTGATCTCCTGCTGGATCTTGGTTATCGCCGCCAGCCGGTCGAAGGCTTCGGCCGTGGCGCCCGTGCTTTCCCCGGCCGCGACGATGGCTCGAAAGGTCTGGTCGAAGATCTGGGGGTACTCCGCCAAGGCGTCGCTTAGCGCCATTCCGTCCTGGACTTTCCGACAGACGTCCTCGACCACCTTTCGCCAGGCGAGCTTGTCGATTTGCGATTGAATGGCCGATAGCGCGGGAACGACTTGGCTGCCGGCATGAAGCATCATGGACATCTGTTGCGCCAGCATCATCCGGTCTCGGACGTTCCCGGCACGGCCGGACAGAAGCGACGTCAACCTCTGCGCAGGTTGTCCCGCGTGCTCCGATTCGACGGGGGAGACCCGTGTGACGAAGAGACCTTGGGAATGGAGCCGTTCCATCGCCTCCTCCGCCGTCTCGACGTCAAGAACAGCGGTGATTTCCTTCCCGCTCTTGTCGATGGCCTCGTATGCGACCGACACTCTGGATTCCCCCGGCGACTCAGTTCACTCGCGCTGCGGCCGCTGCGGCGGCCGTCGCGATTCGTTTGCTCGGAGAGGTCTCCGCTCGCACCTTCTCTTGTGCTTCCATGTGCGTCACGCGCAGCACTTCCTCCAGCGTCGATCGTCCCGCTTCCACAAGTCCGAGTCCCTCTTGTCGCAGCGAGCGAAACTGTTTGGAGGGAAGGCAGTCCTTGATGGCCGCCTCGTCGGCCCCATGGCTGATGAGTTTGTACAGCTCCTCGTCTATCTCCAGCACTTCGTAGATTCCCGCACGGCCCTGAAACCCGGAGTCGTGGCACTTCTTGCAGCCCGCCCCGCGATAGAAGACCCGAGGTCCGCCCTTTCCCCAGCCCGCCTGGGCCAACAAATTCGTATCCGGCATGTAGGTCGTTCGGCAGGCCGGACAAATCGTTCTCGCCAGACGCTGGGCCACCACGCCGTTGAGGGCCGAGGCGATCAGGTAGGGTTCGACTCCCATGTCGATCAAGCGGGCCAGCGTGCCGACGCAATCTCTTGTGTGAACGGTGCTAAGCACGAGGTGGCCGGTCAGTGCGGCCTGAATCGCCACCTGAGCCGTATCGGCGTCCCGAATCTCGCCGACCATGATGACGTCCGGGTCCTGGCGAAGGATCGAGCGAAGCGCCCTGGCGAACGTCAGACCGATCTGTTCCTGCACGTGGATTTGGCTGATCATCTCCAATTGATACTCGACGGGATCCTCCACGGTCACGATGTTGATTGTGACCGAACGCAGCAGATCCAGCGCGGAATACAAGGTCGTGGTCTTGCCGCTTCCGGTCGGACCGGTGACCAGGACCAGACCGTGAGGCCGTAGCAGCATGCGCTTAAATGCCGCCAGCGATTCCTCCCTGAATCCCAGTTGCGACATGTCGATTCGGAGGTTCGATCGGTCCAAAACACGGATCACGGCCTTCTCGCCCAGGATGGTCGGCATGGTGGACACACGCAAGTCGACCTCCCTTCCTTCGGCGATGGTTCGCACGCGGCCTTCTTGCGGCAGTCGCTTCTCGGCGATGTCCATTCGGGCCAACACCTTCACGCGTGAGATCACCCCGGCATGCATCTGGGGCGGCGCCGTTAGGAGCTCTCTCAGCACGCCGTCGATGCGATACCGTACGCGTAGGCTCTTGCGCTCGGGTTCGATATGAATGTCGCTCGCTCCGTCCCGGATGGCGGAGAGGATCGATAGGTTGACCAGGTTCACGGCGGGCGTGCCGTCCATTTTGTCCAGGTCGGTGACCGCGGAGGCATCGGGTCCTTCACGTTCGACAAACTCGACGTCTTGTTCGCTAAGCGAGACCAGGAACGAGTCGACGGAGACCTCCTCGGTCAGGTATCGCTCCGAGAACTCCGCCAGATTGGATTCCAAAACCAGCACCGGGTTGATTTCGCAGCCGGTGATCGAGGCCAACCGGTCGATCAGGGGGAGTCGCTGAGGTTCGACCATGGCCACCGTCAGGCGGTTGCGGACCTTGAACAGCGGTAGCACCTTCATCCGCTTGGCTTCTTCACGGTCGATCAGCTTCGCGACGACCGGGTCGATGAGCCCATGGCGCAGCGTACACCCCTTGACGCCCAGACGAACGGAAAGGGCCTCGAGCAGTTGCGCAGGCTTCAGGACGCCCATCTCGACGAGCGTCTCGCCAAGGCGGGCGCGCCGCTGCAGTTGGAGCTTGAGGGCGGTCGCCAAGTCGTCTTCGGTAATCGCTCCCATCCGCAGCAGAAGCTGACCAATCTGTTCGGAACCTTTGATCATGTCTGTGTCAGGCTCTTGGCTGCCTCCTCAACCGACGGAAACACCTGGAAATGGCCCGCCAAGTCCGTGATTCGCAGGATTTCGTTGCAGATGTCGCCGGTCGCCGCCAGCTTCAGATAGGCCCCGCCGTCGGAACAGGTTGATTCGAGCTCGCACAGCAGCTCGAGCCCCGCACTGTCCACAAACGGGACTTCGGCCATGTCGATCACAACCTGGCTGGGACCTCGGGCAAGGGCTTCCGATACCGATCGGCGCAAGTCCGCGCATTCCGCCTCAACAATCGCGTCGCGAGGCGCAATCACTATTCCGCGGCCGTGTTGGTACGTATCGATCTTCATTGGGCTAGACCGTTGAGAGCGTCCCTTTCATGTAGGGCAACAGCGTGACGTCGTGTGCCCGACTTTCGGTGATTCCCTCGAACGCCTTCATCAAGAGCGTCTGGGCCGGAACGCGCTCGAATCCGCTGCCCGCAAGACCCGCTCGAACGATCGGCGTCGATTGGGGGAACCGAGTCTCCAACTTCTCGCCAATCGTATTCAGAATCTTTCGGGCAATCAGATGCGCCAACGGCACATCGAGACGACGGAGTACGGCGATGAAGCGGTCGTCGCTGAACCGGCCGATGACGTCATCCTGCCGAAGGCTGGCCGCCATGCTCTGACCGATGATTTCCACCACCTCGTTGCGCATGTCCCATTGGCCGCCGTCGTCCATGCTGCGGATGCCCTCGATGCTCAACGCCAGAATGACGACCGGTTCATGATCGGCGTAGCAACGCTCGACGGTCTGATCCAGCATCCCGAGAATCTCCACTCGGTTCAGCACGCCCGAGGGGCGGTCGAGCAGCGACGCGACACGAAGCCGGTCGGCCAACTGGAAGTGATGCCAGAACTCGGATATCAGGCCCCCCACGAGCGCGAGTTGGTCCTCGTTGAGGGGATTCCCAAGTTCTCCGACCGTGATCAGTCCACAGGTCTTGTCCTGGAGACGTATCGGTAGTGCCCAGGCATAGGCGATTTCGCCGCTGTTCGCCAGTTCTTGGATCATCGGACCCGTCGTGGGCGAGGATGCCAAGAAGGGCCGCCCCGTCGTCAGGACGTGATTCAGGAGGGGGTGCTGTGGGTTGGTTCCGACCCCCGGCGCCGGAGTGGCGCCGTTGAGCGGCTCCAGCTCACCGCGTCCGTTCACATGGTAGCAACGGATCCTTCGAGCGCCCGTAAGTTCCCGCAAGACCTCGCGGAGGTGGTTGTCGAATGCGACCCAGGGCGACTGTTGACCTCCCATTTCGGCTATGCACTCGGCCTGGCGTTTGAGTGCACTTCGAATGCCCGCTTCGAAATCACTCCGGGGGCGTGCGGGGGGTGGAAAAATGTCCCTCTCCGGTTTCGGCGATCTGTCCGAGCTTGGTTGCGCGGATGAGGAACGTCCGGGTGAGCCGAAGAATACGCCCGACAATACGCCCAAAGCCAGAATGCCGATGACGGACAGAACGTTGCCCACGTTGAACACATCCGCAATCCCGACGGGACGGGACATGTCGAGCCGCGACGCAACCCAAAGCACCCCAAACAAGAGTCCGAAGAGAAAGCCTCCCCGGACCCGATACCCCGCAGTCAGGGGGACCATCGACACGGTCAGGAGTACGGTGCCGATCGGCAACAGGATGGGGTCAAACCGAGCCAGCCACAGAATAGTGACGGCGGCCAGTGCCCCCAAGGCGCCCAATCGGAGCCGCTTTTGCACGATCTCGTCGGTGAGGCTGCTCATGGCGCGGACTCCCGAATATGACTGAATACCTCGCGGTAACGATCCGGCTGCTCCGCGCGAAATCTTCCGAATGCCCTTTCGAACGCTTCCTCCACCGTCGGATCGATCTTCCTTCCCTTTTCCTCTCGCATGATTTCAATCGCCTTCTGGAGTGGAAATCCGGGTCGGTATGACCGATCTGAAGTCAGCGCGTCGAAGGTGTCCGTGATGTGAACGATCCGGGCCAAGAGAGGGATCTGCTCGCCCTTCAACCCGTCCGGATATCCTTCTCCATCCGGCGTCTCGTGATGGTGCAACACGGCGTCACGAACCGCCCCGAACGACCGCAGCGGCTCGATGACCTCGAGACTCATCTGCGGGTGCAGCTTGATCAAGTCGAATTCGTCCGTGGTAAGGCTGCCGGGTTTGGTGAGAATGCCTTCGCTGATTCCGATCTTTCCCACATCGTGAAGAATCCCCGCCCACTCGAGGTCTTGAAGGTCCGATGCCGAGAGTCCCATCTCCTCGCCGACCAACCGGGATAGGAGTCCCACGCGTTCCGAATGCCCCGAGGTATAGGCGTCTTTCTTGTCGATCGCACTGACCAGAGCCAGAACCGCTTCCGTGGACAGTGTTCTGAGTCGGGCCAGGAGTTGCAGGTTCGAGATGACCTGTCCCCCGTGGTTCAGCACCGTGTCCAGCATCCGCATATGCGGGGACTTGAAGTCCGGACGTCCCGCCCGGCGACCGACGGCAACAAAGCTGTGCGTCGGTTCCTCTCCCCGCAGCAATCCCACCATGATGGAAAACGGTGCGACGTTCAAAGGGTCTTGAGAGGCGTTACACACGAACACCTGTCGGTTCTGCGAAACCTTCTCGATGGCATCGGCAAACGTTCGCTCAATCCAGGCTAAGGTTGACGCGCGGTCGTTCAGCCCGTCCGCGCACCACCACAGAGTCTCTCCTTCTCTCGAGAAACAACAGACCCAGTCGCACGCCAGAGTCTCCGCCAGCACTCGGATGAGCGAGGACCGGACTTGGCCCACGTCCTGGGTCCCTCCTACGCGTCGCGTGATGTCGAAGATGACGTTAAGCTGTTCGTAGCAGTCGATCAGTTCAAGGGCAAGGCCCCGGCTCTCTTGGGTCTGCGCCTCCACATGTCGCACGAGATCTCGCACCGCCTGTAGCCGGGCCGCACACCGTTCGGCAACGGAGGCGTCGTCGTCATTGTCGCATCGGTGTAGGAGTAAGACTGCGGAATCCGACTCAGCTCCTTCGTCCACCGCGATCCAGTGCCCGCGGTCGCACAGACAAGGATCCTGGCTCTTGCGGGGTGTGACGCCCTCAATCAATTCGCGAACGACGTCGCACACGCCCGGCTCAACGTCGTTCTCGGATACGTTTACACAGACGTGATCGCATGTGGGCGGCAGCGCAACGTGCTGCCTCGAGAAGACGCCAATCTCAACGTGGGTCGCGCGGGCAATCAACGCGGCGGAGTCTTGCGGAGCGGTCCGATCCGGCTTCGATGTCTCGCACGCTATAGGTGCCATCACACTAGCCCCCGAGTGTTTGAACGGTCGTCTGCTTTGCCGCTCCCGCGCGCGACAACAACTGTTCGACCTCCCGCATCAACTTGGACGGACTGAACGGCTTGGGGTGAAACACGACGTTCAGGTCTTTGAGCTGATCGCGGATATTGGCCTGATCGCAACGCGACGTCAGTACGATGATGCCCAACTTGGGCAATCTCTCGCCGGCGCAGCTCATGGATAGCTCGATCCCATCCATGACGGGCATGTTGATGTCCGTGATGAGCAGGTCCGCGTGGTGTTGGCGAACCAGTTCCAGCGCGAGACGGCCGTTTCTTGCCTCATAGGCTTGGTGTCCGTTCGTGCTCAGCCAGAGGGAGAGCACGCGGGAAATGTGGACTTCGTCCTCTGCGACCACCACTTTGGCCATCACTCGTCCCCCATCGCCTTGATGGCGGCGGTCTTCCCTATGGGCAAAACAACGCTGAACGTCGAGCCTTTGCCGGGCTCGCTTTCCAGCTCGATGATTCCCCCGTGCGATCGAACGGTCTCCCGGGCGATGGCGAGCCCCAATCCCGTCCCGGGCAATTGAGCAACCCGTTCGTCATTGGCCCGATAGAACTTGTCGAAGACCCTTCCCTGCTCTTCCGGCGCGATTCCGATTCCCGTGTCGCGAACGGTGATTCGCACTCGAGTCCCCTCCTCCACGCACCCGACCTCAACTTGTCCGTTGTTGGGGGTGTACTTGATGGCGTTGCCGACCAAGTTGGTTAAGACGACAGCCAGCCGCTCCTTGTCGCCTCGAATCCGAGGTACCTTCGGCGGCAGCGACAGAATCAATTCAACGTTCTTCTCGTCGGCCGCGGCTTGCATGTCCTCCACGACCTGTCGAATCAGCCGGGCGGTCTGCACCTCGTCCATCTGAAGGCGAGCCGAGCCTGCCTCCAACTGCGAGACGTTCAGTATGTCTTCGACGAGTCGCGATAGCCGATCGGTTTCGCTGACGATGACGTTGTAACATTCACGTAACGAATCTCTGTCCTGCAAGACACCCTCGGAAAGCGTCTCGGCGTATGCCCGGATGTTCGTCAACGGGGTACGAAGTTCGTGTGTGATGTGATAGAGGAACTGGTCGCGGGCCCGTTCCGCTTCCTTCTGTTGGCTCATGTCTTGCAAGAAGAGAGCAGTCTGCCCGTCTCCACCCTGTCCCTGAATCCGGACGGCCTTGATGTGTACCGAGGGTCCGCCGGAGTCGAAATCGAACCTCCTGTCCCAATTGGCGCCCGCCGGAGATGCGATACACCCCAAGGATTCATCGAAAATCTCGGTAATCTTCCGTCGCAAGAGCTCGTCCTTGTTTTGTCCTAAGAGCCGTTCCGCGGAGGCGTTGACGAACGTGACTGTCAGGTCCTGGTCGACCATCATCAGGCCGTGGGACATCTTGTTCAGTAATTCCGTCGTCCAGTTGAACTGATAGCGACCAATCGTCTCCAAGGTCTGCTGTCTGACCTGGTGGGTCTCCAGTTCTCGGCGAGCCTGCTGAACCTCGGTGATCAGGCGATTCCATCCTTGCGATACGAGGCCGTACGAGTCCTCCAACTGAAGTGCCGTAAGGTCCGACTCAATCTTCCCGGCCAGTGTCTCCAGATTGCTTCCGATCACTTGAAGCGGTCGATAGCGTTTCCGCAGCCCAAGGTACACGGCGAACACAGCCAGAACGGCCACGATCGCTACGGGTACCATCAGCAGCAGGTTGCCGACCTGTTGGGACATTGCCAGACTCTTTATTCCTATCGTCGTGCCATCGAGATCGTGCGGCTACCATGGCTCCAAGACCGGCGTGGCATCGCATCACCCGGTCGTGGACCGCTGGACTAGAATCTCGTCGCATCACCAATATCGAAACACCTCGGAACCGAGTTCAGCTAGATTCCGGCTTTCGCCGCAACTACGTGCGCATGAACAGCCTACGTCTCGATCGACCATTCACCAGGCTTCTGGTCGTGGCCCTTCGGTAATCATCGCCGTATCACGATCGCGCTATATTTCGGGACGCTGGGCAAGTGATTCAGGTATGAAGTCTATTGCCAATGATAATGATCGCCAATAGGCGATTGTGAAGTCTGTGCCAAGGTTTGACCTTTATTCCGCATCTATCCAATCGGTGCAACGGGAGAAATGAGAATGTCAAATCATAAACGTACCTTAATTGTGTGTTTTGGACTCACCCTATCGACCTTCTTGGGGTTGGCATCGGCCAAGTATGTCCGTGGAGGTACGGTGCCTCCAAACGATCCACTTGCCTCAGGACAATCGAAGCTAGCCAAGCCGTTCATGTTCCGGGAAGCGAAGCTGCCCAAGGAATTTCCACCCCCGGGTCCCGTCGACAAGGTCATGATCAAGGACTATCCCACTTACCGAGTGGCCAGGGTGAAGTCGGGACCAACCGGTTTGAAGAGGGGGACTAACGAGATGTTCGGCCCCCTGTTCAACCACATCAAACGCAACGATATCCCCATGACGGCCCCTGTTGAAATTGGCTACTCAGGTCAGAACGAAGTCGGAACCGGCTTCACTCGCGGCGCCGCTAATCCCCCGGAGGCCGAGTCAATGGCCTTTCTCTATGGTGTGTCTACATGGGGTCAAGTTGGGGCCGATAAGTCGGATCCGCGAGTCGTCGTTGAGGACGTGCCTCCGATGACTGTACTTTCGATTGGCGTGCGGGGCAGCTACACCGAAAGCAACATGTCCGCCGCGCTGGAGAAGCTCCGATTGTGGCTGGCGAAAAATCCGGGTCGTGTCCGCGTGACGGGGCCCCCGAGGTACCTGGCCTACAACAGTCCCTTTGTCCCCGGATTCCTCAGATACGGCGAGGTTCAACTCCCTGTGGTGAGAGTTGATTCGTCGTCCTGATAGGTATTTCATGCAGCGCCAAATCGCGAGCTATGGGGGCGCTGCGGCGGATTGTCTGATGGTTGTTGCGTCGGTCTTCTCGGACTCCGTCGTGACTGCGACTTGTTTGTCCCCAACTCCCGGCACCGACGGAGGCTTCCTTGATGTGTCCCACCCACCTGCTTGGCGGAATACGTCGACCAAGGCCAGCGCAATGGCGATGACAACCGGGCCGACGACGAGGCCCAGTACGCCGAAGACTTGCAGGCCCCCCAGAACGGAGAAGAAGACGACCAATTCATGCAGCCTGGTCCGTTGGCCCACCAGCTTTGGCCGAAGCAGGTTGTCCATCATGCCGATAACCAGGGCACACCACAATGCCAACAGGAGCGCCTTGATCCAATGACCGGTGGCCAGCAGCCAGATGGTCGCCGGAACCCACACAATGAACGATCCGGCCATCGGTATCATGGAGAGGAAGAACATCATGACGGACCACAGCATGGGCGATGGGACGCCCGATACCCAGAAGGCCAATCCTCCGAGGATGGCCTGGAGGCCCGCGATCATCAACACGCCGTAGAGACTTGCGAAAATGATCTCATTGGTGCGTTGCAGTATCTGGGACGATTGCTCCTGGTCGATGGGAATGAAACCCTTCAACGTGGCGACGACTTTGTCCGCATCGCGGAGCAAGTAGTAAACGGTTAGGAGGACGAAGATGCCCTGGATGACGACCCCGAGGATGCTTCCGATTGTTCCCAGCGCGCGTGAAGCAACAGCGGTACTCAGCGCCTTGATTCTTTCGGCCAGGAACTCGGGGTCGAAAAGCGGACCGATGCCCGTCCGTTCCCGCAGCCAGTGGATATAGGGGGAGTCGGGACTCAGCAGTTCTCGGGCGCCGGCCTGCAGCTTGGGCGCGGCGGTGGCGGCTTCGTCCACGAGTTTGATGGCGATGAGGACCAGCGGCGTCAGCGCCGTCAGAACCACGATGAGGGTCGTCAATACGGCACACAGGTCCCGGTTTCTCACTCGCCGAGACAATCTGATATGAAGGGGGTGGGAGACAATTGCGAGTACCATCGCCCATAGCAGGACCTGGACAAACGGCTGGATGATCAGCCAGCACAGGTAGACTGCGATTGCCGTGATCGTGAGGAGAGCTATCCATCTCGCCGTAAGCTGCCTCATGGTGACGGATAGTACATCTCCCTCCGGCCCTTTGACAAGACTGGCACTCCGCGTATCGAATGGCAGAGGGGCGGCGGCCAAACGCGAACCGGATGGGACCGTGCGGACGGACTTGAGACGTTTGTCGTCCGCTCAGTAGCAAGAACCCGATATCTGTCACATTGCGTTTTTCCCGCACAGACTTGCCATCTCAACGCGATTGGTGATGATACGCTGATCGCGAGCACGTTGAGCCGGATTGTTGTGGAGTTGCGTGGAGGAAAGACCATGCGGTATTGCATCACGGCGGCCTGCCTGACCGTTCTGGCTGTGCTTTCAGGGTGTCGACAGAAAGCATCTGCGACAGCCAGGTCGGCCGGCAAGCGCCCGGACGTGTATATCCAGGTGTCGATGCTTGGGAATCTCGAATACTTCTTCGACCACAGATTGGGTATGAAGAAGGCCGGCGAGCTTCTGGGGGTGAAGACCGAGTATCGGGGGCCGTCCGATTGGGACATGGGGGCGATGGTCAATCAACTCGAACTGGCCATCGCGGCCAAGCCCGGAGGGATCGTCGTCGTGGGTTTTGATGATTCGCTCACGCCGGTGGTCGACAAGGCGGTGGCGGCGGGCATTCCCGTGGTGACCGTCGATGCGGATCTCCCGAAGTCGAAGCGAATCGCATTCGTCGGTACGGGCAACTTCAACGCAGGCTACCAGGGCGGCTCAAAGTTGGCCGAGTTGGTGGGCCAAACGGGAAAGGTGGCACTGCTGACCAAGTTTGGCCAGTCCAACCTGAACGAACGAATTGACGGCTACAAAGCCGCCCTCGCCAAGTATCCCAAGATAGAGATCGTCCAAGTGGCCAACACGGAAAGCGATCCGGCAAAGGCGACCCAGATAGCCTCGCTGTTGATCCAACGTTACGACGATCTGGCGGGGATCGCGTGTGTCGAGGCGGCCGGCGGTGCGGGTGCGGCCACGGCCGTCAGGGAGGCTAAGAAAGTCGGCAAGGTGAAGATCGTGGCCATGGACCGTGACAATTCGGTCTTGAAGTACATCCAGGATGGGGTGATCCAGGCGACGGTCGCCCAGCAGACGGCACTCATGCCGATCTACGCCACCATGATTCTATATCAGCTAAATCATCTGGATGTGCCGATTTCCGCGGACAACGTGGCTGCCGGCATCACGGGTGTTCCCAAAGTGATCGATACGGGCGTGATCGTCGTGGACAAGAACAACTGCAAGTACTTCCTTCGATAGGGGACTATGAGCGGCATCGGTGTGATCCTGCAAGCTCGCGGTCTGAGCAAGCGATACGGCGTCGTCCAGGCCTTGGACGATGTCGACCTGACCATCTATGCCGGCGAAGTCCACGCCTTGGTCGGCGAGAATGGGGCGGGCAAGAGCACGCTGATTAACATCCTGGCGGGCGTGCTTCAGCCCGACGCCGGCACGCTGGTCTTGTCGGGACACGAGGTTCGGCTCCGTTCCGCGCACGAAGCCGCGACCGTCGGAATTGCAGCCGTCTTTCAAGAGCTAAGTCTCGTGGGTTCGCTGTCGGTGGCCGAAAACATCTTCGCGAACCGTCAGCCGGTCAACCGTCTTAATCTCATCCGTGGCGGCGAACTCCGCCGTCGGGCGCGAGAGGTTATGAACCTGTTCGACATCGATCTTGATCCCGACACGCTCGTCGAACACCTCTCGATGGCCGAGCGACAAGTGGTGGAATTGCTCAAAGCCTTGTCGTCCGGGCCGTGCGTGTTGTTGCTCGATGAGCCGACGAGTTCGCTGACACAGCGAGAAACTCGCATTCTGTTCGCGCTCATTCAAAGGCTGAAGCAGCAAGGTGTTGCCGTCATCTATATCTCGCACCATTTGCCGGAGGTGCTGGAATTGGCCGACCGGGTGACCGTCTTGCGCGACGGTAGACATGTTGTCACGCGGCCTGCCGAAGGCCTCACGGAACGGGAACTGGTCACGTTGATGGTGGGACGGGAGCTGACGGACATTTACGGCCGCCCGGGGGCGATCCGGGAACAGGGCACACCTCGATTTGTCGTGAACGGCCTGCGCCGTCACGGCGGCTTCGAGGCGATAAGCTTTGCGGTCTGCGGCGGCGAGATTGTCGGATTGGCCGGTCTGGTGGGGGCAGGGCGGACGGAGGTCGGAAGGGCAATCTTCGGTGCCGAGCCCGCGGAAGAGGGCACAATTCTGATCGACGGCACCCCGGTGCGGCCGCGATCACCACGGGAAGCCATTCGTGCCGGCATTGCGTACGTGACGGAGGATCGGAAGGAACAAGGGCTCTACCTGCGGCATGGCATCCGGGAGAATCTTGTTGCCCCACGGTTGGACCGATTCAGCGGTAACGGCGGATGGATGCGAGATGACCGCGTGGACGAATACGCGAAGGCTTCCTGTCGACGCTTCCGCGTGGCGACACCGGACGTTGATCAGATCGTCGGACGCCTCTCGGGTGGAAACCAACAGAAGGTCCTGCTGGCCGCATGGGTGGGTATCGAACCAAAGGTGCTCATCGCGGATGAGCCGACCCGAGGTGTGGATGTCGGGGCGAGAGCGGAGATCTATGGATACATTCGAGATCTGGCTGCCGGTGGGGCGGCGGTCCTGCTGATTTCATCCGACTTGCAGGAGATCCTTGGGATGTCCGACCGGATTCTGGTCATGCGAGCCGGACGGATTGTCGCCGGCTTTAGCCGCGCCGAGGCAACGGAGGACGCCATCATCGCCGCGGCGTTGGGAGCAGTGCGATGAGGGTCATGGGGCACGGGGTATGACGGGAAACCTGCTGAGACGAATGAGCCACTTGGCCGAGTTGAGGATTCTTCTCGTCGTGTTCGCCTTCGGCCTAGCGATGTGGATCTACGATGCGGACTTTTTGCGACCGGAGACGATCAGCACTATCCTTCTCTATCTGTTCGGGTATGCGATCATCGCTTGCGCGATGACCACGCTACTGGTCTCCGGAGGGTTCGATCTATCGGTGGGCTCGGTTTCGGCGCTGGCCGCGATGGTCGCGGCGGTCCTGATGAAGGGGCCTACGGTCCACGTTCCCTGGCCGATTGCCGTGCTGGCCGGACTGGCCGCGGGAGCCCTGGTCGGCCTGACCAATGGCCTTATCGTGGCTAGGCTGGGTATCAACCCCTTCATCACAACGCTGGGTACGATGTTGCTCGCGCGCGGCCTGACGTACATCGTCTCGGGTGGCGTCGGACGCTCCGGTTTCGAGGATCGATTCTGCTGGTTGGGGCAGGGGATGATCGCCGGCATCCAGATGCCGATCGTCATTTCCATAGCCCTGGTCATCTTGGGCGATCTCCTGCTTCGCAAGAGCCGGTGGTTCCGCCAAAACTACTACATTGGTGGGAACGAACAGGCGGCTTGGCTAAGCGGTATCGCCGTGAACCGGGTCAAGGTCTTCAACTATGTGATGTCGGGCACGATGGCCGCCTTGGCCGGCCTTCTCTTCTGCGCCAGGCTCGATGCCGCTACGCCCAATGCCGGTGACGGCGACGAACTCAAGGTCATTACGGCCGTCATCGTGGGTGGGGCCAGCCTGTCGGGCGGCAAGGGGACCGTCCTCGGTGCATTCTTGGGGTGCCTTCTCCTCGCGATGATCCGGCCGGCCATCAGCTTCTTGGGTATCGAGGATCATTGGGAAAAGGCCGTCGTCGGCATTATCCTGCTGGTAGCCGTCCTGCTGGATCGGATCGGCCGGCGCGATTAGGCAAATGCGCCCCTTGGTGTTCACCTTTGCCTGGTCCCCGCCGTCTGTGGGCGGGAACCGAGCCGATCGGGAGTGGACGTTCGATGGCTTGCGACGATCGATGTGAATTCCGGGAGTATTCGACGGCGGCAGTCGTGCTCCACAATATCCCCTACGCCTTGATGCTCGCGCTCGGTGCGGCGGTGTTGGCCGTTGCCCTTGGGCAACGTGCGTGGACCTGGCTTTCGGTGGTTGCCTACGTCGCCTACGGCATCATCGGCGCCTGTTGGATCATCGTCTTCATCTGTCCCTGCTGCCCGAGCTACGGCCGTCGCAGTTGTCCGTGCGGCTACGGCGTCGTGGCCTCGAGACTGAGGTCACAAAGCGACGTTTCATTGTTCGCCCGCCAGTTCAAAAGACACATTCCCGTGATCGTTCCACTCTGGTTCATTCCGCTCCTGGTGGGAACTCCGTTGGCATTCAAGTCCTTCTCGTGGGGGCTCGTCGTGCTTATGGCCGCATTTGCCGTCAACTCATTCATCGTGTTGCCGAAGGTCTCGACCGGCGCCGGCTGCAAGGAATGCCCACAACGAAGCCAGTGTCCGTGGATGGGGCGGAAGACCGCATGAACTCTCCGGCTCGCTCGCTTCGACAGGCTTAGCGAAGAAAGCGATGTCGGCCCAGATCTTTCCCAGCGGTGTGACGTTTCATAGCGGGTGTTCATACCCCCGAGGTTCAAGCGGTGAGAGTCTGCCGTCCGAGCGGCGCAATTGAAACCCCGATGTGATAATCTCTCCGACGGGAAGCAGCGCGTCCGACAGCTCTTCGGTGATGGGCTGTCGCGACATGACCACGAGCAATTCGAAATCTTCCCCATCGTTGAGAGCATGATCGATTGGAGAGATTCCATCTTCGCTCGACAACCGTCGAGCGTCGTTACTGACAACTCTCTCAATCAGCGATTCGTCGAGTACCGCTCCGACTCCGGAAGCCTTGCAGATCCGCCACAGATCGATCGCCAGTCCGTCGCTGATGTCCATCATCGCGTGAATGGCGTACCGACCGGCAAGCCGGTCGGCCAGTTCGATGCGAGGCTCAAAGCACATGTGTCTGCCAAGCAGACTGCCACCCAAGGTGCCCGTGACGTAGATGGAGTCGCCCGTCTTGGCGCCGCTTCGGAGGATGGGCCGTCTCCCGGCGGGGCACCGGCCAAGCATCGTGACGCAAACGGATGTCGGCTCCGTCCAACTCGTCGTGTCGCCGCCGACGATGGGGCAGGCGAAGCGGTCTGCAACGTCCTTCATGCCACGGAACATCCGCTCGGCGAAATCAATCCCACGTCCCTGCGTCAATCCGACGGCAACAACCGCTCCGATCGGTCTGCCTGCCATGGCCGCGATATCGCTCAACGAACAGGCCATCGACTTGTGGCCGATTTGCTCGGGTGTGTGCCGCTGCGAGTCGAAGTGCGTCCCGTCCAACAGCATGTCCGTAGTGATCAGGATTTCCTGATCGCCGACGCGCAAGACGGCGCAATCGTCGCCTATCCCCACCGGGACGGATGTCGATGCGGTATTGACGCGTCCAAGCCACTCGATGAAAGCGAGTTCATTGTCGCTCATGTGAGCCCCGATACGGCGCTACCGTGTGGTCATCCTTCCAAGCGTGTTCAGTCCGACCCACCGCCCTCCGGAGCTTGGAAAGGGGGATAGACTCGAATACTATCCATATGTGCGTGATTCTAGCGTAGTGTCGATCCATTGGCTGCACAAAACCCCGCGCCATGTCGCACTGGCTCTAGCGGTCCTCGCGTCATCCGAACGCGTCCTGAGCCAGGCACGAGCGCCGTCGGAGCTTGCGGCGAAGTCATCCCCTTCACTTCCGGGTGCGCAGAAGCCCGGTCCGCTTCGTTCCGATCCGAAGGCAGAAGAGAAGCTGCTCGCGGCGGTGGGACAGGGTTTTCGCCTGCATCGGACCTCGCACTTCGTCGTGGCCTGCGACGTATCGTCGGCGACGCTCAGTCAGTTGCTTTCCCGCATGGAAGCGACGTACTACAGGGTCCACGACTTCTGCAGAGTCAGGCACATCCCGATCGATGTCTCATGTTCCAAGCTTGAGATAGTCTTCTTTGACGACCGGACGGCATACGCGAAGTGGGCCCGGAGATTCGGGGTCGATCCGTCAGGTTCCTATGGGTTCTATGACCAACGCACGAACCATTCGGCTTTCTACAACCTTGAAAACGATCCCGAGTTCGCGAAGTTGAGGGTCCAGTTGGCCAAGTCAAAGGCCAACGTCGAACACGTCGAACGGGTCCTGGCGGGTTTGCCGGCAAACGTCGATCGAGTCCACCTGACCTACAATGATGGTCGGGTCGCGACAATGTCCCGCAACGAAGCACATGCCGCGTTGGAGGCGAATCGCAGGAGCCTACGCAGGTTATCGTCAAAGCTGATTCAGTATGCCGAGAGGCTCAATCAATCAGTCATTCAGCATGAGGCAGCTCACCACATCTTCTTTGCCGGCGGTGTCTTGACTCGAATGGCAGACAATCCGTCTTGGTTAGTGGAAGGTCTGGCCTGCCAATTCGAGGTGCCGGTTTCGTATGTCGGCGACGTCCAAAATAGTATTAGTCAGTATCGTTTGGCCGAGTTCCATGAAGCAGCTTCTCAGAAGCTTTTGTTGCCGCTGGAGCGTGTGTTATGGGACGGAGAATTTCTCGTTAGGAATACTCCAAATCGCGGGATCTTCTATGCGCAGGCGTGGGGTTTGGTATACTATCTCAAGAACAGATTCTCTGATCGGTTTGCTGCCTATGTGAGAGCACTGGCAGCTCGTCGCCCGGGTGAGTCGGTCGCCCACGAACAGGAGCAAGCCGAGTATCGCCGGTTTTTCGGGCAACTCGATGAGGCGTTTGTCAGACGGTGGGAGAAGCACATTTTGGCACTTCCTTACCGCCCCGAAGAGGTGAAGCCTTGAGTTCGTAAGTCGTACAGCACTCCCTTCAGGGATGTAACTCCGCGCGATGAATGCGCGATGATGTCGATCCTCTGAGCGGGGGTTACGTTCGGACTTGAGCTTTCCGTATTCGAGACGCCTCGGGCCCATGCGAATCAGGATCCATGGACATCCATTCGCTCGACAAGCTTGAGTTTCATCGCATCCGCGAACTCCTGGCGAGCTACTGCCGTTGCACGCTGGGCAAGCAGCTCGCATTGGCAATCACGCCTGCACGCAAACAACTGATGGTGCACCGCTGGCTCAGACAAACCCAGGAGATGATTCAAGTCGTTGAGGCAGTGGGTCTTCCCCCGCTGGCCGGCGTAAAGGACATCCGAGATCTCATCCACCGGGCCGTTCCTCCCACTCGACTTGGCCCCGAACACTTCGCGGCGATCGGGGAGACGCTCGCCGCCACCCACGAAATCCGAAAGTGGATTGACACGTTTCCGCCCGCGTTGCGGACGCTGACCAGCGTGACGGAGCGAATGCTGGACTTCAAGTTTATCGCGGATCAGATCAGTCGGGCCATCGATCCCTCGGGACAGGTTCGCGACGACGCGAGCGAGAAACTGGGCCGAATCCGATCGGCCATTCAGGAGGCCACCGATCAGATCGGTTCGGTGATCAGCCGTCTTCTGCGATCCAGTCATGTGACGCAGATGCTTCAGTTTCCGAATGCCATGTTCCACGGTGACCGCATGGTGCTGCCTCTCAAGAGCGAGCACCGCGGGCGTTTGCCCGGGATCATCCATAGGAGCAGCGATTCGGGGGCGACGCTTTTCGTCGAGCCGGCGGAGGTTGTCGAACTCAACAACACGATCACGCGCCTTCGCCGCGACGAGCACGAGGAGATCGGACATATTCTCTTCCGGCTGACCCAGGCGGTTCACTCCAATGCTGGGGCCATTCTTAAAGCCCTTGATGCCATCGGAACGCTCGACATGATTGCCGCCAAGGTTCAGATGGCCAAGGCCTATGAGATGGTCGTGCCCGCGATTAGCAACGACGGTGTTGTTCGACTCAGGGGGGCGCGTCATCCGTTGTTGCTGGCGATGGCCAAGGCGGGGGCCGATCAAACCGCGCCGCCGCGCCCCGTCGTTCCCATCGATGTCCGATTGGGCGATGATTTCGACTTGCTCGTGGTCACCGGACCCAATACCGGCGGCAAGACGGTGGCTCTCAAGACCGTCGGGCTCTTCGCTCTCATGGTCCACGCCGGTTTGCCTATCCCGGCGTCCGAGGGCAGTTGCATGCCGGTTCTTGATGATATCCTGATTGACGTGGGGGACGAACAATCACTTCAGCAGTCTTTGTCGACGTTCAGCGCCCACATGTCGCGGATTTTGGATGTCCTGCGTCGCGTCAACAAGAAAACACTAGTTCTTTTGGACGAATTGGGTGCGGGTACCGATCCGGACGAGGGGGCTGCCATCGGAATGGCCGTTATCGAAAAGCTGTTGTCCGTCGGGTGTCCGGCAATGGTCACCACGCATCTGGGGGCGCTCAAGAGCGTCGGCTATACCTACGAACGGGCCTACAACGCGGCCGTGGAGTTCGACACCTCTTCGTTGCGACCGACCTACCGTTTGCTCATCGGTCAGCCGGGGCAAAGCAATGCCTTGGCCGTTGCCCGTCAGTTGGGCATGCCGGCCGAGCTGATTGCCGCCGCTGAGTCACATCTTTCAGAACAGTACAAGGTGATCTCAAAGGTGATTGCCAGCACGGCCGAGTCCCGACAGCGGGCCGAGTTGGCCCGCGAAGAGGCGGAAGATGCCAAGGCCGCCGCAGCCGGCGCTCAGGCGGTGGCGCGGGCCCTGGCCGAGGAACTCGCCAAGAAACAGCAGGATTTCCAGACGTGGGCCCAGCGGGTGGCGCACCTGAAGGCCGGCGATCAGGTCAAAGTACTCAGTTTCGATCGAATGGGGCGAGTTGCCCGCATTCACTTGGCTCAACAAAGGGCGGAGATCGACCTGGGCTCCATGTCCGTCGAGGTTCCGCTAAGCGACCTGCATCCGGAAGCCGCCCCGGCACCGCCGCCAAAGCCACCTCGGGATCGGATGCCAACCGTCGCACCACCTGCTGCCAAACCGTCGGCAAGGACTTCCGAGAAGACTGTCGGAGGTCCGGCCGAGGCGTCGGCGGAAAGGCCCGCTTCCCGAGTTCCCCTGGATGGTCGTGAGCGGAAACCGGTGGAAGAAATCCAGGCCCCGCCCATGTCACCGGAACAGATTGCCGCATTGGTACCCGGTCAGAGCGTCTTCGTTCGCCGATTCCAGAAGGTCGGACAGGTGGTTCGGCTGAAGCCCGAGAAGCGGCTCATCCAGATTGACCTTGGGACAATGGATGCGGAGGTGGCCTACGAAGAGGTCTGCACGTGTCCCTCTCGCCTGCCGTCCCTACCGAGTCGATCCCGACCCAGAAACCCATCCGGCAACGGCCGTCAACCGCGACCTGCCAAGGATGCAGCCAAGGTCGTCGCAGGGGCACCTGCCCGGTCCTCGGTCGAATCCGTTCCGGCTCATTGCTCAGGATCCCCGCCTTCCACGGCAGCCCCCACCTCATCCTGATCACCTTGGGTTTCTCGCAATCGATGATTGCCGCCGCGCCAATGTAGGTCGGCTCTTTGTTCGGGCAGGTTGCCGGACGGACCATGACGGCGGTATTGTCATGCCCTCAAAGGGCCGGAGGACGACGTTTGGAAGCAGGACACGCTCGGATGGGGCTGGCACTTGGCGCGACGGCCATCCTGTGTTGGTCGTTTGGTGCCGCGTTTACCTGTACCGGCGCACCGGTCCTGGGTACGTGGCGATTCGTCGGCCTGACGACGCTCGTCGGGGGACTGCTTCAGATCGCATTTCGATGGATTCGATGGCGCGAACTCCGCGGCGTCCTCGTCCTTCCGTCCGCACTCTGGCTGATCACGATCTTCGGCTTCGTCGTGAACGTCATGGCCTACCCGTTGGCGCTGACTACCGCTCAGACCGACGCCCAACGGTGCGCTGTGAACCTGATCAACTACCTGTGGCCGATTCTGACGGTGATCTGCGGGATTCTGTGGGTACGCGGGACGAGATTCCGTTGGACTCTGGCGCTTGCGATTGCCCTAGCCGTTGCGGGAATGGCCTTGGCCAATCTCGATCAGATCAAGATGTTGTTCATGGAAACCCGCTCACGTCATTCCACCTGGCAATTCCGAGATGCGCTGCCCTATCTGTTGGCCTCGGTGGGGGCCGTGACCTGGGCACTTTATTCATCACTGCTCGCCCGGTGGGAGAGCTGGGCCAAGGACTACTGCACAAGTGCTGTGGGGCTTGTAGTCCTGGGCATTACGGCGAACCTTGTGTCCTGGCAATTTGAAGGTCCCGTGGCGCGGCTTACACCGGCTGCGGTGGGCGCGACCGTTCTCTGTGCCTTGACCACACAGGCTGCAGGTTATTTGCTGTGGGAGTTGGCGTTGTCCCGCGAGAGCGTGAAGATCCTTGGGCTCATCGGGGCCATGACGCCGATTCTCTCCACGATCTGGCTGTGTGTGAGCCTGCACTATCTTCCCGGCGTTGAATTGATCTTGGCCGCCGTCTTGGTCAGCGGTGCCGTCGTTATTGGAATGCGATCGTGATTCAGCCCCGAACCGCGGCGTGACCGTCGGCTTAGACCGCCCGTTGAAACCGCAACGCGGGAGCGGTATCATCAACGCATCGATCAAGCCATGGTGAGCGTAGCTCAGCTGGTTAGAGCACCTGGCTGTGGACCAGGGGGTCGTGGGTTCAAATCCCATCGCTCACCCGTTTATGCAACCCGAAGCGAGCGATTCGCCGACGTTCCCTTCGGGTTTGTCATTTCTAGTAGCTGGGGCAGACGCGGTCGTCGGCCGGATGGCGGGTCGAGAGCCGGGAATGCAGCCGAGCCCTCGCAGCGTGTCCATAGTTCGTCGATCGATGGTCGTTACTGCCGAACACGATACACCGTGACCCCGGCGCCCAGTCTGTCCTTGCGAACCACGACCGGCAAGCTTCGCCTCAGTCTACCGATGTCGACCTCATGTCTTGGGATAGCCATTCACCTTGCGGGTACATGGTGGACGCCTCGCCGTATCGCATCTCCAAGCGTTTGAACATCATTGGGTTGTCGTCGCGATCCCTTGCTTCGCGCTTGTACTCATTTCGTTCAATCCAGTAAGATTGGGACATGGACCCCAAGGCGCTTGCCTCAGAACTCGAGCGCGAACCGTTCATCCCTCTGCGCCTACACTTGTCGGATGGGGGAACGGTTGATGTCCACAACCCAGACCTGGCGATCATCTCCCGATTGAGTCTATACCTGTTTCGAACCGACCGGCTTCATCGCCACGTGGCCGAAGACCACCATGTTCTGTCCCTGCGTCACCTCGTCAGCGTCGAGCTGCTGGAACCCGCCGGCGCCTGAGACAACGATATATCCTCCAAACGGTACTTGATCTTTCCCTGATTTCACGTGATGGCCCAACCAATCGGCCGTTAGTCTTTTCGGGTTTGTCATTCCCAGGAGGCAGGTGCAGACACGGTCGTCCGTTGAGAGGCCGGTCGTGAGCCCGGGATGTAGCCGAGTCCGCGCAGGGTGTCCATGGTTCGCTGATCGATGCTCGTTACCGGTGCGGCCTGGCCGGGCTTGGGCAGAGTCGCCAACAACTCGTCCATCGCCGTCCGCAGCTCACTTGCTTTGGCAATCTCCGTCGCGTAGAGATTGCGTTCCTCTCGCCGGTCTACTCCAAGGTCATACAATTCGTGTCGCCCGCGGCTGTTCCAGACGTACTTGAGATCGCCCTGGTAGAAGGCTCTGAAATCACCTCGATCGGAGATGGCGGGCAATGGGTTCACCTCGGCGAACACCGGATGACGTGCCTTCCCCGGTACGGTTCCTTGAACGTCGGGCGGCATGTCCATGCCGAGGCGGTCGAGGATCATCGGCAGGACGTCGATGAGTTGAACCGGTTCCGCCGATCGGCCCGTCTGAGCCCAACGTTTTGGGTACTTGACGATCAGGGGCACATGCAACTCCTCTTCCCATAGCGTCACGCCGTGCCCGCGCATGTTGTGCTCACCGAAGAGCTCCCCGTGATCGGCCGTGACAATGATCCAGGTGTCGTCGTAAAGGCCGAGGTCCTTCAGGTGGTCGACGAGCCCGCCGACACAGTGATCGGCGTAGTAGATCTCGGCGTCATAGAAAGCGATGAGTTCCGGCAGCGTCGCCTTGACACCGTTAACGAGCTTGGACTTGTCCAGGAAGCGATATCGGAATTCCTCGGGTGGCAGGTAGGGGTCGTGAGGGTCAAAGTAGTTCAGGAACAACAGGAACGGTCGGTCGGCTACCCGCTCGACCCACGGAAGGGCCCGTTGGTTGATCTGTTCCGCCAGTCGGCCATTGACGTCGACGATCTCGTCGTCGTCGTACATGTCGAAGCCTTGCGCCAGGCCAAAGGGCTTCTTCAGCCATGGTCCGCCGACGACCGCCCCGGTAGCGAATCCGTGTTGCCTCAGCCGTGTTGCGAGCGAGACGACCCGATCCGAGAGTGCGTTGACCCGGTAGCTCGACCATTCGCCGGGCAGAATGCCGGTCAGCACCATCGGCCCCTGCGCGTCGTACATCGCCCCATGGCTCGTCGGGAAGCGGCCGGTGAGCAACGAGGCATGCGCGGGCAACGTCCAGCTCGTCGTCGAGATGCATCGTGTGTAGATCATGGCCTCCTTCGCCAACTCATCGATTCGTGGCGTGGTCTGACGACGGTATCCGTAGCAACTGAGATGGTCCGCTCGAGTGGTGTCGAGAGATATCAACACAATATTGGGCAGGCCCTCCTGTCGTGCTCGCGGAGTGCGTCGAGGCGAGCGAACATTCGCCACCAGGAGAAGTACGGTGGCTGCTGCCAGAAGCCCGATAACCAGAATGACGGGTTTCGATCGAAGCGACATGGAGGGCTCCACGACTCCATGCAGCCTAATGGCACGGTCGCCGAACGGTCAACCCTTGACACCTAGCGCTTGGGTCGTACAATAAGTACCAGAAGGAAACGACCTCTGTTCGCAGCGAGGTCGAGCTTGTTGTTTACGGGGCCGTAGCTCAATTGGTTAGAGTACCGGACTGTCGATCCGGTGGTTGCGGG
>CAZQTW010000064.1:0-35082 GCA_964596165.1 uncultured Planctomycetales bacterium | reverse complement strand
GCGCTGCACGGCGGCGTCGACGTCCAGGGCGCCCTCCAGCGATCGCCACCCACCCAGGGCGAAAGCGAAATCCACCATCTGATGGATGAGGGCGGCCAGGGCGGCGGCTTCATCCTCAGCCCATGCCACAACATCCAGCCGGACACGCCCGTCGAGAATGCCGTGGCGATCTACACCGCGGTAGCCAAGCGAAGGAAGGGATAGGCAAGCATTCGTAGGTCAACCTCTTGTCCCCCTGTTCCCGAATGGAAGGGCGCCTCTTCGTTCAACCATAAGCACCCGCCGAATCGCCGTCCGCACGCTCTGCCGCCATTGACGTATCGCCTTCAACACACCATGATTTCGGAAACCCATGTGAAGGATTCACCGCATCGTGATCCCGGAGACCCCGAACCTGAACAAGAAGACAAGCGCCATCGGCCGCGAGCTTCAGCAACTCCTCGGCCTGCTCATGGCGCTGGCCGTCATTTACGGCATCATGCTCGGTCTGTCGGCCATCGAGATCGGCGGGGCGTTCTGGGACATCCGATCTTGGAGCCTTCGCCCCCCCATCCTGCTCATCGATCGCCAAGGACAAATCGATTGGACCAACCAGCGAAACATCCTCGAACAGGGTGCGATCAATGTCGTCCTCGGCGTGGGGATGACGCTGGTGATCCTGGCCGGCGAAATCGACCTGTCGGTCGGATCGCTGTTGACGCTCTGCAACGTGCTCTACGTCGTCGGCGCCAGCCCCGGCGATGGACTCGGGAGTATTGCCGCCGGAGTAGCGCTTTGCATCGGCGTCGGACTGATCCTCGGCGTGGTCAACGGGGCTCTGACGGCCTGGTTCAAGGTTCCCTCCTTTGTCGTGACGTTGGGGATGCTGATGGCCGCCAAGGGGATCGCCCATCTCGTCACGATCGGTGTCAGCAACGGCCAGCCGATGTTCCACATCTGCCCCGTGCCGGCCAAGCACCTGATCCCCGTCCTCTCCGCACTGGGTATCGTCGGAATCGCCTGGTTCATGCTCACTCAGACTCGCTTCGGTCGACACGTCTACGCCGTGGGCGGTAGCGCCGAAGCGGCCCGGCTCAGCGGCATTTCGGTCACGGGCGTCAAGGTGGCCGTCTTTGCGATCTCCGGCATGGCGGCCGCACTTGCGGGAATCGTCAAGTGGGCCCGAGTCTCTTCCGGCACACACATCGTTGAAGAACCCTATGAACTCTACGCGATTGCCGCTGCCGTCGTGGGCGGCACCAGCATGATGGGAGGACGCGGCAACGTCCTGGGCACGTTCGTCGGCGCCCTGATTATCGCGGTCCTAATGAAAGGTCTGAATACCGTGGGCGTGCATGAAAGCGTCCAGAAGATTATCATCGGCGCCGTGATTGTCGTCGCGGTACTCTACGACCGACGACGACAGGCACAATACGGATAAACCCGATTCGTGATTTCCGATGGTGGGTTTCAGATTGGAACAACCTCAATACCGGCCAGGCGTTGTATGGGTCAACGGCAGGGCTCAAGGAGACATCGAGCATGAGTCACGCGAGAACAAGGGGTGGGTGGATGTTCACCGCAGCTTTCGCGATCACCTTAATGTGCGGTTGCGGCAAGACCGAATCACCCTCGGACCGCGAACCCAAGGGCGGGTCGAAACGCCCCAAGATCGCCCTCATCATGAAAGCCCGCACAAATCCGTTCTTCCACACGATGGAAATGGGCGCCAGAAAGGCCGCCGAAAAGCTCAACATCGACCTTCAGGTGACATCGGTCGACCTCGAAACCGACTTCGCCAAGCAGGCCGGATTGGTGGAAAATGCGATCAGCCAGGGCGTCGACGCTATCCTCATCGCCCCGGCCGACAGCAAGGCCATCGTCAGCTCTCTGCTGGACGCCCAGCGCAAGAAGATCCGAATCATCAATCTGGACAACCGCATTGACCGTGAGTCGGCTCAGAAGGCCGGCCTGAACGTCGAGTGCTTCGTCGGACCCGACAACGCCGAGGGGGCCTACAAGGTCACCAAGCACCTCCTGAAGCTCATGGGCGGAACCGGTAAGATCGCCCTGCTCTCCGGTATTCCCGGCGTGGACAATGGTGAACAGCGAAAGAAGGGCTTCCACAAGGCCGTCGATGAAGTCAAGGACAAAGTCAAGCTCGTTGCCTCTGAGAGCGCCGATTGGATGACCGAGCCCGCACAACGGAAGATGGAAGGGATCCTCTCGCGAAACCCGGACCTGAACGGCGTCTTCGCCGCCAACGACAGCATGGCCTTGGGAGCCGTCCAGGCCATCGAAACCGCGGGCAAGGTGGGTCAAATCTTCGTGGCCGGCTATGACGGTATCAAGGCCGCCCAGGATGCGATCCTTGCGGGCAAGATGCACGGAACCATCGAGCAGCACCCCGACGTGATGGGTGCCAAGGCCGTTGAGGTGGCCATCGATCTCTTGGCAGGCAAAACGGTGCCGAAGGAGTTCCCCACGCCGACGGACCTCGTGACACTCGAGACGCTCAAGGCGACGCCTAAGAACTAGTCCCTCGCCTGCACAGAAAGTGCTGAGGAATCAGCCTCCCGGCACGTGGCAAGGGTCGTACCATGACTATCTTTTCCGGAGGCCACAAAATGATCGCCTGGTCGTGCATCATGCTTCCTGTTGCGGCAAGCCTCGCACAGAATCCGTCGCCGAAGGTGGTCAACCTCGGCACGGCGGTCAAGGCCGTGACCTACGGCAACTCTCAAGGCACGATCGGGCCGAGCCCCAAAGACGGCAAGCCCCTCTTCTACACGAGCTACTACAACACGGGCGGCGCCGATCTGCTGGCCTTCGACATGACCTCCAAACAGGTCTTTCGCTATCGCCTGCCCGCCGGCAGCGGTGGCTACGGAGTGACCGCCGGCCTCGACGGCAAGATATACGTCGGTATGGTCGGCCGGGGAAACCTCGTCCAGTTTGACCCCAAAACACAGACGCTCCGCGATCTGGGCAACGCCGGTCAACCCACTCAGTACGTCTGGGCCGCCTCCACCGGACCTGACGGCAAGATCTTCGGCGCGGGCTACCCCAAGTGCATCCCCCTTGTCTACGATCCCAAGACCGACACGCTCACAAGCCCCGGCAGCGTCAGTCCCAAACCCGGAACGGACTATCTGCGCTGCGTCGTCACCGACAGAAAAGGTCGGGCCTGGTTCGGCGTGGGCACCAAGGCCGGCCTGGTTGTATACGACCCCGCCGACGGCTCCCATCGCGACATCCTGCCCGCCAAGTACGCCGATCAACAAATGATCTACCACGCTGTCCACGCCGGCGGAGAGGTTTACGCATCCGTCCTCTATTCGCGCGTCACGCTCGTCTTCGACGCCGACACATGCGAGTTGAAACGTGAAATCCCCAAAGTGGCCGGTGATGAGGAAGGATTCCTCGTCTGCGTGGCCGACTCCAAGGGAAACGTATACGGTGCGACGTGGCCGAGCGGCCATCTCGCGGTGATCCGCCCGGGTTCGTCCCACATCGAGACGATCCACGAGTACTTTGGCAGTCCCAAGGCCCTGCTCGAAGACCGCTACCTGCTGGGCTTCCTCGACAACAACGCCCGCATCCTGGACCTCAAGACCGACCAGATCGTCGATGACCGGAAGTGGATCGAACCGACCGAAGGCATGGCCATCTTCACGCTGACCCAGGGACCCTACGGGAAGATCTACGGCTCGACCTACATCAACCAACACTTCTTCCGATATGACCCTGAGGCGAACAGGCTCGAAGACCTGGGTCTCATCATCCGTGGCGGCGGCCAGTGTGATTCCATCGCCTGTTCCCGTGACGGCAAACGGCTGTGGATGGGCTGCTACGCCCACGCCTATCTGGCGGTCTACGATCCGACGCGACCCTACAAACTCGGCACGGCGCCCGACTGTAACCCGCGCGATTTCGGCCGTCTCGGCGGAGGTCAGTATCGCACACGGGCCACCGTCGAAGGCCCCGACGGCAAGATCTACGTCGGCAGCATCCCCTCGTACAACAGCTCGCCGAACGGCGCCCTCACGATCTTTGACGAGAAAACTCTGACCAAGAGGCAATTCACCGATTTCGTCCCCGGCGGCGCGATCCACACGCTCGCCGCCGACGACGAATCCGTCTTCTGTTCGGGCGGAGGAAAAACCTTCGTTCTGGACCCCAAGACGACAAGCAAGGTCAAAGAACGCAATCTGGGTTGCGAGGCGATGGTTGTCGGCACGGACGGCAGTGTGATCGTCTCGGCCGCCGGCGCGGTCCAAGCCCTCGACCCCAAGACACTCGAAACGAAATGGCACGTACCGTTCGGTCAGATCAAGGACCTTAAGGCGTTTCACCGTCTGGTGGTCGGAGCCAAGGGCGAGATCTACGGCATCAGCGACCAGGGCCTCATCGGAGTGGATCCCAAGGCCGGCAAGCTAGTCCAAGTGACGCGCTTGGGCAGCACACACCTGGCCATCGACAGGAAAGGCCGGCTGTATTTCTCACAAGGCCCGCAACTGTACAGGGTCGATCCGTCGGCGCCCTAACCCAGTCGAGCCAGGACGTCCTCATTCAACAAGTCCATTTCCTGATACTGTCCCTGCTCGGCGAGCCGGATATTGTCGATCGCCCGTCGCGCCATATGGTTGCAGGCCTCTTGGGTACTGCTGGCCAGATGCGGCGTCATGATGGCGTTCTCCAGCCTCCGAAGATCCTTGTCGGGCGAGACCGGCGCATAGGGCTCGTTCTCATAGACATCCAGAGCGGCACCCGCGAGCCGGCGGCTCTTGAGCGCATCGTACAGAGCCGCTTCGTCCACAATCGCCCCCCGCGCCGTATTGATCAGCCACGCGCGAGGCAGGATTTGTCCCAGTCGTTGCGCGTTGATGAAGTGGTAGGTTTGAGGGGTGCTGGGTATGTGAAGACTCACGAAATCCGCCTCGGCAACGGCCTGGGAAAATTTCCTCACGACATCCGCGAACCCCACGTGAATGAGATTCACGTCGAGCACCTCGCAACCGACGACCCGCATGCCGAGACCAAACGCCGCCATGTGAGCGACGCGACAGCCAATCCGCCCGCAACCGATGACGGCCAGCGTCTTGTTGCGAAGCTCGCACCCCAACCGCTGTGGCCATTCGCCTCGCCTGGTCCTGTCGATAAGAAACGGCAGGTGGCGAGCGGCGGCCATGATCAGCGCCATCGTGTGCTCGGCCACCGAATCGTCCAACACACCCGGCGTATTGGTGCAAAGAATACCCGCGTCCGTGGCCATCGCCTTGTCGACGCTGTCGTGCCCGACGCCGAATCTCGCCAGGACACCCTTCTTGGGCAACGCGGCGTAGAGTTCGCCGGTGTATCGATGCGTTCCCACGATGGCATGCGCCGCGCCGGCCGACCGAATCGAGGCGGCTAGTTCGGCCTCATTGGCCGGAGCAGGAAAGCATTCAAGCCCCTCCGCGTCGGTGAACACGGCTTCGGCCTTCCGGTATTCCGTTTCCGTAACGGCGACTTTCGTCATCAAAGGCCCCCTCGTCGAAAGATGGAACGAGCAGGCAGTCCCTGCCCGGCGCCGCGGCCCTTCTATGAGCCTTTCTTGCTCAGGAACGGCTCGATACAGGACGCCACATGCTTTCCCAGAATCTCGGATCCCTTCGGCGAGAAATGCACGTTGGCCGGCGTCTGGATTTCAGCCAATTGGGGGAGGGCGAAAGCGTGCAGATCGTCGATCATGATCCGGTTCTCATCCATCACCTTCTTGGCGACGGCGTTGTACTCGACCTCCGCACCCTGCTTCCGGACGGGATTGAGCTCCCCCGCCAGCACCGGCGTCGTGCTTGCCCAAATCAGCTTGGCGTCCGTGGCCTTGAGCTGCGTCACCAACTCCCGCAGGTTCTTCTCGTATTGACCGATGGGTACCTGATATTTGCCGTCCTTCATGATCTTGGTGTCGTGCAGACCCCAGTTGAAATGGATGACGTCCCACTTGCCGGCACCCAGCCACGTCTTCAGCTTCTTAAGGCCGTTCGCCGTTGTTGCGCCGTTCTCGGGAATCAGATGAACGTTCGCCTTCCCTTTCAGCGCGGCGCGGACCGCCGCAGAATAGCCCATGGTAATCGAATCGCCGATTAACAGGACCCGCGGAAGCGAAGGATCGTCCTTGACGGCGGTGACGACCCGGGTGCCTTGGTTCTTCTCAGCCCCCCTGGTCTTCTTGGACTGCTTCGCCTGTTTGCTTGTGGTCTCTCCGGCCGCTGCCCCGTACAACAGCAGCGACACACACACCCCACACACGATCCATGCCAACCTCATGCCATCTCTCCAGAACAACCTGCCGGAGCCAATTGAACTGCGGTCAATGTGCTCCCAGGCGGATTTCATGTCAAGACCTGAACCCTTCGTCGCACCGCGCCGACCTGAGGCCCCTGACCGCATGCGAGAATCGCGAGCCGTCCATTGACCAGGAGCTTCTTGTCCGCCTATCGTCCGAGTATGCTTGTACTATCGCATGAGAGGCCGTTGGCGAGTCCAATCGAGCGATTCGCCCTTCGCCCACGGTCCGGGGCGGCTTCAAGCGCATTCGATGGTGCCCGGAGCCGTTGCCGCTCCCCAAACGTCGAATGACACGAAAGGGTGGAGCCTAGTCGATGATCAGAGTGGCCGCGCTGCAACCCTCGCTGGGCTGGCTGGAACCGGAGCGCAACCGCCAAACCATCCGGGACATGGCCAATCAGACCGCCGCGGCCCAGCCGCTGGATCTGCTGGTCCTACCCGAGGCGTTCGACGGCGCACCGCCGGAGCTCCATGTTCCGAACGACCCCGACGGACATGTCGAATTCATCGCCGATCTGGCCCGGTCGACCAACGCCTGCGTCGTGGGCGGCAGTGTTGCCTATCGATCGCACGACGGACGGATCTTCAATTCCTCCTTTGTCGCCGAAAGGACCGGCCGCATCGCCGGCGAATACGCAAAACGCAAGTTGTTTTCCACGGAACTCTCCACGCGAACCGCCGGCCGAACCCCAGGCATCTTTGAGCTGCAAGGATTCAGAATCGGAGTCCTGATCTGTTCTGATTTGTGGTTCCCCGAACTCGCTCGGGAACTGCTCGACCGCGTGGACATCCTCTGCGTTCCCGCGAAGACCTCCGTCCCCTCGGCCGAATTCGTGCACTACGCCAGAACGATTTGGCTTTCGCTGGCCATGACACGCGCCGTGGAGAACGTCGTGCCCGTCGTCGTATCGGATTGGTGCAAGCAGAAACACCCGACGGGCTATACCTCAGGAGCAAGCAGCCTGAACGACCCCGCGGGCCGGCCCGAAACGATCAGACTCCAACGTCACCTGCCCGACGGTCGGCCCGGCGTGCTCGTCGCCGAACTGGACCTTGACGCGGTGGACGGAATTCGTAAGTATCGCAAGGCGACCGGCCTGCTGCCTCAGGGCGACCCGAAGGACAAGCGAAGGGAGTAGTCGAATTGGCATCGAACCTCACAGGTGAGTACTGGAAACTGATGAGTTGTGAGACGCTTCTGACGACGCCCTTCTATGAGGTACGCCGAGAGCACATTCTTCGGCATGACGGCCGGCCGGAAGCCTATGATCTCCTCTGGATGCCTCGCGACGTCGTGGTCATTGTTGCCACTCGCAACCGCCAGGAAGTCCTCATGATCAGACAGTACCGCCAGTCGGCGCGGCAAATGAGTTACGAGCTTCCCGCCGGCGGCATCGATGAGGGTGAAACGCCCGAACAAGCCGCACGCCGCGAAATGATCGAGGAAACCGGCTGGGACTCCGAACATCCGGTCTTGGCGCGAACCTACTATCCCATGGCCGGACGGTCGAACGTCAGTTTCCACCTCTTCCACGCCATGAATCCCAAACGCATCGGCCTACCCACCGACGTCCACGAGGTGGAAGAGGTGTTCTGGGCCGATGAGAAGCGATTTCGGACACTATGGCACGATCAACAGATCCATAACGGAGCGACCGTAACCGGCCTGCTCCTGGCCGTGGCAATGCGATGGCTCGACTGGCCGCTTCCGGACGTACTGACGCCGAGCGCCTGACGCCTGGCGGACATGAATCGATTTCTCGCCTCTTGGCGGATTCGAAAGGATGCATATAATCCCTGATCCTGAACCAAGATCATCTCAATTCGTCCGAAGAAGGAGCAATGGCATGGCGCTGACAATCAAGATTGACGAAGAAGAGTGCATTGGTTGCGGTGAGTGCGCCGAGACGGCCCCCAACACGTTTGAATTGAACAGCGACAACGTCGCGGTGGTCAAAGACGCCGAAGGGGACGCCGAGGAGACCATCGTCGAGGCGGCCAAGGCCTGCCCCGTGGAGGCGATATCGGTCACCAACGAAGCCGGCGAGCAACTGGCCCCGTAAACGCGCCCGATCACGTCCCCGACGATGGACCCCGTCCGGAAAGCGCGAGAGCCCCGGCCGCTAGGACGAGTGGTCAAGAACCGCAATGCCCCGCAGCGGCGCCGACCGGAAGGGCGTCAGTCAAACCGTACCACATTGCGATAGTCCTTCAGCCGTGCCTCCACATCGGCGGACGTGACGCGCTTGATCCCGTCGAGGCTGAACCCCTCGATCGCGAACGACGCACAGATCGTTCCCCGGGCGAGGGCGGCCCGCAGATGCGACTCCGTGACCCTCCCTTCCTTGGCCAAGTAACCCATCATTCCCCCCGCAAAACTATCCCCTGCCCCGGTGGGATCGCGCACCTCGGTGGTGGGATAGGCCGGCAGGACCCCCGTCGCTTCTCGGGTCACCAGCATCACCCCGTGCTCGCCCTTCTTGATCACGACGAACCTCGGCCCCCATTCGAGGATCCTCCGGCCGGCGAGCACCAAATTCGTTTGACCGGTCAACGAACGAGCCTCCGCGTCGTTGACCACCACCCCGTTCACCAGGCTCAGCGTCTGGATGAGCGAATCGCGCTCGGTGTTGATCCAAAGGTTCATTGTGTCGCACACGACAAGCTCCGGCTGCTCCAGTTGGCCCAGCAAGTCCCGCTGTAAGCTGGGATGTGTGTTCGCCAGAAAGACGAACCGGCTGTCCCGAAAGGGCTCCGGAATCTTGGGACCGGCCTCACCGAGAACGTTGAGACAGGTCTCCAGCGTCGTCGCCTCGTTCATATCCCCCTGATAACTGCCGCGCCATCGGAAGGTCTTGCTGCCGGGCCGCGTCTCCAAACCCGTGAGATCCAGCCCCCGATCGACCAAAGCATCGCGGTAGGCCTGCGGAAAGTCCTGGCCCACCACGCCGACCAACCGAACGGGTGAAAACAGGCTCGCCGAAAACGAGAAGTAGACGGCGGAACCGCCCAGGGCCTCGCCGACCTCGCCATGGGGCGACTTGACGCTGTCAATAGCAATGCTGCCGGTTACCAGAAGCGACATACGAAACCCCCTGCTCAACAAGAACAACGCACGCTCCGGCTCCTCCCGGAAACCGTAACAGTCTACCCGACGGGTTATCACGAACGCCACGGGACATAGGCGGCCACGAACCGCCTAGTGCGTCCCCGTGTGTCCAAACCCCCCTTCCCCCCTCGCCGTCGCGGACAGTTCCACGACCACTTCAAGCCTCGCTCGCGCAACAGGCGAGATAACCATCTGCGCGATCCGCATGCCCCGCGTGATCGTAAAAGGTTCGTCGGACAAGTTCGCCACGATAATCCTTATCTCACCGCGATAGTCGGCGTCGATCGTACCCGGCGTGTTGAGCAACGTAATTCCATTCTTGAGCGCCAAACCGCTTCGCGGGCGAATCTGCGCTTCGTAGCCGATCGGAATGGCCACGAACAACCCCGTCGGCACCGCCGTTCGTTCGCCGGGCTTCAACACCAGGGGCGTGTCCACGGCAGCCGAAATGTCCATGCCTGCGGCATGTTCCGTCTGGTAGCTCGGCAGCGGTATGTCCTCGGTCCCAGACTGCCGTGTCACTTGGATCACGATGTCGTTCACGATCGGACCTCCGCCGGTCAAGCCCTTCCTGGTGGAACCCGGAGGCTGAAATGTATGGCCTGAACCGCGCTCCGGCAAGTCGTCACGGCGCTCACAGACGCAATTCGTGTCTGCCGAAACCCGCGCGAAGAGAGACACCCCGTTCCTGCCTGGGCGGGAATCATCACGTTTCTGAGATCAGTCGATAAGATCTGCCGCCAACAACATCTGGTGGAGGCGATAGGCTTGGTTGGAGACGTTGGGACGGACCTGCGGATCCGATTGGGGATCCAGCCTGACCGCCTTGGCGGACAGTTGACACTGTGTGCGCAATTGCCGAACCAAACTGACCAGCGTATCCCACTGGTCGGCCGGAACCGTACTGACACCCGATTGGCCGGCCAAGCAGATGTGAATGGCGCGAGAGACCACTTCGGTGCCCGACACCTCCGCTTTCTGCTCTTGCCAAGCCGGCAGGGTACGAATCTTACCTTCCGGATCGACGATGAAGTGGTAAGGCAGAGGTTGCTGATTGGGTGCGGCTAATGCCAACCCCGATGCGGAAGGCAACCGGTCGCGATAGGAGATCACAATCTCGTCCCACTTGCCCGGCGGTACTGACTGCGTTGTTCGAAGGGCCGCCGCCACAACCCCGGTGGCAGCCGGGTTTGTCTTCAGAGCATCCCCCGGAACCACTAGATGTTCCATCCACAACAACAACCCCGTCGCAACCGTCATCGAGGCTACGAGATAAATGAGGACTTTGGCTGAACGCGAGTAAGGTGACATCGCTCTTCCGGCCAATCTAAGATGGACACCGCGCCTGGGAGTTAACTTTACTCCCTCACTCTACTTAGGCTATCGGACAAATGCAAGCTTTCCCTGGACTTTTTTTCGGATTCGCCGCCCCGCCGCACGCCAAGAACGCAACCGAGCAGCCGCAACCCTGCCATCAAAGACACATGGGTTGGGTCCAGGTTAGCGGGTGCCCGTACAGGAAACCAACGCCCATGGAAGACATATCCGACCCATCTTAACAGGATGCCATCAGCATGGGAGACTTATCAGCGAAATGCCGCATTCAAATCCGAAAAGGCCAAACCGTCGCCTCGCACCTCAAACGTTAGTCTTTTCGTCACCGAGGCGAGAACCGCTCCAAACCTCCGGCGGATGCTCCAACGCAAGAGTGCCTGGCCGACGCTAGAGCGGCAACTTGATCGGTCGACCTTGCTCGGCCGACAGAGTGGCCGCGATGCAGAGTTCGTGCGTCTCGTACGCATCGGCGATGTTCACGTGGGATTCCGTGTTCGTACGAACGCATTCCACCAGATGATCGATTTCACCTTGAAACGGATGATGCGACACGTCGCCGCTGTCGGGGAGAATCGTCGGCCACTCCACCCAACCGTACTGGCCTTGACCGATCTCCGGATGACCGAATGTGCCCAGACACTTCTCGCCGTAGTAACAATTGTCGCGAATAGTCCCCTTGTCTCCCATTAACAAGATGTCGAACATATAAGGGCAGTTGCATTCGAAGCTGCACGCCACCTTGGCGATCGTGCCTTTGGCGAATTTGCAGATGGCCACGATCGTCGGATCGTATTCAATCTGGTCGAAAGGCGGGACATTGCTCCGCGAGGAATACGCCGTCACCTCGGTGATCCGATCGCGAATGAACCACCGCATGGCGTCAACGGCATGGCTCCCGCCACACAGCATCGCGTTGCCCGTACCCGCCTTGGTTTTGTAGTGCTCAAATCCGGGATACCAGGGACCGATGGCGTGGAAGTACGCAAACTCCCCGTACACGATTTTGCCCACCGCTCCGTCAGCGAGCTGCCGCTTGATGATGTTGACCAGCGGGTTCCATCGAAGAACGAAGCTGACCACCGACTTCACCTTGGCCGCCGCCACCACATCGCGCAGTTGCTTGGCCCCCGCCAGGTCCACGCACATCGGCTTTTCCATCAAGATGTGTTTGCCCGCCTTGGCGGCGCGAACGCCCAAATCCACATGCACGCTCGCCGGCGCGCAAATGCTGACGATGTCCACGTTGGGATTGGCCAGAAGCTTGTCGTAGTCGTCATAACAGGGACAATCGAGATTGAGTGCCGCTGCCTTTGCCTTCGCGGTCTCAAGACGCCGACTGCCGACAGCCACAACCTCGACACAAGGGTTCTTCTGATAGGCCCGAATGTGTTCGCCGGCAACCCACCCCGCTCCAAAGACCGCCGCACCCAGTTTCTTGGCCATGTCCGTGCGTCCTTTCCTCAGTCAAGAAATATCCAATATACAGTGCTGCCCGCGTCAGGCCAGAGGCTTCCGTTGAGTTTGTACGAGGCACCGCCTGAAAGGGTTGAACCGGGCTTTCAGTACGGCCCGACGGCCCACCGATCGAGCGCTAACGATGCAATACCGCTTAGTCGATAGAATGAACGATGGGCAGAGATTGCGACTACATCCTGGATGTCTCCTCAATGGAGGGCGGCGAGGGTGCCGCAGGCGAGGCCGTCCCGAAAGAGGGATCCACCGGCGGAAGGCGCTGGCTGGGAATCCAGTTCACGTGTTGCGGCGTCTACGCCAGGGTGTATCGGAATCGCCACGCCACTGCCTATTCGGGCAATTGTCCGCGGTGCGGTCGGGCCATCAACATCCGAATCGGACCCGGCGGCACCGATTGCCGTTTCTTCAGGGCTGGTTAAGCCCGGTACGACCAACATGAATACCCGCGCTTCACCCCGTACGTTTGGCTATCGTCCGCCGGTCATTTCCGCGAGCTGCTCGTATCGCCCGCTTGCTTGCGCTTGGGAGGAGCCGGCAGCTTGTCAACAACCTCGATGAGGCTGTCCAGCGTCGTCCTCGCCTGGTCAAGCTCCGAATCGGCGGGCTGTCCGGCGGCGATCTTCTGCATCCCCGCTCGACTTACGGTGTCGAACCGCTGGTTGTACTGCTTGATCTTCTTGACGACGTCGGCACTATCGGCGGGTACATCGGCCGTGTCCGGTGGCAGCCGCATCTGGAACTCGGATGATTCGTTCAACGTCCGCCACTCATGCACCATCGCCGTGAGTTCAAGGATCTGACCGTACAACACACTCGAGGTCCCCTGCGGATCACCGGATTCCGCGGACGTCTGCAGTCCCGACGCGGGCTCCTGAATAACCGTGTAGCTGGTACCCCCAATGTAGTACGGATAACCCGTCGCCCCCCAGACGTACCGACTGGCTTTGGGGACATACACGGGACTCCAGTAGTACCTCGTGCCGTGCCAATGGTGGACCTTGCCCGGCGGGACATGCTTGGGTGCCGGTCCTCGAGGACCCGGCTTCGGCGCACCCGCTCTGTGTGCACCGGCAGGCGGCTTCGGACCCCGCGCCGGGCCCGGACGAGGACCCGGTTCAGCCGCTCCCACGAGAGGGACCGTCACCAACGACAGGGCGGCCACACCGGCCGCCGCCAGCACTGCCGACAACCAACGATAGGACGTGCTCCCATAACTCATAATCATCTCTCCCGGAAAGAAACCTTCCGCAGAAGGAAACGAGAACCGGACGCCGATATTGCGGCCGTACCCGTTGCCACATGGTTATCAGGCCGTGAGTCTCCACCGTCTCTCCATCGGTCCGAATTCCGCCACGACTATCTCCTCATCGATCTGAAACGCACGCAAGACACATCCATGCGTTGCCGGTCGGAAACGGTTCAACAACGATCATGGCGTCTGTGGCCGCCCTCCCCGAATCATCCGCTTGCGGCCGCGCGGACAACCGGAATCACCCGAGCACGCGATCCGCAACGGCGCGGACACGTGCGACGAGCTGATCCGCCGCCGATTGGGTGTTCGCCTCAGCAATGATCCTCATGATCGGCTCCGTGTTGCTGGCCCGCACATGGACCCACCCTTCGGGCCAGTCCACTCGGATCCCGTCGGCGTCATTGATCGGAGCGTCGGCGAAAACCCGGCGGACCTCGCTCAGAACCTCCGACGCCTTCTCCGGCGTACACGGGAACTTCTGTTTGATCATGGTATAGCGAGGCAGTTCCGCAACAAGTTGGCTGAGCGACTTCCCCGTCGCGACCAGTAGGTCGAGAACAAGTCCCATCGCCGCGAAGCTGTCTCGAACGGGGACGACGCGGGGATCGATCACGCCGCCGTTCCCTTCGCCGCCGATCACGCAACCGCGGTCCACGACGGCGCGAGCCACATGGGCTTCGCCCACCGGCGTTCGATGGACCACGCAACGCCCCCCCGCCGCCTTCGCCACGTCATCGATCATTCGCGAAGTGGACAGATTGGCCGCGGCGGGCCCCGGTCGTTCGGAGAACACATGGCGTGCGACCAATGCCAGTGTGTATTCCTCACCAACGGTCGTGCCCCTTTCGTCGACCAACGCCAATCGATCGGCGTCGGGGTCCTGAGCGAAGCCGATGTCGGCCCGACACGTCCGTACCACCTCGCACAGAGAACCGAGGTTCTCGGCTATCGGTTCCGGGGTGTGCGCGAACTGCCCGTTCGGCTCGGCATTGATGTGAACGAGATCACAGCCGAGCCGTCTCAGCAGCATCGCCCCGCCGACTCCCCCTGCCCCGTTGATGCTGTCGAGAACGACCCGGTACCGACGCCGGCTAATCCGATCGACGTCGAGCCCCGCAAGAACCGCCTCAACATGCCGTTCGTGAGTACCGGCCCGTGGGATGGCTTGGCCGGCGTGCTGCGCGTCGACGAAACGAAACTCCTTGGCCTCGAAGATGGCGCGAATACGTTCGGCCGTCTCGGGTGGCGCGGCCCAACCCTCGGCCGCCAGAAACTTGATGCCGTTCCAAGGCGGAGGATTGTGGCTCGCGGTAACGACCACCCCTCCCGCGGCATGGAGTTGCCGCGTCATCAGGCCCACGCCGGGGGTACTGACAACCCCCAAGTCCAGAACCTCACAGCCGGAGGCGGTCAGGCCCGCGACAACCGCGTCCCGAACCATGCCCCCGCTTGGACGGGTATCCCGACCCAACACGACGCGCCCGCCGTTCAGGTACCCGCCGAACGCACAGCCGAAGTCGCAGGCGACTTGCGGCGTCAGCCCCTGTCCGATAACGCCGCGAACACCGGAAACACTGATGATGAGCGTCATACCCGGTTCTCCCGGTGGGACCATGCACTGTGCCCCATACTCTATCGGTGGCGGCGGGTCAACCATGGGAAAAAAAGGTTACGCATCCACCATGGGAATTCCCCATATTCGATGACATGTTCTCGCGACGGCTCCGCCCGTGAACCTTTACGCCACGCCGCCGTCGGCGCAAAGAAGAAGCGGGAATCCGCCCTGACTCCCGCTTGCTTCTCACCCCAACCAGCTCGCTTCACCCTGCCCCAATACAAACGCCTGAGCTATCGGACCAGTTGCTTGTCCAACGTCTCCAGCAATGTCTTGAGACTCGACTCGCTCTTGCCGGCAGGGGTACTCCAGCAGACCGCGCCACCCTCTTGAAGAATCCTGCCTAACCGTCTACACGCATGAACCACCGTGGAGTGGTTCTTGTTTCCCATGAACCGGCCGATCTCCGGAAAGCTCATATCCGTATGCTTTCTTGCCAGGAACATCGCGATAGCGCGTGCCAGCGCAATCGTCCGTGCCTTCCGCGACGTATGGAGATCGGCCGGTGAAAGCCCGAAGAACGCGGCCACGGCATTCTCGATGTCCGCCAACCGGACCACCGGGGCGGCACGACTGATATGCTCCGCCAGCGCCTGCTTCGCCAAGGCCATGGTGATCGGCTGACCGACGACGTGAGCAAAAGCCGTCAGTTTCAGAAACGCGCCCTCGAGTTCCCTTACGTTCGACTCGAGATTCTCGGCGATGTACTCGATGACCGCCTTGGGAACTTCACGACGGGCTTGCGCCGCCCGACGTCGCAGAATCTCGCACCGCGTTTCAAAGTCCGGAGATTCGATCTTGACGACCATCCCCGACATGAACCGACTGATGAGCGAAACCGACAACTGACCGATCAGCTTCGGGTGAGAATCCGAAGCCATCACCACCTGCTTGCCCACGGAATCGATCGCGTTGAATGTGTGGAGGAACTCTTCTTGGGTCGCCTTCTTGTTGGCGAGGAAGTGCACGTCGTCGATAATCCGGGCGTCGAGGTGTCGCAGCCGTTGACGAAGCTGGTCCAGTTGACGATTGTGCAAGGCCCCCAGAAAACGATTGGTGAACTCCTCACCCGACAGATACTCCCACCTGAGATTCGGGTTCTTGGCCGCCAGGGCGTTCGCGATTCCTTGAAGCAGGTGCGTCTTGCCCAGGCCGCAACCCCCGTGAATGAACAGCGGGCCGTATCGCGCATTCGACCCCTCGACAACCGCCAACGCCGCATTGAACGCCAATCGATTGCTCGAACCAACCACGAAGCTATCCAAGCGCCCCTTCAGAATCCGAGGGGTTGCCCGACTATCGCCGGGGCAACCGGGGCGTCGTTCCGGACCGACGAGACGAACTGCCGCGGATGCTTGTTCGTCCGACTGACGACCGCGCAGCCCGCTGATCAGGGAAGGATTGACGGAATACAGGATTTGCAGTTCCCTGCCCGTCGCCTCCTTGGCCGCCTCGGCGATTTGGTCGCTAAAATGACGTTCGATCCAACCGCCGATGAACGGGTTCGGTACGCCGACTTCAAGGTGGTCTTCAACCACGTTGAACTGCGTCGAGTTCTTGAACCAAAGGTTAAACCTTTGGGATCCAACCTTCTGGGCTATTCTACCCCGAATATCCTCTACTCTATCGTGAGACGCACTATCCACAATTCTTCCTCCGCTTTCCCAAGCGGCAGAAAGTCGGGGCAACCGTTCTGTTCTTCTTCCTATGGGAGAAAACCCAAACCTACACTGTTTGCTCGATCGGACCAGCGCCACCGATCAAAGCGGCTGGATGTTAACACTGAGCCGAAATCCGGTCAATCCCCTTCAAGAGGACAAAACTTGTCAACAGCGAGTTCGCCCCAATCACTCCGCAACTTGCGCTCCAAAAAAAAAACTCATGCACCGGTTTTGCACATCTTGGGCGTCTCTGTTGGCAAGATGTGGATAAGTGACTCTCTACGCATCGTATCAAGCGGTTCTCTGATGGGTTAGAACCCATGCTGCTCGGCGAATCGTCTCCGTGAAACCGAACTGACCGTAGAGTCTCCGCGCGGGGGCGTTGTTGCAGTCGACGGCCAAAGTCATGTACGCAATCCCTTTCCGCTTGGCATGTTGGAGAGCGTGCGCCAGCATGACAGCACCGAAATGCCGCCCGCGGGCTTCCGGCACCACGCCCATGTATACAAGCTCCATCGCCTGCCGTTGCGGTGTCTTCGCGAGCAAGAGGCAGCCTATGGAGCGACCGTGTTGCCGGAACACAAACCAGTCTTGGGGGTCAAACTCGCCGGTGGCCCTGTGGCCGGCGATGACGTCGCCGATATCCCGCAGGCCGCTAAGCCTCGGACAGTCCAAGCTGTGCTTGTACGTCGCCTGAACCACCTCTTCGAACAAAACCCGGGTGTCGGTCCCGTAGCACACCCAGGTCAACGCATCCGAGACGGGGACGCGAGGCAGGGGCAGCGTGGTAAGACGCTCCAGGTATATCAGCTCCGCCATCAACTCAAAGCCGGCCGATGCGAGAACGTAGCGCTCGGCCGCCGATTCCGGTGCGATCAGCGATTGAATGAGTCTCATCCCTCGCTGATTCGCCGCGGCGGTAGCGCGACCGACCAACGCCACCAGCAGTTCCCTTTCGTGGGCATTGAGAGCCGTCGAAGGCAGGAAGAGAAGCGTGGTTCGGCCGGGAGAATCCAGGCAACCCACCGCGAGCGCGATTTCACCTCCCTCGACGGCCACCCACTGCTCCTGTGCGAACCCGTTTCTGCCCTCCCCGAAGCTGAGCAACGTCCGAATATGTGCTGCCAAGTCCTCCGGGGGCAGCCCGGGCTGATTCAGCACGACGGAGAGAGCCTCATAACGTTCATCAGGTCTGGCGAGACGAATCTCAACCACGAGAACCTCCGATGATTCTGCCGGAAAGCAACCCCGCCGATGCCGGTCTCCGACTCTACCTTGGAAGATCATGCGGGTTCAAATGAAAAGTACGCCGATCCATAGTCAGGGCGAGTCGTCCTCCATCGCTGAGGTTGAAGCGATGCGGAACGCTTGACGGCATCGCATGGGCCTAACTAAGATCACTATAGGCTGAGCCTTGTACGCGGGAGACCCACTCCGATGATCTGCCAGCGATGCAAGAAGAACAATGCGACAGTTCACCTAACCGACATCGTGAAGAACGAGAAGCACGAACGGCACCTATGCGACCAGTGCGCGTCGGAGGAAGGCATAACGATCAAGACACACACGCCGATCAATCAGCTCTTGGCCAGTTTTGTCCTCCAACAAAGCGGCGCCCAGGAGCTGGCCGGCTTGACGTGCGATCAGTGCGGAACCACCTTTGTCGAGTTCCGAAACAACGGCCTGTTGGGCTGCCCCAATGACTATGACGCGTTCGAAAAGGCACTTCTGCCCCTGTTGGAAAGAGCGCACGGCGAAGGTGCGACCCACCACGTCGGCAAGGTGCCGCGCGGCCGGACCGACGGAACCGAACAACGCCAGCGCGAACTGATGCGGCTGCGTCGGGAACTGAGTCAGGCCGTCGAACGCGAGGACTACGAAAACGCCGCAAGACTCCGCGATGAAATCAAGGCGATGGAGAAGCCATGACCATCGATGATCTCACAAGACAATCCGGCGAATGGCTCAGCGGTAGCGGTCCCATGTCGGATATCGTCATCTCGTCACGCATCCGACTCGCTCGAAACATCGCCGGGTTCCCGTTCCTGAGCAAGGCAACCGACGCGCAGCGTGAGGAGCTCCACAGAACGCTTCGCGTAACCGTTCAGAGCCTCCCGCTCAGCGATCCCGTCTTCTACGTGGACATGGAACGAGTCGCCGACCTCGATCGTCGCGTGCTCGTCGAACGCCACCTCGTCAGTCGGCAGCACGCCGAAGGGCAAGGGAGCCGGGGGGTGGCCATCAGTCAGCGAGAGACCGTGGCCTTGATGGTGAACGAAGAGGATCACCTCCGCATCCAGGCGCTGCGAAACGGCCTACAGCTCGACACGCTATGGGAGGAAATCAACCGCATCGACGACATGATCAGCGCGCGTCTGCAATACGCATTTCACAAACGGTATGGCTACCTGACCGCCTGCCCCACGAACGTTGGAACGGGAATTCGGGTATCCGTAATGCTCCATCTTCCCGCGCTGCGAATCACCGGCGAAATCGAGCGGGTCATCCGCGCGGCCCGCGAAATGCGATTGGCGATCCGCGGGCTCTATGGGGAGGGAACCGAAGCCGCCGGCGATTTCTTCCAGGTCAGCAATCAGACCACCCTGGGACGGACCGAAGAAGACATCGTCGACGATTTCAAGCACATCGTCATTCCGAAGATCGTCGACTACGAACAACAAGCCCGACAGGCGCTTGTCCGCGACAAGACCGTCGCGCTGGACGACAAGATCTGGCGAGCGTACGGCCTTCTCACGACCGCCCGAGCGATGAGCAGCGATGAGACGATGGCCTTGTTGAGTCACCTGAGAATGGGCGTTCACCTGGGACGCATCGATCGACTCGACATGCGGCTCTTGAACGAGTTGTTCCTTCACACTCAGCCCGCGCATCTTCAGAAGCTGCGAGGCGAGGTGCTGGACGGCGAGGAGCGGAGCATCGCTCGCGCCGCCTACATCCGACAACGTCTGGGAATCGAGAACTGACTCGGAGCCGATCGCATCGACCACGGACGCGCAGCGTGGACTCCGCGGCGGCAGGCGCCGCCTCGCCGCAGCGGCGACCCCCTCAGAATTCCGCCTCGCGGAGATGCCTCGCACCCAGCCGCATCGCCGATCCGGAGGCCGCAAGACTCAGGAGCACCACTCCGCCCATCGACAACACCACCGAGCGGTCAAACGACAGCGAATCGAGGGCGGCCGCCCTTGCGCTCAACGCCCCCATGATCACCAGAACCCCCACAACAAAGAGCACCGACGCGATCAGATTCACCGTGCCCCCCATGCCGCTGGCGATTCGCGCACCGTCGGTCTGACCGAACATCGGCAAGCGGGCCCCCAATCCCACGGCCAGACCGCAAAGCCCCACGCACACGCAAACCACCGCCGTCAGGTGAAGGGGCCACCAAATCCGCTCCAACTGAAGCATCGTCATGGAAAGCACCGTGACGCTCACCGCACACAACAGCGTGGTGGTCAGGGCGAAGATGAACTTGCAGAGGAGAAGCTGCTCTCGAGACACCGGCATGGGACCCACCAGCCACAAATGCCGCCCTTCCAGCGAGACCATGGGAAAGACAAAACGCCCGGTGAAGGTGGCAAGAATCAAACTGATGGCCGTGAGGTTCAGAAAGGCCACAAGCAGTTGCCACTGCTTCGACGAGATGTCGAGCGTCAAACGCGGAATGTTTACCACGTAGAGCGCGAGAAGCCCGAACAGAATGGCCAACTGAGACCACTGGAGCGGATCCCGCAAGAGCCCTCGCACGTCCTTGAGCACCAGCCACCGCAACCGTCGGGGCAAGTAGAAGAACAAGGCCCAGGTCAAGGCGGCGGTCACCCACCCCCCGGCGCGAAACACCCGGGACGACCGCGATTGGGCCCGTGTATAGGCTTCGCTCAGCTTTCGCGACGCAATCACCACGGCTAACCAACTCAGGAAAAGCCCGTTCGCAAAGGTGACGAGCAGATAGAAGAAGGCCTCAACCGGCTTGCCCCGTGAGGCGGCCACAATGCCGTCCGTCACCCAGGTGCTCGGCCAGAACGGACCACGAATCGCCGACAACTGACTGAAAAATGTCTTGAGCCATTTGGTCGAATCGGCATTGGTGTCGGTATAGAGCCTGATCGCGAACCTGGCTCCGACGACCAGGACAACGAGGGTGGCCAGGATCATCATCCGCTTGGCCGATCGAGGGAAGTACAGGGACGCGGCGTGAGCGGCAGTCAGGCCCACCGCGCCGGGGATGGCCACGAATGAAAGGAACAGACCAATAAACAAGGGGTAGAAATACCACGGTTCCTGCGTCACGCGTGCCATCGCCATCATGAGCGGCAGGCCCAACAACAAAAGCGACCAACTGCTGAGCACCAGCGATTCGACATACTTCGTCACGACAACGTGCCACGGACGAAGAGGAACCGTCATGAGAAACTGGGGCTCACCGCCCGTGTACAACCCGCCGAAACAGAGAATACCCGTCGAAAAGGCCAGCATCGCCATCAGCGCGATGAAGAAGAAATGAAAAACGTAGGGAATGGCGACGATTGACTCCAATGACCGGAACTGGATGAACCGAAACACTTCGAAGAACAGCACATATAACGCCGCCCAGATAAACAGAATGAACGCGGCGACGGAGAACAGTCGCAGAGGAGAGTCGACCAGATCCTGTCGGATTCGGTTTCGCAGCGAGGTCGCTTTCAAGCGCAACACCACGACGAGCGATGCCGAATCCGTCGGCAACAGCGGGTTGTCCTTCTCCAACGCGTCCATCCGTTCCGTACCCGAGTGAACACCGGTATGAGCCGGCATGCCGACCTAGGGTCGCTCTGGGGTCGTCGCCGGTTTCCGTTGTTCGGAACTCAACTTGCGGATATTCGGACTTAGCGACGGCGCGTTCAGCAACTCGCAGGCCGCCGCGTTCTTACGAAGCACGCACTCAAAAAACGCCAGCGCATAGGCATTGATGTACTTCTGGGCGTCCGTCGACTCCCAGTAGGTAAACTCGGTGCCGTCGAATCGTTTGCCCTTCCCACATCCGTCTCCGTAATCGGGCTTCAGACGATGCATCTCGCTGAACGTGAAATGACCGGCATCCTTGAACTCCAGGAGCCACTTGCGCGCCGGCCACATCTCGTATATCTTCAGAAACATCTCGCTGTATTTCTTTCCGATCGTCATGTCCTGGTCGGCCACCATCAGCATCACCGGCGTGAAGAAGTAAATCGCCCCGGGCGCAACGCCGGCCAGCGGAACGATGGCCTTGATCCGCTTGTCGCGAGTGGCGATCGTGACGGTAACCCCCCCGTAACTGTGGCCGGTCGCCCCGATCGCGTCCAAGTCGATCCCCTGATGCAGGAAACTCTTCGGATCGCCGTTCTGACGCTCCATCTCGTCGATAAGGAACGAAACATCCCGGGGACGGTCTTCCAGCGCCTTGATCGATCCCCGCTTGTCGATCGTGACGATCCCCTCCGGCAGGCATGCAACGGCCGCGTTCCCCGTATGATCGCACGAAACCACAACGTACCCGTGGCTGGCCAGATGCTCGGTCAAAAAGACAGACTGCATGCGAATACCGCCGTTACCGTGGCTAAACACGACGAGCGGAAACTTCCCCTTCCGCTTGGCCGCATCACGTACCGACGCCATTGCAAACCGACGACTCGCCTCCGTGATGGAGATTTCCGCCCGAAAGCGCTCAAGGGCCGCGGCCGCCTCTTCGATCTTGCCCAGGAAAAACGATTCAAAACTGGCTTTGGGCATGTCCCGAGCCTCGTCCACGGCCGGATACCAGATCTCGGTCACCAACTGCCGTTGACGCCCGGTAGTCACGTCCATCCGCGATGGGTCAACGAAGATGAACGTTCGGCAACCGACGGGGTACGGGCCGGGACTGCACCATTTCAACGCGTCCGCCGAAGGACTCGCCAGACACGGACGACACACCAACACAAGCCCGGACAAGACCAACCCACAAACCCAACCACTTCCCCAGCGCAGGGTCCGCTTCATGTATCACGCTCCTCGTTGCGAACCAGCACCTGGGATTAACTCTAGCGAAGGAAAGGGCCTAAGGGAAGGCGGACAGGAACGCAGCCGCACCTCGTCCGCTCCGTTTGACACCAGAGACTACGAAGCAATCAGTTCGTTCACCGCAACAGCAAGGTCCGCAAGCTTGAGAGGCTTCTGGAAGACACGATCGGCGCCCAGGCCGCAGGCATTCTCCAAGTACAAGTGATTGCTGGTGGCGCTGATGGCGATGATCTTGACGTTCGGTTGCTCTTTGCGCAGGAACCGAATCGTTTCCAGCCCGTCCATCCCCGGCATGATGATATCGGTAATCACCAGATCAAAGGGCACCGTCCGCAGCGCACGAACCGCCTCTTTGCCATCCGCCGCCCCACAGGTGTCGTAGCCCATCCGCTCCAACTTCTGGTGAAGGACATTACGAACCAGTTCCTCGTCATCAACAATCAAGATGCTCTTTGCCACGACCTCATGCGTCCTTTCCTGAAGGATGTCGGGAACCCGGCCCATGACCGGATCCTTGTCGGCTCCGTTAGGAACAAGCTGTGTGCAAAGCCACCTTCCGCTACAGATGTCGTCATCTCCGAGCACGGAATACACCTACGTTTCATAAAGGGGTACAAGGGATTAAACCACTAAATGACTTCTTCTTGCGTGGGTTCATGGCCATATTGGCACCGGGCGGCCGAACCGGCGACGGATGACACCCCCAAACGCTCAACCTCAACGGAATCCGAAACATTTTCACCCACAAAGCTAAGCGGTCCTCTCCCTCGATTGTTGATCCTCTGACGAAACGCCGGTTCCGCCGGGCTTGACGAGAAGGGGTAACCGACCTCACAGTATCTGGCTGGAGTCCCATAATCGAAACCCCTGGCATGCCCGAATAGGAAGCGTCTGTCATGATTATCCGGAACGCTCTTCGCTACCGAAGGGTACCGCCGACGCTGCTTTGCCTTTCGGCTTCTTTGTTCGCAATGGAACCATGTCACGCCAAGGAAGACAGCGTATTCTATCCCGCCCACCTGGTTGCCGAGGCCCGCAAGAACGCCGACACCAAGCCCTGGGCGGCCAAGATTCGAAAACGACTCATCGAGGTCGCTCAGCCCTGGATGAGGTTCTCCGATGATCAGCTCTGGGACTTCATGTTCGGACCGACGATCACGAGATCGTGGATGGTCCTTTCCTCCGGTCAGTGCCCGTCGTGCAAAAAGGACGTCCGCATGTACACCTGGCAGATCGACGCCTTCGCACGCCCATGGAAGTGCCGGTGCCCGCACTGCAACGAGGTCTTTCCCAAGAACGACTTCCAGGCCTTCTACCGATCCGGTTTGGACGAACACGCCGTGTTCGACTACAAACGGGCCGACCGCTCGCTGCTGTACAACACCGAACACCCCCGTGCCGACGATCCATTGCGCGGCTTCGGCGTTGACGACGGTAACGGGTATTCCAGCGGGCAGAATCGATGGCGATTCATCGGCACCTACTTGGTCTACGGACAGTGGAAGCAGCTCATCGTTGCGGGGATCCGCAATCTCGCGGCCGCCTATCTGATCACGGGAGATGCCGCGTACGCTCACAAGGCCGGTATCCTGCTCGACCGAGTCGCCGATCTGTATCCGACGTTTGACTTCGGTAAGCAGGCCATTCTCTACGAACTCCCGGCCCATCGCGGATACGTCTCGACCTGGCACGATGCCTGCGCCGAGGTTGAAACCCTGGCCATCGCTTACGATCAAGTCTTTACGGGGCTGAAGGCCGACGCCGATTTGCCGCGTTTCCTCTCCGAAAAGGCCAAACGATACAAAATCGAGAATCCCAAAGCCTCCTTCGCCGACGTCCGGCGGAATATCGAGGAGCGGATCTTCCGGGACACCCTGAACAACAGGCCGAAGATCGAGTCCAACTACCCGACGACCGACGTCGCGATCACGCTCATCAAGACCGTCCTCGATTGGCCGGGGAACAAGGCCGAGGTCAACGCCCTCATCGACGCCATCGTCAAGCGCGCGACGGCCGTCGACGGCGTGACCGGCGAAAAGGGGCTTGCAGGCTACGCCACCATCGGTCCTCACAATCTCGCTCCCTTGATTGGACGATACGATCGAATCGACCCGCGGTTCCTGGACGACCTGCTGAAGCGCCACCCGCAATTGCACCAGACTTACCGATTCCACATTGACCTGTGGTGCCAGAACGGGCGGTACTACCCCAATTCCGGCGACTGCGGGGCGCCGGGCATGAAGCACGAACGCTACGCCGGCTTGGCGCTGCAACGCACGGCATCGCTGGAACCTTCCGATTACGTCTTTCTCCGGCGACTCCATGAAGCAACGAAGGACCCGGCGCTGGTCCAGGTGCTGTACCATGCGAATCAGAACAGCATCGACGGATTGCCACACGACCTCTTCGCGGCCGATCCCGGCGCCTTCCAACAGGCGGTGAAGACGGCCATTGAAGCCTACGGAACCGAGATCCAACTCCAGAGCGCCAACAAGCAGCAGTGGCACATGGCGGTCTTGCGATCCGGTCGGGGCCCCCACCGCCGCGAGGTGTGGCTTGACTACGATGCCGGCGGCCCGCACGGCCACGCCGACGGCATGAACCTCGGCCTCTTCGCCAAAGGCCTCGATCTGATGATGGACTTCGGCTATCCGCCGGTCAGCCACGGCGGGTGGTCCGGCCCGAAGTTCTCGTGGTACGTCGTCTCCGCGTCACACAACACGGTCGTCGTGGACGGAAAGAGCCAACCGACGACGGCCGGAAGAACGACGCTGTGGGCCGACGGCGATCAGGTTCGGACCATTCGGGCTTCAGGACCAACACTGATAGGGGGAAAGCCTTCCGACGACCGCACGGCAAAGGAGGACCGTTTCCGGGCAACCGCCGCTCCGAACCCCGCCGACGCTCATCAATATGAACGATCCGTGGTGATGGTCGACATTTCAGACGAAGACTTCTACTTCGCCGACATCTTCCGGGTCGTCGGTGGAACGGACCACGCCAAGTTCACACACAGCCACTTCGCCCGGATGTCGACACCCGGTTTGTCGCTCAAGCCGAGCGCGGACTACGGCCACGGCACTCTGATGCGCGGCTTTCAGACCGATCCGTCGCCCCAGTCGGGCTGGTACGCCGACTGGCAGGTCGACGATCGCTACAAGTACCTTCCGCCCGGCCGCGACGTCCACCTTCGCTATACCGACGCGACCCGCGGCGCCCAGGCGTCGCGCTGCGAGCGTTGGGTCCTTGAGGGAAGCTACGCACTCAACCAGGAGGTCTGGCTGCCGACGATCATGATCCGGCACCGAACGGACAAACCGCCGCTGGCGACCACGTTCGCCGGCGTGTTCGAGGTTTACGAAAAGGGCCCGAATGTCGCTCGCGTGAACCGCCTGGCACTCACGACACAGGAGGGAACGGCCTACCCCGATTCCTACGTGGCAATCGAGATCCAACTGACCGACGGACGCCGTGACTTGCTCATCACCGCGGATGTTGAGAACCCCTTGGGTGTCTCGCCCGCGTGGCCGAAGGACGGACCCATGCTTCAACCCGACTGGAAAGTCACCCTCGACGGCGAGCTGGTCGTCCTACGACGAGACACGACGGGCAAGATCATTCTCATCGGCGCGGCTCGATGCCGATCGGTCGCCGTTGACGGCATCTCGGCAAGACAGAAGGGCCTGCCGGAGTTCGTCGAAATTAAGTTCCCGGCCGGTGCATCGCCGGTGCAAGTCGCCGGTGGAGCAAACGACATCGAGAGCATCACCATCGACGGCAAAAAACACGACGGTATCGGCGGCGCGAAGTAGGCGCGCCTATCTTGCCCCAGGGACGACAAAGCCCCTCCACGCGGGAGAGCAGGAAGGCCCACACACTCACTGCTGGGGGACAACGACACCGCTGTTCGGCGGAATCACGCCGCGGTAGTCCCGCTCGGGGATAACCACACCGCCCTGGCTCCTTCCAAACCATGAGCGATTGTAGACGCCACCCCCGGGGGCAAACGGGTAGTTGCCGTAAGCATTCGGACGTTGGGCCGAGCCATAGGCCCCTTCCGCCGGTTTCCACCAGTCCAACGGGGCAGGAAACTGAGTCCGAAACTCCGCTGAAGGAGGCCGCGAGTACGCGGCGGGTCCGGCATGGCCCATCGGCGTGTAACCACAAAAAGGAGCAACCCTGTACGAGGTGTCTTGCCGGTTCACGGGCAGCAACCGCGCACTCTGTGTGGTGACCGGAGCGGAGCTCCCGCGAGCCTCCTCCACCACCGCCTTACCCTGCGCATAGGCTTCGGAAAACGCCTTCGCCTGAGCCAAGTCCTTGCGCATCTTCTCGATCGATTTCTTGAGCAGTTCGTGCTCATTGATCGGGTCGCGGTTCTCGTCGCACCAAGCCAGAATCGCCCCCGCCGTTCGTTGCACGAACGGGTTCTCAGGACAGTGATCCACGGCCCGAATGACAGCCGAAAGCGACTCGCCCATCTCTCCCCGCTTGGCGCTCGCGTGAGCAAGGACCGCCCAGGCCATCCCGTTGTTCGGATCCAGCTCCGCCAGCAGGCGGGCCTGATGGTAGGCCATCTCCGGCAGGCCCAACTCAACCATCCTCGAGACGTAGGCATCGTGAAGCCTCGCGTTTCCGCGGTCGGTCGCCAGGACATTCGCATAGGCAAGAACCACGGCCGAAGGATCGGGCGCGTCCCGTATCGAACGAACGGCGGAGACAACGAGACCGCCTTGTTCGACGGGCGCCGATGCCGTCGGCTTGGACATCTCGGCCGGGGCGCCCACGGATAACCCGCAGGCAGCCGCTGCAACAATCATGCTCAGATGCGCGCATCCCATGACAACCTCATTCCTGCGTAACCCTCGCCACAGCCCGCGCGTGACGAGGTCGGTCCCCCCACCGCAGTATCGACCAATAACGCTACCCCTTCGATTGTAGGCGCCCGGCAGAGAATCCGTCAGACCAGTTCCCGGCCTGTCTAGTGCGGACCTCGCCTGACCGACGGGGACCATTGGACTACATAGGCATCAACTCGGCGATTCCATCTTCCGACCGTAGAACCGATTTGCAGCTCAAGAAGTTGACTGCCACATCGGCGTCGGGTGTCAGGTTGGCAGTGTACGCGCGAGGCGCCATCTGGACATCGTTTGAACATAAGCTGTTGAAAAATAAAACATAATGATTGTCTAGCATGGACTTGCCGGGACACTGGCACGCCCATTGCTCAGAGTTGATTCAGTACGCCTGGATACGTACGATCAGTTTTGTATTATTTGTGGTTGTTGTATCGTAAGGACAGAACGTAACCGTCGAACTGAATCCAGAGGAGCATACGATGTCAAAAATCATTGGCATTGACCTGGGCACGACCAACTCGGTAGTGGCTGTCATGGAAGGCGACCAGCCCAAGGTGCTTGTCAATGCACACGGTTCCCGGCTGACGCCTTCGGTCGTCGCCTTCACCGACAAGGGCGAGCGTTTGATCGGCCAGGTGGCCAAGCATCAACAGGTCACCAACCCAACCAACACGGTGTTCAGCATCAAGCGGTTCATGGGTCGTCGGCACAACGAGGTCGAGACGGAAGAGAAGATGGTCCCCTACAAGCTCACGGGCGGTCCCGGCGAGTTGGTCCGCGTCGAAGTCCGTGGGAAGACCTATGCCCCTCCCGAAATCTCGGCCATGATCCTGCAAGACCTGAAGAAGACGGCCGAGGATTATCTCGGCGAGAAGGTCGAGCGTGCGGTCATCACCGTTCCGGCCTACTTCAACGACAGCCAGCGAACCGCCACCAAGGAGGCGGGCGAGATCGCCGGGTTGAAGGTCGAGCGGATCATCAACGAGCCGACGGCCGCCGCACTCGCCTATGGCTGCGGGAAGAACAAGACCGAGAAAGTGGCCGTCTACGACCTGGGGGGCGGCACGTTCGACATCAGCATCCTCGACATCGGCGACAATGTCTTCGAGGTGCTCAGCACGAACGGCGACACCCATCTGGGCGGCGACGACTACGATGAAGTCCTGATCAACTGGGTCGCCGAGGAGTTCCGCAAGCAGGAAGGCATCGATCTCCGGAAAGATCCGATGGCCCTGCAACGGCTGAAAGAAGCCTGCGAACGGGCCAAGTGCGAATTGAGCACGGTTCAAGAGACGACGATCAACCTGCCGTTCATCACGGCCGATCAGTCGGGCCCCAAGCACCTCCAGATGAGCATCACGCGGTCGAAGTTCGAGCAGCTCACGGAACACCTGACGGAGCGGACCCGCGGTCCGGTCATGCAAGCCCTCAAGGACGCGAAACTCTCGCCGTCGGACATCGACGAGGTCGTCCTTGTCGGCGGTAGCATCCGCATGCCCGCCGTCCAAAGGCTCGTTAAGGGCATTTTCGGTAAGGAGCCGAACAAGAGCATCAACCCGGACGAGGTCGTCGCGGTCGGAGCGGCCATTCAAGGTTCGGTGCTGGCCGGCGACAAGGAGGACATCGTTCTGCTCGACGTGACGCCGCTGAGCCTGGGGGTCGAGACGCTGGGCGGCATCTTCGATGTCGTCATCGAGCGGAACACGACGATCCCAACCAGCAAGGAAAAGATCTACTCCACCGCCGAAGACGGTCAGACGGCCGTGGATATTCGCGTCTTCCAGGGCGAACGAAAAATGGCCGAGGCCAACCGGTTGCTCGGCACGTTCCGGCTCGAAGGCATTGCGCCCGCACCCCGCGGCATGCCTCAGATCGCCGTGACGTTCGACATCGACGCCAACGGGATCCTCAACGTATCGGCCAAGGACAAGGCCACGGGTAAGGAGAACCGCGTCACCATTCAAGGCAGCAGCGGCCTGAGCAAGGAAGAGGTTGAGCGGATGAAACGCGATGCGGAATCCCACGCCGCCGACGACGAGAAGCGATTTGAACTCGCCTCCGCCAAGAACCAGGCCGACCAGGTCATTCACCAGACCGAGAAGGTCCTCAAGGACTACGGCGACAAGGTCTCCTCGGGCGAGCGGAGTAAGGTGGAAGCGGCGCTCAACCAGCTCAAGGAGGCGGTCAAGGGCGACGACGCCAACGCGATCAAGAAGTCGATCGAAAACGTCATGACCTCCAGCCAGGAGATCGGCAAGATCATGTACGAGGAGGCCGCCAAGAAGGCCGCTGCCACTCAGGGTGCAGGCACGCCGGGCCCCGATCGCGCGGCGGCCGGCGCCGGCCCCAAGTCCGCCGCAACCGACGAGGGCGCCAAGAAAAAAGACGACGACGTCATCGACGCCGAATTCGAGGTGAAAGAGTAGACGCGGCGTCTCGCCGCGTGCCTCATTGAAGCCGTCTCTGATGCAGACGCAACCGTAAACGCGACGTTCCGTCGCGTCCCGAGCCCGGCCGTCCTTCGGCCGGGCTAAAGCCTGTGTAGGTGTGGCTGTGCTTCTCGATGACAAGATTGGCGGAAAGGATATCCCTATCAACGCAAGATACTTGGCATGATCTCATCAGAGCAACTCAATGAAGCGGATTCAATGAAGCACCCTGGCCGCAACTTTTGACCCTCCGCACTCTGCAGAATCGAGGAGATCATAAACGCCGCCTGCATGGAACCGCTTCGATCAAAGGGGGCGCGAGTATCACATGACCACCCTACGGTAATGGCCTCAACGTACTATGGCCCGCAGGGTTCGATTGAACAGCACTTGCACCTTGACACGCAGGCCCCACCGAAGTACGTTAAAATGAGCATGTCGTAGATCGGTTCCCTGTGGAACGTTGCACCAAACGAGACGTCCACACATGGAGGGACCAAGCGGCAACCCAACCGAACCAACACGCCCGTGCTGCATGAGGGCCCCAACAGGAGCAGGAAGGAGTGCAAAGATGCGCGGCATAGGGGTCCGGCTCATCGTTCTCGTTGCCTTGGCCGACGGCAATACCATTGCGGCAAGCACGCTCAACCGCGGCAGCGACCCCGTCGTCATGCTCGGATCGGATCTGCCGACATTCAACGGACTCGCCGTCAATCTCGTGGTCGGATTCCGTTACGACGGCGGGTGGCAACAAATCCCCATTCAGATCGACGAACGCAAGGTCGTCGACTTCGGCACGGTCTACAACGACGGCACCTACGGGTTCACCACTCTCTCGTACACGGACCCGAACACCTACACGGGGCCCGACACGAACCCCGCCTTCGACGCCGACGACGAACTGGTCTTCATGGCCAGAAACGCCGCGGATCGCGCCGGACCGGGATGCGGCGAGCCGGCCGGCGTGGTCCCAGGCACGGGCATCGAGATCCGGATCACCGACCCCATCGACGGCGGCACCGGCTATGTCTACCTGTTCCGAACGGACGGATCGCTTGCGCCGGGCGCCGGTCAAGACTACGTCACCTACACGTTCAACCTGTTGGCCGGTCCATATATTCCGAACTATAAGACGTCGAAAGGACCCAACCCGGAGAACTCCGTGATGGTTTCGCCGTACTACCGCACCCACTTCTCCGACCGCTGGATCTGCGACGAGCTGAACGTTTATGCCGGCGGCGCCACGGGGATCGACATCCTCGATCGACATAAGAACATGTTCGCACCGGGGAATTGCCAACGTACCGAAGACACGTTCAGCAATGGTGAAGGCGCCTTCTTTGTCAACAAGGACGGTCCTGTGCGAGCCCTTCGTTCTTACATGGGGGCGAACAGCGGCCCGCTGACTCAGCGAACCCATCTCTTCTACGAGCAACGACAGGATGTCCGAACCGACCTTCGCGTGCACGTGATCTATGGAATGATGGATCTCTACGACTATACCCCCGCCGCCGCTGGAATGACGTACTACAACGATCAGAACACCGGCGGCCTTCTGATCGACGGCAACCCCGACAGCCCCAATGCCTCGCAGTTTGTCTGGGAGATGGTCACGGGGGCACAAGGATCGGTGGTGATCTCACATGCGCGTGACACGGACATCTCGCCCGTTCAGTACTTCTGCTACTACTCGGACGACACAACGCCCACGTACACGCAATGCACCGGCGACGCCTACGAATACGGAACCAGCGGGGTTTGGATTACCTCACTTATCCCCAACACGGATCCCCTGATGGGCACGCCGTGCTACCGCCTGGCCGCCATACGCATCGTTTACTACGAGGGTCCCAGTCAGCCCTTGGCGACGGCAACGCTCCGCCGCCTTCAGGCCACCACGGCGCTCTCGCTCTCAGCAAGCACCTATCAACCGACCAACACGCTGACGCTGAGCTACGTGAACGGAGCCTTTGGGACGGTCCAACTGGATCCTGAGCCGTCCGATCCGAACGTGCCGGCTTACGCTCCAAACACGGCGGTCACGCTGACGGCCATGCCCAACGAAGGGCGCGGGCTCCGGCATTGGGAACTCTACGACCCCAACCACCCGGGCGATGCGAATTACGCAGTCATCGACGCGAACAATCCAATCGTGCTGGTGATGAACGCGAATCGAGAGGTCACGGCGGTATTCAAGTGCGGCAGCGGCATGGCCGGTGCGATTCTCATCGCGGCGGCCGTTCCGGGGCTCTTTTGGACATTCCGGCGAATCCGGACACGGTGACGGACAACTCGTCCGCCACAGTTCATGACTCAGTCCCCGATCGGCCGAGGGCCATATGCGCGCCTCGTCATCTTCGGCGCCGCCGGTCCGGCCGGCAACAGGTTCGCCTACGGCGACCGCCTCGCCTCGTCGATCATCGCAAGCATATTGGCCAGTGGCACGTCCGCTTGCAGCGTGATGCCCGGCTCGAGGACGTACCCGCCGCCCGCCCCCATGATGTCTTTGAGTCTGCGCACCTCGTCGCGCACCTGTTGCGGTGTCCCGCGAGGCAGCAGATCCTGCGTACGCAGGCCTCCGCAGAACGTCAGATCCTTGCCGAAATCCCGCTTGAGTTGGGCGATGTCCATTGCCTCCGGCTGGATGGGATGCAGGATATCCAGGCCGATCTCGATCAGGTCGCCGATGATCGGCACGATGTTTCCGCAACTATGCAGGAACACGTATCGGCCGTGGCGCTTGGCCAGCCCGAAAATGTCGACCAGGCACGGCCGCAGCAGTTGACGCCACGACGCGGGCGACATGATCATCGCCTTCTGCGTGCCGTAGTCGTCGCTGAGCGCGACGGCGTCGAAATCAAACCGATCGAAGAGCACGCCCATCGTTTCAAGGATGTAGTCGGTCAGCCGGCGAAGAAGACGCTCCACGGACGTCGGATCCAGCGCCACGTCCACGAGGATGTTCTCCATGCCTCGCATGAACGTCGCGCGTTCCCAAAGGTCCCCGACCCAAAGGACGGTGAAGTGTCGGCGGTTGTCATTGCACCACCGGTCCAGCCCCTCGAAACGATACTCGCTGCGAGGGTTCGGAAACGCGTATCCCTCCGGATCAGACTCCGCCAGCGGCGCCCCGATCGGCGAGCCGCGGTCCCTGTCGCTGGTCGTCCACACCACGCCGAATTCATCCGCAATCGACTCGCCATATTGGGCCGGTGAGGCGTACAACGGCTTGATGCTCCTGCATCCGGTCATGCGAATGGGAAGATCCAGCGTGTCAGCAACGTCGTCGGTCCCGTAGTAGTCCTTGAGCAGCTTCAAGGCGGGAGGCGAGAAGCTGATGTTGTAGGGGACCCGATTGGACTCCTGATGGGCGATCGATGCCTTGATCCAGTCGCGATTCGTCGTCATGCCGCCTTCGGATCCTCCCTCCGCCGGTGCCATTCCGCGTGCGACATCAATCGAAAGACACCGCATGCCGTACGCCGGTTGTGGAACCCCAGACATTCCCGTCGCTGGCAACGCAATCCCGATCGCATTCCGGGCAGTGTGGACTACCGTCAACTCTCCTGCCCGCACGGTTGCTACCGTTTCGGTCGCGGCCTTCTCAGGGAAGGTCTCGGGTGTTTCAAGGCTTCCATCATGATCCGCTGTTGTTCCTGGGGTGGGAGGGCTTTGTACCAAGCCTTGAGCTGTCTGGCCGCCAGTTTGCCGCCGGTAGTCGCTCTCGTCACGAGCGAGTCGAACGTGAAACCGCTCGCCGCCGCAAGCAACACCGCTCGCTGTTGGTGCTCGGGCAACGAACCGATCATGGATACGATCTTATCGTAGACGGGCCTGATCGCTGATATATCAGACGGATCCAGCCATTTGATTGCACGAGACCCTATGCCTGAATCCGCACTCTGTTTCTTGCCCCATTGGGCCCTATCCATTGCATTCTTAGACCGCAAAGCCATGTTTCATATCTCCGAAAATACCATCCAATATTCGTTGAAAACGAACCGACATATATCACATTTTCTGCTATTATTCAAGGAGGAATATCTGAATGCGCGTCTTCTCAATTGAAGAACCAATATATCGCGCCCATGATTATCGCGAGAACTGCCCAGAGCGACCACACCCGCCTTGAGGCTTTCGCGCCCGCATGCGCCTCCCTCAGTGTGGGCAGAGCGCGCTCCGGAGGCGGAGGCGGCGTAACCAGCGAGAGAAGGATCATCAGAACCGTCAGTCCCGCAAATAGATAGAACGACAAGAGCAGATAGTGCGGCCAGAATTCCTTGCTCGGATAGTCGGCCAACTGGCAGGCGCCAACCCCGAGACTGACGGCCGAACCGGCCACCAAGGTGATCAACGCCGCGGGAGCGGTTGCCCGCTTCCACAAGACGCCCACCAAGAACACCGCGGCCATCGGCGGGGCGAAGTAGCCGATGATCGATTGCAGCAGGTCGAACAGGTTCCGGTTCGCCAGGTTCATCGCCATGGCACACAGAATCGCCACGACCGCCGCGGCGACCGTGGTCAACCGACCTACCCAGCGAATTTCAGCGGAATTGGCATGGGGCCGGAAGTTTTTGCAGTACACATCCAACGTGAAAACCGTGCCGAATGAGTTTAAGCCCGCATCCACCGTGCTCACGAGGGCGGCAATCAGGACCGAGATGATCAGGCCGACCATGCCGGCCGGCAACAGGTTGACCACCATCGTCATGTAGGCCTCGTCCGGGTTCTTCAGTCCGGGAAACAGCACGAAGCACAGGACCCCCGGGATGTAAAACAGAATCGGCGTGATCACCTTGAGAAACGCGGCAAAGATCGCCCCGAGCTGTCCCTCCGTCGTATCCCGCGCCCCCAGCACCCGCTGAACAATCGTCTGATCGGTGCACCAGAACCAGACACCCAACACGGGATAGCCCAGCACAATCGCCGGCCACGGGTAGTTCGGATCGTTCGCATCCCGAAACAGCCGCCAGTAGTCCGGAGGGACAGACTGCGACAAGG
>CAZQTW010000063.1:27289-37056 GCA_964596165.1 uncultured Planctomycetales bacterium | reverse complement strand
CAGATCAGAGCCCGGCTATGCTATGGATCGGGCTTGAAAGTGCCAAACTCCAGACTTGAGATGCCAATTTGGCATCTCAAGTTCAAGGTCACAAATTGGCACCTCAAGTTGGGGTGGACGCCGATACCGGCCCTACGCCTTCACCGAACAGGGCGTTGCGATGCTGTCCAGTGTGCTCCGTAGCAAACGGGCCGTGGCCGTCAACGTCGAAATCATGCGGGCCTTCGTCCGGTTGCGTGGTCTGCTGGCGACGCATGCCGACTTGGCGCGCAAGCTGGACGCGCTCGAAAAGAAGTACGACCGGCAATTCCGCGTCGTGTTCGACGCGATACGCCAGCTCATGGCGCCAACGGGGAGGGCACGCAAGCCGGTTGGCTTCCTTACCGAACGTAACGGGAAGGGGGCTTGATATGGGCACTGTCTACCACAAGATTGTCACCAAGCCTTTGCCGTCGGGCGCCGAGCTGTTCACTCGCAAAGGTGAGCAATTCGCCCGGTGGAAGACCGCGAAGGGCAAGAATAAGACGGCGCGGGTGACGACCGGCACGGACGGCTCGGCTCGCATTGCTGTTGAAACGCGGACGTACTACGCCAAGTATCGCGACGGGCAAGGCATTCTCCGACAGGATGTGCCCACCAAGTGCAAGGACGAACAGGCGGCGCGGGCGGTGCTCGCCGATCTGGAAAGGCGAGCCGAACTGGTGCGGTCCGGTTTCATCACGGCCGCCGAAGACGCCGCCGCCAATCACCAGCAAACGCCGCTCGCCGTGCATGTGGAAGCGTACATTACTCACCTATCGGCGAAGGGTGCAACGCCGGACTGGCGCACCCTATCCCGGCAACGCCTTGAACGGGTCTTTTCCGACTGCGGGTTTCAACGCTTGGGCGATGTGACCGCCGAAGCGGTTGAAAGGTGGCTTGTGGACCGGCAGACGGACCCCGAAACCAAGATGACGGGGGCTTGTCGCAACGCCTACCGCAAGGTGTGCGTCGGATTCGGCAATTGGGCCGTTCGGACGGGACGCCTTCAATCGAATCCGTTTGCCAAGCTCCCGAAGGCGGACGAACGGATAGACGGCTGGCGGAAGGCCCGGGCGCTCACCAAAGCGGAATTGGACCGCCTTCTGTACGTAGCGCGGCACAGGCCGCTTGCCGAACGTGGCCGGGAATCCGAACGGATCGACCCCGACAAGCGAAAGCGGCAACGCGGTACATGGCGACTGGTGCCGCTCACATTCGAGACGATGGGCGCGGCGGTGGAACGGGCACGGGACAGGCTCAAAGACCGGCCGGACCTGATAGCCGAATTGGAAACGCGCGGATGGGAACGGGCATTGATCTACAAGACCCTGGTACTAACCGGCCTTCGGCAGGGCGAGCTGCAATCGGTGACGGTCGGGCAAGTACAGCTCGATGGCGATACGCCGCACATCCAACTTGCCGCCGCCGATGAAAAGAACCGGGAAGGCAACGCCGTGCCCCTACGGGCCGATCTGGCAACGGACCTATCCCGATGGCTGACCGACAAGCTGGAAACGCTCTACGGGCCTTCCAAACGCTTTGTAGGGCCTGTCAGGGAAGCCCTACCACCGGACGCGCTGCTGTTCGATGTGCCAGACGGATTGGTTCAGATCCTCGACAGGGACTTGAAGGCCGCCGGGATCCCCAAGGTGGACGAACGGGGCTACCGCGTTCACGTTCACGCCATGCGGCACACGTTCGGTTCGATGCTCGCAAGGGCCGGGGTGTCGCTTCGGACGGCTCAAGAGGCCATGCGGCACAGCGACCCGAAGCTTACCGCCAACGTCTACACGGATCCGCGATTGTTGGACGTGGCCGGGGCGCTCGACAGTCTGCCGACGTTGCCTCTGAACACACCGAAGGACCGCGAAGCGGTAGCGTACAAGGCCACGGGAACGGACGGGAAAAGTTTGCACCAGGGTTTGCACCTACCACAGGCAAACCGTGCAAATCCGTGTCATTCGCTGGCAGAACCGGCGAGGTCCGATGGTGACGATGAATTGTGCCTAAGTCTTGGAGTTGTCAACTCTAGGGATGCTTCTGACAACGCCTGTCATCACAGCGGGCGATGGGAATCGAACCCACATGACCGGCTTGGAAGGCCGGAGCTCTACCATTGAGCTACGCCCGCATCCCGAGGCCGAACAAAGCCTCGACAAACTGATAGACTAAGATCTTTGCACGTCTTGGTCAATCGGCTGGCGGCGGGATTCGCGGAAGGAAAACCGCGGTTCCGTCGAACGTGCACCAAGAGGATCGCGGACGAACCGGCGGGCGGGCACGCCTCCCGAACGATGCCCCGTCGGCAAAATGCCGGTTGGCGGACCGCCGCCGGCCGTCTTTGCGCACGTCGGTGGATTCCTCCCAAACCGGCCGGCCATCGACGCGATACTGAGTGCCGACTCGCGACTCCTGACCCCTGTCTTCCGATCCCGCCCCTTGCTTCGCGGCCGTCGCTGCAATAGAAACTGGCGCATGCCGACACACCCTTTGGGCAAACTGCCTCACGAGCAACTGGACAGACTGCTTCGCCGTCTGCCTGCGGGGCTGTCCCGCGACGTCATCGTCGGCCCGGCGATCGGCGAGGACGCCGCCGCCCTGGCCGTCGGACGCCGGGCGCTGGTGGTGGCTACCGATCCGGTGACCTTCGCGGCCGAACGGGCGGGCTGGTACGCGGTGCACGTCAATGCAAACGACGTGGCCACCATGGGAGCGGCGCCGCGTTGGTTCCAGGCGTGCGTCCTCATGCCACCCAAGACGTCGACCAACGTAAAGTCGGTCTTCGACGACATCGCGGCGGCGTGCAGAGAGGTCGGTGCCGTCGTTCTGGGTGGGCATACCGAGGTGACGGCGGGACTGACTCATCCGATCGTCATCGGAACCATGATCGGATTCGTGAATCGTCACGGGCTGATTCGCACCGCCGGCGCGCGCGTCGGAGACGCAATCGTCCTGACGAAGTGGGCCGCAATAGAAGCGACCGCCATCATGGCGCGCCAAGCCGGCAGGCAAGTGTCGGCAAACCTGGGACCGCGATTGGTAAATCGGGCGAAACGGTTTCTGTTCGAGCCGGGTATCAGCATCGTCCGCGAGGCACTCATCGCCGCCCGATCAGGCGCGACGGCCATGCACGACCCCACCGAGGGAGGCGTTCTGACGGCACTATGGGAAATGGCCAAGGCCGGCGAAAAACGGTTCATCGTCGACCTCGACACCATCCCCGTACGCGATGAAACGTGGCGGTTGTGCAAGGCATTCGGCATTGACCCCCTGCGGGCCCTCGCATCGGGCAGCCTCCTCGTGACCCTCTCGAACAAGAAGGCCGATCGCCTGGTCGACCAATTGCGTCGCCAGGGGATTGAGGCCACCGTGATCGGCAAGGTGTGTCGCGGGCGTAGCGGACTGTATGATCGAAGATCGCGGGCCATACGAATCAGCGCGAGGGATGAGATCGCCGGGCTGTTTGAGTGAAATGAGCACACGACGTCCGGAACGGAGTCAAACCGAAATGGGCATGACTTCCGTGTCCCTGAACGGCGGCGGAAAAACACCAGCCAAGCGAGCGGAGTAGTCGCACGATGAGTACGCACGTTGATAACGGCGAGTCGGGACGCGGGCGTGTCGGAATGTCCGATTGGCGATTCGGTCTGCCTGACGCCGGCCTCTGCCTTCTCTTGTTGGCCATCGGCTCGGCGCTCTGGCTTCCCGGATTGGGTCGTCGCGGTCTTTGGACGAGCGGCGAGGCGAGGGCGGTTCAGACGGCCCGGCGCATGGTCCGGACCGGCGACTGGATCACCATGAAACTCGACAAGCGGGAGCCCAAGTTGATGGTCGATCCGGCCGGCGGCGTCCGCGGAACATGGAGGACCGGCTGGAGCCGCTGGCCGACGCGCCTGGACTACGACAATCCGAACTCGGTGGAGGCCGTCGAAGAAGGGTGGCGGGACGCCGTCTTCGGCGAACTCAGTAAGGGACCGCCACCGGCACAGCTTCGCTACGACTACATCACGCAAATCCACAAACCGGTGTTCTTCTACTGGCTGGTGGCGGCCGGGTACAAGCTGGGTGTGCCCTACACCGGCGAATGGGCCCCGTTCGCAATCCGCTGTTTCAGCACGGTGCCGGCAATCCTCCTCCTGCCCGTCGTCTACCTGTTCGGATGCCTGTTGTACGATCGCCTGGCCGGGTTCATCGCCGCCACGTCGCTGGCGAGTTGCATGGAGTACTTCTGGATCGCCCGTGTGTCCAAAATGGACATGACGCTGACGTTCATGCTCGGGGTGGCGTTCCTCTGCTGGTACCTGGGCCATCGCGGAATCCGACCGATTCTCTGCAATCTCGTCGTCTATGTCATGTTGGGTTGTGCGTCGCTGATGAAAAGCATCGCCTACTTCCTCCTGCCGGCATTGATCGTCTTGCTGTATCTGGCGGTCGAACAGCTCGGCGAGGTCGGCCTACGACAGGCGGTATTCGGCTATCCCCGCGTCGTGTGGCAAACCATGCGACGAATGCACTTCTTCGCCGGCCTGATCATCGTGTTGGCCATTGTGCTCCCGTGGCATATCCTGATTCACAAGAAAACGGACGGACAGTTCACGCGGGTGATCTTCCTCCAACACAATCTCTCCCGAGCGGGTCTGACCGAGTACGGCCGTGAGTTCGAGGCCACGACGGGTCCCTTCTTCTATCTCGGCAGAATCCTCGTGGACATGCTTCCGTGGTGGATTATGTTGCCCGGGGCGATTGTCCATGTCTTTCGACCACGATGCCGCGCCTTCTGGCGCCAGGGAGCGTGGCTGATCCTGTGGATGGGCGTTTGGCTGATCTTCTTCAGTTACCTCCTTTTCCGCAAGGAGGAGTACATCCTGCCGCTCTATCCGGCGGCCATGCTGCTGGTCGGTAAAATGTTGGCCGATTTCATCCGCTCGCCGGGCGGAGGCCACATCACCTGGCGGGTCTTTGCCGATGCGACAAAGGTGGGGCTCGCCTGGCTCTTCGGCCGACGGCCCCCGGTCGCCGATCCGCAAGATGCCGTTTCGGGCGACCTCAGAATGGCCATCGCGCTGCGAATCGCCGCCATCGCAATGACGCTCGTCACCGTGCTTGCCGGCGCGTTCGGGCTGCTGGTCATGAGCGAACGGGTCCGGAACGTCATCTTCGCGTTTCCGCGCCCCGATCGACCGTGGATCGGAAACAACGAACACGACCGCACCGCCTTCCATGTGGCAGCCACGTTCATGTCCGATCATATGGGGGGCGCCTTGGCTTTGCTGACGGCGATCATGGCGGGCATGATTGTTGCGGCGGTCTTGGTCTTCAAACGCCGGCCCGCGCCGGCCCTGGCGCTGTGGACGATGGCCATGTTTGCCGTGCAATTGGCCATGGTGCATGTCTTCCAAGATCGCGTTCAGGACCGCTTTCGTTCGCAACGCGCCCTCGCGCAGCGGCTCGAGGAGATCGTAACCCGGGAAGGTCCCGATACACGGCTGATTCTGTTCGGAGCCGAGGATCACGAGCTGGTCTACCTAATGCCGGAACGGTTCGATGCGATTCCCAGGCTCCGGTTTCCGTTGGTTCGGGGCCGGCTGGAGGCGCTGCGCGATCACCCCGTCCTCGTATTGCTGCCGAGAAGGGACTACGAGAACACCACGTTGTTCGGCCCGTACGCCTGGGGTGATTTGAAGACGGTCCTTCGTGAGGTGCCGACAAACATCCCTGATTACGACCGCGCCCACAATGATGCGCTGGTGATCCTGCTGGCCCCAAAGGGGCGCTCGCCCGTCGGCAAGCCGACATGATTCTCTCTTGTTTCGTGCGGGCACGGCGCGAATGCCCCGATCCCCCGGATGATGTCACATGCCCCTCTTCCTTCGGAACATTGCGATCGACCTCGGCGAGGCGGAAGACGTCCTGCCCGCGCGGGCGGCGCACCGACTAAAACTGCCCACGGACGCCATTCGGGTCTGGGGAATCGTTCGCAGATCGATCGACGCCCGACGCGGCCGAATCAAGTTCGTCTACAACATCGAGTTGGCGCTCGATTCGGAAACGACCGAACGGCGGATTGCGGCCCGACTCCATCGCGCCGACGTCTCCCTTCTCGTGCCGCCGGCCGCCGCGCAACCCGTCGTCGGCACCGACCCCATGCCGGGACGACCCCTCATCATCGGATTCGGACCGGCCGGAATGTTCGCCGCGCTTTACCTGGCCGAACTCGGCTACCGACCGGTCGTCCTGGAGCGCGGTCGCCCGGTCAAGGACCGTCACGTGGACGTCCTCAAACGGTTCTGGCGCGAAAGACAGTTCAACCCCGAGTCCAACCTCCTGTTCGGCGAAGGGGGCGCCGGGTGCTACAGCGACGGCAAGCTGCGAACACGGTTGAACGACCCCCTTATCGACTGGGTCCTGCGGCAGTTGTACGTGCACGGCGCCGACCCCGACATCCTGATCAATTCCCGACCGCACATCGGCAGCGATCGACTGCCGTCGATCTGCCGTCGCATTCGGCGGACCATCGAACGACTGGGCGGTGAGATTCGGTTCGGCTGTCGCGTCGATCGGCTTACACTGAGCGAGGGAAGGCTAGTCCAAATCGGCGACCGCGACGGCCACGAGACCGATCTGCGATGCGGTTCCGCGGGCCTTTCGCCGGTCCTCGTGGCCGTCGGACACAGCGCTCGCGACACGTTCCGCGCGATGATCGCGGCGGGCGTATCCGCCGTCGTGAAGCCTTTTCAGGTCGGCGTCCGCGTGGAGCATCCGCAGGACGTGATCAACCGCTGGCAGTACGGCGCGGCGGCGGAACATCCGTCTCTGCCGCCGGCCGACTATCAAGTCGTCGCCAAGCGGGCGGCGGGCGATCGCGGCGACGCCTTCAGCTTCTGCATGTGTCCGGGGGGACAGATCGTCCCCTGCAACGAATCCGCCGGGCGGGTGGCCGTCAACGGCGCAAGCCGAGCGCAACGCAACGGACCCTGCGGAAACAGCGCATTGGTCGTCACGCTGGGCGCCCGGGATGTCGGCGAGGACCCATTGAACGTCCTGGCGGCATTGGAGTCCTGGGAGCAAACGGCCTTCGACTTGGCCGGGGCGGACTACCATGTCCCCGTCCAGCGCGCGGCGGACTTCGTGGCCGGACGGACGAGCGACGGTGCAATGTCGATCAGTTACCCGTTGGGCGGGCGATGGTGCGATCTCCGGCGAATCCTCCCCCCTATGGTGACGGATGCCCTTGCTTCCGCCCTCCCAATGATCGACAAACGCATGCCGGGTTTCGCCGGACCGGATGCGATCCTGGCCGCCCCGGAAACCCGGGCCGGTTGCCCCCTGCGATTCGTACGCGACGAGATCTCCCGAGCATCCGTCTCGGCCGGCAACCTCTATCCGATCGGAGAAGGAGCAGGCTACGCCGGCGGAATCGTCTCGGCCGCCGTCGACGGCATACGCACGGCCGAAACCCTGGCAGCCCGCTGGGCGCCGCCCCGCTGATACGGGCAATCGTGGCTATTGCAGTCCAAGGGTAACGGGGGTCTAATTCCGGCACCGCACCGATCGACGCACAACAGAATACTGACCGTCCGGAGTCCTATCGAGCACAGGAGCGAGACCATGAATCCACAAGAATACCTGTCACGTCGTAGTTTCATCCGGACCGGCGCGGCGGCCGGCGCGATGGGGATGGCCGCTTACGCCGGGCAAGACATCAAGACGCCGGACAAGGTTCCGTATGTCGAGCCGGCCAAGAGCCCGTCGGACGCCGTGGCCAAGAAGCCCGTTCAGGGTGATCGAATCCGGGTCGGCTTCGTGGCCGTCGGCGGTCGCGGCAGGGGCCTGCTGAACGAGGTCCTCAAGTTCGACAACGTCGATGTCGTGGCGATCTGTGATCTAAACGCGGATAACGCCAAAAACGCCGCCGACATGGTCGAAGCCAAGCACAAGACCCGGCCCGGCTTCAAGAAGCCCGACGTCGTCGTCGGCAACCCGGACACGTACAAAGAAGTGGTTAAGCGGGACGACATTCACGCGATCGTCAGTGCCGCCTACTGCTCTGAACATGCCCGCATCTACGTCGATGCCCTGAACGCTGGAAAGCACGTCTACGGCGAAAAGCCAATGTGCATCACGGCAAAGGAATGCCGCGACCTCATCGCCACCGAGGCCCGCAGCACGGGCGTCCTTCAGATCGGATTCCAATGGCGGTGGAATCCCCGATGGGCCGAATCAATCAAGCTTATCCAGGCAGGCGAATTGGGCGAGCTGATCGAAGGACGCGCGGGATTTGCGAATGCCTGGGGACCACCCACCCCCGCATGGTTCGGCAAACGCGCCCTCAGCGGCGACTGGATGCTTGAACAGGCGTGTCACAGTTGGAACATCTATAACTGGCTGACCGGCGGCATCGCCCAATGGGCCTGGGGCGTCGGCCGCCAGGATATCTTTACCGATAAGCAGCCCGACCGAGACACCACGGAGTTCTACGAGGCCGTCATCGGCTATCCGAAGAACCTCACGCTCCACTTCCTGCATACGTGGATGGTGCCGCCGGGCGGCGTCTTCGACTTCTGCCATGAGAAGGTGGTCGGACGAAAAGGCGGCGCCGTGCTTGGGACGGGGACGTTCGTCTATCGTGAAGGCGAGAACAAGACGAAGCAGGTGGGGCACGATGTGAACGACACATACGAGGCGTTCAAGTCCTTCTTCGACTCCTGTAAGACCGGCAAGCAACCGGCCGCCGGCGTCATCCAGGGCGCGAACGCAACATACGTCGGCCTGCTGGTCCGCAAGGCCGTCTACGAGAAGCGATTCGTGACAATGGACGAGATCATGAAAGAGGCCTAGTCGCACCCCCGACGTCGGACTGATTCAACGCCCCCGGTTCACGCCGTGACCCGGGGGCGTTTTGCCGCGCCCCACTCATCCGGCGCCTCGGCCGTAGCGCTCTTGTTTCGAAGAGCGCTACGGCTGTCATCGAACCGTGCTGTCCCCAGCACCACGCCCTGGGCGGTGGGGCGACCCGCCAGCCACCCTGGCACGGCCACAAGACGTTCGGTGGCGGGCGCCAGGGCCGAAGGCCCTACCAGGCTGGCCGTGCCTGGGAGGACAGGCCAGTGCGGCCGAATGTCATCGGCTGGCCCAAGAATCGCAATCGCACGTCGAAAGTCCGGAATTCCTTGCCGTAAGTCCGGTCTTTCCGTTGGGTGTTCAATGACAAGCGCACTGTCGTTGAACACCGGGCACCTTATATGTGTAGGGAGGGATAGGTAGGGACAGCGCCGTGGGTGATCATGAACTGATTCCGCCGACCGGCCACTGCAACACCCCCCCCTTTTTGTTGCATTTTGTTGCAACATGTTGCATGGAAGGACAATGGGTATCTGAATTATGCAAGTTTCAATCGAACCCGACGACTATTCAGAGCACTCCGGCCGTCGTTACGAACCGAATCGAAAACAGCGGCACACAAGACAATCCCCGATTCATGAGCTGTACTAAAAAGCCTCGCTCACATATGAGCGGATAGGGATTATGACACTCTAATATTCAATACGCACTAATGATTAGATTTCAGAGCCGCCATTATTCAATGGATGTTAGTATATTACCGAAATCATTCGTATAAACACTTGACAAGAACTTATCGGACGTGTATACTTACTCCGCAGGATCAGGAAGGTAGCGATGATTCATCGCTATACTACTTTGCCAATGTCGGGGGGGGGGGGGGGGGGGGGGGGGGGGGGGGGGGG
>CAZQTW010000063.1:0-27279 GCA_964596165.1 uncultured Planctomycetales bacterium | reverse complement strand
TGGATACTTACGCCGCAGGATCCGGAACGTAGCGTTGCATCATCGCTATACTTATTTGCCAATCTCGGTCCCCCCCCCCCAATAATCCATTCGCAAGAGAGCGCACTATTAAATGCGTCAATTACAGCCTTAATATTCCGTCGTCGAGTCCTACCCTTGCTGTCTTTGTGGGCTCCACGACCCAAGAGGCTCGGCGCGCGAATGGCCGGGCTCGGACGCGTCGGCCATTCACGGCGAATGACCGGGACAATGGGCATGGTTCAGAAATGGGGACTGGCTCCGAGCCCGCCGTCAACTGCGACGGTGAAGACGCATTCTGGCGAGGTGTCTGTACCCGTTTTTGAACCGGTGTGCTCCATGTGCGGTGGCGTCATCCTTCGAGGAGGTCAATCATGAGATGGGTGCGGTCGGTGTTTGCGAACTCTAACAGAACGGGGTCCGGCTCCCGTCATCTCGGGACAGACCGCCGCGCTGCGGAGAACCCAAGGGTGCCTGTCCACGTTTTGTCACTTGGTGTGATCACTGCTGTTGCACTGCTTCGCCCTGCGAGCGCGTGGGCGGGTGAGTCCGCTGACCCGAACGCGACGACGCAGGCATCCAAACTCGCCGAGTATTACCGACGCGCGGACGAACGGCGGGCGGCGAAGGTCGTCAAACTGCAAGCCCAATTGGAAAAAGGGGGCGATCCCGAGGCGATGGCCACCCTCAAGCACGACCTTGCGCGGACGTATGAGTTGATGAAGGGCAAGGGCGAGGACGCCCGGCGTACCTACGCGGACATCCTCGAAAATCACAAAGCGTACTCCAAGTACTATCAAGTGGCCTTTCGAATGGGCGAGCTGCACGACTGTATCATCCTGCCTGGGACCAAAGAAGATGCGGCTAAGGCTGCCAACTACTACGAAGAGGCCATCGCCACCTGCCCATCGGGGGAACTCATCAAACAGCGTGCACACCTGTCATTGGGATGCATTTACTGGCACCGGAAGCGGAAGGACGAGGCCATCCGGAACCTGGAACAAGCCTATCTCTTCGACGCCGCCAGGTTGAAGATCGACGCGCAGGGCGGTTCGCCGAAGGAACAGCAGGACCGCTTGCGCGTCCTGCAGGCGGACTGCGGAAGGATCCGTGAGAGCGCTCTTGGCAAGTTGGTGGCCGCGCACCGGGATCAATCGGACCCGGTCAAAACACTAAGTGCCCTCGATGAACTCGAGAAGAGGTACGCGCACGATCCCAAGGTGGTTCAGATGATCCAGAACGAGCGGGAGGCGACGGCCAAGAACGGGCAGAAGTTCATCCCGCAGTTGGACTCGGTGCTGACATTTCCTGGGGGTACGAAGCCCAGCGAGGTGGGGTCTTCGAAGTAGACACGCTCCAAAATCTGGAGCGAGGAGATCAGCGATGAGCCTCAAGACCAGTTGCCTCCGCCACATCCCTTTTGCGATGACCGGCGTCGCGGCGCTAATGGCGGCCGCCTGTGATACACACTACGAGCCTGACCCGCCGATAGACACGAGCGCAGCATTGGTATACACCGCAGGCTATCCTCAAGGTCCCGTCGTTCTGGCAGGCGACCGTGTGACCTTCATGTGCCAGAGGCCGTCCGACAAGGACACGGCGTGCAGCATGTATACGCTGAGCGGGGTGGTTCATTACGGTACGCCCTATCTTGTAGACGATGCCTTGGGCGACCCCAACTTCTGGCCGAAATGGACGGCCCAAGGCGGCTCGATCATAGGCGACAGTGAGGGTGTGAATACCATCGTTTGGCAAGCTCCGGATGGCGAGGGCAGCGCGACCATCAGCTTCAGCGACGACGACCTCCCGACCCCCGTCGATGCGAACTCCGGTGACACTGGCGATCGCGATGATGAGGGGGTTGACCCAGCCGCCTCCACGGGCGTTCAGGTCGTCGTTCCGGAGGTTGTCACCGTCGCCTGGCCCAGCTACACGATGTATGATAGGGACCCGGCGAAGAGCGAATGGGATGACTCTAATGTGCCATTACACTATCCTCAATACGATAACATCAGCGGAACCCTATTCACGGCTCCAGTCTGCATGGCGTTTGGGCTTGCTCCCTCAACTGTCTATATCACGGCCCAATGTCGGATTGTCGCGCCGCTCACACAGTCCACCTCATTCTCCCTGAAGACGGAGGGCCCTATCAACTTCGGCGAGGGAGGATCCAGTTTCTCGCCGGGCTTGGCTCCGGGCGCGCTGATTTCGTCCGCCTCAACCCATGGGAACGTGAATGCCCTGCCAAACCACGTGCTCTGGGATCTTGTGCAACAAGACTGGAAGTACAAGATGCCTTATGGGAGCAATACGTGGATAGCAATGAACACTACACTGGTGGAACTCTGCCTGACCTACGGTGAGCCAACCGGCGGTTGTGTGACCGCGAAAAGGGTTCGCAAGGTGTGCGAAATGGGCCAGGGGCAGAACGATCCCTGTGATATCGCCACGGCAATACATGACAAGCTCCCAGACAAATCGGTCACGGCAGGCGCTCCGAATGATGGTCCCACGCCGATATGGCTTATCTACGACGGAGCCACGTCGCAGTGCCCTGGATTCGCCCGGTTTGTCGGCGCCCATTTCAGCATGATCGGCATAACGAACTGGCAACTTCGGTACTGCTATGCCCTAGCCGACATCTCCTCACTCCCACCCGATGATCCGGATAATCTATATGCCCACACCGACTATCGTCTGACGAACGCCGGCTGGCCGAGTCATCCTCAGAGGCATCCTATCGCCACGATCGACCACCCAATCCCCACCGACCATGACGACAAATGCCTTACTGAGGTTATGTTGATGGTGGACAGTAGCCTGACCATAAACAACTACGAGGCGACATGCTTCGGCTTCTTCAGCAATCTGTACTATTCCATAGCCCCGCGCCTCAAGTGTGCTTATTGCAGCGACGTCGTCAAGACGGTCTTCGCCGCGAACACGGGGTGGTATTTCCTCGACCCAGACATTCCTCCAGAGATTCCCGAACAAGAATGGTTGGGTCCTTATTGGGCGATGTACTGGGCGAAGTGCCTGACGTCTAGCGGTGGTAGATCCTATCCACCTTTTCCGTGATGCATAGCCGTACCTAGGAGAAGAATGCCCATGTGCACGAGAGTCCTTGTCGGTCTTGCAGCGTCGGCCCTGTGCGCGTCAAGTGATCGGTCGGCCGAACTTGCTTTCCCAGACCTCGTACAGAAAATGCTGAAATGGCCCGGTCAGAAAACGCTCAACGGACCACAACGCGTGTACGCACCGAAGAAGGGTCGCTTCGATCCTACCCCTCTGGAGAACAGCCTGGATTGGATCCAACGAATCCTCGATCCCAACTGGCTTCCCCCTTCGACCGTGAAGGACGAGATGATCTTCGTCAAACAGGAATACGGTCCCCTTAGCGCGTCCCACGTTCGCTGGGAGAAGAACGGCTACAAAATTCAGGTAACCCAGACAAGGGGGATTATTGCCATCAAGCTGGAGCCCGCCTCCTCCCCGGCTGTACCGACCACCCAGGAAGCCCTGGAGGCATACGCCAAGGGTTTGTGCATGAGACTCTTCACGGACGCCATTACTCATCGCACCTATCACGGTGATGAATTTGAGTCTACTCGCCTCGAAGGCCTTCGGGCAAAGATTGCCGAGTACTCCTTTGAGTGCGCGCTCAAGCGCACTGTTGCCGGCGGATTGGCTGCAGCCGCGTGGCATCCGATGATCCCTGCGAGAGATGTCAAGCCGCCGTCTCAGCCTGAATCTCAGATGTGGTACTACTACATCGGTTGGTACACCAACGGCAAGACCGTTGCCTTCTGGACTTACAAGATCCAAGGGGATCCGTGGCACTGTTGGCCAGGGTGCGTCTCTGACCCAATCGGAGAGGATTGGTTCTAGCTGCGATGTCTGCGCCCCTCCCGGTGCGCCGGTGCCTTACGAGGAGAAAAGAGGAGAAAAGGGGACATTCTAGTTTTACGACAAAGTAGAATGTCCCCTTTTCCCCCCAAGGTAAATAAGTGCTGGGGAAGCAATAGCTGCAGTCCTTCTACAGCCAACTCGTGTCCGCCACTGGCCGAGTTCAAGTGTGAAGGGAGTAATACAACGTGAGCCGCGATCGGCCCGAGCACGCGCTACCGCCCACCGCGGGTTATGGGCGCTTCAAGACGGTGCGCCCATATGGTGGCGTACGCGCTGGAGTTGGGCACCGGCAGGACCTGGCGACAACTGGATCACGGCGAAGGCCCGCAGGCAACCGGGCGGAAGGTCGAAGGAACTCGTGTATGGAAGGGGATCGCTGATGCATAATGCGACCTGGATGCGTGGATGCCGCATCGTTGGATGCTCGGTAGCGTTGCTGGCGTTCATCAACGTGCGCCTGGCGGCGCAGGACGAGGACGACCCCGTAAAGGCCGCCACGGTCGCCGCGTACCAGCGACACGCGGCGACGCGTTCGCACCGCGAGTGGCTCCAGATTGCATCTGAACTCGATGCGCTGGTCCGCCAGCATCCTGATAGCCCACACCGGCATTGGGCCCGCATCACGGCCGCAAAAATGCGGGGGTGGGCGGGAGAGTGCGCCGAGGCAGAAACCACCTTCAAAGAGGCGTTGTGCGATCCCGGCATACCCCCTGACATGTATGCGCAAGCTCAGGTGGAGCTCGCTAACGTGCTGGCTACAAAGGGTAACGTCGAGGGCGCCCTCGAGCAAATGGAGAGAGCCAGACAGTTTGTCTACGACCACTGGCTGAAGCGGGCAGGCGGGGACGTACCCGGCGCCAGGACCGACAGGGAGAGAGCGGACGAGGCGTTTAAGGCGTCTTTGAAAATCAGTGGGTTCTGGGGGCTCGCCTGGTCGGTGTGGAAGCAAGTCGGTAGACCGGAGCTCGCGGGGCGCGTGTGCCTCGACCTTGCGGCCAGCCAGCGGGGACTCGTCGCGAGCGGCGATGAGTTCACAAGGCGGCGGGCCGCCGACCTTGCGTTCAGTCAGTTGTTGTTCGGAGGTGATTGGGTTCTGGAGGGCGGTCAGCGAGAGGAGACACGCTCGGCCTTTGAGGAGGCACTTGGCCTGATAGACTCGCTTTCGACTGACAAGCCGGAGCGAGTCGCTGCGAGCCGCTTTAACGCAGGCATCCGGGCGGCATGGCTGCGTTCCGATCGGGAAGAGGTTCGTCGGCTGCTCGAAACCTACTCGCGTCGACGCTGGATGACCCAATGTTGCAGCTCGTTCGCATACAGCCTGTCCGGCGCGGAGCGGCTGGAATTCCTACGGGAGGTGCTTCCACGCCTCCCCGCGGAGCTGGTCACATCCGCCCCTGCCGATGAGGATCCGGAAGGGACGAACTGCGAGCCCTTGCTGTACGAGCACGCCATCCGTACCGCGTTCGAGCTTGGGTTGGATGACGAGGTCGCAAAGTACACCCGCGAATTCGAGGAACGCTACCCAACCAGGGCGCGTTCGCGAGGGCTGCTGGGGCCCCTCGAGAACCGGGTGCAGGGCCCGGCGCTCATCGAGGGGACCGACAATGCACTGCGGGGCGCACCGTCTGGACACACCGGGAATGCGGCTCCTGCGATAGCGGGGCGGTCGTCCGACAGCCTTCGGATGCTTGGTCCCTCGCGAGCCACAGCGGTTCCGACTGTGCCAGCACCTCGGCCAACCGCCAGCGGCAGCCCTGCGTCAGGCCTGAGCGAGGGCAATACCACCGATTGGCACCTCGACGGGATCTCATCAGAAGTACCTTCGCAAGCCGACCAACGCCTTTTCGCGCAGAGCCAGCCGGGACCGACAGCAACTCGGGAACACGCCGCAATCCCGAGGCCGTCAGAGGAGGATGCGCACGCCAACGCGGGCAAAGCCGCCGGCGGTTCGGGATCCTCGCACAACCGAGACAGGGTGGCCGTGTGGGCCGCTGCAGCAGTCGCGGGCGTTTGGGATAGCCATTGCCGGATACGTCGTAATCAGGGGCAGAAGAAAGAGTTCCGCCTAGTTGTTCCCTGAACTGAGACGCCCAAGCTCCGTGACTATCTCGGGGATTAAACAACTGTAGGGCAGCGGAGCGCACGTTCACTTCGGCGGTTGGAACGAGACGGTGATCTTTGGCGAGACCTCGCCTTCGAAGATCTCGCCTTCAGCGTAGCTCCAGTTGTGGCTGCTGGAGTAGGTCTGACCGGCGAGTGAAGACGTCACCCAGCGCCCGTCGGCAAGCTGAACGGCCAGGGCCACGCCACGGAACTTGAACAAGTCCTTGGGGGTGTTGTTGAACTGGACCTCGTTGGCCATCTTGACCGTCTTGAGCATCTCCGCGGGCAGGTCGATCAGATGCTCCTCCCAAACGCTGATGGGACCCTTGCTCGGCGGAATCTGGCAGAGCTGCTGGCCATTGAAAAGGATGAACTTGTTGGCATAGGCACCGCCGTCCACGTCGTAGAGTTCCACGTGAAGCTTAGCCGCCTTGATTGTGGCCAGTTCTTCCGGCTTGAGCGTGGCGCTCGCCACCCAAGGGGCGCCGGGCGAGGTTGGCGGCAACAGGCAGTGCGACTGGCGCAGGACCTCGGGCCGATACGGTCGCGGAAGAGGCCGGTCGGGCGGCAGAGCCGGTTGGAGCACCGGCGCCGAGGCCACAGGACCGGTGGCCGCGGCGCGCGTCGTCGTGGGACCGCTCGCGGCGGTCGTCACGGGCGACGTCGACGGTCGCGTTTGAGCGGTCGCGGTGGTGGTTGTCGTTGTCTGCGTGGATGGGGCCGTGGTCGGCTGACTCGCCGCGGTTGTGGCAGCGGAGGTCGGTTGAGAGGCCGGCGTCGCGATCGGCAACGGGATTTCCGTGAGCAGCCAGGCCTCCAGGGTAGGGGGCGAAAAGACGAACGGTACCGATTGCTGGGCAATCGGTGCGACGATCTTGATCGGTCCGGTCATTGCGGCGCAGTCGATTCGGAGCATTTGCCATCCGACACCCTCGGCCTTCTCCACGGCGGCGGGTTTGTCGTTCGCGGTTGGGGCGTCCAGCGGCAGGACGTTGGCGCCGCGAGAAATGATCAGGACGTCCGCTCGGGGCAACGGCTGAGGAGGAAGCGTGAAGTTGAGCGTCAACTGCGGCCGCTGGGGGCCCGGCCCCACGGTCCCCGCCGCGACCGCAACCGCAGACGGAGCGTCTTGTGCTCGACACGTCCGTCCCCCATCAAGAAACCGAACGCCGCGCGGACGAGGATCCGGCACCGAAAGAGGAGCCACTTCCACAACGAGGACCGAACAACCGGGCAAGTCCAGTTTGACGGGCTTGGCCGCCGAAAGCTGCATCGGAAGCAACTCATGATGCGGGTAGACGACTTCGACGGCCCACTCAACGGTCGGAGGGCCAAACCGCCGCGGACGCTCGTTGAACGTCAGTTCGAACGGCTGGGCGGCGGGCGACGGATTGCGCAAGACCATCACGCCCTTGTTCGGACTCCAGTGTACGTAACCGTACACGCCGCCGCTCCGAGGCTCCGCACCGATCATCCGGGTGTGAACCAGGGTCTCCGTGTTGGCGATCGCCCAGCGGGTCGCGCGTCCGAGGACGTCCCACCATTCCGCATTGAGCAGCGACGGCGTCAGGTAGAGCTCCTTGAGCATGACGCCACGGCCGTAATACCACACGACGGCGTCGCTCCACTGCGACAGCGTCTCATTGGGTCCGCCGAGCCGGTTGCGTCGACCGTGGATGATTCCGCTCGTCCCCAATGCCGAGAGCGGGCAGACCTGTCGTTCCGATCGAAATCGGTCGTAAAGGTGCTGATCGCGAAAACTCATCTCCCACTCGCGAGGCGAGAGCTGAGGCAGGTTCTTGTCATAGCCGAATTCGCCGCCGCCGGCCCATACGGTATCGGCGTGCATCAGCCACCAGGGGCTGAGCCAGGCGCCGCTGCTCAGGTTGATGAAGATGTCCGGTTGAAGCTTGCGTTCCCACGCCAACAGGTCCAGGAAGGCGTCCACATTGGCCTCAAACCCGTGACGCGGCGTGGGATGGTGGCGATGTCCCTTGCCGCTGCAACGAAACCAGTTGAAGTCGTGTTTGTAGTAGATCAGGTTCGCGTCGCGAATACGGACTTCGGTCACCTTGCGAAGCGTGCTTCCATATCGTTCGCCGGCGAGGCAATAGTAGTCGCCGTGGTCCGACTTTTCGTAACCCTGCTTGACGCCCCAGCCAATATCGAGATTGGCGCCGTTGAGCGGCATCCACAATCCGACCCGGCTGTCGCCCTTGGCCAGTGCGTCGGCCAGCGGCTTGTAGCCCTGCGGAAGGATCTTTCTGTTGACATCCCAAATCGACTGATCGTCTTGCCATCCGTCGTCGGCCACGAACGCGTCGAATCGAAGCCCGTAAGGAACGAGCATGGCCTTGCGGAACTCCTCAAACCGCTGGGCCAACGTCTCGACGGCGAGCTCCGTGTCGCGCAAGTCCCACCACGAATTGTACTGGAAGAAACTGCGAGGCTTGATTCGGATGTGGTCGAGGTAGGCCTCGAAACTGTCGACCAGGTTGCCCTCGCTGTCAATGCCCCACACGGCTCGTTTGGTCGTGAAGGTCTTCTGGCCCGGGAAATGATACATCCGCAATTGTCCCTGGGCGCCTTCGGCGTACCCCGCAGGGTACTCGAGTCCGGCAAACCAACACCCGTCGACAAACACGGGCTGACCACGGCCGCCCAACTCCGGTTTGAACTGCCCCGCCAACTGCTCGACCTGGATGGCGTCCACCGCCTCGCTGCTGTCGACCTCATACCACTTGTGGATGAAATGCTGGCCGTCGGTTGCCTGGAGATGAAGTTGAGCCTTCACATTCACCGGTTGCGTGCACGCCACCGGAACCGTCACGGATACCTGCGGGCCTTGTGCGTTGGGCGGGGCGACGGCGACATTTCCCGCCACCTTTAACGCCGTGCTCGGGACCTCCTGGCCGTTGAGGAGGCGAAGGTGCGGCCCCTGATCCGTCACTTCGAGCGGCGTCTTGCTGAGGAGATTCGTGAAGCGAACCGTCTGGCAAACGCCGTCCTTAATGCTGAACGTTCGCGACACCAGACCGTTGCTGATGGTAATGGAATCAGGTTTGACCTCGGCGGTTGCGGCCTCGACGAAACAAGCCGCAAGTTCAAGCACCAGCACGAGACCGAACGGCGTCCAAAACCTCCATCGACTCTCAACGGTGCGCGATGCATTGTGATGGAGCGATTGATGGACCATGGCTACGGGCAAATAATAACCGCAAGGGTGGGTGCGGGCCACAACCCATGGGAAATGTGAATGGGAAAATTCCCCCGGCGTAAAAAAGCCAAGATGGCTCGACCGGAATTTCCGCCGAACGAGCCATCGTTGACCGGAGGGAGGGGAAAGTTCGTTTACAGGCGCGACGCCCACGGGACCCACGCCCGCAGGCATCGCGCCGGGGTAATCATCTCACAGGAGTCTTCTCCCACAATGAACGTCTTGCGGCCACGGTCCCATCGCGCCTGATCGAATCCATTCGATTCATGACTTCCTTGTCACGGACCTGCCGCACCCACCGAACCGGACTGCAGGTCGATTGGCCACCCATGAGGTGAACCTCACCTCATGACCGTATTAGTATTTCGCTGATTGATTTCCGGTCTGTGGCGGGCATCCTCGCTATGCCAGCCGGTCGCCGGTCCTCCGCATTACCGGACCGCAGGTATGACACTAACTATTTACATCATGGACTTGGTTCGGTCAAATCGCTGCGACGAAAACCCGATAAGAAAGACTCCCTCGTGTGAGTTTCTGTGCATAAGTTGTCAAATTTCCATCCTTGCTGGAAAACGCCGTTCGCAAACCCCTGTCGGTGAACGAATAAGAGAAAGTACCGGACATGCCCGGTTCAGTCTGGCTGAACTCACTCCGGCCTCCCGACTATTCAGGTTCGAGGGCACTTGACGGTGCGCGCCAACGCACTTGCGGAAGGAGACACCATTCAGATGTCCTTTCAGCGGGATTCAGCTCCTTCGCCGCCCCCTGCCGTGTACTGACGAAGGACCCCGGAACGGACGCTCGCCGAGCTGAGCAGCGGTTGCGCGCCTTCTCGACCTCGATGGGTCCATGTAAGATGTCATGGGAGCCTGACGGGAAATGACATGAAAGACATCCTCCATCGAACAAGTTCCCCCGCGAAACGATACAAGCTCATTGCCTGCGAGATTGTCTTCCGTGAGATATGTGCCCTGGCGGCCGAAAGTCGCAACATCATCGACCCGGTCTTCATTCGCAAAGGGTTGCACGACATCGAGACGCCGAGGATGGTCGCGGAGCTTCAGCAGTGCGTCGACGCCGTCGACGTGTCGCGTTATGAGGCGATTCTGCTGGCGTACGGTCGATGCAACGATGGTGTCGTCGGCATTCGGGCGCCGGCGATTCCACTGGTCATCCCGCGGGCCCACGATTGCATCACACTGTTCCTGGGCAGCAAGGAACGGTATCGGGAGTACTTCGACAGCCACCCCGGCACCTACTTTCGCACCAGCGGCTGGATCGAACGGAACTTCGCCGGTGAGGAAGACGGCGTGATGCGAAAGCTGGGACTGGACAAGACACCCCAGGAGTACATCGAGGAATATGGGGAAGACAACGCCCGGTACATTATGGAAATGGTCGGCGGCTGGTACGGGAAATACGAGCGGTTGTCGTTCATCGACACCGGTCCGGCCCGCCATCTCAACTACGCCGATCATACGCGCCGCGATGCCGAGATGAACCAGTGGGAATACGAGGAGATCCCCGGCGACCTCTCCCTTCTTCGCCGTCTCCTCGATGGCGACTGGGACCCGGAGAGCTTCGTCATCGTTCCGCCGGGACACAGGCTGGCCGCACGGAATGACGAGCGCATTCTGGACACGAGTCCTTAGCCGTAATGAGCAACCGTTCTTGCGAGCGATCGAACAATGGTCAGCCCGCCGTGCATCGGCAGCTCACCCTCGTTCCGAACGGCTCAAAACGCCCTCGCGGTGACGGTGCTCGGCGACTGACCCTACGGTGTGAGGTCGCGCCGGGGGACTGGCAGGCACTTCAGGAACGATAACGATAGGGAAGCAGCCGAACCATGACGTCGGGGCTCGGGTGGCCCTCCTCTACACGCCCGCGCCCTTGCTCGCGTGCGAAGCCCTGTTGGCGCCGGCGGCACCGTTCGATCCGCCGTTGCTCTTGGTCGTGCTGCCGGAACTGCTCTCCGAATTGCTGAAGTCGGGCAGCGAGTTCTCAATGAGGCTGATGACTTCCTGGCCAAGTGCCGACAGGAGGATTGAGATCGGATTGCTGGTTGACGACGCGCCGGAGGTTGACGAACTGCTCGACGATGAACTGCTCGAACGGCTTGTTGAGCTGTCCGTCGGTGCCCATCCTGCCGCTTGAAGGAACATGCGGAAGGCATCATGATCCTCGGCGAATTCCGCCACCCTCTTTGTGGCCACTTGCGCCGCCATGGTGGTCAGCCCATTGATGGACTGCTCCAAGATTTGGGTGAATGCACTGGCCAGCGCGCCCGAGCCAATGCTTGATGCACCGGCGGAGCTTGAGTCCTTCGCGCCGGCATTGTTCTTGGGAAGGGCCGGCGCGTTGAAACCAAGGTTCGATCCGATGGTCGTATTGACACTGTTCATAAGGGCCTGCTCCTATCCTGTCGGGCGAGGCGTGCCCTGTCGGCATCCTCCATCTGGCAAGACTGATGCCAATCCTGGATCGCGATCTCAAGTTCGTATCTGATTCTTCTGGAAGGGCTTAGGTGGCGGAGCCGTCTCTTGGTCACCACAGCGTTTCAGAATCGGTCGATTTCGACGGGCCCGAGCGCAATTTCTGCGCCCGCGGTGTCCCGTGTTGATGCTTCCCGATTCGTTGATCGAGGGGCTGCCGCTCCGATTCGATCAGGAACCGTACCACACTTTGGATGCAATCCGCCGGCAGAATCGGCTGTCCGAATGTGGAGGTCCGACGGCTATCGCCTCAAGCGGATTGCCGGCCATTTCGCTTCCGCGGCGACACTTGGCTGTTGCGTGTTCAACGGCCATTTCCATCCATATAGGACTAATCCCCCGGGCTTTGATAGTCGATAGCATTCTGGTAATATGGGACGTGCCAGGTTGTTCCTGCGGGGCCATGCGGACCCTGATCTCCGTTCGGTGACTTTGATACGGGCGTCTTGAGAAGTGTTGCCATGTTGACCTTGAACCGATGTAGGTCGAAATGGCGAGGGGTGGTACCCCTGTTTGTCGGGCTTGCCGGCTCGTTGTGTCTGTACGGGTGTCGGCCGACCAGTGTATCCCCGTTGGTGATATTCCTTGACGGAGCCGGTCATTTCACGGCGGGGCCCTCGGTCCGTTCGGGAATGGAACGGGGAGGCTATATCGGTTCCTTTGACAACTTCTACTGGAGCAGCTTCTTGGGTCCCGGCGCGGATCATCTGGTTGTTGCGAGGAGCCAACTGAAGGCTCGCCAACTTGCCGACAAGATCAGACAGGTCCGAGGCGACTTTCCCAAGGGCAAGATCTATGTCATGGGGCTCTCCGCCGGGACGGCGCTGATCGTCACCGCCCTTGAGGACCTACCGCCGGGGGTGTGCGTTGACGGAGTCGTGCTGTTCTCGTCGTCCGTATCGGGGCAGCGAGATCTCTCCCGCGCGCTCCGGCATGTGAACGGGCGTCTCTATGCCACGTGCAGTCCTCACGACGGCATTCTTTCCAACCTGCCGGTGAACGCCGATGGTGGATCGGGTCCGCCGGCCGGTCTGAACGGCTTCACCGTTCCCGTCACGCTGAGACAGGAAGACAGGGCCCAATACGCCAAGGTGATCAATCTGCCATGGCAGCCCTCGTACGCGGGATATGGGTGGCGGGGCGGTCATGTCGACGCCACAAACAGCAAATTCATACAACACGTGATTGCGCCCCGGGTACTCGCCACCGAACCCTATCCTCTCGATCGCCCGATCTTGGCCGTGGCGATGAACAGGACTGTAACACGTCCTCATTCCGTCGGCAGCGCGAGGGGGGACGAATAGTGCCAACCAGACGGTTCGTTTTCGCTCCGATGTTGTTTGCCCTGGTGGGGATCCTGCCCGGATGCCTGGAACCCGTGGCCGACTTCGGCGAGGTTCGAGAGGCCTGGCGCGTGGAACAAGCCGGTGAGTACCATCGGGCTTATGAACTCTATTGCAGAGCCGCCGAGAAGAACCCCGGCAGCCCGTTGTTGGCCATGGCCATTGATCGCACCGCTTCCTCGGCAGCAAACTACTACGAAGACCGCGCACACAGGGCCGTCGACCGGGGCGACTACGCGGAGGCATGGCGCCTGTTCATGCGCGTGCTCGACATTCGGCCTGACCATCCCTCGGCGCCTCACCTGATCCGCCGATTGGAGAGGGACCACCCCCAGGCAATTGCGGTCGTCAAGTCGGCTTACATGATCCTGGGGCCGGCGGCCCTGTCTTCGCCGAGTGGCAGCAAGTCCGTAACGGCCCAGACCGAGCCGGCTCGCACGACGGAAGTCGCGATGGCACAGGGAGATGAGCCCCGCAACCCGTCCGCGGTCACCGTGGCGCCTCACACGACACCCTTAGACGATGCGACGGCCGATCGACGTGCTCGGGTCCGGCGAGCTTTCGGCGAGACCACGGCACCCCCAGTTAAGGAAGGATCCGAAGGGGGACTGATCTATCCCGCTCAGCAGGAAAAGACCGTGCGGGCCGAAGACGCCGGCCCATCCGAGCGAGCGAGCCTTCCGACCTCCGAACAGGATTCTGCAGAGGTCGAGCGGGTGCCGGATGCGGAGCCCCGGCCCGTTCCGGTACACCGTCCTGGAGATACGGTTGCGGATCGTCCGGCGCAACGCCCCGCACCGAAAAGGGGTGAAAAGCGTCCGAGCCACACCGCCTCTCTGCCCACGGCGGCGGTTGCCGCCGGTTGGCCGGTTGTGGAAGCCGCCGATGAGGGACCGACCGCTTCAAAGGCCCGCGAGGTCGACTCCGAAGTGGAGCACAGGCCGTCCCCGCCTGAGCGCCGATCGCCGTACCAGTTCATGGTCGTCCGCACGCTCAGCAAGAAGGACCCCCACTTCCCGAAAAAGGCCGAGGTCCTGGATGGCCTGACACTTGAGCTTCGCGACACTGATGACGACCTTTCCGCCGATCTGACGGTCTTCCTTGGATCCAGACAGATCGCCAAGCTCAAAGAGATCAAGATAGGTCAGCCCCATGTGATCGTTGGTCGAAGCGGACGGGTCTACGAGCTTGTTGTCCTGCGCATCGACGACAGTCGGCAGACGGCCAGGATCGGCGTACGGGCCGCATCGGAGCCCGGCAGCCGTTAGGACACCCCTTAAGGCATCCCAGAAAAGCCCGACTGTAGGCATACCGAGCCTCGCATTTCCCAACTCACAGGACACAACAGCATCATCGGAACAGAAATACTACAATGGTACTCTTATGTCTCTCAGTATTGTCCTACGTTATGCCATGTACGGTTTTCCGTCACCGGAAGTGCATCAGAATAAAGGGTCTACAGTTCCAGCCCGCTATGGAAACACTGAGAGGCATGTTGAATGAATTGAAGGGATGCCTTCAACTGCGCCAACGAAGACGAAATTCCGTCAAGTGGGCAGAAAAACTGTGCGCCAGTAAACACTTTTTGCCGATTTTGTTGTTGTACGGGGTAGACTGTCGACGGACGTACGGTATAATAATGGACGAGCATCGGGAGTGTTGCTCAATCCGTTGGTCTCAAGCAAAGCCGAATTCACCAGCGGACAACTGAATAATCAAGTCTTCCACTCGCTGCGGCACCCTCTGACCGCGCCAAGATTTTCGGGGTGCCGCACGCCTTTTTTTACACCCAGAGTTGTCCGACCGGACATTTGACGTACCCCTGTTCGTGAGCGCTTGCGTAACCGCGATCGAAGGCTTAACCTAATCTCCCACTCGCACCTGTCAGCGGCCATGGGTAAGACGGGTCGTGATGCTGAAGGTATCAACATGAGAAGGAGCAGTCGTATGAACCGGTGGGTGCAAACGATGGCGGCAGGGGTAACGGCCTGTGGTTTGTTTTTGCTGATGGGGTGCGGCAAAGAGGAACCGGCTCCTGCGGTTCAAGGCTTGAAGCCGGGGGATCGTGCCGTTCAGCGAGCCGTACCCTACTTCTTTACGCTTGTCCGTTTGGAGGAGCGCGATCGGGTCTTCAACATGATGGACAAGGCAAATGAGGGCATTCTCGCCTCGCTGAAGCAGTTGGATGAGCCCCGTTTGAGACTGATCCGGGCCCTGGAGCAAGCCGCACACATGGATCTGGCGATTCTTCTGGGTCAGAAACGGCTGACATGCACTCCGGAGCCCGTCGAAGTCGTGGCCGGCACACCGAAGGTGGTCGAATACAAGATCGATGACACAAACGCCACGGTCAAGATCGAATACAGACAGCCGGATGGTCAGACGCGGCAAGGTTACGTACCGATGAAGAAGGAAGGGCTCACTTGGCGGATGAAGATGCCTCCGTCCGACAAGCCGGATGGGAGGACGACGGGGTCGTCACCCGACGAGATTCGGGCCGAAATCGAGAAGGTCGTTCCTCCGCTCAGGAAGACTATGCAGGAGTTTTCCGAACGCCTGGAGGCGGGAGAGATGATCGAGAGTTCTTTCATTTCTCAGGTCTTGGCCGAGGCGGCCCGTCCGCTCTCGAGTGCGGTCCAGAAGATGATCTACGGCCAAACCAACCTGTAGCGGTTCCGTGAGTCGCCTGTCAGACTCCGATTGAGATTCCCGGCTCATGACGTAGCGCGTGAAGACCGGCCGGAATCACCGAGCAACCGGTTCGGAGCGCCTGTCTCCGGCGGTCTGCCACGGTCGAAAAAGAGCGTAGGCAGCGACAAGGCGAGTGTCCAAGGTCGCATCAGCATCTCGACCTCGCCTCGGCAGTTGTACCAGCAGTCGGTGCAGGTATTGTCACGTGCCCCTTCCCGAAGACGGCGGACAATGATCTGTTCATGGTCCCGGAACAGATTGGCCACGGGACGGGCTCGCTCTTCGACGCAGATCGCGATGTCTCCCGTCGAGTCGATGTTGAAGAAGGCCCGGCCGGCCTTGCAGCCCGGCACGCCGCCATTGAGGGCTTGGTCGAACTTGCCCAGGAAGACGGGATGACTGAGGAAGTTCGGATAGCGTCGCTTCAGATCGAGCATGTGAGCCGATACCTCTCCTTCCGCATGGGCATAGCGACGGTTCCCCGTCTTGCGAACACCATACGGCTGGATCATCAGGTACGCGCCGTATTCGGCCGCCAGCTTGAGCAAGGGCTCGACTTGGTCCAGGTTGTCTTCCATCAGGACGGTCATGACATTGACGCGCTGCCAGGCCCATCTCGTGCCCGCTCGCAAGTACTCCAGTGCCCGAATCGCACGGTCGAAGGCCCCGGGTTTGCCTCTGCGGCGATCGTGTTTGGCCGGATCGGCGTAATCGAGGCTGATCGAGACACCCCAGAGCTTGGCGCGATACAGATCGCGGGCCAGATCCGGCGTCATCTCCCATCCATTGGTCGTGAGAAACGCCACGTGGTAGCGTGCAACCAGGCGGGCAACGTCGACGACGTCGGGTCGGAGCAGCGGTTCGCCCCCGGCCAGCGACACGAACATCGTGCCCAGCTTAGCCAACTTGCGTGAGCCGATATCGAATTGCTCGAGGGTCTGTTCGGGCGCCTCGCCCATGGGATCGCGCCAGTAGTGACAGAAGCTGCATCGGTAATTGCAGCGATACGTGACCTGCCATGCGCACCACATGGGGTATCGGGAGGCCCACTGTCGCAACAGCCTCCATTTCTTGCCGGTTGACGAGATCATCTCACCCTTATAGGCTTTGCCCGCCGCGAATTCAATACGGCGAATGTCGGTCTGACGTGATTGTGCTTTCATTTCGGCAAGGAGCGGCATGACAAGCCACCTGGGTCTTTGTTTTTGCATGCTGAGTGCCGGCCCGTTTGGCGCGGAGGAGGACGTTCGTCTGGGCACGATTCGTGACTTGCCGTCGATCGGGCTGCAGGTTGGAATGCCGGCCCACATGACCGACTTGCCGCTCGACAGCCTGACGGACTGGGCGAGGGTAGGCGTCAAGAGCGAGGGCGACGCCTACAGCCAGATCCTGGTTCTGTCGGCCTTGCCCGAGGGGTCTTTCCGCGACGCCCGGACAGTGGCAGGGTCGTACATCCGGCAGTCTGAGCGCGAGCGCAAAGGCTATACGGTCATCGAGGAGAAGGCCGTGGACTGGCAATCCAACGGTTGGGAGGTCTTGGCGAACTACCAGGTCGACGGCCAGTCCGTCACGAGCCTCCAATGGTTTGGCCGGCGATCGGGCAAGCCGGCGATTGTCTATATCCTCACGCTTGACGCGACAAACGGCTCGTCCGAATCGATGCGAAGAATCCTGGAGTCCGTGGCCCGATCATGCAAGAACACACCGATTCGACCGGCCTGCACGCAGCCGGTCCGGCTGGGTAACAGACAAATCCTTACGCAGCAAGGCATTTCACTTCAGATTCCGGATTCCCTTCGCATGATGGAGCCGAACCGCAAGAACATGCTGATTCGCGCCGGTGCGGTGGACTATCTTCGTGATCGACTGTTGCCGGTGATCACCCTCACGACGCATGCCGTACAGGAAGGTGAGACGTCGCAGGCCCGGTTGGAACGATCGGTCACCACGCTTATGCCGTCTCTGAAGCCGGTGGGGGGCCGAATCACCTCATCTCAACCCGCGCAGATCGGCGATAAGCCGGGGTTCGAGGTGAGCTTTGAAGTGACCCAGGGCCGTGAACGCCTGAGGACCGCGATGCGTTTGATTGTCTGGCGAGACGCGGCTTGGGTGTTGTCAATGACATGGCCGGCGAGTAACGTCAAGGAATTGGCGGAGGCGACGGACAAGGTGGCGTCGTCATTTCGGTTTCAACCGTGAGGGCTTGAACGGGCGTTCTGTCCGGGCAACCCGCACCCCTTTCGGTGGGCATCATGAAGGCCGTTCGGTTGCGACAAGTGGGGAGTGTCTGCTCGCCGGAGACCTTTCAACGGGCAGGTGTGGTCCTTTTGCTGACAGCCACCTGCTGCCATGGGGCGGAGCCTCGCGATCGGCCCATGGACGGACCTTGGCCGCAGTACGACCCCAATCCGTTTGTGATCAAGACCGAGATTCCTCCTCCCAAGGACTCTGCCGGCGGCGTAATTGCCTTTGACGTCGATGACGACGGGCTCGTTGACTATGTGATCACCGTTCCGGGGCATGTGGCCGCTTACGGACATACCGGTAAGAAGCTGTGGATTGCCAAGGTGGATGTCCGTGTGGGCGGTGCTTCCGAGCAACAGGGCTTGCCGGGGCACAACGGACCGGGGGTTCAGGCCGGTGACTGTGACGGTGACGGCCACACCGAGGTCCTGTTCCTGACACAGGACGGCAAGCTCCACATCGTTGCGGGGGCCAACGGAAATGAGAAGGCCGCTCTGGCCCCGCCTCAGCCCTTCGCCGACGGCATGCCTTGGCAGCACGTGGTCCTGTGCAACCTTCGCGGCAAGGGCGATCGCGACGTTATTCTTCAGACGACGAACAAGACCGGCTACAAGATGGGTCGGTACCTGGCCGCCTATGCCCTCGATGCCCCCGCCAAGCCCCTGTGGCAGACGGATGCCTATCTCGGCTGTGCTCACACCGGCGTCCGTGTCGCCGATCTGACCGGCGACGGCTTGGACGAGATCCTAGGTGGCACGGTGTTCGGGCCGGACGGCAAACTCCTGTTCAGCCTTCCGATGAAGGAGGGGCACCTCGACAGTATCTTCTTCGGTCCGATCCTGCCCGGTAGCAAGACGCTCCAGATCGTCGGGCTACAGGAAGGCGGCGGAAACCATGTCTTTCTCTGGGACCATCAGAAGCTGTACTGGCAGACCGAGCACAAGGGGATCGAGCCCCAGAACGCGGCGATCGGTACATTCGACCCCGGCCGTCCGGGGATGCAGATCTGGTGTCGGAGCCGTTTCGACGAGCACCAGAAGCCGTTCATAATCGACGCGGCCGGAAAGCTGATCGGCGAGTACGAGATGGACAAGGTCGCGCCCAAGGGGTGGACGCCGAAGGGCGTTGAGGTCATCTACGACATCCACTGGACGGGCGAGCCCAAGCAACTCGTGGCCGCCAAGGAACGCCACGCTTCGGGCGATGTGTGCCTCTTCGACGGCATCACCGGCCAGTTCGTGCAGACGTTCAAGTCGAAGGCCGACCGGCTTTATGTCGCGGATGTCTCGGGCGACTGGCGCGAGGAGATCATCGTGCTGGCCGGCAGTGAGCTGCACATCCATTTCAACCCGACGCCCGATCCCCAACCGAAGCAGCCACGCTTGTGGCACCGCCAGTGGTACCGCCGCGCCAAGATGACACATAACTACTACTGCCCGTGATGGACAGATTGGAGACGGCGCCTGCTGAGACGGCCGGAAGACTCCTCCAAGACGCCGCATGACGGTCATGCCCACGCTACCGTAAGCATGCGACCCAGGAAGAAGAAGCGCTTTCCCCATCAAGCGGGAGGAACGGAGCCTGCGCGTTCGAAACGGCAGACTTGGTCGTAAAGCGTTCCCCCGAGCCGTCGCGCAACGGCGACATCTTTCAGCAGTGCGATTTTCAACACGTCGCAGGTGAAGCGGACGTGATGATTGCTTTCGACCGCGCGGCCCATGCCTTCGAGGATGATCAGGTCGGATTCGCGCGCCGCATCGTTGCACTCGTCGCTGATGGTGCTGAGGTCGATCAGTGGCGTGCCGCAACCGTTGGCGACCGTCGCGAGACGATCGCCGGCCAGCAGTGAGGCCAGCGTCGCATCCAACGTTGCGAGCCGCCCAAGCACGTCCTGAAGCTCAGCCCAGGTAATGTCGTTGAGCGACGGCGTCGCGTTGGCGGCCAGCACGACTCGCGAACCGGCCCGGGCCAGGTATCGGGCAAACGGAAGGCACCCGAGGATCAGATCGGCCCCGGCGTTGTCCACGAAGAAGAGGACCTGACGATAGGGCGGATCGGAAAGCAATCGGGCGGACAGGGCGTCGAAATCGTCGATCAGCCAGGGTCTGGCCGGCAGGCGCTCTCGCGTTGCGTGAAAGTCCATCCCCTCTTCATGGTAATTCTTGATGGTGGCCAGCGAGCCCAGGTCGAAGATATTGCCAGCGAAGACGCCGCGAATGAGGGCCTCGATCAGCGGTGGTCCTGACAGCAGATCCAACTCGCCCAGGACATCTCGGAACAACTCAATCGCGGCGCCGTTCTCGCGTTGTTTGACGAGGGCGTAGGGGTCGGGGAAGTTGTGTTTGCGGAGCAGCTGCTCGCGATGTTGATCGAAGGTCAGCACCGTCAACGGTCCCCATGCGTGCGGATCGGCCCGGAGCAGGTCGAGGTCGGCGAGGAGTTCCCGCTTGAATGCGGCCGCGGCCTGCGGCGCGACGCCTTGCTCAGCCAACATGGTCAGCATCGTGTCCGTGTGGTGGGTGAAATGCCCGATCCAGTATTCACGACCCGCGGGATCGGCGATCAGATTCCAATCGGAGACGCGATACCCCTTCGGATCGGCCAGCTTGCACAAGACGGCCATGTGGTGTCCTCTAATCCTTGATGAAGCCGAAGTACTTGCCGGCATAATAGGCCATCAGCCAGTAAGCGCCGTCGGACTCCGTGCGGCCGTCGCCGCCCTGATCGAGCCGCCAATGGTCCTCGCTCCAATGCTGGATGTAGCGGTTCTCGATGGGGAGTACGCCGCCATCCCGCATGTAGCCCTTGGTCGGGCGGCCGTCGGCATACCGTGGCCACTCGTGGTGGACGAGCACGTCCAACCGATGGCTGTTCCGCAGCGACCAGTTGACCAGATCCATGCTCTGTCCGGTCAGCTCGTCCACGGAGTCCTGCAGCCAATTCCCCGTCGGCTCGTAGTTCCCATTCCAGAACGGGCGGCTCTTGGGGTCGTACGTCGCGGCGTAGAGGAAGTTGAAGAACGGGTTGCGAGAGCGGCGAACGTGGATCCAGTACCGCCAGAACGACCACTCGATCATCGCGCGGACCTGCGGGTCCGTCTCGTACCTCAGCAGCGCGAAATACCGCATGATCGTCATCTCGTCGTCGGACTGGTTGCCGGTCCCAGCCCCGTCGTGGACCTTCGTGCAGACCATCGCGTTCATGGCGTACTTATGTTTGCGGACGAGTTCCTCCTTCGCCCGGATGTACTTCGCGTCGCCCGAGACGTGATGGGCGGTCGTCAGATACGCCAGGATGCCGAGCGAGTTCATGCCACGCTCTTCGCAGCGTTCCGGATTGTCGTTCAGGTCCTGCGGGCCGAAATAGGCCCAACGGGTCTGCTTTCCGTCCCAGTCGACCAGGGCGTAGCCGTTGTTCATCAGGTGGTCGGTCGTGTCGCAGATCACTTGCCGGACGCGGGCCTTCTCGTCATCCGTATCGGCGACCAGGTCGTAGTAGAGGAGATTCAGGAAGTAGTGCCCGTCCGTTTCGTCGGAGCTGGTATCGCACTTCCAGTACCACTTGCCGTCGGCGCTCTTGGGCCAACGGGGGTGCATCACCTTCCAGAGCGAGTCGCCCTTCCGGCCTTCGAGATCCGATTGCCAGTTGTGCCCCTCGTTCGGATTCCGCTCGGCCGTCGAGATAATCGATCGCGCCGGAAAGCCCTTCTGAACGGTCTTCTCGCCGCCTTGCGTCACGTCGCAGAGGAACTTGAGCGCCTCGAACGCGGCCTTTGCGCGCTTGCGGGCCTCGGGGTCTTTGGTGGCCGCATAGGCGAAGCACTCGCCCGCGCCGTACATGCCGGTCCAGAGCCCCTCGTTGTCGCTGTCCATCGGGAGGCCGACCGACAGATCGCCCGGCGCCTTCAGCCCGCACTCGTTGACGTAGCCGTAGGGCGTCCGGCGGTGCCGCTTGTCGATCCGCTCTTCGAAAGCCTTCGCCTTCTCGGGGAGCGTCATCGGTCGGCGCTCGATGAGGCCGACGCCCTGCGACGTGGCGAACCACGCATTCCCTTTTTCGTCGACGGCGATCGCGTTCACCGTGTCGTCCGGCAGCCAGCGTCGGCCCTGGCGATAGCCCCACGTGCTCCCGTCGAACCGGATCGCCCCGATGGTCGTGCCGAACCATACGACGCCCTTTTCGCCCGCCGCGGCCGTGGTGAAATCGTTGTAGGGCAGGCCTTCGAGGCCTGTGTAGAGCTTCCATGCGTCGCCGTCCAGGCAGCCGGCACCCTGTGGACTGCAGAACCACAGCCGCCCGTTGCGATCGAACGCCACGCCGCGGGCGTCGTGGACGGCCCAACTGTAGTGCTTGGCCTTAGGGAACAGGCGAGTCCAGCGGCCGTCGCGCATCAGGAAGAGGCCGCCCGATGCGGCCACGGCGACTTCACCCTTCGGGCCTGTTGCCACCTGGCGGATCTGCGGCCCATCGGTCAACAGGCTCTGCAGTGCTGTTTCGAGCGCCAACTCGCCCGACTTGACCGAGTACAGGCCGTGGGCTGTCCCGATCCATGCGACGTCCCCGCCGACGGCCAGGCAGGTTGCCGCCGTCGGCACGGCGCCGCAGGTCTTTTCCCAGGCATCGTTGTTGAGCCGGTAGAGTTCCGCGCCTACGACGACGTGGACCGTCTTTCCAACGCAGGCAATCGGTCGAGCGGGTCCGGTCGGCAGACCCTGAACGGGGAGCCATTTGCCGGCCTCGAAGCGGGCAAGACCTGCTTGTGTCCCGGCGAATACGACTCCGGCCTCGGTGATGACGACGCCTTGCGCCGCCGCGTCGGGCAGGCCGTCGTTCTTCGTGAAGACGGTCGTCATTTCCTGCAGGAATGTGCCGACCTTGATGCCTTCGATGTTGATCTTGGGCTTGTAGACCGGCTCGGCCGCATTCAGCGCGCCGGCGAGCGTCAGAACGAGCGTTACGGCAAACCTCATATCACGGACCTCCCTGTAGGCTCTGTCCAGATCATAGCGGCTCGGCGGACCTTTCGGAAATGCGCCTGAGCCGGCAAACCCGGCGCCATGCCCAAGCGAAGCGGGATCGCGGCGCGGGCATGCAGGGTAGCGATTCGAAGCATGCCCGCGCCTCTGACTAGCGCCCTTGGCTTGGGCATGGCACCCGGCGAATCTTTCGGAATGTGAGCGGGCTGAGACCATCTGCCGAACCGGCGTGTCCTCACGCCGGCCAGACCGTGCTGAGGACAGCACGGTTCGGTGGCGGGCGAGACGCCCGCGCCACAAGGGCTACTGGATGTCGGGCATGGCCACGACTTCGCCGCGGAGCTGCTTTGCCTGGTCGTCGGGCAGGTTAACGCCGTAGAAGATGGCGTTGAGATCGATCCACATGGCCAGTCGGCGCAGCTCATCGGCATCGAGCTCCACGTCGTTGTGGCCTTTGCGGAGCATCTTGATCAGTCGGCTGCCCAGTGCGCCGTACATGCCCCCAGGCGGTGTGACCTGGATCTGATTGCGCCCCCCGAACCTGGGCACCAGTGCTTCGGCGGCGTTCTTGGGATTGGTGCCTTCGCCCCAGAAGTTGCGGTCGCTACAGAGCGACCAGTAGGACTTCGTGTAGCCGCGGTCGGGTAGGCCGGTCAGGGTGATTCCCTTCTTGGGCGTGTCGCCGCCGTGGCACTTGACGCAGTGTTTGTCCAAGACGGGCTGGACGACACGGACGTATGAGAACGGCCGACCGTCGAAAGGCCCGGGCTCGATCGCCGACGGTGGTCGGCGGGCGGCCACCGCGGCCCTCCGAACGGCGGCGGTCATCCGGTTCTCGTGACAGCCGACGCATGAGACGCGCTCGCCCGGTTGGACGTACGTCACCGTGCGCATCGTCTGGAGTGCGAAGCCGTCCTTGTCCAGCGCCTGAAACAGGATCGGCTTGCAGGCCGGGACGGTGAATCGCGACGAGCCATCCGACTCCACCGGAACGGTGCCCAGAACCGCCCGAGCGTTCTCCTCCGCCGCCATGCCGATCGGCGGTGAACCCGCCACGTTCGTCGTCTTGGGAAAGATCTGAACGATTCGGAGCGACTTGACGCTGCCGCGCGAGATTCCGGTCAGCCCTTGGTAGACGTCCATCAGCACCATCTCGCCGGTTGGCGGAGCGTCGCTTGCCAGCATGCTCTGGAGCACCGGGGGCTTGGGCGTCGGTGTCAGCGGGCGCGGGTTTGTGCTGCCGATGTCCGGATCGCGGTAGATCAGCTCCCGGTTGCCGGCCGCATCGAGCAGGTAGATGCCCAGGGCGTCGCGGTCGTTCGCGCCCGGTTCCCAGATCAGCGGCTTGGGGCTGTATCCCACGAGGTAATACTTTTCCGACAGTGGCCACGGGGCCTCGTAGTACTCGGGGATGTTCATCCCTTCCGCCTCGGGGAACGGGATCTCCGGCGTGATGCGCGTCACGGCTCGGTGTGCGTTGTTGTCCACGGTAGGGTCAACGATCGCGATCGAACCGGCCGTGATCGAGTGATGCGCCGAGGCCGTGAAGATGATCTTGCTGCTGTTCGGGATGGGCTGAAGCTGGAACGAGCAGTGGGGCGTGGCCACGGCGTTTCCCCATACGGCGAAAGGGTTGGTCCCGTCCGGGCGCGTTGCCCAGATGTTCTGGTGGGTCACCGCGTCGCGGTCGATGTAGTCCCACCGGCTGTAGAGGATCTGCCCGGTGTGCGACACGCTTGGGAACCACTCGTTGGTGTCGTGGTAAGACAGGGTCCGAATGTTCCCGCCGTCAGCGTCCATCCGATGCAAGGTGTAGACGTGCCAGCGTCGGCTGAACTGGGGCCCGAAGCACCGGGCGTAGCCGCGTCGCCGGGTCGAGCTGAACGCGATACCGCCGTCGGGCAGGTATGTCGGCATGAGATCGTCGTAGGGACCGCGCGTCAGTTGTCGCAGGCCGGTACCGTCGACGTTGACCTCGAAGATGTGATAGAACCCCTCGTCGACATCATTGGCGAGCTGGTTGTAGTCGTAAACCTTGTCCGGACACCGGACGAAGGAGAAGACGATCCGCTTACCGTCGTATGAGAGGCGGGGTTCGAGGACGTTTCCGTCGGCCAACGTGCCGCCGAGGATGTCACGGGCCGCCAACGAGTATCCGGGCTTTTCCAGGACGAAGATTCCGCCGCCGGGCCTTGCTCGCCAGCCGTAATACTGCATCACGAGGTGGCTGTATGACGTCGGGACTCGCTTGCAGAAGAGCATCTCGCCGAACCGCAGCAGCGGGTTGGACAGGGCGATCTGCCGTTTCAGCCAGCGGACACGAAGATACGTCGACCGCTGCTGATCCAGGCTCAGGCCGGGCCTGTTGGCCAGGGTGCTCAGGCGGTCGAGCTGACGTGCCCAGGCCTCAAGAGACGGAGCCGAGGCGCCTGAGTCCGCCGTATCGATCGAGCGGATGTCCGCCAGCAACCGACGCGTTCGATCAATTTGGTTTTGGATCGCCGGCGCATAGGCGTCGGACGACTCGACGAGTCTGTCTTGCTTTCGCCAGTCGAGTTGGGCCATCGTCCAGAGGTCGAGCTCGGGGGTCGGACAACTGCTTTCGCCTTCTCGGGCTTTCAGGTTTGCATCGAGAGTCGCCGTAATGCTGCGAAAGGCCGAGGCCAGCCGATTCTTCAGTTCCGTGAGGCCGAGGTTCGCGTTCTCTTTCGACAGCAATGGCTGCAGGGCGGCGGTTCCCATGAGCCATCCACCCCGGTAGGGGCGCACAACCAGCCGCGGCAAGAATGTCTTCTCGCCGGGCTTCAGTGTGCATCCGTCTTGTCCGGGGGCGGCGTTGAGTTCGAGTCGCAGGCGGCCGTCCTGATTCAGCGTTGCGCCGAGCTGCCACGGGGCGGTCGAATTCATCGCCAGCGCGATCCCGCTCTTGTCGGGCCCGTCGGCCAACACGAACAGGCTCAGGGCGTCGCGATCGGTGAGTCGGACGGGGCTTCCGAGGCCGGGGGCCCATTCGGTCACCGTCATGTCGGGCCCATATCCGTGCAGACGGGGCAGTGTCTGCTCGGCCTGAGGAATGGTGTCCATCTCGTACGACCACCCGCCTTGACCCTGGTTGCTTGTCGAGAATGCTGCGGAGGCCTGGAACCGTTCGCCCTGACCGCCTCGATCGACGTAGGCTATCACCGGATCCCAATGGGTTGTGTCGCAGATGATGTGGCCACGTTTGTGAACGACGAACCGGATGGCGTCGCCCCTGGTGACGTCGATCGTGATCTTCGGCTCGACGCCGTTGGCGTCGTTCCCGTTGATCTCGGCTTGCCAGACGTCACGGAATCCGTGACGGATGAACAGCCGGACGCCATCGCCGCCGCCGGCGTTCGTGTCGGCCTTGTAAACGCGGCCCGATATGGCGACGCGCCCGTCGCGCGGGGCCGTGAACCGCCTGACGCTCGGCGTGTTCTCGCCGGGATGGTGCCAGTCCTTTCCTACCCGCGTCCAATCGGGACCCGTCCAGTAGGTCGAGCCGTACCAGGTGTCGTTGCGGTAGGTCAGTTCGCGGTAGCGCAGTCCGGACTGGGAATCCGCGATTCGGATGTCCCAACGGATCAGCGCGACGTCCCGGGTCGTTACGGTTGCCCGGCTCGTGTTGGTCAGTGTGCTTTCGATAACGAGCGCTCCGAGCTCGGGCACCCTGCGGTATCGCCGGCCGACGGCCAACCCCGTGGCCGGGTCGGTGGTGACGATCTCGATGTTCGCCAAGGAGTCGTGCGTCGACTCGACGCGATTGATCATGGAACCCGCCGGTTCCTCCGAGAAGCCCGGGAAAAACGAGGGCACACCGGAGCATCCGTGCCCATCGTCCGCCGGAACCAAAGCCGTCCCGGTGATTACGAGTATGCTCGTGATCGTTTGAATGGCAGGAACCCTCCAGGGTGATTCGCCGGACTGCTGGGGAAGCATGTGCCGGCGATGACCGAACAAGGCGGGAACAGGTACCCTTGCGTCCCGCACAATCCGGCGGTCTGTCCCGAAACAGCGGGAGCCAGTCCCCGTTTTGTTCCAACATAGCTGTAAGCGTAAGTCGCTTCCAGGTCACCGTCGGTTGATTATGATAGCAGGTGAGGCCCGTAGGGTACGTCGTGACTTGTCTTCCCCCCTTGATAAGGGAGGATTGCGGAGGGGGCCGAACCGGGCAGTCCTCCCTGGCACGGCTACGGGCCGTCTCGCCGGCCTCGGCACGGCCGAAGGCCGTGCCCTGGAGTTTGGCACTTTCAAGCCCGATCCAT
>CAZQTW010000062.1:0-37662 GCA_964596165.1 uncultured Planctomycetales bacterium | reverse complement strand
CCGCCCCCAACAGTGGCAGCAATGGGATCAAACAGGAATAGTGCCAACTCGCTAACACGGTTCTGCGCTACCTCAGCACATCTTGCCCCTGTCGAACGGCATCGTCACTCACCGACCCGCGCCTGCAAACCGATGGCCTGCCACGTTGCGTCGGTCACCCGGGAATCCGAAACCCGAGTTTGAAAACTTAGATCTCCACTCCAAAATCGGACATCTCAGATTTCACATCCCGATATCCATCATCCTCCCATCTGCTTCCAGGCCTCGCTGTCGAGCGTCGCCCGACGGCGGAAGAGCAGAACGATCATCCCCAATGCCACGGCGGCCTCAACCGCCGCTATCACCAGCACGAACAACGCGAATGACTGGCCATTCAGCGCCTGATGAATTGTGTTCAATCCCAAAAGGTTGACCAGCACGCCCTGCAACATGACCTCCGTGCTGAGAAACATGATGATCAAGTTTCGTCGCGAGATGAAACCGACAAGTCCCAGACCGAAAAGGACAGATCCAAGCAACATGCACTGCCACTGGAAGTTCAGGACCGTCATGACGTCGCCGATCATGAGCCACCCCCAACCGGGCCACAGCCGGACGCCGTCAGACGGCGAGTGGCCAGGGCGATGCCACCCACGATGCCTACCAACAGCAGAACGCCGGCCGCCTCGAAGGCCACGACGTGAGTGGTCATCAGTTCCGTGCCGATCGTCAGTGTGTTGCCGACGTGCCACCCGTGCTCGTTCAAGGGAGTCACCTGAACCCTTGTCGCCGTTTCCGCTGCCGTCGCCATCCGAATCGGCTGCGAGGCAGGAATCATCTGCGGGCCCTGCCGGTAGACGATGGGCCCGGCAAGGCCGGCGATCAGAACGAATCCGGCCAGCACGGCCAATGCCGGCTCACGAGGCTGGATATCGTATTCCAGCGGCTTGGGTTGCTGAGCCAGCATAATCACGAAGAGATACGTCACCAGGATCGCCCCGGCATAGATAATGACTAAGGCGGCCGCGAGGAACTCGGCGCCCGCCAACAAGGCTATGCCCGCCACACTGACGACCAGCAGCAGAAAGTAGACGGCGGAGTAGACGGGCTTACGGTGCGTCACCACGCGAGCGGCCGCGACAACCGCGACAACCGCCAGAAGATAAAACATCACGCGGCTGTGGCCGATCAGGGAGGCCAGGATGACGATCAACGCGCCCAAGCCCACCGCTCCAAGCACAATCGCGCCGAACCGCGATGCCCGGCGATCGCCCGGCATCGCCAGGTAGACCGCCACGGCGCCGATCACCGGCACGAGATAGAACACCATGTAACCCAAGAACGACGTCAACTTCGCCTCTCTCACTATCCCGGGCAACCTAACCGAACAAACACGGTTCCCGCCCGTGTCACCGCTATGTTTGAGGGTGCCCCGTGTCGGGATACCCGGTAATGAACGGATTCGGCCTCGGCTTGCGGCCCTTCGTTCGATCGTACACCGCCAACAGGGCTTCCTTGTCGAAGACCAGGTCTTTCCGGCTTGTGCCGACCACGTCGTATTCGTACGTCAACTCGATCGCATTGACCGGACACGCTTCCTCACACATCCCGCAATAGATGCACCGGAGTTCGTCGATCTCGAACACCTCCGGATACTTCTCACGATAGTCCCACGGCGCCGGCGCACCGACGATCCGGATGCAATTCGCCGGACAGGCCGTCGAGCACATGAAGCACGCGACGCAAGCAACATTACCCCGTTCGTCGCGGTTCAAGCGATGCCAGCCACGATACGTCCGGGGGTTCAGCGGCAAGCCGGCCTTCTTTCCGTGCCGCCAGGTTTCGGGAGCCTCACGTCGCTCCTCGGGATATTGGACGACGAACGTGTCTCGCCCGCTCCGCCAATTGAGCAGATGCTTCAACGTGATCTTCAGACCCGCCAGGATTTCGGGCAAGTAGATCAATTGCCCCGCGCCCAGCGTCGGTTCCTGAATCTCAATGATGTCCGTGTCCTTCCAGTCGGCCATCCGCGTCCATCCGTCCGCTCTCGAGTCGGGGTGTCGTTACGCCGTCACCGGCGGCAGATTCGCCTGCCGACCCGTCGGCTTACCGCCAACCACCTTTACGACAACCATTGCCACGATCAGCAACGCCATCTCACCCACCGGCGCCCAGTACGATCGCGCCCGTCCCATGTAGGCCAGCGCGCCGGCCCACGCCGTGAGCGCCAGCCCCATCGGAACCAGCGCCGTCCACGCGAGCCTCAGCAATTGATCAAACCGAAATCGGGGCAGCGTCCAGCGAACCCACATGTACACGAAGACAAGGGCAAATACCTTCCCGAAATACACCCCTATTCGCAGTGCCACCGCCCACCAGGCCGTCGAGTCGTTCAACCAGCCAAGCCAGGGCAGCGGTTCCCATCCGCCGAAGAACAAGGCGACCATGAGCGCGGCGTTCACGAACATGTGGAAATACTCGCCCATGAAGAACAACGCGAATTTCATCGAGCTGTATTCCGTGTGGAACCCACCCACCAACTCCTGCTCGCACTCGACGAGGTCGAAGGGCAATCGGTTCGTCTCGGCAAACGCGCACACGAGAAGTACAAGGAACGCTACCGGATGCAGGAAGACATTCCATGTCGTGCTCGCTTGGTTGGCCACAATATCCTCCAGACGCAGCGCACCGCTTGCCAGTACGGCCACGAGGATCGCCAATCCCAACGGAACCTCGTAGCTCAACATTTGGGCGGCCGCTCGCAACCCGCCGTAGAACGAGTACTTGTTGTTGCTCGCCCAACCGCCGAGCGTCACGCCGTAGACGCTCATCGCTCCGACGGCCACGATGTAAAGCAAACCGATGTCGATGCTCGCAACCTGGACGGGAATGGGGTCGCTGCCGAACCACTGCAGGTAGCCGCCCCACGGAATCACCGCCACGCCCAACAACGCGAATCCGAACGACAGCGCCGGGGCCAATATGAACAACGGTTTGTCCGCATAGCTCGGGACGAAGTCTTCTTTCGTGAAAAACTTCAATCCGTCCGCCACCGGCTGGAGATACCCCCACGGTCCGACGCGGTTCGGTCCGTAGCGATCTTGAATCCAGCCCGCCACCTTCCGCTCATAGAACGTCGCATAGGCAAAGTACGTCAACATGACAGCGATCAGAAACGCCATCAGCAGCACGGGGATCCCGTAGTGACCGTCGGTCAGAATTCGAACGATGATGTTGCCCAACGTCTGAATCATGTCCCGGCTCATCTATTCCGGGTTTCACCCTCGAACCACCTCGGACGCAAGCGGCGTCCGATCCGGGATCGGAAACCCGTCATCACCCCTAATGCGCGTGTGCCGGTTCTTCCGGCACCTCATGCACGGCCGCAAACGCGTCCAGGCCCGTCTCGGCCATCATCTGCCGCACGCGGCCGGCGTTGTATACACCACGGTGCCCGGCGATTTCAAACAAATACTGACCGTCCTGCACCAATCCGTCGGGCGGCGGAACCGCCCGTTGGAACCGTTGCAGGAGGTGCTGATCGTTGATGAATGAGCCTTCACGTTCGGCCCATGCACACATCGGCAACAGGACGGTGGCCGTCTCGGCCAGCAGCCCGTGCAGATAGTCCTGCACCACCAGGAACTCCAACCGGCCGGCCGCCTTGACCAGATCGGTGTTGTCCCATGGCTCGGGTGAGCCGTCGGCGATCCACGCGGCCGTGATCTTGCCGGCGTTCACCTCGGCGATGAAGTCCTTCAATGACACCGCCCGTCCGCCCCCGACATTGGCGATGCCCTCGACACCACGCCGGTTCGGCGCCTTCTCGGCGCTGATGACGAACGTCGCCTTTTCTCGCGATTCACCGATCGGAAAGATCCGGTCTTCGCCGACGATCGGTGCCGGAATCACGGCAACGGCCGCGTCGGGAGCAATTCCGCGAACAAACGAAACGAGCAACCAGGCCTCTTCACAACTCATATACGGCGAGAGGACGACGCCGACCTTCTTGCCGCCGTCCTGCCGCCCGACGTCTTCCAAGCGCGCTCGGATGATCCCCGGGATGTCCTTCCAGACGACCGGACTGACCACGGTACCGCGCTTGAGCCGGGGTTGTGTGAGACGGCGGTCGTCGTGGATCGTGTCCCAACCGAACCGACCCTCGTCGCACATCCACCACATGTTGACCTGCGGATTGAATCGAGGTTTCAGCCGCCAGACCTTTCCGAGATTGTGATCGATTCGAATCGTGCAACCGCGGCTGCACCTCGGGCAAACGCTTTCGACCGAATCGAGAAGCCATACCCGTTGGCGCATCAGGAACTTCTTATCAAGCATCGCGCCAACCGGACAGATGTCCACCACATTGCCTTGGAGCGTGTTTGCCAGGGGCATTCCCGGAAAGACGTCGATCTCGCAACGACCCCCGCGGTCCACCACACACAACTCACTCGTACCGGCAACTTCTCGACAAAACCGGACACATCGGGTGCACATGATGCAGCGGTCCTGATAGAGAAGCGTCGAGGCGCCGATGTCCTTCTTCGGATTCTTCAACTTAGGTTCCAGCATCCGAGACGTGGCCGGCCCGAATTGCAGGCTGTAGTCCTGCAGCCAACACTCGCCCGCCTGATCGCAAACCGGGCAGTCCAGGGGATGATTCAGCAGCAAGTACTCCATCACGTGCCGTTGGTTGGCCTCGACGCTCGGGCTGCAGAACCGGACCTCCATGCCGTCCTTGACCGGCGTCTGACAACTCGGCACCAGCTTGGGCGACCAAACCATCTCATGGGTCTTAGGATTCGGAATCTTCATTTCCATCAGACACAGCCGGCAGGAAGCCACGACCGAAAGCCCGGGGTGATAGCAATAGTGCGGCACGTTGAACCCCGCGTCCAGCGCGGCCTGAAGCACGCTGATCCGCTCGCGGCATTCAACGGGTCTGCCATCAACGATGATCGTGGGCATCTGTCTGCCTCGGCCTAACGCCTGCCTGCCCGGACACGGAGGGAATGCCTTGCCGGGCGGCCCTCACAGTCTTCTCATGCCTCGCGGGACAGGCTTCATTTGCCACTGCTCTGTCGCGCCCGAACGTCCCGGCGATCACTTCAAAACCCCTGCACCGTCATAATACGCCGGGTTGATACGCTTCAACGCCTTCTGCACCGCATCCGGCGGTTGGGCCGCGATCTTGGCCTCAAACACGGGCCGGAACTTCTCCACGACGCTGCGAATCGGCCAGCCCGCCCCATCGCTCAGTCCGCAGATATTCATTCCGGGCATCATGCCCATGTTGTTGCCGATCTCGATCAGAAGGTCGAGGTCTTCAGGACGACCCGCACCCGCGGCGATCCGCCGGGCGATCTTCTCCATCCAGGCCGTCCCCTCGCGGCAGTGCGTACACTGCCCGCACGACTCGTGCGAATAGAACCTCGCCAAGTTGAGCAGGACCGTCCGGATGTCCGTGCTCATCGGTATGACCACCGCCGCACCCGTGCCCAAGCCCAGCAGGCCGTACTTGCGCACGTCGTCGAAGTCAAGCTTGCAGTCGATTTCGTCGGCCCGAAGGATGCCCATCGAAATCCCGCCGGGCATCACCCCCTGCAACGCCTCGCCCTCGACCATGCCCCCGGCGAAGTCGTCGCCGAAGATAAGGTCGCGGACGGTGATGTCCATCGCCGCCTCATATACGCCCGGACGCTTCACGGGTCCGCTGACGGCGAACACCTTCGGCCCCTTACTGCCCGGCGGTCCAATGCTCAGGAACCAGTCGGCCCCGCGCTCGATAATGTGCGGTACACAGCACATTGTCTCGACGTTATTGATCACCGTCGGCCGGGCAAACAGACCCTCGACCGCCGGGAAGGGCGGCTTGATCCGCGGCCAGCCTCGCTTGCCCTCAATCGACTCGATCAGCCCGGTCTCCTCGCCGCACACGTAGGCCCCGGCGCCGCGATGGATGTAAATGTCCATCGAGAAATCGGAGCCCATGATCTTTCGCCCGATCAACCCGTCGGCGTAGGCCTCGTCGATGGCCTTCTGAAGAATATGAAATTGCCGGTGAAACTCGGCCCGCATGTAGACAAATGCGGTCGTCGTGTGCGTGGCGTAGCCGGTTATCAGGACGCCCTCGATCAACTGGTGTGGATCGTTCTCAACCAGCGTCCGATCTTTGAAGGTCGGAGGCTCGGCCTCATCGCAGTTCACACAAAGGTACGTGATCTCTCGCTTGGGCGGCAGGAACCCCCACTTCACGCCCGCCGGGAACCCCGCGCCTCCGCGGCCTCGCAAGTCGGCCTTCTTAACCTCCGCCGCCACGGCATCCGGCGACATTCCCAGCGCCTTGGCCAGCGCGACGTACCCGCCCCGTTCGCGATACACCGCAAGCGATCGGCTGTTCGCCACGCCGTAGTTGCGGGTCAATACCGGTTCAAATCGAGGCATCCTCGCTTCGCTTTCCTTCTTCGTCCATCAGGCCCCAGGGCTCAGGGGGCCGTACGGCTCGGAACCCCTTCGTTCCAACCCCGTGCCCGATTGCCCGATACCCCCTCTTCTATGCGCCGTCGAACAGATCACTCCGCGGCACATCGATCCGGTCGTTTTCCGCATCCGCCAGAATGCGGGGCACGTCTTCCGGCTTCACGCGCTCATGCAAACGCTCGTTGATCAGCATGCACGGGGCGTGGTCGCAGCCGGCCAGGCACTCTTCGGTGATCAGGCTGTATTGGCCGTCGGGCGTCGTCTCATGCTCGTTGATGCCCAGGGCGGCTTTGACAGCCTCCAAAACCCGGTCGCCACCCATGATCTGGCACGTGATGCTGCGGCAAACCACAACGACCTTCTTGCCGCGAGCATGCGTCCAGAAATGGGTATAAAACGAGGTCGTATCGAGCACCTCAGCCGGATTGAGCCCCAGACACTCGGCCACTTCCTTCATCACCTGGAGCGAAACATGACCGGCCGTCTCCTGGGCGACATGCAGTGCGGGAATCAGAGCCCCGCGCGGCTTCTCGTACCGGGTCAGGAATCCGCGTATCTTCTCCCTCGCGGCCTCGCTCAACAGCGGCTTGGCATCCGCGGGAATCGGATTCGTCTGCCTGTCGATCGTTCTCCAGCTCATTCCGTCTGATTCCTCATGAAACGGGCTCTACCCGCCGGATTCCACCGGGTGGAACCCGCTCCCCTTTTTCAGCGATCCAGCTCCCCGGCGATGATGTTCAGACTCCCCAGCACCGCGACAATGTCGCTGATCTGGTGTCCTTCGATCAGCGCGGAGAAGGCCTGATAGTTCATCAAACTCGGCGGGCGACATCGGGCGCGATACGGCGTCTTGCCGCCGTCACTCACCAGGTAATAGCCCAATTCGCCGTTGGCCGTCTCCATCGCTCCGTAGGCCTCGCCCAACGGTGGCGTAAAGCCTCGATTGGTCATGATGGTCTCAAAGTGATGAATCAGTCCCTCGATCGAGAAGTAGATCTCCCGCTTATCGGGTAGAGTGACCTTCTCGGCGGGCGATACGTTCACCGGACCGGCCGGAATGTCGTCGATCAGCGAGCGAATGATCTTGAGACTCTGCCGCATCTCCTCCAGCCGGACCAGGAATCGGGCATAACAATCGCCGCCGTGTGCAATCGGTACTTTGAACGGCACCGGTGAACCGCCCTTGCCGTCCCAGTTCTCGGCATGGCACAGATAGGGCTCGTCTTTCCGTAGGTCGCGCCGGACACCGCTCGCTCGGGCCGACGGCCCCGTCATCGACCAGTTGATCGCCTCGTCGTGGCTGATGACACCGATGCCCTTGGTCCGCTCTATGAAAATGCGATTCGAGACCAACAGCTTCTCGACCTCGTCGACACAGGCGTCGAGCCGCGGAAGGTTCTCTTTCACGTGCCCGGGCCACTCCGCCGGAATATCGCGGAACAGCCCACCCACCCGAGTCAGGCTCGTCGTAAACCTCGCCCCGCAGGCTTCCTCGAACAGGTCGTAAATGATCTCGCGTTCGTTGAAGGCATACACGAATGCCGTCATCGCGCCCAGGTCGAGCGCGGCGGCCGACACGCACAACAGGTGGTCGAGAATGCGGGCCAACTCCGCATAGAGCGTCCGGATGACCTTGCACCGCGGCGTCAATTCCAAGCCGAAGAGCTTCTCACACGCATGATGCCATGCCAGGTTGTTGGCCGCCGGCGAAAGATAGTTCATCCGATCGGTCACCACCACGTACTGATTGTAATCCAGACGCTCGCCCAGCTTCTCGAACCCGCAGTGGAGATAGCCGATTTCCGGCACGCACCTGACGATCCGTTCGCCGTCCAGTTCCAACTTCAGATGGAGCGTGCCGTGAGTGGCCGGATGCTGCGGACCGAAGTTCAACGTCCATCGGTCGCTGCCCGGTTCGTCTCGGAGCAACTCACTCATCCGGATGTCAGGTTGAGCGGCCATGAACGGAATGACAGGAGCCAGAAGTGAGGAGTCAGAATGAGTGGCGATACGGCGGCGCGTCACCCTTCTGGCTTCCGGATTCTGACTTCCGTGTTTTTCTCCCTATGCACTCGTCCGGTCATACACCGGATAGTTCTGTCTCTCGCCTAGTCCCTGAAGCGGATAATCCTTACGCAACGGGTGGCTTCCGAAGCCTTCCCATGTCATGATCCGTCGCAGATCCGGATGCCCCTCGAAGCGAATGCCGAACAGGTCGTAGACCTCACGTTCCGGCCAGTCCGCCCCCTTCCAGATACCCGTCATGCTCGGCAATGTGGGATCCGGATCGTTCACGTAACACTTCACCCACAACCTGCGATTATGTCTGACGGACAACAGAGAGTACGTCACGCCGAACCGATCGGTCGCACGGGGATAGTCCAGGTAGTCAACGCACGTCACGTCGGCCATCATGTCGAACGCGCACTCGGCATCGTCGTGCAGAAACCGCATGACTTCCACGAGGCGATCAGCCGGCACGCGAACAACGATCTGACCACGCCGTTTGTAGTCGCCGGGGACCAATTCGGATGGCGCAAAATCCACGTCGGCGAACCGCCCCTGAAGCCGTTTGACGGCTACCGGCCAATCCGGTTGTTGTGCCACGTCCGTCAAACCCTTCTCCCATCGTGCCGACAGTGAAATGCCCGTCGCACCGACAAAGTCCGAATCTCAGATCTGAAATTCATGATTGCCTCACACCGTCAGCTTGAGCCCCTTCCGGTCGACGCTCCGAGTCACTCCTTCCTGCTCTACGATCCGCTGAATGGCCATGATGCCCTCGATCAGTTGCTCCGGTCTTGGCGGACAGCCGGGGACATAGACATCCACCGGCACAAACTGGTCGATGCCTTGCACGACCGCATAGGTATTGAAAACGCCCCCACTACTTGCACAAGCACCCATCGAAATGATCCACTTCGGCTCGCACATCTGGATGTAAATCCGCTGCAGAATGGGCATCAGCTTGATGGGCACACGTCCGGCGCAGATCAGCAGGTCACTTTGCCGAGGGCTGAACCGCATTGCCTCCGCACCGAAGCGCGCCACATCGAACCGACTGGCCGCCGTCGCCATCAACTCAATCGCGCAACAGGCAGTTCCGAAAGGCATGGGCCACAATGAGTTGCGCCTTGCCCAGTTAATGCCGTACTTGCGAATCATCTTCGCCACCCACTCCAGTCGGGTCGTGGCAACCATCGGATGGCCCGGAGTGGCCTGTGTGGACGCGTGGCGCCCGTTCGCCTCCGCTAGTCCCATCGGAATGCCCCCTTCCGCCACGCGTATACGTATCCGATCATCAGGATGGCCAGGAAGATCACCATTTCAACCAGCAGGAACTCCCGTGACACACCGATCGTATCCGCCTGGCCGGCGCCCGCCTTGAACAGTAAGGGGGCGTAGGGCCAGAGAAAGATGATTTCCACGTCAAACAGAAGGAACAGCAAGGCAACCAGGAAGTATCGCACGCGGAAGCGGGCGCGGGCGTCGCCCGTCGGGTCGATCCCCGACTCGTACGGAATATGCTTGGTCGGACCATACCGTCGCGGACCGAGCAACGCCGAGGCGACAATGATAAACGCCGCCAGACCCGCCGCCACGACCAGCAGGATCACAATCGGTCCGTAGCCTAATGATCCCATGGCCAGACTATCCACTCGCCTTTGCCCGCGCGGGGCAATCCGTTTGGCTCGTCAGGGCCCCAGGACCAGCATGGTATCCATCGCCAGACCAGTCCCGTTGCAGTTCCCTGTCGCACCGGACCCATTCGCCTTCCCAGCCCATCCTTGGAGAGGAAGGAATTCCCGCGCACAGACGACTCCCCCCGTTCTCAACCCCCAACTGCTACGCCGGTGGAGCACTCGCTGCGGCGGAAAGGGACTTGCAGTTTAGCGAAGCATTGGGGGGAATCAAGCCCTGAAGTCAAGACTTTGAGGAATTGGCTTATTGCACCGCGCCCCGCTCACCGACAGGTGGTCCAAGGATTTCCAAGAGGACAACCGCGCGGCGAAGGTCATTGCGGCTTAGGGGGCCCTTGACCAACTTGACGCCGTCTGCGTCCGCCGGTCGATCCTGCATGGGCACTTCCGATTCCGGATGGGCCAAACGGGCATCCCGAATACGCTTCCCCCGCGCCAACTTGGTGGCTGCGGCCTCGGCGTGCTCCTCGACCGACCGGCGCGCGTGCTCGGCGATCAGCGTCGCTGCACGCACAGCGCCGGTCCCCAGTTCGCGAGAAGGCAATGAGCCCGGCCCCCTTGCCGCTTGAACACCCCTTGGAGCGGGTGCGGGGACTCGAACGGGACCGGGGCGGACACGAGGGGGCATCTCCTGCTGCCTGACCGGGGGTGACCCCGTAGGAGGAACGCGACGCGGCGTCTGGACTGTCGGACGAGGAGACTGACCCGCAACCGCCTGGTCCGGCGGCGTCACCCGCGGAGGCGTTGCACGAATCGGTGGGCGACGTCGCGGCGGTACGCCGGGTTCCTGCCGTATGGGCACCTGCATCCGCAAAGGCTCCTCGCCCTGCGGAGCAGGTCGAGGCGGCCGGCCGCCCTTCTGATCCCGACCCCGCTCTTGCGCCTTTTCACGAAGCTTGTTGCCAATCGACGCGACAATCGACAGGAAGATGATGACCCCCAGGCCGATCATCCTGACGAACTCGCCGTCCTGATCTGCTCCCAGAATCGGAATGACCGGTAACCACGCCATCAGATGGAACTTCCCGCGTTAGGTGAGCGTGTGCGAGCCTTCCGAACCTGTCGACCCGGTTTCACCGGCTGATCCGGCAATGGACTGGCGCATCGACGTGTCGGCCAGGATATTCTTCATCCGGTAGTAATCCATGATACCGAGGTGCCCGGAACGGAAGGAATCGGCAATCGCCTTGGGAACCTCCGACTCGGCCAACACGACCAGGGCCCGGTTCTTCTGAACCTCGGCCTTGTACTCTTGTTCTTGGGCAACAGCCAAGGCGCGGCGCTTTTCGGCCTCCGCCTGGAAGCGGCGTTTGTCTGCCTCGGCTTGGTCGGCCTGCAACTTGGCACCGATGTTCTCGCCCACGTCCACGTCGGCGATGTCAATCGAAAGGATCTCGAACGCCGTCCCGGCATCCAAGCCTTTCTCGAGCACCTTCTTGCTGATCCGGTCGGGGTTCTCAAGTACCTCCTTATAGTTGTTGGAGGAACCGATGGCCGTCACGATGCCCTCACCGACGCGAGCGATAATGGTCTCCTCGGTGGCCCCGCCGATAAGCTGCTGAATATTCGTTCGCACCGTAACGCGGGCACGGGCCTGGACCTGGATGCCGTCCTTGGCCACCCCGTCGATGCTGGTCTTGCCGCTCGTGGCACTGGGGGCGTCGATGACCTTGGGATTCACCGAGGTGTGCACGGCATCGAGGATGTCGCGCCCCGCCAGGTCGATCGCACAGGCTTTCTGCCATGTCAGGTTGATATTGGCCCGGTTGGCGGCGATCATCGCGCTGACCACATTCGGCACTCGCCCACGAGCCAAATAGTGGCTTTCCAGATCGTTCGTGGTGATGTTGTGAATGCCCGCCTTGACGAGCTGAATCTTGCCCAACACGATCGTTCGCGAGTCCACCTTTCTCAGCCGCATTCCAATCAGGTCCAACAGGCTCACGTCGGCCTGGGCGGCAAAGGCCTGTAACCATAGCCCGAAGAACTGGGCGATGATCAAGAGAACCACGAGGCCGACGATGATTAGGATGATCGCGACAACCCACCACAGGGAAAACCCCTCTCCCTGCCCCAGAAGCGTCAATGCGTTGACCAGTTCCATGATTCGCATCCCTTAAACAGTAACGACTCCCTGGAAGACCAAGCAGCTCCGGGTTTAGCCCCACGCCTTCGGGCCACTGTCCCGACGTCTACGATCGCAGTTCGCGAACCACCAGGTCACGACCGCGAACCTCGATTCCCCTGACCAACGCGCCGGGCTCGATCACACCCGACTCTGCCACGCATTGTACGCGGCGCCCGTTGAACTCACAACTGCCCACCGGTCGCAGTTGGGTCTGACACCGCCCTGTTTGTCCCACGAGTGCCTCGAGTTCGTCGGTGCGGAATCCGAGGACGTCCTCGGTGATCGTGGGATTCGGCGGGGCAATGCGCTTGCCGAACGGCGTTCTGTACCAGTACTTGACGGCCAGAATGATGAACGTGGGCAGCAACATAAGGGCAAACAGAAGCGCGGCATAGCCCACCCAAGAGGCAAGTCGGAAGGCCATGTAGATTCCGGCGCCGAGAAAGCCAATGCCGGCGACGGTCAGTGCACCGTGGCTGGGAATGAAAATCTCCAATACGAGCAGGGCAATTCCAAGCAGGTACAGCAACAAAGTGGCGGTGAAATCTTCCATCGAGCTTGCTCAGGAACCGCGAGCCGGGTTAAAGCCCGAGCCTCGCACACGTCGGACGACGATCCGGTTGCCTTCTCGCTCAATCACCTCGACCGGCTCGCCGGGACCGACAAACTCCGACTGACTGACCACGTCCACCAGGGTGTCGCCAAACCGCGCCTTCCCGGCCGGCCGAAGTGTCCCTTCGGTCTTGCCGATGTCGCCCAGGAAGGCCACGTGCGGATAGGCATCGGGCATCACGACCTGTTCCGGCCTCGGATTCTCGGCCACAATCCTGCCGACGTAGGGAATCCGAGGGAAGAACCGGCTCAGGATGATCGCTCCGACAATCGACGCGCCCACCGCCGACGCCATCACCTTCAGTCCCGTGCCCACCCCACGCCAAACATACGGGTCGTTGAACCGGGGAAACGTAAACGGACCGCCCGCGTCGGGCACGAATGTCGAGACCAGCCCAACGAAGACCAGGATGATGCCCGCGATACCGGCGATGCCGAAGCCCGGAATGACGAAGATCTCCAATCCCAGCAGCACAACGCCCAGCAGAACGAGAATGATCTCCCATACATTCGCCAAGCCGGTCAAATAGGGAGCACCGAGAAAGATGGCCAGAGCGACGAGGGCCACCAGCCCAGGCAACAGCGTGCCCGGCGCATGGAATTCCGCATAAGCGCCGAGAACCACCAACACGATCAGGATGCCTCTGACGATCGGATTGGTCAGCCATTCGACCAGTCGTTCGCTCCAATTGAGTTCCATCCGTTCGATCGAACCGGAGATGTCATAGTAGTCGATAAGCTCTTTCTCCGTGGCGATCTTGGCACGAGCGAAGCCATAGGCGACGGCCTCGTCCTGAGTCATCGTCAGCAAGTCGTCGGCGTTGACGATGGGTTGTCTGTCGACCGGGAAATCGCCGACGTGTCGAACGTACTGCCAGTCGCCCTTGCTCTGCACAGCTTCGAACCGCGCACCGGTCTTGGCGGAAACCTCCCGATCGCGCTGCTGGGGTTCTTCCTCCTCCGCCTTTCGTCCCCCGACCGCCTCCTTCACCCGTGCCGTGGTGGGTTTGTCCGAATCGAGCTCAAACAGTCGGTCACGCTCGGCCCGGTCGACGAACAGACGCGCACCGGTCCTTGGGTTCTCGACCCAGAACACCTCGAGCTGAGGCAGTACCATCGCCTCGCACATGAGTTCGCTGTAACCGCGCTTCCTCGCCGAGTCGCGAAACTCCGTCAGAACCGGACCGCTGAGCTTGGCACGCATCTCCTCGCCGATCGCCTCCGGCCCCACCGGTCCCATCACGATCGGCTGGCAGTCGCCAATCTGCGAATGCGGCGCGACGATGATCTCGCAACACGCCAGTGCGATCATGGCCCCCCCGCTGAGGGCATGCGGCTTGACCCATGCCACCGTGTGGATCTCCGCCGGCAGCGTCTTGATCCTGTTGCAGATGTCCAAGGCGCTGGTGACCTGCCCGCCCGGCGTGTTCAGTTCAAAAACCAACAGCCGAATGTCCTGTTGTCGGGCTCGGGCAATCCGCCGCTCCACGCTCTTGGACATGATGTCGTTGATCTCGCCGTCAATCGTGATAACCGCTACGGTGTTGAAGCCCTTGGGAGACGTCTTGAGAGCCTGTCCCGAAGGCCGAGCCGGTCCGGCAGGTTTCGCGGCGGGTTCGGCGGCAACCACCATCAACCCCGCCGCTGCGATGACCCCCACGGCCTTCAGAACGAGATGTCTGTCCGGCAACACCCACCGTTTCATGGAAATCCCGCCAGGAACCGGTCCTTGTTCACCCCGGATTCCTTCACCCTTCCCCGTCCGATACTACGTCGTAATGCAGAGAGAGGCAAGCGGTCATCAGTAGCGACGCGCGCGTCACTTGGAAGATCCGAACGAGCTGCTTTCCCGGCCGTCGCCCCACACCCGGTCGTACTCATCACCGGGCTCCTCGTCGATCGCCACGGGGCGACGGTGGTGGGCACTGGCGATGGCCGCCCATGCCACACTCAATGCACTCAGACCCGTCTCCCCATCGACTTCCGGCCGAGCCCCGGTTCGAATGCACGTGACAAATTCGCAGAGGTCATCGAGTTCAGGGGTCCCCGGCGCCGGAATTCGTTCCTCCGACTCCGGTTCACGGCGGACCGCATCGATTCGAACGGAGCGGATCTGCAAACGATAACCGTCCCACGCAATAGACCCGGCCTGGCCGCAAATCAGGATGTGGTCGCCCCCCACCCGACCCACCGAGGTAGACACATGCCCAAGGCAACCCGAGGCAAAATCGAGCACGACGGAAGCAACACGACCCGACAGCTCCGGGCTTCGTGACGTCTGCGCCGTAACCTCGCGAATGGGACCCAGCAGATACTGCGCGAGATCGAAGGCGGGAACCGCTCGAATCAGCAGGTCGTGCGCCGGGCTGATCGCCCTGCTATACCGTGATGCGCGGTCACTGAGAGGCGCGACATCCGTCTGGGACCAGCTCAGTTCCATCCGCTTCGGCCGACCAATCACCCCCGCGGCAAGCAAGTCTTTGATCTGGCGGGAGGCATTGCGCTTCCGTTCGTAATGGCCGACCTGAAGGATGATCCCGGCCTCGGCGGCTTTCGCAATCGCCAGTCTTGCCGACGGCAGAAACTCGCCAATGGGGCGCGTCACGTACACGTGCCGCCCGACCCGGGCGGCCGCCATGATGTGGTCGGCATGAAACCGCGTCGGCAACGCAACAATAACGGCCTGAATCGAACCATCATTCAGCAGTTCATCCAGGGTGTCGGCGGATTGGATGCCCCACGCATCCGCAAGAGCGCGTTTTCGACCAGGGTCCGGGTCAAAACAGCGGACCGTCGCCAACCCGTCGATTCGCTCGGCCCAGCCGACGATGTTTCCGGCATGCTCCCCCGCCCCAAGCAAACCGACTCGGACAGGTTGGTCTGACATAGGCTTCGATCCGGAATTGTACTCAGCAGATGCGATTCTTCAGCGCCATGGCACTGAGTGTAGTCCCCGCGACGCCGACTGACAAGGCGACTTCTCCTCTCCAGGCTGCCGAAACAAAAACGACGATCACCCACCCGACTCGAGGCGGCGAAGAGCGGCAACTGCCTCAGCGTAGTTCGGATTGAGGGCAAGCGCCTTGCGGAGATGCTCAATCGCCTCCGCCCGCTGACCCCGAGCCGCAAGCAGTTCTGCCGCGTGATAATGCCCTTGGACATGCCGTGGATCCAATTCAACCGCGCGCCGAAAGGCCCGCAAGGCCTCGTCGGTCTTGCCAAGCTGTTCCAGCACAATCGCCACGTTGTAGTGCGAAGCGGCTTGCTGAGGCGCAAGCTCCACGGTTCTTGCCAGCCATCGTTCTGCTTCGTCGAGCTGCCCGCGTCGAGCCAACCACATCCCCAATTCGGACGGCGCACCCACGTGCTCCGGATTCAACTCGATGCACCGTCGCAGGAGCCGTTCGGCCTCCCCCTCCTCGGCCCGCCCCGCCAAGAGCGCCCCCAGTTCGTAGCACGACTCCGCGTGATCCGGCCGCTGGCTCAGGGCCTTGCGAAGAGCCTCTTCAGCCTCGGCCGCTTTGCCTTGCCGTCGCAAGAGCCGGCCCAGTGTCAAGTACCCGTCCGGACTCGGCGATCGTTCAATCGCCTCCCGAAGCGATTCGATCGACCGGCTCCCATCACCAACGCTCATGTCAAGGCGGCTCATGGCAGCCGCCGCCGGTACGTGGCCCCGATCGAGCTGGAGGGCGCGAGCATAGGCTTGTCGGGCCTGCTCCGTTTGACCCAACGCCTCGTGGATGGATCCGATGTTGGTCAGAGCGCTCACGAGCCGATACCCCTGGGCCTGACTCGCCACCCGCTGAAACGTTGCAAGGGCCTCTCGATACTGCTTCCTCGCAGCCTGCACGCTGCCCAAGCCTGCCATCGCAACGAGCGACTGCGGATCCATCGCCTGAATCCGCCCGTATTCCTTCTCCGCATCGGATACCTTGCCTTGCCGGAGCAAGACGGACGCCGCACCGGCAATGGCATCGGCGTCGGACGGCGCCTGAGCGGAAATCCGGCGATAGGTCGCCAGCGATTCGTCCAACCGTCCGACCGTCCGGCATGTCTCCGCATACTTGTGCATGGCCATCAGATCTTCCGGACAGGCTTGGATGTGCTCCTTGAGAAGCGCCAGTCCCTCCTCGAAATCGCCCCGCATGATGAGTTCCTGGGCCTGTTGACTGCGTCGGAGGTGAACAATCATGTCCTTGGGATCGGCGGGAGACTTGGCCGTCGTTGCCCGACTCGTCGCTGCGACCGGACGGCTTGCGGGCACGATGTAACCCAGGGCCCTCAGCCTCTCCGCCGCCTCCTCCGAAAGCGGCAACCCCTGCCGATGGCCGGAGAACGCAAGATCATCACCGGCAAAACCGCGAAGCGAGGCGTAAAGCGTCTCGGCTTCCTCGCGCCGCTCGGCATACAGGTTCTTCACCTCACCCGGATCCGCACGCAGATCGTACAGCTCGGGTTTGGGCGCGTAGACAAACTTCGTTTTGTCGGAGCGTACACCGAACAGGGGGGCACAACCGTGCATCAACTCCGCCCCCAACGATTCCATGTAGACCAGTCGAGAACCGATGGGACGCTGAAACATGTTGTGGCCTTCGACCTCTGACGGCCTTTCTATCCCCAAGAGGTCGAGAACGGTCGGTACGATGTCCACCAAGCCCACCTGATGATCCATCACCACGCCCTGTGGAAGTCGCGAAGACCCCGAAACGATCAGCGGAACCCGCTGGGTTGCGTCGTAGATAAACACGCCGTGAGACAACTCCCCATGCTCACCCAATGACTCCCCGTGATCCGACGTAAGAACGACCAGCGTATGGGATCGGGCGCCGGTCTCATCGAGCGCGTCAAGCAGTCTCCCGATCTGCTGATCGACGTAGGCGATCTCTCCGTCGTAGGGATGCTTCAGGTACTGCTCCTTGAATGGCGACGGAGCGGCATAAGGCCAGTGTGGGTCGAAGTAGTGGACAAAGAGGAAGAACCGCTCCCGACCGTGCTTCCGAAGCCAGTCTATGGCACCACGGTTGGTGATCTCGGCCCGACGCTCGCGAAAGCTCCCTTGGGAAGGCTGATCGCCGACAGTCAGATCATCGTCGTAGTCCTCAAACCCTTGAGCCAAGCCGAACTGTCTGTCCATGACGAACGCGGACACCATCGCGGCCGTCCGATAGCCTCGCGAGGCCAGCAATTCCGCCAACGTGGTGGACTCATTCCCAAGCCGAAATGTACCGTTGTTGCGCACGCCATGATGGGGCGGGTTCAAACCCGTGAGCATCGTCGCATGGCTCGGCAACGTCAGGGGTACCGCCGAAATTGCGTTCACGAAGCGAATACCCTCTTTTGCCAAGCGATCGATAACCGGCGTGCCGGCCACCCGACCACCATAGCAGCCCACGCGATCCGCCCGAAGCGTATCGATGCTGACGAGCAAGATGTTCCACCCGGCCAGAACCCCTCGCTTCTCGGCAAGGTCGCTGAGAACGACCCGATTAACGCTCCGCCCAATGACGACTGCGGCAATCACCGCTATCACAATCAGCAATCCAAGCATCGCTCCCCGTAGGCAAAGTCGCCCGAAACGAGGCGGCGAGGGCGATGACAAGGCGGGCCCCGGATCGTGGTTCGCGAGGGGTTCACTCATGGCGACTGGTGTTGGCCTGTTCTGCCTCTCGTGACGCAACCGGCCGTCCAAAGGATCTGTCTGATTCCACGCAGCGACCTTCGGCCACTTCTAATACGCATGGCCGGATACCCCGGATCGTCTGCAACACTCAAAAAGGGGACGACATGTTGATTGTAGCTCCATTGCTCCGAGGCGACTACACTGGTAGCCATGATCAACAAGGAACTGGCTCGGATCTTCGACGACATTGCCGACCTCATGGAGATCAAGGGTGAGGACGCTTTTCGCATCAACACCTATCGGAGGGTCGCTCGCCTATTCCAAGATACGACCGAAGACATCGCGGCCTTGTCCGCTGCCGGAACGCTGACGGAGCTGCCCGGCATCGGAAAGGGTACGGCACAACGGGTAGCCCAATTCCTGAGCGAAGGCAAGATCGACGTTCATCAGGAACTCATCGCCTCGGTACCCACGGGGCTGCCGGCCCTGCTGGCCATTCCCGGTCTCGGACCCAAACGGATCGCCCTCATGTGGAAAAAACTGGGCGTTGAGTCGATGGACGATCTCAAGAAGGCTATTGAGGCGGGCACCCTGGCCGCCTTGCCCGGAATGGGCGAAAAGAGTGTAAAGAAGATCCTTCAAGGCATTCAGTTCCTGGAACGATCCAGCGGACGCATACCGCTCGGCCTCGCATTTCCTCTGGCCAAGCAGATCGCGAATCGCCTCGCGAACCTCCCCGCGGTGAAGCGTGTCGAACTGGCCGGATCCCTGCGCCGAGGTCGTGAGACGATCGGCGATGCCGACATCCTTTGTGATAGCCCGAACGGACCTGAGGTGATCCGTACGTTCACGACGCTCGCTGAGGTCAAGCAGGTACTCGCCTCCGGTGATACCAAGGGCTCCGTCCTGGTGAACCTCCCGGAAGGGGGCCAGATGCAGGTCGACCTGCGTGTCGTGCCAAGCGAGTCCTTCGGTGCGGCACTTCAGTATTTCACGGGCTCCAAGGAGCACAATATCCGCCTCCGCGAGTTGGCCATCAAGAAAGGCCTGAAGCTCAATGAGTATGGACTGTTCAAGGGCGACTTGCTAATAGCGGGAAGCGACGAAGAGGAGATATACGGTAAACTGGGCCTTCCCTGGATGCCCCCCGAAATCCGCGAAGATCGGGGGGAAATCGAGTCAGCACCTCGCCTGCCACCATTGGTTGAGCTGGCGGACATACGGGGGGACCTCCATATCCACTCCACGGCCAGCGACGGCCGGAACACAATCGACGAAATAGCGGCATCCGCCAAGAAGCTCGGTTACCAGTACATCGTGATCAGCGACCACTCGAAAAGCGAACGAATCGCCAACGGACTGTCGGTCAAGGCAATGAAGCAGCACATCAAGACCATCCGAGAAGCCAACGAGAAGAATAAGGGAATTGAGATCCTGGTCTCCGCAGAGGTGGACATCCTCGGCGATGGTTCGCTGGACTACCCCGACGAGGTCCTGGAGGAATGCGACATCGTTATCGCGAGCATCCACAGCGGGCTGTCCCAGGACCGGCAGAAGGTAACGGCTCGGACCCTGGCAGCGATCCGGTCGCCCTATGTCAACATCATCGGTCATCCCACCGGTCGAATGCTCGGACAGCGAGAGGCCATGGATCTCGACATGGATGCAGTAATCCAGGAGGCCGCCGAGACGGGAACAGCCCTGGAACTAAATGCATCTTGGCAACGCCTCGATCTCTGCGACCTGCATGTTCGGAAAGCCGTCGAAGCGGGAGCCATGGTCGCAATTTCGACGGATGCACACTCCATCGATCAGATGGCTCAATACATGAGTTACGGCGTCTGCACGGCACGGCGAGGCTGGGCTCCGAAGGAATCGATACTAAACGTGCAGTCCCTCCGCAGCCTAAGAACGTTCGTCGCGTCCAAACGCACCACGATCGGTCGCTGAAGTGCCCTCCGCCCAAGGCAATCCCAGTCCCAGTGCAATACGCTCTATGAATGATTCGCTGTCCAAATGATTGTACTAACCTCTATAGTTCCACTTGGCACCGACGTCGATTTCGAATTGGAATGATGTGCCAGACTGTCATTAGCTTTTTCAAAACAGCCACTTACAAATACACATCAAGCTTGACTTTCAAGAATAAAATGAGGATAATTATTGAAGTGGACATCTTAATGATGCACATGTATGCACAGTATTGTGCACATTGTGCTCACTGGAATTACTCGGTCGTAGCTCAACTGGATGATCAGAGTTGTAAAGCTTTGCCAATAGGACGACTATGGAAATAATAAATTGTCTTCTGTCTGGCACATGAAATGCATAAGGTTAACAGTAGCTAATGCTGGGATGGTACTTTTGCAGGTGTCCTTGTACCCCAGCGGGTTAGGACGTTTCGCGCCTCCCTCTGGGCTATCGATAGGTTGAGTTGAATGCCGAACGGGCTCCGGAAGGAAGGACCCGAAGATCGTGAGGCGGCAAAAAAGCAAAGGAGATTCAATGTTTCGCAACAAAGCATCGACGTACGCAGTGCTAGCTGTTCTGGAAATTGCCAAGCGGCGTGCGACTGGCCTGACATCCGGAATCCAAGCCGGCGAGATCGCCAGCGTCTACGGGTTGCCCACGGCTTACGCCGCGAAGGTTATGAGCCAGCTTGCCCGTTCTCGTATTCTCCGGTCTGATCGGGGACCTCGGGGCGGGTTCCAGTTGGTTCGTGATGCCAAGGACATCACGCTCTTGGAGGTCATCGAGGCCGTGAACGGAATCATCGATGGACGACAGGATGCCGAACAGAGCGGAGCCCCTGAGGACATTCAGGCCGGTCTCGCCGACGTTTTCGGTGCCGCAACTGATCGCGTCCGCGAAGTCTTGGGTGCGATGACCGTCGGCAAGTTCCTCAGCCAGTTCTGCAAGCAGCAGGCGGCAGTAGCCTAGTCATTGGCAGTAATCTGCGGGACGCGTACTCGAACGCAGATCGACAGGGGAAAGGTACCCTATCTGTCCGTAACCAGGCCGAAGGGTAATCTGCGTTCAGTGTCTTCAGGTTCGCAGGGGTGAACGGTGGTAATGCCGCCTTTCACCCCTGTTTGTTTTCACAGCGCCGACCAACCCTGCATTCCGGCGCCCTCCACGGTTGCACGCATTCATTCCAAAGGTTGACCCCACATCACCAATTCATTAGTCTGGCCACGTTCCCGACCGGGAGACATGACCATGAGCCATACTTCGTCCAAAAGAATACCCTTCATGCCCCTTGTCCCAACCCTCTTGGCCCTTCTAGCATGGTCCGTAATGGCCGAGGAACCAAAGTCCCCTACTCCATCTGACCCTTATCCGGTCATGCACACAAAGTCCCGGTATGCCTTTCGACCCGTGGCCGGTGCGGACGAATGGAATCGATACAGGGAGTGGATTCGCCAACACGTCCTGGTGAGTTCCGGTCTATGGCCCACGCCTCCCAAGTGCAACCTGGATGCGGTGCGACTGGACGCCAAGGCATTTGACGGCTTCAAACGGGAGAAGATCTACTTCTGGTCTTTCCCGGGCGTCATCGTAACCGGTGCCCTCTACACACCGACGAACGCAACAGGCCGTTTGCCTGCCGTGCTTTGTCCTCATGGCCACTGGGACAAGGGACGTCTCCATGAATCGCCTCAGGCCAGATTTATCAACCTGGCCAAGCAGGGCTACGTGGTGTTGGCCATCGACATGGTGGGCTACAACGACAATGGCCCGCTTCCGCACGACTTCGCCGGAGATAAGCTGTGGGGACTGTCTTTGGGCGGGCTTCAGCTCTGGAACTGCATTCGATCGGTAGATCTCCTTGCCTCCATGGAAAACGTGGACCCCAAGCGGATTGGCGTCACAGGAGCTTCGGGGGGCGGCACACAGACCTTCATGCTCTGTGCCGTCGACGATCGGCCGGCAGTGGCGGCTCCTGTGTGTATGATCTCTGCCCACTTTCAGGGAGGGTGCCTCTGCGAAAATGCGCCGCTCATGCGGGTTCAGATGAACAATATGGAGATCGGTGCGGCAATGGCGCCTCGTCCGTTGGTCCTCGTCTCGGCCACGGGCGATTGGACTAAGGATACGCCCACGGTGGAGTATCCGGCGATCCGGAAGGTGTACGAACTCCTTGGAGCCACCGACAGAATCGCTGAGAGGCAGTTCAATCTGGGACACAACTACGACAAGCCCAGCCGTGAAGTCGTCTACTCCTGGTTTGCACGCTGGCTAAAAGATGCTCCGCCCGATACGAAAGTGGCCGAACAACCCTATATGCTCGACACCGATCTCCGCATCTTCGGCCAAGGCCGCGAAAGACCTAAGGAGGCCAAGTCGCCTGCGGTGGTCGTCCAAGACTGGCAGGCCATGGTCCGCAAGCAGATGGAAGAACTCCAACCCGGAGATGCCGCCACCCTAAAGCGATTTCGCGAGACCCTGCAATCAAGCCTGTGGCACACGCTCTGCATGGAGCCGACCACCCAGGGTCAGTTGGTTGTGGAAAGGGCGGGGGCGCAGACAGGCGACGGCACGGAAATCGTCGAATGGCGATTGGGCCTCAAGAATCGGTGTGTCTGGCTCAGGGCCAAGTCGTGGGAACCTCAACCCGTACCGTCGGGCGCACGCGGGGTCCTCTTGGTTCATCCCAAGGGCATTGCGGGTATTGAAGCATCGATGATCAAGTCCCTGGTGACCAAGGGATGCATCCTGATGGCGGTCGACACACTGCAAATGGGCAAGCGCAGGCCCACCGACGACAAGTTCTACTACACCTACAATCGGTCGAACCTGGCGATTCGCGTCCAGGAGATCGCGATGGGTCTGGCCGCACTGGCCGAAAGACAAGAAGTTGCTCGCGTTGACGTGGTGGGACTCGATCAGGCCGGCTTATGGGCCCTCTTCGCGAGAGCGATATCGGATGCGCCGAAACGGGGGTCCGCGATCTTCGATGCGTGCCAGTTCGACACCAGTACAGAGGACGCATGGAACCGCAATGAGATGTTCAGCCCCGGCATACTCCGGACAGGGGGGACGGACACGGCCGGCGCCTTGATCGCGCCGCATCCGCTGACAATCCACAATGCGGGGACGAAGTTTGCGACCCGGACGACCGAGGCCGCTTACCGCGCCGCCGGTGCGAGCAAGAATCTGAGAGTGGTCGTCGAGAAGATGACCGATCAGGCCATCTTCGACTGCTTGGCGGCGAACTGAAGACCGCGCCGCCTATTTGCCGGCCGCGCGATCTTGTGCCTGGAACTTGGCCATCAGACGTTCCGCCTCGGCAGGATTCTTCTTGAGCTCTTCCATACGGGTGCGAAGCGCATCCACATAAGGCTTCATCCTCGCCCGATCCTCCGGACGCGTTCGGGTGATGAGCATCTTGACGACGCCGTCACTGTCCGTCGGCATCCCGTGTGTCCAGCTATGGTCCACAAGTTTTTGTTCACGCGCCTTGGTCTGCGGGTCACCGACTATTCGCGCCCTGGCCTGGTGATACTCGTAGAGCTTTCGATCGACGAACTTGTGGCGGCTTTCGGGAGGCGCCTTATAGTACTGCTCGACCTCTTCCGTGAAGATCTTGTACCCGACATCCCATGTGGCCTCGCGAAGCGTAACCTTCTCCTCTGTGGTCATCTTCGACAGAGCCTGGGCCAACTGCTCTCGCTTGGCCGGTTCCTCGTAAGTCTGCATCACTTTGACAAGAAAATCCTGCCGACTGGGCACGGACAGTCTCGCATAGCCTTGCGGACTACCGAGGAATTGCGTCACCTTTTCGATGGGAGCGTTCTGAACATCCGGAGCGGGAATGCCAACGATCTGTCCGTAGAGGATATACCCGCCCACAAGGACGATGACCGCCCCAAGGATACCACCGGTCGCGAAGACCGTCTGACGACCTCGTTCGGTCTCCATGGACCTCTTGACCCAATCGATGTAAGTAATCGGCCGCAAATAGTCCCGCCAGTCGGTACTCATGTTCACCTCTCCATGCACAAAGACTGGGATCGGGCGGATTCGCCCTTGAAACCCTTGCCCGGAATCGCATGCCCTAGTGTCTGCCGACCTGATAGTCGTCGGTCCTGACACTCAGATCCGCATACATCACCACAAGGGAGCGTGGCTTGTCCACCACCGGTCGGGGGTTCTGAAGATCGAATGTCGGTCTCGATGTACCGCCATGGAAACACTCAAAGTCCGCCATCAAGGCCACATCCGAAGCACCCCAGCCAAGGCCGGCGGCATCCGTAACGGGATCATGCCCGCGCTTTCTCCCGCTAAACATCCCGAAGAACACGTCCCATTCGTAGCTGGTCTTTTCGCTCTCGTAGTAAGTCTTCCCGATATTGTTCGGATCGACAGACTCGATACGCGGTCGGTCCGCCGGACAGCGAAAGACCTCACGAACACCGCGTACCTCTCGGCTGAGCACCTGTGAAATTGAGAGCAGGTTCGGGTCGTCTTCAATCGAGACCATCTTGCTCGCGTTCGGCCAATAGTCGTCGTTCACGGACATGTAGGCCTCAAGGGCCTGGGCGATCGAGTGCATGTTGGCCATGCATACTGCCCGCTTGCTGGCGATTCTGACCTGAGCGAACGTCGGCACACCGATCGAGATCAACAGGCTCATGATCGCTATGACAACCAACAATTCTATTAACGTGAATCCAAAATGGCTTTTGTTCATGGGGCACCTCACGGAATCCTTCCTCCAAGGACAACTCCCCGACCGACCCAATTGACCGACCGCTAGGGAATCGTCCCCTTGCCCTGTAAACCCTTCCCTCCGCGCCCGGGGGGGCGGTATCCGCCCCTGCCTTGAGGCGAACCGCCAAGCTGGGGCAAATCGACATCACCTGGACGACGTACACACAGCACGGCTCAAGTACCGTAGCCCTCTGCCATACCTGTGACGCCCGATAAACCCCTTAAGCTTAGCCCTAACCCTGGGATATGTCAACGCAAGGAAGAGGTCGCTCATCCCTGAACGGAACAGACTGATGGAAACCGATCCTCCCGTACATTCGGAATGAACATGGCATTGACAAACTCATCCTGGAACTCGGGTACCCTGTTCAGCTCGATGGTCTTGGGTGTGACGGAAATCCGTCGGAATTCCTGCCACGCCTCGCGGTCCAGAAGGCCAACAACGGCGCCGGCCAATGAGCCGTTTCCGAGCACGCGGTACCGTGACGCAGGCAAATCAGGAAGCAGTCCTATTGCGATAGCACTGCTTAGGCCGACGTGTGCCGCGAATCCGCCGGCCAGATAAACGACATCCAGATCGCCGGCACTAAGCCCTGCGCACTGGAGCAGGATCGTAATCCCTGCATAGGTTGCCGCCTTCGCTTGCAGAAGGTTCGCCACATCCCGCTCGTCCACCGCGATATCCGCGTGTTGGTCTTCGGTCTGCTCGCGAGGTACAACCACGTACTCGAGAACACCGTTCACGACTCGAAGTCGATCCGAATGACCCAGTCGCGATCTGTCGAACCGTCCGGCGGAGTCCATCAAGCCGATGCGGAAGGCCTCGGCAATCAGGTCAATCAGCCCGCTGCCACAAATACCCGTGGCGGCGGTTCCGCCGATGATCTCACATTGGGCCTGCATCGTCTGAGGGTCTATGCGTATGTGCTCCACCGCACCTGTGCTGGCCCGCATTCCACACCGGATTCGTCCGCCCTCGAAGGCCGGTCCGGCCGCCGTGGCAGAGGCCAGGATTTTGCCGTTGTGACACACGGCGATCTCGCCGTTGGTGCCCAGATCAACCAGAAGGGCCTTCTGCCGAAGGGTATCCATTCCCGAGACGTAGATGTCGCTCGTGATGTCACCGCCGACATAACCGCTAATGGAAGGGACAATGTCGACCAACCCCGCCGGGTTGATTGCCACGCCAACGGTTCGGGCGTTGTAGGTGCCGGGCCTGGCCGACACGGGCTGAAACGGAATCCCTCCGATGTTCCGTGGGTCGAGCCCCAGGAATAGATGGGACATGATCGTGTTGCCGGAGATTACCATCCGACCAACGCGTTCGACATCGACATCGTGGCTGTGGCACATCAGGCGAACCAATCGATTGACCGTACCGTCCACCACCAACCGCCGCAGGTCCTCGAGTCCGTCGGGTTGCCCCGCGTAAACGATTCGGCTGGCCACATCGTCGGCTCGCTGGACCTGCTGGTTGTAACAGCTCGCTCGGTCGACGACCTCGCCGGTGACCAGGTTCACAAGGGCGCAGACCACGGTGGTTGTACCGACATCCACGGCGACGCCATACAATGAATTACTCGTATCGCCCGGTTCAATGTCGATGATCCGGCATCGTCCCTGATGATACGCCACGGTTACTGTCACTCTATATCCGGTTCGATCAAGCAATCCGGGCAGTTTTCTCAAGACATCCAGCGAGAACTGAATCGAGGCCTCACAAGAGACATGGGACTTGACGGCCCTTTCGATTCGTTCCGAATCACCCAACGGATCCTCGATGGTCGCAGGCGGGAGTTCCAGATAGAACTTCCGGACGGACGGCTGAAGCTTCATCGGACGTTCCATGCGATAGTCAGCGACGATCTTCTCGCCGACCTCCACCAACGAACGTCGCGGGACGATGATTCTCCAGTCTCCACGCGCAATCCGCGTCTGGCAGCCCAGGACCCGGCGGGGTCGGCTCGCACTAATCTCGAAGAGGCCTTCTCCGTTCTGGAAGACGCCCTCGACGAGGTCAACCGCGCAGCCCCCGCACGTCCCCTGTTGCGCGCAACTGGTATTCAGTACGATGCCGGCCCGATCGGCCGCCTCGGTGATCGTGGCGCCCTCCGGCACCTCCACGCTGATTCGAGACGCCGGCAACTCGAAAACACCCTGTAGCTTCATCTGGATCCTTTCACGGTTGCTGGTCGCGCCACGGTTCCTCGGGGGTCACGGGGACCGACTTCCAGTCGCCGGGCTTGCCCGCAAATGCATCGAGTACATACTCGACCACGCCTTGGCCCCTCAACGCCTGGAGAAACTCCAGAGGATCGCGGGGATGGTACCAATGTCCCATCGAACCCTTTCCTTCCAGCTTGTAGCCGCACCGCCGAACCAGCCTTGATTGCCAAGTCATCTTTTGGCGCGCGGCGTCCACCAAGCGAAGGTCGTACCGAATGGTGACGTCGGTCCGGCGGACCGGTCCGCTTTTCTGTGCGCCGATCGTCTGTTCGCCGGCCTCCACGACCCGCATGATCACGTCGGTAATCTCCACGAGGAGCACCTGTTGGGCATTGCACACGTTGCCGAGCCAGGCGGCCGTCGCCGGTGTTCGCAGATCCAGCCACTGAACGCGATGCTCCTTCAGCGCCTTGTCCACGACCCGCCGTTCCGGCACGATGAATCGCCCGCCGGCGATGAGTCCCGCTTCCAGATCGGATCGCGTCTTGTCCGCCAGTGCGGGCAAGTAGTGACACTCGGCCCGAAATCCTTGGATCTCACGTCGGTTCACTTTGTCGTGCTGTGAGCTCACCTTCTGCTGGAACTGCCGGAAATCGTCTCGCCGTCCGGTGTGTTCCACAAGAACCACGATCGTGGTGAAAGGCTCCGGCATTCGAGCCGGCGGTGGTTTCGGCAACGGATCGACCCACCATTCAAACGGCGGCGCGCCTCCCGGCCGTTGACAACCCAGAACGCCGGCGAATGGGAGCAGCAAGCCCCAGAGACATATTTGATGAACATGTCCCATCTGGTGAAATGATCTGTCCATGGTGTGCTCTACAAGTCCACGGGGCGAGGTCCGGCGGATCCCCGCACCCAATTCCTTCGTTTCGAGGCATATCGGCCGGCGATCTTCGCACCGCATGCCGGGCACGCGTCACCGTTCAACCGGTTCGCGGAAACACAGAAGCCGTGCCGTTCGACGAGCACTTCATGACACGATGGGCAGATCGTGTGCTCGGTCCGGCCGACCAAGCCCGGAAGATTACCCGAATAGACGTACTTCAGGCCTGCCCCCTTTCCGAATTCGTAAGCCCGAGCCAGTGTCGAGGGAGGTGTTCGCGGTGGCTCCGTCATTTGGTACGTCGGGTGGAACGCCGTACAGTGCCATGGGATATCCGGCGACACCGACGCAAGAAAATCGGCAATACGACGGAGCTCATCGTCGCTGTCGTTGAACCCAGGCACCACGAGGGTAACGACTTCCACCCAAAAACCCATGCGATGTGCTTGACGAATTGTCTCGGTGACAGCCTCGAAACGCCCGCCCAGCTCCCGGTACTTTCCGGCATCAAAACACTTCAAGTCGATATTGAACAGCTCCATATGAGGCCGAAGGAACTCCAGGACCTCGGGGGTGCCGTGCCCGTTCGATACATAGCCGCACAACAGCCCTTCCGCTTGGGCCAACTTGAAGATCTCGACCGCCCATTCGCTGGTGATCAATGGCTCATTGTAGGTGCTGGTCACGATCGGCAGGTTGTGATCGATTGCCACCTGAATGATCTGTTCAGCCGTGCAGAAATCACTCGGCCGGGCGACCGCCTTATCGTCGCGAAGCGTTTGACTCGTCATCCAGTTTTGGCAGAACTTGCAGTGAAAGCAGCAGCCGAGCATGCCGAAAGACAACGCCTCCGCGCCCGGGAGGACGTGATAGAAGGGCTTTTTCTCAATCGGATCGATCGCAAGTCCCGCCACGTATCCGCCCGGGACCCGAAGCTCGCCCTCGCGATTGAATCGCATCAGGCAAATGCCGGACTTGCCCGGCCTCAGATGGCACCGGTGTCCGCACGCCGCGCAGTGGACGGACCGATCGGCATCAACTGTCACGAGTTCAGGCGCGGCAGGCATCGTGTGCCCGTGGAGCAATTCGCGGAGCGTCACGCCGTGGGACATGGCAGGACTCCTGCCCCGCACCGGGGGGGCGTAGCCTGTGCAATTGTACCGATTGCGTGGGCGTCCGAAAATGTCTTATCCGCCGACGAAGGAAGCAACCATTTGCCCCGCGAAGGATTGAATCGTACGCTTCCGATGGGTTTCGGTTCCGGTGCATCCGTGCCGCGCCTTGGCATCGGGGTTTCAACATGTTATCGGCCATACAGGCAGCAATGGGAGGCATCCTGCGAAATGAGCAGGGGATACAAGAGTGTGCCCACAACATCGCCGAATATGGCCTCGGACAAGATTCGGATGCGCCCGCGGATCCGCAGGCCTCCCCGATCGAACTCTCGTCGGAACTCGTCCAGATGAGGGTGTACAAATTGGCCGTGGAGGCCAATGCCCAAGTCATCCACACCGTCGACGAGATGCTGGGCGAACTCATTGATACGTTCGCCTGAGCGTCACCTCGAACCAGGGCATGCCCCTGGACCTCCCCTTGTCGCCATGCTACGGTGGAGCCGCCAATCGGACGTGCGGAGGCATGAACGCACAGTTGTGTGGAGCACCCCATGCGGATTGACGTTATTTCACCGGATCGGCTTGATGAGCTGACCGACCTGATGAACCGGAATTGTGATCTGGAGTACAACCGCTTCACGCCCGAGCTGATCCAGACGCGACTCTGGAAATACCCCCACATGCATCCGGAGGCCAGGTTGGGGGCATTGGACGGCGATCGGCTCGTCGGCGCCATGATCGGCGGAATGACGGGCGACATCGGCTTCATCCGACTGTTCGCCGTCGATCACGAGTACCGCCGGCAGGGACTGGCCGGTCGCATGCTGTCGCGTCTCGAGGATACACTGAAGGCCAAGGGGGCACGGACGATCTCCGTGTTGACCGGAGACCTCGGGTATTTCATGCCCGGGCTTGACCCGCGTTACACCGAGGCCCTCTGCATGACGGAGAACCGAGGCTACGTCCGGAGTGACGTGGTCGTAAACATGATCGTGCCCCTTCGCCCGGACACAGTCTACGACGCGCCGGCCGAACAAGCCGCGCGAAAGATGCGATCGCACGGCATCCACATCCGCCGGGCCGAACCCGCGGATCGGCCTCGTGTTCAAGCCTGGACGGCGAAGGCGTTCCCCGGAGGCTGGGAGGCCGAGGTTGACATGACATTCGAGTTCTCCCCGATTCCGCTGTGGCTTGCTTTTCGCGACGACGCCGTTGTGGGGTTCGCGGCCTACGACGTCAACATGTTCGCCGGCGGATTTGGTCCCACCGGCGTGGAGGAGGCCCTGCAAGGCAAAGGCATCGGCGCGGCATTGTTGTTCAGAACACTGGCGGACATGCAGAGCCGAGGTTACGCCGAATGCGAGATTGGCTGGCTCGGCCCCGTCGCCTTCTATTCGCACGTCGTCCGTGCCAGGGTCAACCGCGCCTTCTGGCAAATGCAAAAGAAGCTGACCTGACAGGTCGGCGCAGCACGGGAACCGCCCGCGCATCTCCGGACGAAACGTTTTGCCGTCCGCAGCCGTAGGACAACGCGGGAATCCGACCGGCGTTGATTATCGGGGCATGGTTGTGGGGTAGGTGCCCGTCGCCTCGACGGTCTTCCGCAACTCCCCGAGTACCGCTTCAAGTTGATCGTACATCGGCGTCTGCTCGTTCAACTTGCCCATCTCGCGAGCCTTCTCGCGATAGGCCGCCAGCAGCCTGAACCCACGGGCGATCGTAGCCCGCGCCTCCTCACGTTTGCCTTGCTTCACACACACGTCGGCCAGGGCAACAAGCGACTGCGGCTGAGGAGCCGGTAGCAGGGCCGCCCGCCGGGCGCAACCGTACGCCTTGTTCAAGTCGTAGTACGCACCGGAGTCCGGATCGGCGTAGATGGCCGCAAGGTTCACGAGTGATATCTCATGATCCGGATTCGCCCGGAGCGCCTCCTCATAGAGCGCTGCCGCATCGCCGGTCCGGCCGACCTTTTGCAGCAGTTCCGCCCGAAGCCACAGGGTAAATGTCTCCTGTGGCCAGCGGTATCGTCCCGCTTCCGAGAGATAACGAAGGGCCTCCTCGGTCTGCCCCATCTTGATGTACTGCCAACCCAACTGGGCAAGCGCGTCATACGAATGGGGAGCCAGCCGGACGGCCTCTTTGAGGTATTGAATGCCTCTGTCCTGTTCGCCGGAAGCGAGGGACAGCAAACCCAGATTCAGCCAGACCTTGTGCGAGCGAGGCTGCGTCTTGACGTCGGTTTCATACAGTGTCCGGTTGTTGCGCCACACGGAATTGCGCGTCACCGTAAGGTGGCAGTAGATCGCCCCCACCGTGACGAAGCCGATCATCATGCCGAACTCGCCCGCCGTGACGACACGTTTGCCCAGGCCCATCCCCCAGACCGCCTTAGACCACGACGAGAACAACGCCGCCCAGGCAACCGCCAAGGCCATGCACGCCCCGATCGAGGGCAGGTAGATCAGGCGTTCGGCCATCAGGACGCCGATCCTGAAGACCAGATTCGACGCCACGGAGTATGTTGCGGCGAAGAACAGGATCGCGATTGCGAGTCCACCCTTTCTTCGCCATGAGCAGACTGTTGCCGCAATCATGACGACAAGACACAGGACTCCCGCCAAGACGGGCCCGCCCCACAACGTGGTTGGGACCTCGACGGCCGCAGAGGAGTAGTCATAGGACAACGGATGTGGAACGAGGAGAAGGCGCGCGTACATAGCGAGAACGACCAGGCAGGTCAGCACCCGCTGCCACGGGGTGGCAAGAACAAGCGGGTTCAACGTCGGTGGGATGAGGCCGGCGCTGCTGAACACGTGACCGACGACCAGTCGCCTGATCGCCAGGAAGAACGCCGCCACCGCAAGGAGCCCCACGTATCGTCGAATGAGGCGATTCCGCAGGTAAGAAGACCACGATGGGCTGCGGTCGCCGGCCGCACCCCGGGCCCTCAACCAGATGTCGACGATAACCGCCAAGCCGACGAATGTGATCGCCGACTCCTTGCTGAAAACGCCCACCAGAAACAGGGTGACAGCCGCCGCATATCGCCCTGAGAGGGTCCGCGAGGGACTCTTCAAGGCGTCTTGAATGTAGAGGACCATACCCCATGTCACGGCGGCGGCCGCCAAGAGCTCGCTCCGACCGACGATAGGCACGACGGCTTCGGTGTGGACGGGGTGGACAGCGAAGAGTAAGGCCGCCATCAAAGCTACCCTGCGTTCACGCAAGAGAAGCATGCATAGAACGTAGACCGCCACGGATACGGCCGCGTGGAGCACCAGGTTCACCGCGCGATAGCCCGCGGCACGGGTACCCGTGACGGCATGATTCAGGGCCAGCGACAGCAGAGTCACGGGGCGATAGATCGGATCGAGTCGTTCCGCGCTCAGGTCGAGTCCCAACACCGACGAACCTGCCCAATAGTGCTGGGTAAAGATATCACGAAGGTGAGACAGGTCGCGGGTACGAGTATCTTCGAGGCATATGGGGCGATCGTCGTAGACGAAGTCGTTCCCCAGACTGTTGGCGAAAACGACAATGGCGGCAACAGCCACTGCCCCGACGGCGACGTAATCACTCAGCGACCATGAATGGCCCGTCGGCGAGAGCGAGGCCGACGCTTTGAGTGGCAACATAGGCGCTCCCATAATCCAATCGCCACGGGCTGTCAACAAATACGTGCGCCGGTTTGACTGCGGGAGAACATGATGGATTGGGCAGGCCGGATTGGCCCCCCAGGGTCCGACGGGCCTCCCGGAGACTCTCACGAACCTTGACGCCGCCTACCGACCGCAATGCAGCGACCACACCTCGCGGTTCACCCGCCGGACGGTATCCACGAAGACGGCGTAGGGTTCATCGCGGATGTTGACGAGCCCGTAGTTGCCGTTCTCGCCGTCAAAGCGGCCTTCCCTCGGCTCGTCAACCCATTCGAACCAATGATAGCCTACGAAGAAGGGCTGGCTCATCCAGAGTCGGACGTATCGGGCATAACGATCGGCGCGGGCCCGTTGCGTTGGGACATTCGGCTGAACCGCCAACGGCGGCGGGTAGGTGTTGGGCAAACCGCTGTCCATCGACCGAAAGCTGAACTCGGTAATCATCAACGGTTTGCGGCCGATGCGATGAAATGCCGCATGATCGAGCTCTTCCATGGCCACATCGGCCGTCGGACGTTCCGAGCCGTAATAGGCCCAGCCGATCACCCCCAACTCGTAGAAGTTGATCGAGATGATGTCGCACGATTCACCGCACGCCTGCACCACCGCCCGCGGAACCGTCCAACCCACAAACCGGCAGCCAAGGATCAGATGGTTCGGGTCCACCGCTCGGATGGCCTGCGCGCATGTCTGGAAGTATTGCCGCGCGGCCTCGAGGGTGAAGGCCTCGCGATCGCGCCTCGCCGCTTCCGCCTGGCCTTGTCGAGGGAGCAGCCGGGTGATCCCGCGAAGATCTTCCCACCTTTCAATCGACGGCGTCCAGACCGAATTGAACGCCCCACACGTCTTGTACCGATCCTGAAGCAGTCGCGCCCAGGCCTGTTTGCCGGCCGCAACCGGTCGAAGAGCGGCATAGCGATCGAAGAGGCTAGGCACTGCTCGCCAGTCGCGCTCCCAGGCCAGTTCGTTGTCCAGGAAGTAGCCGATCAGCCAGGGGTCGTCACGCATGGTCCGGCAAGTCTTCGCCGCCCGGACGGCATGGGCTTGGAACCCTGGCGAGAAGAAATCGGGCAGTCCGCCGGTGATCCAATCGCCGGCTCCGCCGGAGAAGCTGAGGCCGACCGTTCGCGGCATGTCGCGAATCTCCGATCCGGACCAGCAACCGAGCGTGTTGAATCCCCATTGGCGAAGGCGGTCGCGCGCCGCGGGGATCCACGCCTCGATGCTCTTGTACTTGGCCAGAACGTTCTGCCGATAGGGCTGGACGCCCGTTCCTCGGATGTTGTCGCCGTAGGGGGTGACGTTGTTCACGCCGATCGAGATGAACGCGTGGCCTTCGGGCGTGACCAGCCACCACCGTTGGCCGTCGTAATGGGTCCGGAAGAATCCGCTCGCGTCGAATCGAATCGCTTTCCAGCCGCCGTACCGGTCGAACTCGTCGGGAGCAGCGGCATAGCTGGCCGAGGATACGACGGAAATCACGACGGCACACATTCGCACGATCATTTCATAGCCCTCCCGACCCGTTTCACAGCGGATCGCCGGTGGTTTCATCGATCCGAATAGACCGTGGCCAGATCCACCTCCGGCTTGTTCCTTGCAGCCCACAGAGTAAGCAACTTTATGGCCAACGTGTCCGCTCTCGTGATTGCTTCGTAATGGTCATGCTTTGAGCTGGCACGCGGCAACGGCGATCCGCTGAAGAAGACCTGGATCGACCTCTTGGCGAAGGCATCGGCGCGGTCGATGTACTGGTTCTGCCGGGTCAATCGGTGCGCAGCCAGCAACAGGGCAATCGCATCGCCCATCGCGCCGGGATACAAGACGACAGATTCCTTCGGTTCGCTCTTCAGGTACCGGTCCGCCGCCCCCAGGACCAAACGCCGGTAGCCGTCCAGTTTCACCTGCTGGAATCGCAACAGGCAGAGCATGGCCACCTGTGCGTCGGTACCCTCTCCGTAACCGGTGGCCCATGTATCGGTGTAGCTTCGTTGTTTTGAACCGCCTCCGGGGCTGCCAGCCTTGTGATCCGATGCGGAGGCGGTCCAAACAAACCCTTTGCCCGCCGGGCCCAAATCGTGCGGAAGTTTCAGAAAGACCTCGTCGGATCGAGACGCACACGCCCGCATCTTGGCGGCCAGGTCCGCCGGCACCCGTGCCGCGCCGTCCCACAGATCGACGGCAAGCGAAAGCTCACTCGGCGGCCACGACAGGTCGGGGGATTTGCTTGCCGCCGGAATCGCGCCTGTCTCCTTGTTGCGCCGTCGCTCGAACGAATCCGTCAAAACCGCGATCGCCTTCAGCATTTCCGGATCCTTCGTGTGCTGGTAGGCCGCCGCCCATGTCGCGATGTAGAACCCGCCATGACGCGGAAACTCCGACCGGGTGTCCGGACGGTGCTTCGAGTAGGCGGCATGACGGCTGAACAGCCCCTCTTTGTGGTCGGCGATCTGGTGCTCCCAAAGGCCCGTGGCAAATCGGTGGCACGCCTCCGGCGACAGTTCGAACGAGCGATCCCAAAGCACCCACGGGCGGTAGAACTCGTGGTTCTCCCGCCCGGCCAGCACGGCTTCGGTGTTGAAATCCCACCCCAGGTGCTCGCCCCAGGCGAACAATCCGGTTGCCAAGCTCTGGCAGTGGTCGAAGAACCACTTCAGCGACTCATCGGCCGCAGCCGCATAACGCTTGTCACCCGTCACCTTCGTCAGGGCATAGAACACCTGATAGAGGTTCAGGTCGTGCATCGGATTCGCGCCGGTCAGTGTCCGATCGTTGGGACGAATACCTTGAATCGCCGATGGCGGCGTTTCCGGCAGCTTCAGCGTCTTTCGATCGAGCGTGGCGGCAAAGAGGGGCGACCGAGTCGGCCCGTAAACGTCCCTGCCGTGTTCCATCATGGCGTCGGCATAGGCCTTCACGACGGCCAGGTAGTCCGGCGAGGCTGCGCCCGAGGCCCAGCTTTGCGCCCCGACCACACACGTCCACACCCAGGACAGTACGAAAGCCGCTACCTTCACGATCAGCCTCCTTTGAATGATGGTCTGCCAACGTAGCATGGTACGACGAAACGGCAAACGTAGCCGACAAGTTCTGACCCGTGGCCGGCGAGAGACAGCGGAATCCCGTCGCCGTTTTCGATTGGAGACTCTTGCTGCATTGGAGCGCGGGTATCTTGCCCGCCCCTTTCTCCTCTTGCGCAACGGACGCAACCGGCAAACTGAAAACGGCGTTACCGCCCGTCCGCCCCGCGCACCGAGAAGACCTCTGCTATCCCCGCCGCCGCGACCCAGGCGCTCGCCCAGGCCCACTGAAAGTTGAAGCCGCCGATTCGCCCATCGACGTCCAACATCTCTCCGACGAGGAACAGACCGGCACACTTCCGTGAGGCCATCGTACCGGGTTCGATCTCGTCGAGCGGGACGCCGCCGGCAGTCACCTCGGCGTGGGGATAGCCTCGGCTCTCCCGAATGGTGAGCGTCTTTTCCGTCAGGGCGTGGACGAGTGAGCGCCGATGCTCGCGAGTCAGTTGGATCATGGTGAGTTCGCTTCGGATGCCCGCGTCCTTGAGCAAGGCCCCGGCCACCTGGGCAGGTAGAAGCGTCGCCAGGGCATTGCGCAGCAGCATGCGCGGGTGGTCTGTGGCCAACTTCAGAAGCCGTTTGTCGGCGGCACGGAAGTCGTCGCCCGGCAGGAAACTGAGGGAGACAGAAACGGGTTTGGCCTCCTGCCTCGCACGGAGCCAGAACCGCGAGGCATCGAGCACCACCGGTCCGCTCAGGCCGAAGTGAGTCCACAGCAAGGCACCGCAAAACCGCAAGGGCTTCGCACCTTCGATTCGAATCGTGAGTTCAGCCTCGTGACTGATGCCGGACAAGGACGTGTGGAAGTGGCCATCGAGTACGAGCGGGACCAACGCCGGCGTAGTCGGGATAAGCGAGTGTCCCAGTGATTCGGCCAGACCGTAGCCGCTGCCGTCGCTGCCGGTGGAAGGGACGGATAGCCCGCCTGTTGCCAGAACCAACAGGTGAGAATTCAGATTGCCCCCGGAAGTGGACAGCTCAAAGCGGGCCGGTCCGGGCTTCACCTGCGATGCGCGGTGACCCATGAGGATATGAACACCCAGTCGTCCCGCCTCGCGCAGCAACGCGTCGCGGACCGTGGCCGCTCGGTTGGTGTCGGGAAAGAGCTTGCCGGCCTCTTCCTCGTGGAGCGATACGTCGATCCCGCGGAAGAACTGGACCGTCTTGTCCACAGGGAACGAGCTGAGAATCTTGCGGATTGTGTTGGGGCTGCCGCCCCGGTAGTCGGAAGCTGCGACGACGGCGTTGGTCACATTGCAGCGTCCGCCGCCGCTCAAAAGGATCTTGGCCCCGGGCTTCCGAGTGGCCTCGACAACGACAATTGAGCGATGCGGAAGTCGCCGGGCGGCGAAGATGGCCGTCGCCAGGCCCGCCGCCCCACCGCCGATGATCGCTATGTCGGCCGACCCTTCCATCCGCATCGATCCGCCCTCGCACCAGAGCGTCATGATCATAAGGCCCACAGCGAACTATGGAAACGGAGAAGGGACGGCCTGACGGGCGTGTCCCCACGCCCGTCAGGCCG
>CAZQTW010000061.1:0-37993 GCA_964596165.1 uncultured Planctomycetales bacterium | reverse complement strand
GGTCCTCGTCGGCGATGTGCTCAAGGAGGTTGAGATCGACGGCGCGGACGGCAAGGTCTTGGAGATCGAGACCAAGCAGCCGACCACGCGCGAAACGCGGCAGCGAGGGCACGTGGACACGCTTCTTGGCCGCTCGAAGCCGACCGATCGGCACTTCTTCTTCACAGATACCGAGGACGGAATCTCGCTCTCGGCCGAGGCGGCCCGCAATGAAATGCGCGAGGCCGCCAAAGCCAACCCTGGTCAACCCCCCATGATTAGGAATCCCAAGACCGGCAAGTACACGGGTGTCTTCGGGTTGAAGTGTCCTAAGTGCGGGACCTACTTCCCGATGCAACCGAAAACGGGCAGCATGTTTCCGACTTCATGGCGGGACATCTGTCCCAAGTGCGGCTACAGCGAGCAGCGAGAACAAGCCATTCAGGCCGCAATCAAGATGCACCAGGAAGGCAAGTACGACCCGGATAGAATCCCGCCGTTCATGAGAGAGGATATCGAAAAGGCCCTTCGTGAGCGCGATGCCCAGAAGAAGTAGGCGCGACATTTCCGCTTCACCGGATTCTGTTCTCCGTTCGACGCACGGGACGTTGAGGTCAACTGTGTACACCGTAATCAAGCATGCTGTTTGGGGATTGGTCCTGGCGGCCGCGACGACGCTCGGTGTGGGTCCGGCCTTCGCCGATTCGACCGCGGGCGATCCGCTCAGTGGGCTGTGGCAGCCTAGGCAGGGGCACAGTCACCGCGTCAGCTCGACGGCCAGACTGCCCAACGGTCAGCCCGATCCGAACGGAAACCACGACAACTTCCGCGTGAGTGCCGGCAAGACCCATGTCATCGCCGATCTGAAAGGCCCGGGAATCATCCGCCACATCTGGATGACCTTCCTGGGCCCCGAGCCGCACCCCTGGGCGCCCAAGGGAGCGGCCAACCATCGCGAGATGCTCCTGCGAATCACCTGGGATGGCCGCGAGAAGCCCGACGTTGAGTCCCCCGTGGGCGACTTCTTCGCTGCCGGCTTCGGCCGTCGCATGGAGGTAAACAGCCTGCCCGTTCAGGTTGAGAACGGGGCCTCGTACAACTGCTTCTGGCCGATGCCGTTCGCCCGATCGGCCCGGATCGAGCTCGTCAATGACAGCGACAAGGAGGTCGCCCTGCTCTATTACAACATCGATTGGCAATCGGTGGATGCGCTGCCGCCCGACACGCCGTACTTCTGTGCCCAGTATCGCCAGGAGTACCCGACCCAGAACGGACGGGACTATGTCATCCTCGATACCGAAGGCCGCGGCCACTATGTCGGCACGGTCCTGAGCGTGCGGACGCGCAGCCCCGAGTGGTTTGGCGAGGGCGACGAGAAGATCTACATCGATGACGACCAGGCGCCGTCCATCTGGGGCACGGGTACCGAGGACTACTTCCTGTCGGCCTGGGGCCTCCGCCAGTGCAGCTTCCCCTTCTTCGGCGTGCCCTACACCGAGGAATGGGGCGTACTCGGCAATCATACCTGCACCTACCGCTGGCACATTGCCGATCCGATCGTTTTCCAGAAACGAATCCGTGTGACGATCGAGCACTTCGGCTGGATCTCGGTCGACGAGAATCCCCAGGGCAAGCACGATAGCTGGAACGAGCGCGAAGATGACTACGCCACGGTCGCCTTCTGGTATCAGACCGGCCCGGCGAAACGATTCGCGACCGTTCCGCCGGCTCGCGAGCGAATGCTTCCGGAGATCGACGTTGTGGTGGCCGGCAAACAGTTCACCGACGCGAAACACCACGGCGCCGGCGAGGCATTTGTCCAAAAAGGCCCGCTCTGGACGGACGGCGCCCAGATGCTCTACAAGCCGGCATCGTCCGAAAACGCCTGGGTCGAGATCCCCTTCGAGGTAGCCAAGAAGGAGCCTCGCCGATTGGTGCTGAGGCTGACCACCTCGTACGACTTCGGGCGGTACCAGGCCTCACTCAACGGGGTCCGTCTGCGCGGACCGCTGGATTTGTACTCGTCCGAGACGTCGGTTCGCGAGTTCCCCTTGCTGGACTTCTGGCCGGAACCCGGGAACTACACGCTGCGGCTGGAATGCTTGGGCAAGTCGGATGCCTCAACCGGGTACTACTTGGGCGTGGATTCGATTCGCCTCCGCGAGCGTCGACCCCGGGTCACAACCTACGGTCGCGACAAGGACAACGACTGGAAGAAGAATCCCAAGCTGTACTGACAGGAAGGATAGCGGGTGGGCCATCATCTGGTAGTACGGCATCACGGCGGAATTGGCGACCCCACCGCTGAAGCGATGGGCTACCCGTCCCCTTCAGTCTGGGCTGTTGTGCTATAATTCTCATAGGTCTTGGTTGTGTGTTTACCCAATCAGTGGATGAGTCTTGCATAAGGAGAAACGCCTATGCCGTCCTTCCCGTTTCGCAAAGACATACCGCTGACCCTTGGTGACGTACAGAACGAGATCAATCGCCTTTTTGAGCGGTTCTGGCACGGAGGAATCACCTGCGGCCCGCTCGACGGGCAAGACTGGGCGCCGCCGATGGACGTCCTGGACGATCAAGAACGCTATGTCATCCGTGCGGAAATTCCCGGGCTGGACGTCAAGGACATCGAGGTGGCCGTCAGCGACAATACGCTTACCATCAAGGGACACAAGCCGCTCGAACGCCGCGAGGGAGACGAACGGAAATACATCCTGCTCGAGCGCCGATTCGGCTCGTTCCAGCGAAGTGTCCCACTGCCGGCCGGCGTCGATGCCAAGGACGTCGTCGCCACGTGCAAGAAGGGGGTATTGGAGATCGTCTTGCCGAAGAAGGAAGAGAGCCGGCCGAAGGCCATTCGAATTGAGGTGACCGACTAGTTCAATCCCGCCCGCCCGGGTATCCTTGCCGGCCTCCCGGTGGATCTATGGTTCGGGTTCTGCTACGCTCGGATGGGACGTGCGACCGGCCGTAGACGAAGGAGACCGACCATGAAGCCCGAAATCCGAAAGCCGACCGATGCCGAGCAGCGCGATGCCGGCACCTGGCCGATCTGGACCAAGGAAGTCAGCGAGTTCCCTTGGGAATACGATGAGAAGGAGACCTGTTTGATACTCGAGGGGGACGTAACGGTCATCAACGAGATGGGCGAGAAGTTCCACTTTGGCGCCGGCGACTGGGTCGTCTTCCCCCAGGGTATGAAATGCACCTGGCAGGTCAACAAGAACGTTCGCAAGCACTACCACTTCGGCTAGCGGCGATTCGGTCGGAGCCCTATGCCTCCGTGGGGCGCGGGCGTTTGGCCGCATGCCAAACGCGACCGGCGAACCGAGCACGGGACTGGAAACCCGCGACATGCGTCGCAACGGATCTTCTGGCGAGCACAAGCTGGATCCGTCACGTCCGAAGCAAGAAAGCAACGCGGACAGGACGCTCGGATTCCAAGGCGGTGTGCGTCTCCAGCCGAACAGGGCATCAAGAGTCCTCGGTTGTTTCCAGAGCAACCGCGGCGATCTGTTCGTTCCCTCTTTCCGGCCACCGAGGCGAAGGAGGTGTACGGGTTTCGGGCCTGCGAACTCACTCGCCGACGCGGCGAAGAGGTTATGTCCCGCCTTGTTGCCGCGTCATTTAGGCGCGGTCTTCTCCTCAGTGCTTTCCGTAGTTCAGCTTAACGCCCTTGCGTTGCGCGAGAATGTATGCCTCGAGCGCCCTCATCTTGGGATCGTCGCCGGAAAGCTGTTTGCCCCGCACCGGATGCTCAATGCACCAGTTGATCATGTCGCGCAAGAGGGCGACGCGGCCCAGTTGCGTTTGGAACTTCGGATAGGTCTCCGGGTGCGTGTTTGAGGCATCGGGGTGGCACATATCGCACGAAACACCGATTGTGCCTCCCAACAGGTCGGCGCTGTGGAAGATCCGGGAGCCTTCCACCACCAGCTTCTCGGTCTCCCGGGCCCACATCAGGATGTCGCGTTCCGTGTAGTTCCCATACGAATGGCTCTTGCCCTGATCGCCTTTCAGGAGATCCGAGTTGTCCGCGGGCGGCTGGATCTTGCGGCGTTCCTTCTCTTCCTTGATCCAGTCGTTCGCGCGGCCCGGGTTCTTCAGCTTCCACTGGGCCATGTGCGAGTCCGCGAGGGCCTGCCCGCCCTTCCCTGTGGGGTCCGTTCCCGAGTCACAATCCGCGGCAATGCTGTAGTTATAAGTCGCCCATACCACAGCGGCGCAAGCAACGCATACGGCGGTAATGAGCCATTTCCTGGTATTCGAAGACATGGCAATCTCCTTCAGTACGTGTGTTCCTCTATTTGCCTCAGAAACTGGGCCGATTCGGTTTCGGCGGCACCGACGCCTTGCCCCAGCTTGCCGTGTATCCCTTGGCCACCGTGATGGGATTCCGGTTCCACAGATTGTAGACCTTGTCCACCAACCCGTCGGCGTGAACAAGCACCTCGCCGTCGCCGCACCCATCGTTCGGGTTGAACGGGTCGGGCCGGCTCATCTGGATCGTCAGCTCGGGCATGCCTTCCGGGGCGTACGGCCACGGCCAAGCGGTCGACAACAGGCCGTGGAAGTGAATATTCCCGATGCGGTTGGTCAAGAGCTGATGCGTGTGTCCGTGGATCACGACGACCCGGTCGAACCGTTTGAGGATTGCTTGGACCTCATCGGCGTCGTCCGTCCAGAAGTTCCAGTTCTTGTACAGCTTGTAGAGCGGCGAATGCGAGAAGATGATGAGGGGGGCGTTATTGGGCAACTTCTCCAGGTCCTTCTTGAGCCACTCGCGTTGCTGCTCGCCGACCATGAACGGGCTCTGAACACCGTTGTCGAGGCCGGCGACGGTCACCATTCTTTCCATGGGCGTCATGCCTCGCGCGGTCCAGAAATCCTTCTCGACGACGCTCATGAGCACGACGAAGTGGACGCCCTTGTGGTCCCATGAGTAGGTGGGTTCGCCGTAGAGGGCCTTCCACTTTTCGCCCATGTCCAGGTACCAGTCGTGCTCGCCGACCATGATTTTCAGCGGGGCTTTCAGGTTCTTAAGGATCTGCGCGCCCAACTCCAACTCGTGCGCCTGGCCAAGCTGAGCGAGATCGCCTCCGTAGAACACGAAATCCGGTTGCGGGTCGAGGCTGTTTACGTCGTCCACCGCCCGGATCAGCGCCCGTGCGAAACGGTCGTTCAGGTCCTTCGCGTAGAGGTGGGAATCGGATATGTACGCGAAGCGGAAGGCGGGGGCCGATTCCGACGTCTCCGCGGCGCCGGCCACACTTACCGGCAGGAACGAGTGGGGAGGGATCAGGCCCTTGGCCAGGACCGCTCCGGCGGCCGCCGTGGACACCTTGAGGAACGATCGCCGGTCGAGTCCTTTCAGGGAATCAAAGAATCGCTTCCGGTCTTCCATGTACCGCGTTTCGATGCTTTTTCTCTTGCCGTTCATGATGATCACCTCGTTACTTCTTGGCGCCTTTGTCGCCTGCTATCCGGTCCTCGAAGGCGAGTTTCTTTCGGAACGCCAGGTCGTCGTCGCGGAACTTGCGACCGGCCTTGGCCGCGGCCTTCTGGGCCTCGAACTGCCGGTTGTTCTCATCGGCCAACCGGACATCGGTCAGGCTGAAGAGGAAGGCCACGACCTGATCGATCTCTTCGTCGTTCAAGGCCAGGGGCTCCATGCCTCCGTCGAGGAACAGGTTGGCCTCGCCTCCCTTGTTGTAGTGGTCCATGACGTCCCAGAGCGTCGGCAGCGAGCCGTCGTGCATGTACGGCGGCGTGATGCCGATGTTCAAGAGAATGGACGTTCGGAACGCCCCCATGTCCGCGCGATTCTTGGTCACCATGAACCGGCCGAGTTCGCTCATGGGCGTGTTCAGGGCGAGCTCTTCCAGCTTCCTCTCCGACGGATCCTCGCGCAGGATCTTGAGCGCGCGGGCGCCCAGGGACTCAAAATCCTGGTGTCGGGCCGACACGCCGATATTGTGGAACCGATTGTCCGTGCCCAGCGGGTTCGAGAGGTTCATGGGGTGGCACGTCACGCATCGGGCCTTGCCGTTGAACAGATCCCACCCCGCCCGGGCCTGCGGCGAAATGGCCTTGGTGTCTCCCTTGAGGAAACGTTGGAAGGGCGAGTCCATGAAGACGAGCGTCCGTTCGAACGCGCCGATGGCCCGCCCGATGTCGTCGTAGTTCACGTCGCGGCCATAGGCCTCCTTGAAGGCCTTCTGGTACTCCGCGTCGCCGGCGATGGCCTTCACCGCCGCCTCCCCATCGGGCATGCCCATCTCGATCGGGTTGATGATGGGCAGCTTCGCCTGGTGGTCGAGCGTCGGCGACCGGCCGTCGAGGAACAGGGTCTGGAGCAAGGCCGTGTTGAGGACCGTGGGCGCGTTGCGCTGGCCGAGCTGCTTCTTGATTCCCTCCGACGTCGCGCGTTGATCGGTGAAGCCCCGGGTAACGTCGTGGCAGGTCGCGCACGACACCGTGCCGTCGGCCGACAGCCGGGTATCGAAGTACAACTTCTTGCCCAGTTCGACCCGCTGCGGGGTCATGGCGTTATCCTCGGGGATGAACGCGGCCCAGACCACGGGATCCAGGCCGGCCGGTGCATGGTCGACATCCACCTTGGGCATGAGCTTGGCGAGTTCCTTGAGCTGGTACTCCATCGTGGCCTCGCCGAGGGGTCCCCGTGGGATGGCCGCACCCTCCTCGGCTTGAACGACGGACCAGCACAGGAACGATGCGCTTAGCAGACCGGCGCCGAGCACCGTACGCCCGATCGTTCCGCGAAGCGTCCTTTTGCGTTTCATCGGCGTTTCCTTTCCTTAATAACGATATGACCTATAGACCTTCGGACGGCATCCGGCGGTAAGGAGTCGAGCGTTCTTGACGCCTTGGAACATGGGCGCGGCTGAAGCCGGGGCTTCTCGCGCCGAGTCTGTCCCAGGCCCGTTCCATTACGATGCTCCTCGTTGCCGTCCTTTCCTTCGCTTTCCGCCTATCGGAGAACCCCGTTTACCTTTCCTCGCCGGCTTGGATTTCTTACGGCAATCGTCGCAGAGGCCCCGGAACTGGATCGAGTAGTCGGTGATCTCGAACGCTTGTGACCTCGTATCGGGGATCTTGATCAGGGGAATCGCCCGGCCTTCGTAGTCCATCAATCTTTCACAGTGCAGACACACCAGGTGGTCGTGCCGCTTCATGTTCGCATCGAATCGTACGGAGGAATGGGGGCTGCACACCTTCCTCAGGACTCCGATGCGCACGAGCGTGTTCAGGACGCGGTAGACCGTCATGCGGGAGACGCCGGGAATCCGGTCTTGGACGCCCTCGTACACCTGATCGGCCGTCGGGTGATCGTGTCGACCGCAGACGAATTCATAGATCGCCCTGCGCTGAATCGTGACGGGTAATCCCTGCCGACGACACGCCGCCCTAAAGGCCTCCAGCTTTGCCGACTCGGCCACGATCAATACCTTTTATCAAATAGTAATCTATACCATTCAGAAGGCGGCGTCAAGTTTATTCCTCATCGGCGGCCCCCTCAAGACCCGATCGGGCGGCAGAGTATGTTCCCGTCGGTTCCGGCGGTTCAACGGGACACGCGGTCAGGCGCCTCGATGGCGACGGCATCATCCGCTCCGTCGGACTCCGATTCATGAACGACGTCTCGCCGATCATCCATCAATGGGATGTGCCGACGGCCCGCATTCTCGAAAACCTCGGGTTCGCCCGCATCGGGCACAAATCGGTGATATGCACTATATGGTAATGGATACCATATAGGGTGCCCTGCTACCTACTCCTTATTGGCTGCTCGCCGAACCCACTATACCTCGTGTCGGCCGGAATGCAACATGGGAAATCCCGCGCGCGGTGTTTTCCCATCGGATTCCAGCCGCCGGCGGGTGCCGTCGACGGTTCTTCTCCAAGCAGTCTCGACGCGCCGAGCGTGCCCGCGGCCGCCGACAGTCCCCATTGCAGTACCGATCGTCTGGATGGCGTTTTGTTGATCATGGACAGCATTCTACAACACCCTCGATGCGCATTACACAACTGGGCATGCTGTCGCCAATAGATACGGGTCGCCCGACAGCACGCGCCGGGACGACCCGTTTTTGCATCCTTCGTGCCTTCTCCGGCACCTGAATAGTGACACCGCACCGAGAGCCGGCTACGTCCGACGTCGGCGTCGCAGGCCCAGCATGCCGCCCAATACGAGCATGACAACGGTGGCCGGCTCGGGGACGTTCGTGAAGGCCATGCCAAACGTCTCCGATTGCGCGTAACCGGTCGTGCCGACATCCACCAGCTTGAACGTACCGTGGAGCGTCCCTTCCCAGCCCGTCCCCAGCACGTCGCTGTCGAGATGCCAGATCATGTGCGTGTGCAGCTCATGATCTCCGAGATCGATCCACTCGCCGACGGCATCGGCCATCTGCGTGAACTCGGGATTCCACACCTTGATGCCGGCGTCGAGGCTGACGATCTCCAGCCGCACCTGTGCCCCCGGCTGCAACATGTAGAAGCCCTCGTCGGGCTCGTCCTCCATCAGGGCCTCGAGGCCCGGTTCGTCCTTTAGCCAGCCGTTCAGCCCCGGAACCGCCGACGGTTCACAGAAGACGGGTTCGTCCAGATCGGCCTCGATGGCCAGCCGATCCGGCGTTCCCAGAAGGCGCCCCACGATGATGTCGCCTTCGTGCTGATGATCGTGGGCAAGCGCGGGCGCAACCACCGACACCGCCCCAACAAGCGTAAGCGTGACAATGCATACGTGCTTCAACATCTTCTTATCTCCCTACTGTGAGCAGGACTGTAGACGTGTTCCGCCGACGCCCTGCTGACGCCAATCAATCATCCATCCTTAGGCCGACCGGGCGCGAACTACCAGGTCGCTCGGCACCGGCCGGCTCCTCCGACTGGCTCCCAAAGAGCCCCAGAGTCCTGTAGTCGTTCATCACCACACAGGACAAGGTATTCCTTGGGGGTGCCCGTGTTTTTCGCGGTTCAGCGGGTTGGGGCAACCCCGGCGCGACGATCGAGACGAATGCCCGCGTGACAAGGGCATGGCGATCGACGAGTGGAGGCTCGCCAGCGTCCTCGAGAAGCGGCTTCGTCGTCGACATCAAGGCACAAAGGCCGCAGCGCTCACTGTCGTGTGTCTTCCCTGCCAGTGCAACGTGGATTATGTGCGTCAGCCCGGTGGAAAGCGCCAGAAGCGCCAGGGCGCAAACCCAGGGCGTCATCACTTTCAGTTTGCCGCGATGCCCGACAAGCAGCGGTGTTCTCATCACGCCATCGGCACTTTCAGACACAAACTCCCCTCCACTTGGTCATCCCTCCTCCGTCTGAAGCCCATGCCACCCGTGCTGATGCTCGAGATGGGATCGGCGCTTGGAGAACCCGGCGATTTGTCGCAGGCATGCGATGATCCCGGACGCTATCCCGCCCATCAGGCCCGCTCCCGCCATGCCGACGCCGCACCCTTGCTGCCCGCAGCAGGGACAGGTCGAGAAGGATCCCATCGCTGCAAACATCCCGAACCACCGCACGAAGAAACGCGCCGCGCCTCCCCACATGCGCAGCCGTCGCAGTGCGCCGGCCGACATGCCTACATGGAGGACGACTCGCCGCAACATGTTGGTAGGCGCCGCTCCACCTTTGCGAGTCAAAACATCACCCCTTCAATTGCCGACGCCCCATGCCTTTCATCACGAATCGGAAGGCCAGGAAGCCAGCCAGCAGCGCGGGCAGGAACGCCCCCGCGCCGGTTCCGCACTTGAAGACCGCCAGCACCTCCCGGTCCTGATCCATGACCAGCGTGATCGGGTTGTTGGCGTCGACCACCATGTAGTTGGGATCGCCCGGGTGGTTCGGATCATAGATCTCCCACTCGACGAACGACTTGCCGCCGACGGGGGCCGCAAGCAACGTTACCGGCACGCCCTCCGGATAGGCCGGCGGATCGTTCGGTTCGAGGTTGGGGTCGTAGGATTGTCCGGCGACGATCGGTATCGGCGGCTCCGGGTCGAACAGGACGGCGCCGTAGTTCGGCTTGGGGTTGATGACTTTCAGGGCGTGATAGTTCGGCTCGGCGCCGAAGTGGACAACAAACGGCTTCGAGGGCAGGTAGTTGGGTTCGTTCGGATCGGAGAAGCCGTCGATGAATCGATACATGACGTGATAGGGCGCCGTGGGGTTGCTGTCCACCAGGTACCGCATGTGGAAGTGGAAGTCGTTGGGTATGGTGTAGGCGTCGCCGTTATTGACGAGGATCGGCGTGACCCCGCCGAACAATTGCAGCCCGGGTGAAGCGTGGACTCGCTGAATCCGGATTTGGAAATCGACGCCCTGTTGGCCCTGAAGGGCATAATTGGGATCGGCCGTCGCGTCGGGTCCGGGCTCGACCCGGTTGTACTTGCCCTGAAGGTTCAGGATGAACTCGTAGTACGACCGGGCGTACGGATTGGGATTGCTGCCGTAATCCTTGTTCCAGTGGCGGTAGACCTGCCAGGTGTCCACCACCAGTCTGCCGTCATCCTGGCCGACGGCGACGTGATCATACAAACAGGCCGCCATGGCGCCGACGGCGTTCAACAAGCTGCCGACGGCCACGGCAACCGGCAACACTCGTGTATTCATGAGAATCATCTCCTTTGCACGAGTCTGTCACTCGTGATGATGTTCCTCGATTTCGGGTATGGACCAGGCCGGGGCCTCCGCGGGGTTCCACAGGTTCACGACATTGGGTTCCCAGGTCTCGACGAGCTTCATCGCCGCCACGTGGGCGTCGACGAAGAGGTAGTGCGAACGGCCCGAGTGCCTCTTCCGGGCAATGTCGTTGTTGGGATCCCCGCCGAATCCCCAATCCTCCACATGGAGGTGGTCCACATTGTTGAAGTTGCTTCCCTCGGCAAGCTCCGCGACGTAGATCACGTCCGCCGGCCGGGGGATTCGGCCCATCTGGCCGTGGACCATGTCCTCCACCAGTCCGTTGGTGACGAAGCTGGCCAAGCGGTAGTTTTTCCATTCAGCGAACGGCGGCGGTGAGTCCCAGTCCAGAAAGTCCTTGCTCTTGTCGCTCGGACACCGATAGAGCAACCGTGTCTTGGAGTAGGGTTGGAGGCAGTACAACCACCACTTTTCCTTATCCTTTTCCTGGCTGAAATGGCAGGAACTGGGCGGTAATTGCTCCCTGAAATCGGCCGCGTACACGGTCAGCGCCAGGCCCATCTGTCGCAGATTGCTCAGGCAGACCGCTGCCTTGGCTTGGTCCCGCGCGCGGCTCAGGGCGGGTATCAGCATTGCGATCAGCATCGCGATGATGGCCACAACGACCAGGAGTTCAATCAGCGTGAAGCAGGCTCGCTTCATTGCAGGCCTCCCGTTGTCAACGGCCGGTCCGTCGCGAGGAAGGGGTCCGGAGAATGGGGAGCCTTCGTCGTCGGACCTGCATGAGGGAGAAACCTATTGGGCCGCTCACTGCGGCCTGAATGGATGTACGCGCGTCTTGCGCCACCCATCCCAGCCGCGACCGTCAGAGAGCGGATAGGCACGTGCGACCGTGAACAGACCGTCCGCAACGGCGGTCAAGCGGGCGCGGAATCGGTGTCGCATGGGGCAATCAAACGAGCGGCGGGCCTCGTAAGCTGATGCAGGGGTTTGAGAAGACGACGACGGGATCGTCGGTCGGCGCCGGTACATGGATTGCGCCTTCGGTCCGGCCGGACACGCACGGATCGGGAGTAAGCGTCACGGCCACCTTGCCGCCGACCAGCATGGCGCACAGACCGCAATCGTCGGCGTGGTGGTTTGTCTCGGCCTGATGAAGGTGGACGACCTGCGCCAGGCCGGTGGTCAGGACCAGGAAGGCCGCAAGGCTCAGTAAGGGAACCAGGCGCCTCATCACACGCACCCCACACTCGGCGGGACGATCTGAAACAGACCCGACCCGCCTATATGCGAATCATTTGCATTATACATCCCCCCGGTCGAATCCGTCAAGGCTCAACATGCCGCCGGCCCCCTCGTCTTGCGGGCCGATCTGCCCCAGGACAAGCGGGCCGTGTCGCTCGCGCTCGTCGGCCGGTTCAACGATTGTGAGGGGCCCCACGTCATCACCGGGCGCCCTGCTTGACGGCGGTGAGCCGCGCATGGCTTTGGACATCGACGTTGTCTTGCCGCGAGAATCGTTCCGGGCGATGCAAGAGGCCGTCCCACGCACCGGCTGCGGTCGCCAACGCATCTTCGACCGCCGCCTTCGTGTTGAGCCCGGGCAGCCGCTGTCGGACAGTTACTGCGGATCGATTGTGATTACGTCCTGCGCTCGGCTTTCGGGCGTGACGGTGAGGCGATCGATCCTGCCGCCGCGATAGGCGCACTCCACCGTGGTCTGCAGCGGGGCATGCAGCTTGAACTCGACGTCCCAGTCTTTCGGCCAGGCCGGAAAGAGGAGGATCTTGCGGCCTTCGGCCTGGAGCAGCATTGTTTGCAGCGCCATCAGGCCGTTGCAGCCGTGGTCTTGGTCGGGGATCCAGTCGAAGTTGGGTCCCCAAAACGCGGGGAACCGGCTGCCGGGATTCTTGCTCGCCAGCCGCCGGCCAACCCTCTGACTCGCCTCGGCCGCCAAGCCCAGAAAGGCGGCCTGGGTGTCATCCTGTTGCCAACCGTTGTTGCCCTTGTGGCGACGATGCGCGAAGGTCAGCCGCGCCAGCTCGAGATCGGGCTTGGTGACGCCGAAGAGGCGGTAGGGAAAGATCGCGTAGAGTTCCGGATTCTCGCTGTTGGCGATCGGCCCGAGGATCTTCTCGGCCGGCGCCAGGGTCGTCTTTCCGGAAATCTGCGTCGTCGGAATCGGGGGCAGCTCGCCGCGCAAACGAACCCAGGTCGTGCGTTGCTGCTCGCTCACAAGTCCTTCCGGCAACGCCGTCAACCCGTCGATGACGAACCTGAGCCCGACGATTTCCGGCAGCGGGTTGACGACATTCTGCCATGTTTCCAGCGCCTGGGCCGGTTTGAAGAGGACTTTGCCGTTGTCGTCCCTGGCGTAGTGCTTGTCATAGAACGTCAGAATGGCCTCCGCCAACGGCAGCAGGGTTGACTTGACGAATTCGCGGTCCTGCGTATGTGCATGGTAATCCACCATCATTGCCGTTAGTTCGAGACCGCCCGACCAATACCAGCGGATGTACGTGTTGTCGACATGCGAGACCGGCTTGCCCTTGCGATCCCAGCCGTAGTTGTCGTTGGCATAGGCGCCCCAGAAGTACTGCGTCTCGGGAAAGAACGCCCCTTCATGCCCGAAGTAGATCCGCGTCCGCGCCGTGGCCATCGGCAGGATGTCCAGGAACATCTTGAACAAGGGCCGCATCATCTCGTAGTCGCCCGACCCCAGCATCGGCCAGTACGGCAACCGGGTGTTCTGGAACCAGTAAGGTCCGCCCCAGCGACGGTAATCGGCATCGAATCGCTCACCGGCCTCGCGGGAATCCACGGTGAAGATGGAGCCGTTGAATTTGATCGGATAGGCCCCGCGACCCGCGCAGGCGCTGATGAACCGCTGAAGGGCATAGGCCTGGGCGATCCGTTGACGCTCCGCATGACCCGAAAGACGGACGTAACTCCGGTCCCAGAAGGCCTGCCACCATGCCTGATGGGACGCTCGGGCCTTGTCCAGACCCACCGCGTCGATCTCGGCCATCGTCTTGTTGATGCGCTCGACCCACTCTTGCGGTGTGGAGGTCTGCGCCGTCAAGACGTAGATGGAGACGACGTGATTCCTTTTTTGGGTCTTTGACGCGAGTGACATCGGGCCCTCGGCCATCAGCCCTTCACCCTTGACGACGCCGCCGAACGTACGATGCAGCAGCGGGTCCGTGGTGCCGGCCATCCAGCTTTCCAATCCCTGCAACTTCATCGTCGCGGGCCAGACGGACGCCGGGTTGCGGTGATGCCACACGATCCGGTCCTGACCGATCGGAAGGACGGTATCGGCGTGCACGACCACGGGGTTCGGACTTCCGTCCATACCGTATGCACTGAAGAGCTCTTTGCCGGTCAGCCTTCGCTCAGCGGTTCGCCAGATCTCCAGACTCGCGCGGACGGCGACATCCTGCTGCGCCGAAACCTCGACGCGGATCACCGGTTGGTTGGCATCCACCCACACGCGCACCGCAACCTGAGAATTCGGTTTGCCTGCGACAACCTCGACGGCGCCCCGCTGAAGATCGAGCTGTTGTCGGAAAGGCGCGCCTTTGGCGAACGGATTCGGTGAAATCGCAATGCGAATGCGTCCGAGCTTGACCAGACGCGCGTTCTCATCCCACGCGTCGGTTTTGCCGATGTAGAAGAGCAGATCGCCGCCTTGTTCAACCCACACATTGAGTCCGATATCGCCGTTCCCGATGGGCATCGACCCCGATGAATCTTCGCTCGGCGAGTCCCAAACGACGTCGAAGGATTCCGTTGTCGCCCCCGCTGCGCCGATTGCCTGCACGGAGACCCCGGTTAGTACCGGTAACAAGACCGCCGGGAGGAGTCGATTGGACATGCGTGGCGCCTTTCCTTGAATGCACCGACCAAGCGTAAAGCTGTTCATGAGGGAAAACAAGATGACCCGATAGCGTCGTGGATTTCCAAGATTGTCACCGTCCACGGAATGCGCGTCAGGCCAAGTCACCGATCATCCGCCACTTGCGATCATACCGAGGAATGCCCCGTCTCGTCTATTTGACCGGCTCCGGACCAAATCGTACGTTTAGTGGCGTCCGGTCGAACGGGGGTTTGACCGCGTTCCGAACAGCCCTGTGGGGGGCGAATGACGGGCGGCCGGCGGGGTGTCGGCGACGTGAGCCATCTTCATATGCCAATGGCCCGCGTGGGGCGGGCCGGCCGGTGCTTCCGGCTGGGGAGATTTTTTTTCGTGGTCATGGTGCCGTCGGACGCTGGGCGTGCCAGGTCTGACGGCACCTTCGTTTATCCGCCTCGATCTTCTCATTTTGGCCCTTCGAGGCCGGAGCGGTTTGGGAGCATCGCTTGCCCCTATCCATGCGCCTCACGTCAAACACGCAAGAACTACGGTGATCGCGCGGGATGGCGGGCGTGAGGCGATTCGTCGTCCCTACCGATCGTTGCCGGCGTCGGGGAGCCTGGGGGGCGTGGGAACCCCGAGCCCAATTGTCGTCAATTCGCGTTTGGACGGCGGAAATGGGGCTTGAAAACCGGACGGGCAGCGTATATTCTACTGGGTTGGCGGTGGAGAGAAGTTCGCGGGCGTAGCTCAGTTGGTAGAGCACCACGTTGCCAACGTGGTTGTCGTGAGTTCGAATCTCATCGCCCGCTGTCAGGCGTGGGAAGAGGGCTGGATGCAGGCGGTCGGCCACTGACCGTCGAGTCGCCACGACCAAGGCATCCAGGCTAACAACCATACCCATCCGCGGGATACCGGTCAGTCGGGTGCCAGGCGTTGGCCGCGGTTGGGCGGAAGAATGTGGGCCCATCATCGAGCTGTCGGTCCGGGTTCTGAACAAAACGTCTGGCCGACGGTTGGATGGTGGGCCTCATTGTCTTGAGAAGCCAACCCGCATGACGATAATAGTGCCGTGCCTAAGTGAAGGAGTCTTCTGCCATGACCGATCAACCCGAGGCAAGTCAGATGAATGAGAACGAGGATCAGACGAAGACGGAAGAGGCCTCGGTGGATCCTGCGGTCGAGGTCGCCGAGGAGCGCGAGAAGACGCCGGAGGAACTCGCGGAGGAACAGTCCAAGAAGCTTAAGGAATCGATCGGGGTGCGGACCGAGGAGATTGGGACACTTCGCCAGAGGCTCACGGTCACCGTGCCCCGCCGGATTCTCGATGAGCGACTGGAGGAACAGTTCAGGGAGCTCCAACGGGAGCGAGACATCCGCGGATTCCGTCGAGGTCGCGCACCGCGCCGACTGGTCGAGAAGGCCTTCGGTACCGAAGTGAAGGACCTGATCAAGGATCAGGTGGTGAGCCAAGCATACCTGGCCGCGGTCGAGAAGCAAGAGATGAAGGTCCTGGGCGACCCGGACCTGAATCTCGAGAAGATCGTGCTCCCGGCGGAAGGCGATCTTGAATTCACCTGCGAAGTCGAGGTGAAACCGGAGTTCGAGCTCCCCGAGCTGAAGGGCATCGCGGTTCGAAAGCCCGTGATCAAGTTCACCGACGAGGATGTCGATCGCCAAATCGATCGGTTCCGCATGCGGCTGGGATCGTTCAATCCCGTGGAGGACGGGACGATTCAGTTGGACGACCTGGTGGTTGCCGATGTCAAACTGGTGATCGGCGACGAAACCGTGAAGGAGGAGACCAACGTCCAATTCGCCGCTCGACCGTCACGAATCGAAGGGATCATCGTGGAGAAGCTCGGCGAGGCCCTGGTCGGGGCGAAGGCCGGCGAGGAGCGGACCGTCGAGGCAACCGTTCCCGACGATCATGAGAAGGAGGAGTATCGCGGCAAGACGGCGGCGTTCAACCTCAAGATTCACGACATCAAACGGCTGGTCCTGCCTCCGTTGGACGATCACTTCGCCCGGGCCAACGGGTTTGAGAGCATCTCGGAACTAAGGACGATGATTCGGGCCCAGGCGGAGTCCCGCATGGATCAGGAAATCCGACGGGGCATGCGCGCTCAAGTCGGCCAATACCTGGTCGACAACACGAAGCTGGAGATACCGCCGGTTCTGGGCAGTCGTCAGACGGAGCGCGTGGTCGCCCGACAGATGATCGAACTCCAGCGACAGGGTGTTCCGGAAGCGGAAATCGAAAAGCAATTGGACGAGCTCCGTACCACGGCACGGGAGCGGGCGGTCGTCGAGTTGAAGATGTTCTTCATTCTGGAGAAACTGGCGGAGCAGTTCGAAATCGACGTAACCGAGGATGAATTGAACGGCCAGGTGGCCCAGATCGCACGAAGCTCCGGTCGGCGTTTCGACCGCGTGCGGGACGAGCTGGCGAACCGAGGAGCGATTCAGGCGCTGTATTTGAGTATACGCGACGACAAGGTCCTGGACCGACTTCTGGAGGACGCCCAGATCACCGAGGTCACCCCCGAGCAGGAAGACAAGGCCAAGGAAAAGAAGACCGAGGGAAAGAAGGGCGAGAGAAAGAAAGAGGAAGGAAAGAAGGCGGAGGCATCGAAGGCCGAGGCGAAAGAGGCCGAGGAAAAGAAGCCGGAACGTAAGAAGACGCCGGCCAAGAAGGCCGGTGAGGAGAAGAAGAAGAAAAAAAAGACCTCGAAGGCCAAAGAGGACATGGCCGACGAGACGTAGGCGATCGACCAGCGGTGAGGCATGCCACTCCCGCGGCGAGTGGAGCGTCACGAGAGAAGCCGGTTCACGAACATGGGGTTCCCCCACCAAGAGGATCCAGGAAATGATAGAGATTCCGCGACTGATACGGGAATTTCGGCCGGTCAATCAGTATCGCCAAGCCGATGATCGCGACCGACGGACGATTGCCCAGCATCTCTTGGACAACCGAATCATCTACCTGGGTTATCCGATCGTGCCCGAGGTTACCGAGTGGGTTATCGGCGCCCTGCTCTATCTCCAGGCCAACAAACGGGACCTGGACGTTCATCTGTACATCAATTCGATGGGCGGCTACGTTGATCAGACCCTGGCGATTTACGACACGATGCAATTCTTGACATGCGATGTGGCCACGTACTGTATCGGTACCGCCGCAAGCGGCGCGGCCCTTCTGCTGGGAGCCGGCACACCAGGCAAGCGATTCGCCTTGCCGAACGCCAAGATGATGTTGCATCAACCGGCCGGCGGCATCGTCGGTCAAGCCGAGGATATCAAGATCCAGGCCGAGGAAATCCTGAAGGACAAGAAGCGGCTCGTTCGGATCTTGTCCAAGCACACCGGCCAGGATCCCGAGAAGATCGCGAAGGAAACGGAACGCGATCGGTACATGGATGCACAGGAGGCCAAGGCTTACGGCCTGGTGGATGAGATTCTCGAGTCGGCCCCCAAGAAGGGAAAGTCGCCTTCGAGCTCCAAGGAAAACGACAAGCCGTCCTCCGGTGAGAAGTGAAGTACCCCTCGTTCGAACGAACGGCTGCGGTCAACTCACCTCGTCGACGACGAGGCGGATTTCGAGGAATCGTCATGGCTCACGATCAGACGCTTGTGCCTTACGTCATTGAGGAAACCGGTCGCGGCGAAAGGGTGTTCGACATCTACTCGCGCCTTCTGAAGGACCGGATCATCTTCCTGGGGGGTCCCGTGACGGACGCGATCGCCAATGTGGTGATCGCACAAATGCTCTTTCTCAGCAATGAGGACAGCCGCGCCGACATCAGCTTCTACATCAACTCGCCGGGCGGGAGCGTCTCGGCCGGTTTGGCTGTCTACGACACGATGCAGTTCCTGCGGTGCGAGGTGGCGACCTACTCCATCGGGTTGTCGGCCAGCATGGGCGCGATTCTGCTGGCGGGCGGAACGCACGGCAAACGCTTCATCCTTCCGAATAGCCGCGTCCTCTTGCACCAACCGCTTTTGGGTGGGACGATGTACGCGTCGGCGACCGATCTGGCTATCGAAGCCGAGGAGATCATTCGGCTGCGAAAGGACCTGTACAGAATCCTTTCTCGTCACTCAGGGAAGGACATTGCGCAGATTGAGGCCGACTGCGACCGAAACCTGTGGCTGAACGCCAAGCAGACCCTGGAGTATGGGTTGGCTGATACGATCCTCGAGCGAATGCCGGCGCCCGCTGCCCCGGCCGAAGGTCGCCGAGAGTAGCTTGCGTGCGGCAACGTGACAGGGAATACCGGAAAATCGGATGTCACAAGGTGGTCTGAAGATGTACATCGGATTCAGGCACTGGCTGGCGTGTGGGGCAATGGCGCTGTCCCTGTTCGGCTGTGATTGGGGGACATCAACCGAGCGGATGCGGCAGCTCGATCAGCAGATGCGTGAACTCGGGGATCAGGTAGACAAACTGAACAAGGACGTTGCCGCCAAGGACGCCACGATCGAGGCCCAGCGCCGGCAAATCACCACGCTCCAAAACCTCGGCGAAAGACGGCTCGAGAAGCTGTACTATGTGACGGCCATCAAGATCGATCGCTTGACGGGCCCGGCGAACTTCGATGACAAACCGGGAAACGACGGTATCGCGGTCTACTTCAGCCCGATCGATCAGGAGGGGCACACCATCAAGGCGGCCGGCGATATCCGAATCCAGCTTCTGGACCTCGCCAATCCAGACGGCCAACATCTGATCGGCGAGTATCGTCTCGACGTCGACCACGCTCGTAAGGCCTGGCATGGTCGCATGTTAACGAACCACTACTCTGTCAAGTGTCCTTGGAAATCAGGTCCGCCTGCTCACGATGAGATCACTGTCCGAGTTGAATTCATCGACTACCTGACAGGCAACACATTCCGCGATCAGGTTGTTACCAAGCTTACGTCAAAATAGGAAAATTCGACTGTTGCCGAGGAACAACGGCGTTTCATCTTCTCAACAATCGCTTAAGCTATTCTGAGAAATATGATTGTGCCATGATATGTAATCCCATTGTCCCAATCGCATTGCCCCGAATCAACAGTCTTCTGGCTCTTGTTAGTTTGGTTAATGGTTAGCACGCACAACGCAAGTGCGCCAACTTCTTATCGTTGGGAAAGATGGGTGAACCGCACGATAATCCGCCCTTCAACTCGGCTTTTGTGGCACGTGTATCGCTAGAAGAACGCCTGCGCTGGTTCAATTCGGCTATGACAGTCTCTGTAGGTGCGTCCGTACGACAACTGGAAGGAAGACCCACGAACCGGCCGGCCTGGAGTGAAGGGCCGCTTTCGTACGCGATAGAAGCGGAGGGGTGGGAATCGGAGGGCCCGGAGAGAACTTGGAGGAGGGAGGTTGTTAAGGGGCTGTTCGCAGGGACAGTCCCTTATCTTTTTGCGCCTGGTCCGTTCCGGGAATGCCCGGGTTCTGAGGGGACGGCTGAACGCTCGAATGTCGCCGTGATCCCGTTCTCGACCACGCGTGGGGTGAGTTACTCGCCTATCCGCACCGCATCGCCCCAGAGCAACTCGAGATCGTAATAGGCCCGCGATTCGGCGGTGAAGACATGGACCACGACGTCCACATAGTCCGCCAGGATCCAATGGGCGTCTTCATAGCCGGACAGGCCATAGCGATTGTAGTTCAACCTCTTCGCCCGTTCATCGATATGGTCGATGATTGCCCGCATCTGGCGATCGGACGTTCCGGTACCAATCACGAAGAAGTCGGCGATAGTGGTCAGACCACGCAGGTCGAGCACGACAACCTCCGAGGCGTGGTCGTCGCGCATGATTCGGGCCGTCTCAACGGCAAATCGACGCGCCTGCATGGTCTGCTGTGATTCCGCGGGCATGGCCTCCGTCAATCACCCAGTCGCAGGAGTTCGGCTATCGCCGGCGCATACTTTACGATCAAGCCGGCAAACACGACGCTCACCATGCTCATCAGCTTAATGAGGATGTTCAAGCTCGGACCGGATGTATCTTTGAAGGGATCACCGACCGTATCGCCCACGATGGCGGCCTTGTGATCGTCCGATCCCTTCCCGTAGATAATCTTATCCGGCTGACCGGCCTTGACGGCCAGCTCGGCCCGGGCAACCAAGTAGTCTTGGATGGAAGCCGGAAGCTTCTGATGGATCGACTTGTCGTCCAGGATCTGCTTGGCCGTCACCCTCCCGTAGGTCTCAATGAGCTTCTTCGCGTTGTCCCACGCACCGCCGGCGTTCGCCATGTAGATTGCAACGGCAAACCCCGCCGTCAGACCGCCGGCGAGCAACCCCATGACCCCCGGCACCCCCAGAACCAAGCCGACCAGGACCGGAATGATGATCGCCATCAGCGACGGTACGATCATCTCGCGCTGGGCCCCGGCCGTGGAGATGGCCACACAGTTGGCGTAGTCGGGGTATCGGTGGTTGTCCAGCTCGACCCGCTTGGGCCAGTTGTCCGGATTCTGCACGAACCCCTCATCGTTGCCTTGGTTGCGCAGGAACTGGCGGATCTTCTCGAACTGTCGGCGGCATTCGAGCATCATCCGATTGGCCGCCCGTCCCACGGCCTTCATGGTCAGCGAGCAGAACAGAAAGACGAGCAACACCCCGGCGAACAACCCGCACAACACTTTGGGGTTCATGAGCGTGACGTTGTAGAACTGCATGAACTGGGCAAGCGAGGCGGTCTTCGACGGAACGACCTCGATGTCCACGGGGGGTTGGGTTCCGATGACGGTTGCTTTCTGGACGTTTCCGTGCTCGTGCCCGGCAACAGCTTTCAGCGAGATCTTGCTCTGCTTGGAAACCAGTTTCGCCGAGTCATCCGAGTCCAAACCGATCGCCATGTAAGCCTGAAAAGCCGTCGGGTTGTCGCCCGCCGCAATTCGCGAGCCGAACTTGCCGTGCCCAAGATACAGCGCCTCCTGGGGCGCCGGGGCCGAGTAGTAAGAGCCCGCGATGTCCCGGGCTTGATAGATCTGTCCGAACCGGACCTCCTCGATGTAGGCGGCCAGCAACGCCAGTGCGGTCAATGCCGCCGATCCGATCGCGAACCCCTTTCCGGTGGCGGCCGTCGTGTTCCCAAGGGCGTCCAATGCGTCGGTCCGCTGGCGGACATGCGGCTGCTGACCGGTCATTTCGGCGTTGCCGCCGGCGTTGTCGGCGATCGGACCGTACGCATCGGTGGCGAGCGTAATGCCCAAGGTCGCCAGCATGCCTACCGCGGCAAAGCCGACCCCGTACAACCCGAGCATGAACTCATGCCCGCCGCCGGCAAATGTGTAGGCCAACATGATTGCCACGATGATTGTGGTCAGGGCCGCCCAGGTGCTTTTCATCCCCTCGGCAAGGCCGCCGATCATGATTGTTGCGGGACCGGTGATCCCTTGGGCGCTCAGCGCCCTCGTCGGGCCATAGTCGTAGCTTGTGTAGTACTCCGTCGACTTGCCAATGATCACTCCTGCCGCCAAGCCGGCGACAACGCTGCCCCACATCCCGAGCCAGTTCACCTGATAGCCGGTGACCGTCTTCGGCATGCCGCCCAGTAGCAGCCAGCAAACGCCCAAAGCCGCCACGGCGATTAGAACGCTGCTGCCGTTGATGCCGCGGTTCAAAGCGGCCATCAGGACACCCATGGTGGCCTTCTCTTCCGTCCGCACCATGTAGATGCCGGCAATGGAAAGCACGATCCCGATACCGGCCAGGATCATCGGGGCGGCCAGAAAGCGAATGGCAGCGAACGCGCCGTCACGAGTGATTTCGGAGCCGTACAACGCCGCCGCCGCCGCCACACCCAGGGCGGCCGTGGCGAGAATGGAACCGGCGTAGGATTCGTACAGATCGGCTCCCATGCCGGCCACGTCGCCCACGTTGTCGCCGACGTTGTCGGCGATCGTCGCCGGATTCCGCGGATCGTCCTCGGGAATACCTGCCTCAACCTTGCCGACAAGATCGGCACCGACATCGGCCGCCTTGGTGTAGATGCCGCCGCCGACACGGGCGAACAAGGCTTGCGTGGACGCTCCCATGCCGAACGTCAGCATGATGACCGTAATCGTGGAGAGGTGGAGATCGGTCACGTTGTAAAGGATGAGGAACCAAGCGGTAATATCCAACAGGGCGAATCCGACGACCACCAAGCCCATCACCGCACCCGCCCGGAAGGCCACGACCAAACCGCGGTTCAAGCTTTCCCTCGCGCCGGCGGCAGTCCGATTGCTCGCCATGGTGGCCGTCCGCATCCCCAAGTATCCGCACAAACCGCTGAAGAAACCGCCCGTCAGAAACGCCACGGGGACAATGGTATTCTGAACCTTGAGTCCGAAGGCCATGTAGGCGAGAACCAGCGCCAGGACGATGAACACGACGGTCACCACCTTGTACTGTCGCCTCAGGTAGGCCATGGCCCCCTCACGAACGTGTCCGGCGATCTCAATCATCTCGGGGTCGCCGCCGTCCGCCGTCTTCACCTCGTCGTAGAACTTGCGGGCAAAGTAAAGCGCAATCAACGAACCCAGCGGCGCGATCCACCATATCCACGGAACCGCCGGTCTTGTAAACTCTTCCGTCTCACCCGCGACCGTTGCGGCCGGCGCGGATGCCGCGGCCCCCGAGGCGGCGCTGGGAAAGGCGAGAACCCACGCCATGGCCACGACCGCCCAAAGGATCACTCCCAAGCCCAAAGTCCTTCTCAATTTCAAAGACACACTGTGGTGACTCACGGCCACATCTCCTTTGTGACTTGACGCAGATGAAATTCAAACCGCGCACAAACTCGCAAGACTGCTCACTTGCCCCGGATTTCCCGCGCCTGGTACCGGCGGCGTGAGCGACTTCACCTGAACGCCCTAGGAGACCGCATTCAGGCAGAAAGCAGCAGTATAACGCGGAAATGCATCCCCCGCACGGCTTTTCCGGGCACTTTCAAATTGATCGACAGCGCTTTCAGAATGGCAGGCTCCGACCTTCCGCATCCCGGAGCTTCCGAATCCGGCTGGATTGCCGTTGGTGGGATCACCCCGTGTCTTACTCGTCCCTAAGTAACGATCCGCGCCGACGTTATGGGATGAACATCTGGGCCCGTTGGATGCGCTTCAGTGTCTTGCGTTGCCGCCGCCGTCGCCGTTCGGAAGGCTTCTCGTAGTAACTGTTCCGTTTGATCTCTTTGATCAGGCCTTCCTTCTCACACATCTTCTTGAAGCGCCGCAGCATGCCCTCCGCAGGTTCGTTGCCTCGTGCCTTCACCTTAATCATCTACAGATAGTCCTTTCTGATCGCCTCAAAAGAAGCCCAACGTATCAACCCATCTGAAAACAGGAAGTATAATACTGCCTTCTGCCTTTCGGCAATAGCGCCACCGCCCGCTTTTCTCCATCTATCGGCAGTTGCCTCCACGATCTCCAGGCCACGCAACCACTGGCCTATCACAAGACTTTGCCACATAAAGACTTATGGTATGTTCTGCGCGAGTCTCTTCCTCCGCACGTCGAGATCTTATCTTGGGGTAGAACTCCAAACCATTGCCGACAGGACGGCTATCGCCTGGTTTGTTGACTTGAGGTTTTGTCCAGTTAGAATGACCGCCCGACCGGCTTACGCAGGGGATTTTCTCTCGCCGGCCAACGTCGGCGTCGTCCCCGTGTCTGGCATCTTGTCAGGAGTACCGGTGATGAACAGAGCCATTGAAGGAACCGTTTGCGCGATCTGCGCGATCGTGTGGGCGTCGTTATGTTCGCTCGTCGGGGCGGAGGTGAGTGCGGACGAAGGCGCCAAGACGGTCACCGTGGTGGGCAAGGCCTCCGGCACCGGACTGAAGGCCGAGGAAGAGGCGACTTTGAACGCCCAGAGGACAGCCGTGGAACAGGTCTGCGGCGCGTTCATCAACTCGATGAGCAAGACCAAGAACTACGAGCTGGTGTATGACAAGGTGCTCGCCCAGGCCGTCGGCTTCGCACGGGTGGTCAAGGTGATCAAGACCGAGCAAGCGGATGGCCTGACGTATGTGAAGGCCGAAATCGAGGTCTTTCCGGCCCGGTTCAAGCAAAAATGGGCCGAATTCGAGCACGTCAAGGATGCCGAGGACAATCCCCGTTGCGTCATGATCGTGCTGGAGGACGACAACACCGCCGACGACAGACCCGCCCGTCCCAACGGCGTCGTTCAGTCCGAGCTTGAAGGCTTCTTCATCGACAAGAACGTGCAACTCATGGACAAGAACGTCAGCGACGAGACGCGCAAACGGGACCTCATGTTGGCGGCGGCGAATGACGATGTGAACAAACTGGCCTCGACCGGCGCCGCCTTCAAGGCCGACGTCGTCGTCCTGGGTCGAGCCGAGGCCACGGCCGGCGGCGCCACCGAGATCGGCGGCATGAACCTCCACAAGTGGCGCGCCGTGCTGACCATCCGCGCCATCCAGACCGACTCGGCGAAGATCTTGATGTCGCGGCAGTATATCCTGACGAAGAACACGACGAGCAGCACCGGCGGCGGAGCGATCGCCTTGCAGGAAGTAGCCAAACAGAACGAGGCCAAGATCCTGCTCGACATCGGAGAGGCGTGGCGCAAACGGGCGTCGGTCAGCAAGGTCATTCAGGTTACGATCCGGCCGATGGACTACGCCCAAGCCGTCATGTTCACTGAAAAGCTGAAGAAGCTCGACGGAACGTCCGAGGTCCGCCTCCGCGAGGTCGTGCAAAGCGCCGCGGATTTTGAAGTCGAATGGAAGAACAAGATCGACGATCTCGCCGTCCGGCTCATGGAAATCGAGGCCGAAGGCGGCGGCAAGATCGAAATCACCGAGCGGACGGCCAACCGGCTGTTCGGCAAGGTGATCAAGTAGATGTCCGCAAGCTCTTGTTCCTCGGATCGCGAATGTCGGCAGTCGGCCGATCGGGCGCGTGGCAAGCCCTCAATCGCAACCGCACGTGAGACGTACGCCCGAACTCCGCATGTCCTTGAAACGTAGTAGGGTGATGATCCGTCGGATCGGACAGCGTGTTTTTCGCCCTCTTTGTCTGAGTATGATTCGATGTCGACTGCCGTCACGAACATGAATCGCAGACGTGCGCTCAAGCGTTTTGCCCTCGGCGGCGCCCTGCCGGCGGCCGGCGGAGGCCTGTACGCCTGGTTGATCAAACCGCACTGGGTCGCGGTGACGAACGTCGATCTGCCGATCCGGGGACTGGGGCACTTGATGCGAGTCTGTTTTAACTGCCGACCGGAGATCACGGTGCTCCGGCTGCGGCCGGCATTCTCGTGACAGGATCGTGTCAAGGCAATGTCGGTTCGCCACGACTACGCGGGCGGCGCGACGATCCCGGCGTCAATGCCCACACGTCCGGAGGGCGTGCCGTCCCAGTGGTGACGGTGAACGGCATCGACGATGTCTCCGGCGAGTCGCACCGCCGCCACGCCGTCCTCGACGCCGCACGCGGGCGGGGAGTTAGTGCGGATGCTGTGAACGAAGCTCTCCAGTTCGGTCTTGAGCGGCTCGACCTCCTCAACCTCCAGCGGTTCGACCTGCACGAGCTTGGTGTAGTCGACGCCGGCCAACTGAGACAGATCGTCGACTTGCCACTCCCGCGCCAGCTTGAGGACGTCGAGGTTGGCCTTCTTGCGGATCGCCAGACCGACCTTCTTCTGATAGTCGAGTGAGATGTAGGCCTCGTCGCTGAAGACGCGGATCTTCCGCTCGGTCTTGAGTGCAAGCCGCGAGGCCGTCAGATTCGCCACACAGCCTCGGCGGAAGGTCACACGGGCATTGCAGATGTCTTCGGACCGGCTGAGGACCCGAACGCCGACGGCGTCGACCTTCAGCGGCTCGTCGCGGACCAGGCTCAAGACGATGTCGATGTCGTGGATCATCATGTCGAGCACGACGCCCACATCCGCCGACCTGAACGTGAAGGGGCTGATTCGGTGAGTCTCGATGAACTTGGGCTCGACGTCGAACCGGCCCATGGCCCTGACGACCGGGTTGAACCGCTCGATGTGGCCCACCGCGACCAGACAGTTGTGTCGGCGGGCCAAGGCCAGCAGTTCGTCGGCCTCTTTCACCGACGGCGCGATGGGCTTCTCGATGAGGACCGGCTTGCGCCGCTCGATGAGGGGACGTGCGTTGGCCAGATGACGCACCGTCGGCACCACGATGCTGGCCGCGTCGATCTCGTCGACGATCTCGGCCACGTCGGAGGCGGCGCGGCAATCGTACTTCGCCGCGATCTCGGCGGCCCGTTCGGGACGTCGGTCGACGACGGCCACCAGTTTGACCCCCTCGAGCTGCGAGTAAACGCGGGCGTGGTGCTGACCGTGGTGTCCGACCCCGACGACGGCCATGCGAATCGGCTCAGCCACGGTGTCTCTCCCCATAGAGCTGTTCGTCGTAGAAGCCCGCCCTCCGCCGGGTGGCTTCCGGCCGATTCGACTCGAGATACCGGCCGAGGTGACCGTCCACGGCCGTCCGCCGTACCGACAGGATGAGATAACGAACGTCATCGGTGATGCGGCCGTCGGATTCCATGGCCGTTAGGCGATGAAGGATCGGACCGCCGAAACGGCTTCGGTCGGTGTAAAGATCGATGTAAGCCCGTTTGAGGGCTGCGATTCGCTCCGGCGAGAACCCCCATCGGGCCAGCGCCTTGGTGTTCACGCCCCGAACCTTGGATTCATACCCTTGCATGATCATGAATGGCGGGACATCCGTGGCAATGCGGGCCAAGGCGGCCACGAACGCGTAGCGGCCGATCGTCACGAAATGATGGACGCCGGCGACGCCTCCAAAGGTCGCATAGCTTTCGACATGCACATGCCCGCCCAACTGAACGTTGTTGGCAAGAACGCAGTTGTCCTCGATGGTCACGTCGTGAGCGATGTGCACGCCGACGAGAAATCGATTGTGGTGTCCGACTCGGGTCACTCCTCCCCCCGCTTCGGTTCCCGGATGGGCCGTCGTCAGCTCGCGAAAGACGTTGTCGTCGCCGATGACCAACTCGGTGGTCTCGCCGTGGAACTTCAGGTCTTGCGGTTCGGCTCCGATCACACATCCCGGAAAGAACTCGCACTTGCTTCCGATCGTCGTGTGGCCCGTGATGGTCACGTTGTTGTGGACGCAACAGTCGTCGCCCAGCGTCACGGACGGACCGACAAAGCTATTCGGACCGATCCGGACGTTCCGACCGATCCGGGCCTTGGGGTCAACGTATGCGCCTGGATGGATGTCCGTCATTCCGCACTGCCCTTCTGCCCTCGCCCATGGCGTGAGCACCTCCCGCCCCACGACGCGGGCCGATACTCACCCCCTTTGGCCTCAACGGCCGGCCTTCCGAACCCACCGATCTCCGAAGGCCGCCCTCAACTCCCAAGAACCTCTGTACAAACCCCGTTTCCCACCGAAACACCGGCCGTCAAACCGTCAAATCGGCTCGGCGTCGACCATCATGCACTTGAGCGTCGCTTCGGCGGCCAGTACGTTGCCCACCTTGGCTTGGCAACGCATGTGCGCGGTTCGCGACTTGACGCGAATCGTCTCCGCCTCCAGTACCAGTTGATCGCCGGGCATGACCGCGCGGCGGAATTTCACGTTGTCCAGGCTCAGCAAGACCGCCACTTTGCCCGTATGCTCCAGCCGTTGCCCCAGGAGCAGTCCGGCCGTTTGCGCCATCGCCTCCAGAACGAGCACCCCCGGCATGATCGGCTGGCCGGGGTAGTGCCCTTGGAAGTACTGTTCGTTGATCGTGACGTTCTTGACCGCCGTGATTCGTTTTTCGGGAACCAGGTCAATGACCCGATCCACCATCAAGAACGGGTAGCGATGGGGCAGCGCCCTTTGAATCCGGCGGATATCGATGACCGCCTCGCCGGTCAGGCGGGTCTCCAACTCCTGGGCCCGCAGCACCTCGAGAAGTTGGCGAACCATCTCGTGATTGAGCGAGTGGCCCGACTTGCGGGCGATCAGACGCCCTCGCAGGTGGCGGCCGATCAGCATGCAATCGCCGACCATGTCGAGGATCTTGTGTCGGACGCACTCGTTGGCGTATCGAAGTTCGTTACCGATCGGACCGTTCGGACCATAGACCAGGACGTCTTGGTAGCTCAGATGAGCTCCCAGTCCGCGGGCCTGAAAGGCCTTTGCCTCGTCTTCCAGCAGGAACGTCCGGGCCGACGCGAGTTCCGAGGCGAAGGTCTCGGGCGTCACGCGGACGGCGAGCAATTGTCGCCCGATCGGTCCGCTGTCGCCGTAGTCGAGGTCGTAGAGGATGTCCAGCACCTCCGGATCGCCCGGCACGGCGTCAATGCTTGCATCTCCCTCGCTGACGCGGACGTGCTGCGTGATCTGATAGACGCGTCGTTCGGCCTCCTGCTCTTCAAGCCCGGCCTCACGAAGGGCATCGAGAAACACCATTGCGCTGCCGTCACCGGCGGGAAGCTCGCAACCCGGTCCCGTCAGTTCTACCTCCAGGTTGTCGATGTCCGCCCCGACGACGGCCGCCATGAAATGCTCGACGGTCTCAATCGATACCGTTCCGTTGCGGAGCGACGACCTTCTTGCGCGTTTGGCCACATTGTCGATGATTGCCGGAATGCGAACGGGACCGGGCTGATCGGGACGTACAAACACCACCCCGGTGTCCGGAGGCGAGGGGCGCAGCCGGACCGTCACCTCCTGGCCGGTGAACAAGCCCCGCCCGGTCAGCTCAATGGTCTTGCGGATGGTCTGCTGCCGCTTCAAGGCCTGCCACTCTTTTTTCAAGCTGATGAACCCGGGCGTGGAGTTCCGGAAGCCGATCCAACAACATCTGCTGACGAATCCAAAGCCGTCCGTCGCGAGCGGGGATTCCGGCAACCGATACTCCCGCGGGAACGTCCCGCCACACGCCGCCGTACCCCGCCACCTGCGTCCCGTCGCCGATGCTCACATGATCGCGGACGCCGGCTTTGCCACCCAGCACCACATACGAACCCAACGTCACCGACCCGCTGATTCCCACCTGGGCGACGAGCAGGCAATGCGGGCCCACGTTGACATTATGGGCGATTTGCACGAGGTTATCAATCTTGGTACCGCGGCCGACGACCGTCCGGCCGACCTTAGCCCGATCGATGCACGTTCCCGCGCCGATCTCCACGTCGTCCTCGATTCGCACGGTGCCGATCTGCGGAACCTTTCGATGTCGGCCCTCGACCAACCGGTATCCGTATCCGTCCGCCCCGATCGTTGCGTGGGGATGCACGATGACGCGCGAGCCGATTTCGCACCGTTCACGCACCACCACGTGGGGCCAGAAGAGACAATCCGACCCAATCGTCACGTCGGGACCGATGACCACATGGGCATGGAGCAGGGTGCGGTCGCCGACGGTCGTCCGCTCACCGACAACGGCATAGGGACCGATCGCCACGTCCCGGCCGAGCCGGGCGGTGGGCGCCACCAGGGCCGTCGCATGGATGCCGGGTTCCGGTCGCCAGACCGGCGGCGCCAGGCGTTCGAGGACCGTGGCGATCGCCGTTTCCGGATCCTCGCAGAGGATGGCGGGCATCGGTGTGGGGCCGAAATCACGAGACGCAATGACGGCGCCGGCTCGGCTGGTCGCCAACCGGCTCGCGTACTGTGGGCCGACGATCCACGTGATCTCCGTGGGGCCCGCCTCGCCGATCGCGGACACGCCGGTCACAATCAGGCTCGCGTCGCCGCGGACGTGGCCACCGACGGCGCCGGCCAGTTCCGCCAATGATGCTCCCACCGTCATGGCCTGCGCGTCCTACTTGGGTGCCGTTTGAGCCCCTGAACGGTTCTTCTGGTAATCCAGGTCGAATCGTTCCAACACCGCCTGCGTGATGTTCACTTCGCCCGAAGCGTGAAGGACTTTCCGCGCGCGAATCTGACCGAGCAGTCGCTGGGTGTCTTCGATATTCGGTTCAAAGTCGTCGAGGTAGAGGACCAAGTCGATGCCCTTCTCCTTGCCCACGACTTTGATCGTCTCCAGAATGGCCTGGTAGACTCGCCAGGTGCCGCGGTTCAGCATCAGCACTTGTTCGGCCTGGCTGAGCCGGACGTAGGCGTTGTAGTCCACGGCCGAATCGACGAAGTTCTTGAACTTGTCCCGAAACTCCGGGGCGGTTCGCTTGAAAGCCTCCATGGTTTGCTGGGCCTGCTTCGCCCTGTCCTCTCGGCGGGAGGCTTCGTTCTTTTTCTCGTCGGCCGATTGCTTCAGCTCCTCTTTCAGATCCTTGTACATTCGCGATTCGTTGAGAACCTGAAACAGATCAACCACGCCGACGACGGCGGGCTTGAGCGCGGCCGCCCCCTCGGCGGCGCGCGTATGGGTCCGACTCAGTATGGCCCCGATCAGACCGCCGCTCACCAACACCATCCCCCACATCCACCGCGATGAATTCAGTCTCAATGACATGATTGGCTCCCATGCCGCCTTAGCGGATTGCCGGACCCGTGCCCGGCTTCAGAAGGTCTCGCTTCCACACGCCGGTTCTTCCTGCTGCTATTGTTTCTTCTCCGAGGCCTTGGCGCCCGATGCCTGATTCACTCGGGCGATGACCTCCTTGGTGACGTCCACGGTCGGCGACGCGTAGATCAGCGCGCGAACCGCCATCCGCTGCGGCGACACGATGTCGTTGGGGTCGTCCAGCCCGACGCGATCGAATTGGAGGACCATATCCAGACCGCGTTGCTTGGCCACGGTGTCGACCGCCGCGAGAATTCGCTTATAGGCGTTGCTCTGCTGTTCCTGTGTTTCCGATTGAATGTCCTGTTTCTCGAACTTGCTCCAGAGTTCCAGTTCGACCGTGAGCCGGTTCAACTCCTTCTGAAGCTTGAACCAGTCCGGGCTGTCCGGATGCTTCTGATCCCTCTGGAATCGAAGATCCTCGATCTTCTGCTGGCGAGTCTGGCCTTCCTGCTTGAACTTCTCCGCCCGGGCTTCCAGCTTGGTTTTCATCTCCTCGACGTCGGCATACCGCCGCATGACCTCGGCCAGATCGACCACCCCGTACTTTGGAGCGGGTCCCGGCGCCTGGGCCTGGCTGGAACGGTACCCCACAAACAGACACATCGCCGCCGCTACGACCCCCATGGTGATCAGAGTCCATGTGCTTCGCATCAGTCCATCCCTTCTGTCCTCGATGACGTTGACTCAACCGATTCTTGTCTTCACCCTTGCCTTGCGGAGATGGGAACCGCAACGCCGGCAAGACTCATGACCCGTTCCATTCCGTCTCAACCCAAGAACCCTGACGCAACGGCCGGGTCAGTCCGCCTGAACCGGCGGCGTGGGCGTGGCGGCCGGCAAGGCGCCGTGGGTCCGTTGAGGCCGAATGCCCGTGGTCTGCGCCAGGCCCGTGTATCGTCGCGATCCGAGGGTGGCTTCGGGCAGGCCTTCGGGCCAGGCCGCCGCCGTAAGGCTCCAGTCGTCGTCCACCCCGTCGTACCCGAATGTCAGCGAGACGTACCATCGCGGCAGTTTGCGGACCAGGGTCGCGGTCCAATCGGCCATCCTGCCTTCCACGAGGTCGTAATAGGCCCGGACCGCCACCGTGTGCTTCTCGTTGATCTGGTAGTTCATACCCCCGCCGAAGAGGTTGCTCTCGGTCACGTCGATGTACCGCCAGCCCAAGAAGTAACCCAGGCGAGGTTGACGTTCCACGGCGATCGACACGTCGGTCTTACCCACCCGATCCCGGTCGATGTCCCAGGTGAAGTCCCACAAGAAGGCCGTCGTGTCGCTCAGTCGATAGTTCAACGCGGTGCTGATGTAATTCGACGTGATCGAATCCTCGGGTCGACTCAGGATGGTGTTGCCGTGCGTGATCTGATCCTTGCGCCCGTCGGCGAAGGCCCCAAACCCGAGGTCCCACGTCAGCAGATCGACGACGCGCCACTGGCCCGCCCCGCCTCGCTTCGTCTGCCACCGTTGCCTGATCTTGGCGCTCACCCCGTCGAAATCGTCGATCGTCTCGATGCCCTGGTCAAAGGGATACATGTCCATGCTGGATACGTTCGAATGCGACATCCAGGCGACGACCTGGGGCTCGATAATGTGTTTGATCCCGCTGATGTCGAACAGACGGTTCTGCACGTCCGGATAGACCCGAGAGAAATAGGTGTCGGCTCGCAATCCGTAATTGAGGAACCCGCGCCAGACGGATCCGTGAATCCCGTCGATCTCGGCATACGTCGGCGACGAGCTCCAGTAATTGCCGCGACCCATTGCGAACGGCACGATCTTCAGCGGACCGAGTGTCAACGGCAAGTCGATTTCGGCCCGCTCATCCAACCGGGGGGTATACGGACTCCGATCGGTGTTGTCGTTGTACCGATTGGTGTCGAAGACCCGCCGATCGTCCGGCAGGTACCGAACGATGCCCGCATGGCTTTCGCTGAACAACGTGGCAACACCCCCGATGTCCTGCCCGATCAGGTGGAAGGCCAGGTCGGGGAGGTGCTCCGTCTGCGTCAGGAAATCCAGAACCCGCCACTGCGCCAGGGCGGTAAACGCCCAGTGGTTTTTCTGCTTTTTCAGATAGACCAACGTCTCCTGCTCTTTGCCTTCGAAGTACTCGCTCTCCTCGTACTCCTGGAGGAAGCCGGGGTCGCTGATGTAGCTCGCCTCGAAGGTCAGCTCCCAATCCTTGGGCAGGTACTGTCGATGACGCCACGTGGCTCGGCCGCGGTTCTCCGTGTCCGGCGTGTTGTCCGCGAAAGGTCCGAGATCGTCCTCGCCATGGTCGTAGATGTAGTAGCTGCGGAAGAGTCCGTAGTAGCTCTCTCGCTCGTAGTCGATGTTGATTCCGACGCCGGGCCCGCGTTTGCTGTAGTAGTCCAGATTCAGCCAGGCGTCATATCCCTTCGGCGGCTCCACTCCCAACAAGTTGAACAGGTACCACTTGGTTTCAAAGGTGGCGCCGAAATCACTGCTGTAACCCGTCCGGAGGCTTCGCAGCGTCATCTCGCTCTGCTTGAAGTCGCCGCGGGTGTAAGGCCAGTAAGCCACCGGCACGCCGCCGATGTTGAAGGTACTGTTGTGCATCTCGTAGGTGCCGGCCGTGAGCCCCACGATCTGTCCGGTCGAGTCGCGGACCGTCTTGTCGCGCACGTAAACCCGGTCGGCCCCGATGTAGTAATGAGGGGTGTAGAACTCGCTGCTGGTGACCTTGGCGCCGGTGGCCATATACTCCGTGCTCGACAACTGGCGCACCGTTTCAGCGCGGACGTACACCGGCACCTTTCGGTCGGGCTGAGCCACCCGCATCACCGAATCAAGGATCAGGGCCCGGCTGTTTTCAAAATCGTAGTAGATCTGCGAGGCGCGGATCATCCGATCGCCTCTCGAAAGGACCACGTCGCCTTCGAGGTAGGCCCCGTTGACCATGTCGCTGACGGATTGATCGGTCCCTTTGGGTTCGGCTTCCGAGAGTTCTTCGCTGCCCTCCTTCGCACGCTGCCGCAGCGGGTCGGAAGGCAAACGACCGGGCCTCGGACCGGGCTTCGGCGTCCCATCGTCTCGACCGGCGTCTTCGAGCTTGATCGGGTCGGTCGTGGCGGACCTCTTTTTTGCGGACCGCCCCTCTTCGCCGACCAAGGTCTCCAACCCGCCGCCCGTGGCCCCTTCGCCGAGAAACAGAACGGCGGCGTCCGCCTTGATTTCCAGCAGATCCGCCGGACCCTCACCGCTCTGGGTGACGTAGACGTCTCCGATGGCCGTCACGATGCCCTTTTTCGTGTCAACCTGGAGGTCCTTTCCGCGATAGGTTACTTGCTTCGGACCCTTCAGGATCTTCGGCAGCCCCGCTCTTGGATCGGTCGCCCTGACCTGGACCGGGTCGGATTCGTGACCGGGAGGCGGTTTGGTCCCCGCGACCGCAGGGTGCGCCTCGGCCTCCGCTGCCTCGCGAGCGTCAATCAACCGGCGGGTCTCGACAGCCTGTTTGTACAGGGGGGTGTCGGCCTGCGAATCCATGCTCGTGGCGTCGGCCCGAAGATTCACTGCCCCAAAGGTCTGGACCGTCACCAGGAAGACCGGTCCGCTGCTGACCGTTCCGGCCGGCTCGCGGATCTCGGCATTCTGCCACAAGAAGACGTCAAGCTTGGTGAATGGTCGATCCCGCCATTTAGAATTCGTGATCCAGATGACGGCCTCATCACTGCGGAGGACGCGACGGCCCAGACGAAGCTCGAACCGGCCGCGATAGAGGTTCGTGTTGACGCCCTTCTCCATCCAGGTGTAAGCGAACTTTCCGAACATCCACACGTCGAAGTCGCTGATTCCTGTAGGGAGCAAGGGGGTGGTGGCATCATCTAAGTCGTAGGGCGCCGTCGTGGGGGCGTTGTCGGCAGCGTGACAGACGCCCACTAGGGCCCCTATCACGGCCACTACACAGTACGCCCTATGCCGGAAGAAGGTATCCAAAACGGTTCGATCCGCCTGTTCCCAGTACCCGCACGGCCGGCGGTGGAGTCTTCACCGGCCGAACAAAGGGCATCATTCTAGCCCTGTTCGACTTGGCGTGTCAATGGGTGACGCCGATCCGTCACTTCGTCAAATCATTCCCCATCAAGCGTTTGGAGAATCAACGCGGGGCTGCACAGATGGAGACGGGCCGGAAGACTCACCAGGCGGGCGCCGCTTGGCGCCCTTGTCGTCCGGCACCAGTATCCGTGTCCAGAGGTACTGTTCAGGCCATTGCCGTATGATCGACTCAAGGGCGCTCATATACCGCCGCGTGATTTCGGCCGTTGGATCATCCTCATGTTCGACCTCGCGGGGGTCCACAATACGCTTACCGGAGACAACCAGGCGGAAAACGTCGTTAGTCCGTCGGGCCGAGACCATCAGAACGGGCACGTCGCACCAGCGTGCCAACAAGCCGACCGTCGGGTAACAGCGGCACACTCCTCCCAAATACGGAATCTCAATCGCCCGTCCCCGACTTCGAACGTGCTCGCCGACCAAGAGCGCCTTCTGCCCGTTCCGCAAGAGGTCAGCCAGCCCCACCTGCGCCTGTCGGCGAGAGAGGAGCTTGATATTGGGCTGGTGATAAAGCTCATCCTGCCATGATCGGAGCACGGGGTGTTGGGCCTCATCGATCACCACGTACAGCGGCCTGAGCATCTGGGCGACGGCGTAGGCCGCGATTGCGAAGTTTCCAAGATAGGCCGTGACGAATATGGCCCCACGTTGCGATTCGGCAACGGACCGAAAGAACGACTCGTCCTCCACCTCGACGTAATGCCGCCACGAACTCGGACGAAGCTTGCGACTCAAGCTGAAGATCTCCACCCAGAACGTGGCGATATTCTCGAAGGTCGAGCGGGTCAGCGCCTCGATTTGCGCCGGGCACACACGGTCGCCGTACGCCGCTCGGATGTTGTTCATGGCGTCGATCTTGGCTTGAGGATTCAGATCAAAGACGCCTCTCGCCAGCCATCGCGCATAGGCCGTCGAAGTGCGAGGACCGAGGATATTGGCCAAGGTGACAACGACGCGCCGGAGGTAGATCAGCCGCAACGTCGTGCGGTCAATGGGCATGGTAGAACATCAGGCGGCCGACGCGCCCGCGGCCCGCATGTCGGTCGCGGACGAGTTGTTCGTCACGAAGACGGTTTCCCACAGATCCAACCGGTCGAGCTTATATCGGAAGTCCACATCCAGTCCGGTCTGCTTCATGAGGTCCTCGAGGGCCAGGTCGCTGCGCCATCCGATCTTCTGGCATAGGGGACAGAGCCACTTCTCGAGCAGGGCCATAATCGAGTTGCCCGACTGGAAGTGATTGATGATGACGATGCGACAGCCGGGCTTGCCGACCCGCCGGATTTCCTCGATGAGTTGTACGGGGTCGCTGACCACCGTGATGACGTGGCTGACGAGGATGTGGTCGAAGCTGTTGTCCTCAAAGGGAAGGCGAAGGGCATCGGCAAGCGCCAGACGGCAGCGGGACAGTTGATTGCCACGAATACGCTCATGGGCCTTGCTCAACATGCCCTCGCTCAGATCGACACCCACCACATTCAAGGCCCGGGGATAGAAATCCAGGCTGAGGCCCGTGCCGATCCCGATGTCCAGGAGCCACTCGCCCGGACGCAGATCCATACGGGCAATCGCTTGTTCCTGGCGGCGCTGAACCAACTTGGTCAGCAAGGCATCATAGAAATGCGACCAAATGTTGTAGATAACCCGCGTCGTACGCTCTTGCATGGAGTCAAGCCCCCACGGGCAACCGAAGTCCGGCCGACCGACCACCCGGCCGTCTCAGCCCTTGCCGTCGGTGCACATCCACTGGCGACCTCGAAGATCCTCACCTTCGGTGCGCTGTGAGCACCCACGCCTGCCTCGGCGCTCCGTGCCGCCCCGGGCGCAGGCACCCGTCCTGGCAACCGAGTCAGTATACAACTACGGCTGGTCCAGTCCAACATATTCTCCCTCAATTAGCGTTGCCGATTCGATGTGGAAACGGACCGCGCGTGCCATTGCGTTTCAGGACCAAACGGGCTCGACGTGTGCCGGCGGGCGCGTACAATCAGAGCGTGTCGGAGGGCCAAGGCGTTCGACACGAGGCCTTTGGATGAGGCGTCTTTCGTTCCGGTCGTTCGCCTTGCCGGCGGAGCTCGGTTCACACGCCGCGATTGTCCGCGAGACGTCCGGGCAAGATCGAGCCGATGATTGCCGGGTCGTCAACCGGTGCGGGTGTCGGCCGGCCGGACAACACAAGGACCTCGGATCTCGCGTGCCGAGGGTCGACCGCCGGACCCCTCGCCGCCCGGTTTGCAGTGCATGAGCATGCCTAATCGTCCGCCAAGACCAAGACGCTCAGCGGCGCGACCCTCGCGCCGGGTTCGGGCGACTCCAACAGCACTGAACAACGACAAATGCGGGACCGGCGCCGCCCCGGTGGGTCCTTCGACGACGGGCAAGACCACCGGCATCGAGTGGGTCCTGCTGGCCGCGATCGTCGTGGCGGCTACGGTGCCCCGATTCTATCTCTTGGATATTTGGCCGGGCATCAGTTGCGATGTCTGCAAGGTCGGTCTACTCGCTTATCGATTCTGCACCTACGGAGAACTATCCTGGAACCCCAACATCGGCTACATCGGGCCGGTTCAGACGGTCGTCATGGCGGCCATGCGACCGCTGTTCGGAACGAGCGTCTGGACGGCCCGGGTTCCGGTGGCGGTTATGGCCGTCTTGGCCGTCGTGGTCATTTGGGCGGCCGTGCGCCCCCTGTTGGGCCGGTGGACCGCACTGGCTGCCGCTGCCATAGCGGCCGGGTATCCCTGGCTGATCATGTCGAGCCGGTATGCTCTCGAGCCGATGTGGCTGGTCTTTCCCAATGCGATGCTCCTCTGGGCACTCTGTCGATACTTGCGCTCCGGCCATCCCGCCCCCCTCATTGGAACCTGTGCCTTGGCCGGATTGGGACTGACGCTCCATCCGGCGCAAATTGTCGTCCTACCGGGTTTGGCGGTGGCGCTGGG
>CAZQTW010000060.1:0-38492 GCA_964596165.1 uncultured Planctomycetales bacterium | reverse complement strand
TGAGGCGGGTTGCGACGCACTCCGCGCCTCCCGGCCCCCCGTTGCCGCGGCAATCTCCGCCTGCACCGGCTCGGGCAACAGGTCACCCACTTCCTCAAGAATGATCCACCCCACTTCCAACGGACCGTGTCGTACGGATCCAATCATGTAGTCCTCAACAAATTCAGTGTCCATTCTGACTATGGACCGAAGGAATTCTTTGGCTGCTGCAATAGGGTCTTCGCCGCGGATCAGGCTTCCGGCATTCCCATAGATCTCTGGTATCTGGGGAATATAGTAGCCAAAGCCGTTGATCTTCGGGGGGCAGCACTCGATTAGGTCCGGCGCTTCCGTCTTCAACCAACTGTAGAAACAGGCGCTTCTCCGCGTCCTTTCCTTAGCGTCCAGACTGCATCCAATATAATCCTTACGAGCAGTGAGGGTCTCGACAGAGAGAAGTTCGGGGAATCGCTCGAAGGCCTGGCGGTTACATTCGCTCGCCTTGGCATAGTCCCGGCTCGAAGGGGGAGCGGCGCCGCCGTAGTAGAACGCTAACAGCCGATAGGCGTGAACGCAGAGCTTCGAGTCGGGGAAGTCTCTGACGAATTCCGTCCACTCCTTGATGCGCTCTTGAAGCCAGCGTACCCGCTCGTCGTCCGGGGTCTGGCTATCGGGCGCGTTCTCTCCCACTCGCCGTTTCAGCTCGATAAACCTCGCCATCACCTGCGGCGATTCGGTCGACCAGTCCTCGCCGCGTGGAGACAGCATGGGTCTCGTAGGAGTCTTTACGGTCTGCTCGGCACCGCTCAGCGGACTTGGCATGGGATACTGGATTACGCAAAGAGCGACCGCCCACCGGAGAATTCCGTCTCGTCTCGTGTTCCACATGGTCCGTTCCTCCAAAACCAACTTCTGCGGACTCGCCCCCACTTCCCACGCGAGGAGTGGACGAAGGAGCATCCTTCCCCCGACGGCCTTGATGGAGGCCCCTATTGCCGCCGGTACACCGGTCTGGCTGTCAGCTTCCACTCGACGGTAGGAGGGACGTTTCCGCAGCTCTCCGTACAGTGCGCACGGGCATACGCCCGGGTCTCAGGAGACCCGTCGTCTATCGCGATGCTGACGTTTACCTCTACCTCCCCCTGGCTCGTAGTTCCTGGCGATCCCGAAAGCGTGGTGTTTGAACTCCACGCCGGGATGTTAAGCGTGTTGGCCGTTGGCTCGTACGTTGTGCTGACGATCTCAACTTTCCTTTCACTGCTCCCCCCTCCCTTTATCGTAGCCCCATATCCGACTCCTGCACCGCTCATTACGTCGTCCCCTTTGTTATCGTAAGTGGTTGAAATACTAACGATGCCAGGTATAATCTCTACTGTAACGGTTATGTTTCCTTTATCTGGTTCGAAATCAGAATCCCATACACGGACCCCAGCCCGTCCGGTACTATTGGCTCCACCAATGTAAGCGTGGACGAACCCCTTCATTCCGCAGCTCGGGTCCGCGAGCAGCGCAAAAGTGCCCACGCATTCCGCTTTTTGGTAGTCTGAGAATGATACTGTCTCAGGGTTACTTGTCAGTCGTTGGATGTCCACCTCATCAAGGGTTTTCGGGACGGTTTTGGACTCGACGGCATCATCTTCCCACAGCGTCGCTGGCTCGACTCCACTGACAGAGACGCGAGCCCCAACGCGAAATGTCTGGAAGGTCTTCGTCACCGACCAGCTACTCCCCTCGTCGTCATTGCAGTAGTTCGGCTCGGCCTTATCATGGAACGTCGCCCGAACGTGATACTGTCCCCGAGTCTTAGAAATAGAGTGGACGTTTGTACTGTAACCAAGCGAAGGCGCAACCTCCAAATGATTGGGATCAAGGCTCTGCCACTCTGTGGCCCCGAGATCTATGCCGTTGCCCCCGCACCTTGCGCAGCCACACTCTGTGCTCTCCGGATCTATGCTGCCCCCGGCTGTCAGTGTCTCACGGTCAGAGGGATCGTTGATATGCAAAGTCCATATACCATCAGTAGAGACATGCAGATCGTCCGGGCCCGGGCCGCCGTTTGTGCAATCCTTTGGTGTGATGGCGACGACCATGGAGGTGCCGGCGTGGATGGTCTCGTTCGGATCGTCCGGGCACGGGACCGAGTACGTCACCGAGATCACCACGCTCCCTACTTCCGGGTCGTCCGGGGCCTTGTACTGGATCTGACTCGTCCCCTGCCCGCTCACGATCTCGCCCACGCCGGCCGACCATTGATAATCACCTCCTTGCGGCTGTCCCGCCGCCACGTACTCGGCCACCTCGCATACCTCCAGCACCGACGGGCCGCTCATCGTGACGTCCGCCGATGTGCAGCAACAGGCCGGAATGGCCGTCAGCCAAAGCCCCGCCAACAGCCCCAGCACCCCACCCACAACCCGCAAGACTATCCGCCTGAAATCCATGGCCACACCTCCTCTGTCTTTCGTTTGTCGATAGGATTGGATCGACGCAAACAGTAGACCGGTGGCTCGCGCCGCTCGGCTCGGTTCGCGCTGTCCCATACGTCACCAGAACGTCATCGCCTCCCGCGCATCACGGTCATCCGGACCGCGATTTCAAGGGCGGGACGCTCAACGCTACGCCTCCGTGCGGGTCACCGTCGCGACGTTCGAGACTCGATCGCCTTCTGCCGTCGGGATTGCTCTTGACGGTACTGTTCCGCCTCCTGGTTGCGACCCATGCGGTTCAGTAGGAAATGGAGGTCACTCAACTGCCCGTCGGTCAGCGTTTCGATCGGGGCGTCATAGTGGTGACCTCTCAGGACCTCCTCGGCCAAATCATCCGCCTCCTGGTCCCGCCCCAGACCGCGCAGGCAGGCGACGACGGACGCGCTCATCCAGTCGCTTCGGACGTCCACGAGCGTGCATCTCTTTCGACAGCGCTCTTCGAGGTCACGGTAGGTTTGCAAGGCCTCCTCGTAGCGACCTTGACTCTGGTAGAGCTCGGCCAGCGCCTTGTCCTGCCATTCCCAACCGGCCGCTCCGCCACCGTGACGACGCCGCAGCCTCTCAAGGCATTCGATAGCCCGGGGCGGGTCGCTCCGGGAAAGGAGCTCGCCCAGTTGCGCCAGAACGTACTCCTCCACGTCGGGGTGATTGGTGTCGAGGGCCGACTGGTAGTGCTCGACCGCTTGGTTCGGCTTGGCCCGGAGGAAGGCGCAATGGGCAAGCACCACGTGGGCCAACGCCGTTCGCAGCGGGTCGCGCCGCCATTCGACTTCCTTTTGAGCCGCCCGCGTCAGCTCGTCGACGCGTTCTTGTGCCTCCAGGGCCTTCAGGTCCGTCGGCGAGGCGATGCCCGGCAGCAACGTCCCCAGGATGTCCTTGGCCGGACCGGGCATGGCGTATGCCCGGAGCTCCCACATTCGTTCAAGGGCCTGGGGGTAGGCCATCGCCTCGATGTCGCCAATCATCCCGAGGGCTTGGTCCGCCACCGCGCTCGCCAGGGTGCCCGGGGCGGCGGTGCGGACCTCTCGGCAGAACGCCTTGGCTCGCTCCACTTGCCTCCGATCGCACAGGTAGAGCACGACGCGACAAATTCCCCAGCCCGTCGTCTGGCCGTTCGGGGCCAACCGGACCGCCATCTGAACGGTTCGCAGGGCCCCCTCATGACCGCACCGGAAGTATTGTCCGGCCACCAAGGCCATCATCGCGGTCTGGCCCGCAAGGGTGTCGGGGCTGGTTTGAAACACGCCCATTCCATAGGCCACCGCCCGGGCATGGTGGCCTGCCTGCCAATACCACGTGGCCAAGGCGAGCTTGCCACCCGGACTTTTCAAGGAGGTCGCCGGCAAGACGTCGTGCATCCAGTCGGTCAACTGATTGAACAGGGGCGCCTGCGTCTTGCCCTGTCCGGATCGCGGCTTGGCGTAGCGGGCGAGTACGCGTTCCTGCTCGTCGTCGGAGAGCCTGCCGAACCACTCGAATCCCCTGATCAGGGCGCCCCAGAAGGTGTTCAAATCCCACGCACTGTCCGGGTGGGTCTCGAAGGCTGCGATGATCCCGTCGAGCGCCTCGGCGTATCGATCCTCCACCGCGAGTCCGGCACATCGGTTCAAGAGGTCCGTCAGGGACGGATCCTTTTCAGCACGCGCGGACTCGGCCGCGGACCCGATGGGTTGGGCGGCGAATGCGGCGGCACCGCCGACAGCCGAGAGGACCAACAGAACCACTCCGCCGACCCTGCCGATCGACCTCTGAAGGTTGGGGCGTAGCATCGGTCATCCTCCTCAAAAATGCGATCCTGTGTTTGACGAGCTCCCCTGCCTCGGGGGGTCAAGGTTCAGAAAAGAAGCACGAACGCTCGTGTCTCAAGAATGGCCCGTGTTCAACAGGGGCGAGACAACGGACCGGCGACTTGCGCCGCTCGGCTCGGTTCATGCTGCCCGCCAGCAGACCATCAGACAAGCGAAAGCACGGCTCAAGCCCGCCTTGTAAGCTGCCACCGTCGCCTCCGCAGTGCACACAGTGTTCGGCGCTGCCCTGGGCGAGTCCTGCCCGAGACAGGCGTTGAGCCAAACACTGGTCAGGAGCGCACAGCCCGGCGCGAACCCTCGGCGTCTTGCGCCTAGGCATCATGTCTGCGCTCTCCATGAAACGAAGAGCGCAACAGCCCGAGGAAATCAGCCAGTGGACAGATCGCGGAATCACTACGATACGATCTAGCGGAGCGCCTAAACATCTGTTGTGATGTCTTAATTGTGTGTGGGGGGGGGGAAACTATTCTCAGTGGCATTAATTGCCATAACTACCCACTCCATAGGTGTCAACTACCACAATATACACGTCCGATAATGCTAAGGCAAGGTGTAAATGCTAAATTTTTGCGAAATGACACTAATCTATTGGCGTTTCTCGACACGATTTACGCATTCCAAGTAGGATTATATCAAGTATTCCAGACCGCTGGTGGTGACAATAAACTTTCTTGGTCGTCAATACACGACCTAGAAAACCGGACGCCCTTTGGTAAAGTTTGCTGCATTCAGGTAACGATCGCACCGGATTGGGGGAAGTCGCGTGAACCCGACGGCGGTCACCGCAAGGCTAATCATTTCAGCGAAAGTGCACGGATTCGTTGCCGAAGGTGTGTCCAAATCGTATCAGAAATAGAAGGAGGCCTATGCGCTCCCCCTCCGGCGAGGAGGCCGCGATGACACCCTGGCCGTACATCTTGATCGTCGAGAGCAAGGCCGATCAAGTGGCGCAAATCACCGCGCGCCTCGAGGCCCGCTTCCCCAGCGGACGCGTCGTCTCGGCGTCCTCCGCCGCGGACGTCGACACGTTGGAGTTGAAACCGTTCGACCTGATCCTGTTGGGCTACCATCTGCCCGATTGCACCGGTCTTGAACTCGTTCAGCGGCTCAAGACGCGAGCTGCCTGTCCCATCGTCATGGTCACCAGCCTGCGGTCGAGCGACGCGGCGGCCTCGGCCATCCGCGGGGGCGCGGCCGACTACATCGTCAAGACGGACGATTATCTCGACGTCCTGCCGGTGGTGGTCGAAAAGAACCTGGTGATGGCCTCGCTGAAGTCCAATGTCACCCGACTCCAAGAGGAGCTGACGAATCGTTGTGAGGAGTTGCGGCACAAGAACGCGGAACTGGAGGCCGTGAATCTCCAGCTTCGCGACGCGGCGTTGCGCGATCCGCTGACGGGGCTGTACAACCGGCGGTACGTCAACGAAGTGGTCGACATGCTCGTGGCCCGCGCGATGCGATACGATGAGGATCTCGCATGCATGATGATCGACGTCGATCGGTTCAAACGGGCGAATGACGAGCTGGGTCACCTCGCCGGCGATCGGCTGCTCCAAACGGCCGCTCGCTCGATTGCGGACTCGGTTCGCAGTTCGGATGTGGCCGCCCGATTCGGGGGCGACGAGTTCATCGTCCTGCTGCCGCAGAGCTCGACCGACGAGGCCTTCCGGTGCGCGGAGCGAATCACCAACCGCTTTCACCAGTTGCGAGCCGCCGAGCTACCGGCGGCGAAGGGCGTGACGCTCAGTATCGGCGTGGCGAGTCTCGTGGGCGGGCGCTTCAACACGGCACGGGAGTTGATCGCGACCGCCGACTGTTCCATGTACGTCTGTAAGGCGAGCGGCGGCGACGGCGTGTTCCCGCACGTTCCCGCGCCGGTCTGACGCTCCAGACTACTCCGCCGGCAAGACCTGAACGAGCATTTGGCGATGGCGTGGACCGTCGAACTCGGCGAAGTAGACGGCCTGCCACGTGCCCAGGGCGAGCCGTCCGTCGCGAATCGGAATGACCTGCGATACGCCGAGCAGCGACGATTTGAGATGGGCGTCGCTGTTTCCCTCGTTGTGCCGGAACCCCTCATCCCCTTGGGGGATCAGGTCGGACAGTTTGTAGGCCAGATCGCGCGTGACGTCCGGGTCGGCGTTCTCCTGGATGGTTACCGCGGCCGTGGTGTGAGGCACGTAGCAAACCACCGCGCCTTGACGGACCCCCGAGTCGGACACCGCCTCTTGCACACGATGCGTCATGTCGACGAATTGGCTTCGCTGGGTCGTGCGCAGGTCCAGGACGATCATCTTCGACACGGTCCGCTTCTCCGGCCTCATGGGCGGCGTTCAGTCCCGAAGCCGCTCAGACTACTTCACTCGCCGCCACCACCGACGGAGGAATTCACCGCGGGCGGAATGGCGCTGCGGCTTCGGAGCGGATCGTCGGGTCCGGCAGCCTCGGGACCGGTGGCCGTGGCCCGGCGCGTCGACGCTTGCTGGGTCGTCGCGCCCTTCGGTTCGAACGCACCGGCCAAGGCCGCATCGAACTTCGATCGGCGCAGATAGGGAACACCCTTCGGCCTCACACACATCAATCGTCCCAGAGGCTCGGCGAAGTAAAGGGTCGTGTCGCGGGTGTTTGCGACGCTCAACGTCGCGTCCGGACACGGCATCACACGGATCTCCCGCCCCGTGGTTGCCTCAAGCTGAACGATGGCCTTGGCGGGATCGAAGAGGTAGACGGATCCATCCTGTTCGGCCACGTACTCGCTTGCCCTCTCGCAAGACCACAGGAGCTTGCCGGTCACGGGATCGATGGCGTATACACCCGACGGGTCACCCGGCTGATAGAGGACCTTGTCGGTAAGGACTCCGGTGCGACGCAGGGGCACGGGCAAATAGCACTGCCACTGTCGAACGCCCTGCAGCCGATCGACCCCGTAGACGGAGCGATCCATTCCGGCGAAACAGACCATCCCCTTGCCGACGAGAGGCGTCGTCAGGACGGCCCCCGCCGCGCTTGCCTCCCAGACCTTGGTCTTGCTTTCCAGATTGACCGCGAAGAGCTTGCCGCCGTCGCTGGGGACGTATCCGATATAGACCACCCTGTTGTCGGGCAGTGTTCGAGTGACCACGACGGCCGGTCGAGCGACCACCGTTCCCTCCGTGTCGATCATCCACCGCATGATGGCCGTCTTTCGTTCCGACTGCAGTCCGCCCAATCGGGCGACCATGCTCTCCTGCCACTCGCGCGCCTTGGCGAGGGTCGGCGCTTCTCCACCGAGCCGCTTGCCGTCGGGGAGGATCACGACGGCATACCACTTGACGCCTTTCTGGGTCGGCTCCAAGAGCGTCACGGCGTCCGACACGGGCTTGAGTGAGCAATAGCGAGCATTGACGCTGCCGAGATAGACTGAGCGTCCGTCGCTGACGGCCGGACCGGAAGCGGTAAAGGGCAGTTTCTGGTCGGACAGCAAGCGTCCCGTGAACCGATGGAAAACGCACAGTCGCGTGGGACTTGTGACATAGACCTCGGTGGTCGGCTTGCCCCCCTCGGTCACGGGGTGCGTGGGTGGGAAGAGCTGAAACGGAGGTTCGGCGACGACGGCGGACCAGCGAACCAATCCGACATCGGCGTCGATGACGTAGATGGCGCCGTGATCGGTTATGGCGTAGACGGTTTCGTCTTCGAGATGCAGGCTCGTGATCTTCTCACCCGGTTTGAGCGGCACGGGGCACTGCCAATACTTGATCAGATCCGCAGGGGCCAGCGCACCGGCTTCGATCAGATCCGCATCGGTTGCCGCGCCTCCCACTGGACCGGCCAGAGCCCCGATCACCATCGACGCCGCTGAGATCCATCTCATGAATTGCACTCCTCTTGCAGAAAGTCCGCCAGATTGACCTCGTGTTCGCGTTCAAACGCCCAGAGCCGGTCAATCCGTTCGATGTCTTGCGATATTCGCTGTGCGAGTTTGAAGATGTACGGCTTGCCTTCGCGCCTGTCGATCAGGTCCTGACGCATGGTTTGCCAGCTTCCCTCATAGAGTTGGTCACGCAGGACCAAGAGGACGCGATCCTCGCCCTGCAACGTGACAAGGAATCGGCCGACGGCATTGGGAATCGTTCGTCCGTCATCGGCAGGTCCGTCGTTCACCGGCGGCACCTCCTAGAGTAATGACCATTGAAACGCCGATTAAAGGAGAGGTCAAGCATCCCTTTGATGCGGTCCGATCGCGGTACGCCGCGAGGGCGACAAGAACGTGTGGATTTGGCACCGGGACCCTTGAAACGCCCGATCGGAAAATGGTATATTCAGTAAATCTTGCCCGTGCAAGACTTACGACGCCAAGAAGGATCTGTCCGTTGTCTACCGGTCGGAACGGAGGATCCTGTGACCAAAGGGATAGAGATCCGCGATGAGGCGAACGGTCAGCCGACGGACGACTCTGTCCCCGAGCGTTCGGGAGCGGTCGGGCCCGGCTTTTGACGCGAAAGGAGGCGCGCCGTGAGTACGACAGCCAAAATCTTCGTGGTGCTGCTGGCTCTTTTCTCCGTGTTCTTTGCCGCCGTGGCGGTCACCTACGTCTCGCTGAGCACCGACTACAAGAAGGAGGCTCAGAACTGGAAGTCCCAGGCCACCGCCGCCCGGGTTGAGGCGGCCAGTATGGCGGCGTCGGCGAAGGCCACCATGCAGCAGTTGCAGGGGCAAATCAGTCAGTTGACCACGCAGATCGAGCACGTGCAGGCCAAGATCTCGGAAACCGAGAGCGAACTGGGCAAGAAGAACAGCGAGTTGACGGCTGAAAGGAGCAAACGCGAGGCTGCTGAAGCGGACGCGAAGCGTGTTCTCGAGATGCAGGATCTCGACAAGAAACGTGCCGATCGGCTCGAGGCTCGCAACAAGGAGATGCTCGACCAAACCATCGATCTCCAGAAACGAAATCTGGACCTGAATAAGCGGGTCAAGGAATTGACGCAGCAGGTGACGATCCTCGACGAGCAGGTTCGGGCGTTGAAGGAACAGCGGTACGCATTGGAACAGCAACTGTCGGGAGCGAGCAAAGCCGGCCGGACCGCGGCGGCCCCCGTGCCCGGACAGGCGATTCAGGCCGCGGCACCGGCCGTGAGCGGAACGCCGATTCGAGGCAAGATTCTGGAAGTGAAGGGGTCGGTGGCGAGCATTAGCGTGGGCTCGGCCGATGGCGTTGCCGAAGGGATGTCGTTCATTGTGTATCGAGGCAAGGACTACTTGGGGAAGCTCAAGATCACGACGGTGGAGCCGAATCGCGCCGGAGGCGATCTGACGTTGGTACGCGGGGAGATTCGGCCGCAGGATCGCGTGGCCGACGAGCGAAGCTTTGGTGCGGAGTAAGCTGACGGGGCGCGTGAGGCCCTTCGGGATGTGTGAGGGTTGCCGAGATGACGCAAGCCGAGAGTCGCCTTCCGGTTCCGCCGACAGTGTTCAGCAGGCCGCGCAACGACGTCTACACTGTCCTGCTGATCACCGCGAATCTGTTTGTGCTGACCGCGACGGCGTATTTGAGCTATGTGTGCTACAGTTACTACGGAACGATCGTACCGTTGTCGTCGGGGGGATAGCGTCGATCGTTTCTTTCGAGGTGCCAGGTCATTCCTTCCGAGACAGGGGCGGGTTGGTCGTTGTGGCATCCCGCCCTTAGGTCGGATGCCTGATCCGAACCTCCGGCAGGCATCGCGACCGGGTCGTCCTCTTTTGGGTTCTGCCGGGGAGCGACGGACGTGATTATTGACTCCTTGCTCGGGCTCTTCAGTGTCGACATGGGCATCGACCTGGGCACCTGCAACACCCTGGTGTGCGTCAAGGGCGAGGGCATCGTACTCAACGAGCCCTCTGTCGTGGCCGTCAAGAAGGGCACGAACCGGGTATTGCAGGATGGGAACGCCGTGGGTCTGGTAGCCAAGGAGATGCTGGGCAAGACCCCGGGCAGCATCACGGCCATCCGCCCGCTCAAAGACGGCGTCATCGCGGACTTCGACATCACCGAGGCCATGCTGGGCTACTTCATCCGGAAGGTGCACGGCCGTCGCAACTTCTTCAAGCCTCGCGTGGTCATTTCCGTCCCGTCCGGGATCACCGCCGTCGAGAAACGGGCGGTCTACGGCTCGGCCGAACGGGCCGGCGCCCGACGCGTCTACCTGGTCGAGGAGCCGATGGCCGCGGGGATTGGGGCGGGTCTGCCGATCGCCGAACCCACCGCCAGCATGATCGTCGATATCGGCGGCGGGACCACCGAGGTCGCCATCATGACGCTGGCCGACATCGCCGTGTGCGAATCGATTCGTGTCGCGGGCGACGACATGGACGAGTCGATCATCAACCACATGAAGAAGACCTACAACCTGATGATCGGCCCACAGATGGCCGAGCAGATCAAGATTGAGATCGGATCGGCGTGCGCCCTGCCCCAGGAGTTGACCAAAGAAGTTCGGGGCCGCGACATGATCTCGGGCCTGCCTCGCAAGACGGTCGTCACCAGCGAGGAGGTACGTGAAGCTCTCAAGGAGCCTATCGGGTCGATTATCGACTGCGTCACGCGGACGCTGGAGCGGGCCGAGCCCGAACTGGCGGCCGACCTCGTCGAGAACGGCGTTCACATGGCGGGCGGCGGCTCGCTCCTGCGAGGCCTGGACGAGGTCTTAAGCAAGGCGACCGGGTTGCGGTGCATGCTCGTGGACGACCCACTGTCGTGCGTGGCCAGAGGGACCAGCGTTTATCTCGAAAACCTCGCGGATTGGAAGGATACGATGGAATCCGACGAGGATGAGTTGTAGTCAACGGGGTGCAGCCGCCGAGTCTCTGCAGCATCAACGATCATGAACTACTAGACCCTAGACCCTAAACTCCATACCCTATTCCCCGTGCATGTGATGTTCCGTATCGCTGAGAGGAATCGCCGTCGGGTGCCCCGCGGTTCATACGCGGTGTGAGGTGGGTCGTGAAAGCCCGCATGCCTTGGCCCAGTCGAAATGGTGTTTTCGCACTCCTGATGGCGTGCTCGGTGATTCTGATGATCCTGCCGGCCCGGTGGACGAATCCGCTCAAGACGATCCGCCAGATCGCGGTCCCCTTCCAGGACGGGCTGTACACGCTGACGGCCGGCTCGGATCGATCTCCCAGCACGCAGGGCAATCGCTCGACGGTCCCGATCGAGCAATACGAGAAGTTGAAGCGCGAATTGGAGGCCATGCGCAACGAGACCATCTCGGTCCAGTCGATGCTTCATGAAATCCAGGCCGAAAAGGGGACGGTCGAGATGTACCTGAAGAAGTTCTTCGACCGATCGGCGGTGCGGGAGGGCCGGCTGGTTCCGGCCCGCGTGATCGCCCATGATCCTGCAAGCTGGCGCGACGCCGCACTCCTGAGCGCCGGGCGTCGCAAGGGCGTGCAATTGCAGGCGTGGGTGGCCTCGAGGCGGTTTCTCGACACCGGTACCAGCGACGGGGTTGACCAAGGCATGGTTGTGCTGGCCCGCGAGTACCTAATCGGTCGTATCGAGGAGGCGACCCCCTTTTCGTCGCGGGTGGTTCTGCTCAGCGACGTGGACGCCCGCGCTGAAGCGTGGATCGGCCGGATCGAAGGCACGAAATTCGGCGTCTTGCCGTCACCGGAGGACTTCCGCGGCGGCGCCCGCTGGGCGGAGCCCGGTCACGAAGCGGTTTTCTTCCTCACCGGCCGCGGCAAGGGCGAGATGGTCGTGCGAGGCGTCCACGAGGACTACGTGAAGGGACAGGCCATCGTCGCCGGCGACCTCGTGGTTTCACCCGGCACCGGTCGTGACCTCCCCGTCGCGATGGTGATGGGGCTCATCGAGGCCGTCGAGGACGATCCCGCCCAACGACAGCTTCGGCAACTCGTCGTCCGCTGCCCGATCGACACGAGCGCCCTGCGATGGGTGTATGTGCTGGATGTTCAGTCGGGAAATCAGTAAGAACCCAGAATTCAGAAGCCGTAGGGCGGGGTTTGCCCGCCGGACAAACCCGCACCGCCCCTCACGAGATTTCCATTCTGCCGTGAGGGCGAGACGGCGTCTCGACTGTCGCACAAGCGAGGAGCGCCCCTGACATAAACGAGGAGTGGCTCCAGTCTACATGGTAGGATGATCTTCTACGAGGGCTCGGCAAGCGGCGAGGAATTCACGGGCCTAAGAGAGCATGATCGCCACTTACTCGGCCTTCAAGCAACCCATACCGCCATGACCTCGTCTCGGACGTTGCGAAGGAACGGAAGGTCGCCGGCCAACCAGCCGGCCTCGCGTATGAAGACCGTACTGACGCTCAACCCGTACTTGAGGGATAACTCGGACGCCAGCCGCGAAGTACGATCAATCTCGGCAACGTGAGATAAGAAATCGTCGAGCACGATGAGGACGTCGACGTCAGACTCCACGTCGTAGTCACCACGGGCGTAGGAGCCGAATAGGTAAACGCCTCGCAGACGTTCCACATAGAGCCCGTCAAGGGCCGTTCGCAACTCGCAAAGCAGGTTATGCACTTGGGCATTCATGACACGTCTCATGCCTCATTCGACCTGGTGCGTGTCCAGGCCACTCCGATTTGCACCATCCATGCAGGGTATCGACTATAGGCGGGCTACGACTTTGCGCACGGCGGACACCGAGACGGAAGATGAGAGAAGACTGGGGGCAGGAGTCAGAAGACTGATGGCTCTCAGCCGTCAGCCATGAGGGATCCAGCTCGTGCGAGTTGCGGGGCGGGGTTTACCCGCCGGTGTCGGTCCGGTGCTTGCCTGTAGCGCCGCAGAGGCGGCGGGCAGTGCCCGCCCCGGCTGGACTGGCCGGCGTGCGGACACGCCGGTTCGGCAAAGACGCACCCCGGCTCTGTGGGGGACCGGTCGCTTGCCCGACGCGGCTCTGATTGGGACACCGGGTCGACACGACCCGGCTCTGTCGCATGCGCCGGGCTGACACTGGCTCTGTGGGGGTCCGGCGCGTGTATAATCAGGCGAGGAGCGTCGCATGAACCGATTTGTTTTGGCTGTTGTGATGTCCACCGTTGCGCCCCCCTCCTTTGCTGTACAGCCTTCTACGACAACCTCGTCACCCGCTACGACCAGAGCGGTTGTTCCGCAGACGCTCGCCGGTGCCGACGATCTCGCCATGAGCGGAGAGTATGAACTGGCGATGCCGCTCTACGAACGGCTCGCAACGGAACAGCCCGAGCACCGACTGGCCGCAATCGTCGGCATCTCGGGCATCCTGGAGATGACCGGGCGATACCGTGAGGGGCTCGAACGCCTGGAGGCCCTCCGCTCGGTGGGCCAGAAGGACGCACACTGGCTGGTGGCTCGTGCTCGGTTGCTTGAACTCACCGGGCGATACGACGAGGCCATTCGTTGCTGTCAGGCGGCGATGGAGCTCGATCGGGAGGATTATGAGGCCCGGTATCGCCTGGGACGGCTCTACGAGATCACGGGCAGGCCGGACCAGGCGGTCCGCGTTTACAAATTCTTTGACGATCTGGCACACGAACGCCTGCCGGAACGACTCGCTCAGCTCGTCTGGCACGCCCGCGGGTTCTACCGCTCGACGGTGTTGACGGCGAATCCCAATCTGCCGGATCGTGCCCGCTACATCCTGCATGAACTGCTTCAGCCGATCTATGAGCGGAAGGACCCACGATACTGGCCCGCTCTGGTGGCCTCGGGCGAGCTTCTCCTGGAAAAGTATAACACCGCGCAGGCCAAGGAGGACTTCGAGGCCGCACTCACCGTCAACCCGAAGCTCGTCGCGGCGAGGGTCGGACTCGCGATGATCTCGTTGGAGGCGTGGCAGTTTGAGAAGTGCGAGCAGCAGCTCCGGCAGACGTTGAAGATCAACCCGAATTCGGTTCTCGCGCTGAACGCCATGGCGCAGTTGCGACTGACCGAGCGGAAATACCGTCAAGCCGCCGAGGCGGCCGAAAACGCCCTGAAGGTGAATCCGAACGACGTGGGGGCATTGTCGCTCGCCGCAGCCTCTCAGATGAGGTTGGGCGATGAGGCCGCCGCACGGGCTTATGAAGAGCAAGCCGCGAAGATCAACCCACGTTGTGCGATGCTGCACCACACCCTCGCCGAATGGCTATCGGCCGGGAGGCAGTTCCCGCAGGCCGAGCAGCGGTACCTCAAGGCGATCGAATACGACCCCACGTGGGCCGAACCGCAGACCGCACTGGGGTTGATGTACATGCAATGGGGTCAGGAGGCGAAGGCCCGGACGATCCTCGATCGCTCCTGGCAACTCGACCGATTCAACGCGAAGACGTTCAACGTCCGAGAGCTGCTGAAGCAGATCGAAGGCTTCAAACGGTTCGAGTCTCCTCACTTCATTCTGAAGCTGGACGAGAAGCAGGATGCCGTACTCGGGCCGTACTTCACCGAGTACCTGGAATCGATCTGGCCGGGGCTATGCCGTGACTTCGGGCATACGCCCACGGAGAAGGTCATCGTGGAAGTATTCCCGTCGCACTACGGCTTCAGCGTGCGGATCACGTCGCGGCCGTGGATTCACACGATCGGCGCCTGCACGGGCCGCGTGATTGCGATGGATGCCCCTCGAAAGAAGGCCAGTCTGACCGGGCCATTCGACTGGGCCCGCGTCTTGCGACACGAACTGACGCACAGCATTACGCTCAGTGCGACGGAGAACCGCATCACGCACTGGCTGACCGAGGGGCTCGCCGTTCAGCAAGAGAATACCCCGAGGTCCCTGCGCTGGATGGAGATGCTTTCGGCGGCGGTGCGGACGGGTCGGCTTCACACACTGGACGACATCGATTGGGCATTCGCTCGGCCACGTCGCCCGAACGACCGTGAGCTGGCCTACGCCCAGAGTGAATGGATGATTGAGTACCTCGTTGCTGATCGGGGATTCAGCAGCATCACAAAGATGCTCGAGTTGCTCAGGCAAGGCAAGACGCAGATCGAGGTGATTCGCGAGGTGTCGGGCTCGACTCCGGAGGAATTCCACGCCAAGTTCCGCCGCTGGGCGGTCGAACAGGTTCGTGGGTGGGGACTGCCGACGGCCCCGATACCGCCGATTACTCAGTTGAGGTCCGCCGTCATTCGGAAGCCGAATGATGCGGCCGCCCTGGCTGCCCTGGGAGAGGCCCTTCTCTATGACGGAGAGGTCAAAGAGGCAGATGAATGCGTGCGCAAGGCCCTGGAGTCGGACCCGAATTGCCTGCCCGCGCTTTCGATTCGCTGCGAGCTGCTCATGGCCGGATGGGAGCAGGTGGGTGCCAACCGAAGCGCGAGGCAGCGGGTGGCCGACGAGGCCGAGCCCTTGCTTGCGCGACTCCTTGAACTCGACAAGAACCATCGCGTAGGCGTTCGTTTCCGGACTTTGCTTTTGCTGGAGGCAGACGATCTGGATGCAGCCGCGCCGTGGGTCGAGAAGCTGAACCATCTGTCACCTCTGGACCCGGTGGCCCAGAAGGGTCTGGCAGCCCTGCATGTGAAGAACGGTCGAAAGGCCGAGGCGGTCCAGGTACTTTCCATAATGGCCACATCCGAGGAGCACGATTCGGATTTGCCGATCCGAATCGCCGACCTGTGCAGCGAACTGAACCGCGACGCCGAGGCCGCTCGCTGGCTCGTTCGGGCGATTCAAATTGATCCGTATCGCGTCGAGACACACGAAGAGCTTGGCGAACTCAGTCTGAGACTTGGCAACATAGACCAAGCGATCGGCGAATACCGGGCGCTCACGGTACTGGATCCGCAGTCAGCGGACCATTTCGCGCGGCTGGCAATGTGCTACAAGAAGAAGGGCCAGACTGAGGATGCCCGTTCGGCGGCCCGGCGAGCCGTCGAGCTTGACGCTGCTTCCCCTGTCCAGGAGATACTGAAGGGTACCCGCTGAAGCCCCCAAGAGGGCTGTGTGTACCGAACCCTCCAAAAGTCTAGACAGCTATCGATTAGTGTTTATAAAGGATGGATAGGAATGGGTATTCGAAAGGCCCCTTTGTAAAATAGTTGAGGAAGCAATGGCTCACCAGTCTTGTCATGGTGCTCCAACGCGGCTAGAGATGACGTAAGGGACACGCATGGCCTTCGTGGCGAAGGTTTTTTCCGGTGGTGGCAGTAAAGAACCCGTTTATTTAAGGACGATATGGCTTTTCTCATGAATGTCTTAGTCATCAATTGCGGCAGCTCTTCGATCAAGTACAAGTTGTACGACATGTCCAACGAGGCCGACCGCGCCCGCGGGCTGATCGATCGGATCGGAGAAACCCAATCCCTCATACAGCATCAGGTTAACGGTCATCGGGTCCGACTCTGCGAACCGATTCGGGACTATGAGCAGGGCGTTCGGCGGATCATCGAGTTGCTGATTAGCCAGGGGAATCCGCCGCCTCTTTCGGGCCCGGAGGATCTTGTGGGCGTGGGGCACCGCGTGGTTCACGGCGGCGAGGCGTTCCGCGAGTCCGTCGTGGTGGATAACAAGGTCCTGGCGACGATTGAGGCGTGTTGCGACTTGGCGCCGCTGCACAATCCGGCGAATCTTGCCGGGCTTCGTGCGGCGATGAAGCTGATTCCCAATCGTCCGCATGTGGCGGTCTTCGACACCGCCTTCTTCCAGACGATGCCGCCCGAGGCCTACGTGTATGCCATCCCCTACGAATGGTATCGAGAGCGGGGCATTCGTCGGTACGGCTTCCACGGAACGAGTCACCGATACATTGCCGGACGTGCGGCCGAACTGCTCGGTTTGCCCAACCCCGACCTGATCACGCTACACCTGGGTAACGGGTGCAGCATGAGCTGCATCAAGGATGGGAAGGCCATCGACCAGACCATGGGACTGACACCGCTCGAGGGACTGGTGATGGGAACCCGAAGCGGCGACATCGACCCGGCGATCATTTTCCAGTTGGCCCAACGAGGCGAAAGCTACGAACGCATTCGAGCAAGCCTGGAGAAACAGAGCGGATTGCTTGGGATTTCGGGCGTTTCTCGAGATCTGAGGGACATCCACCGCGCCGCCCAAGAGGGCAATGAACGGGCGCAATTGGCCATCGACGTTTTTGCCCACCGTGCGAAGAAGTACCTCGGGGCGTTCCTGGCCGAGTTAGGACGTTGTGACGCGGTCGTTTTCGCCGGCGGGATCGGCGAAAACGCACCGTGGATGCGGGCCAAAATCCTGGAAGGGCTCGACAGCCTCGGAGTCGTTCTTGATCATCGCCGCAATGCTTCGCCTTGCGAGGGTCCGCTGGAGATCACGGCGGACAAGAGTCCCATCACGGCCTATGTGATTCCCACCAATGAGGAGCTGATGATCGCACGCGATACGATCCAGTTGGTGCGTCCGATCGGACAACGAGACAGCTTGGTGTCCGCGGCAAGGTAAGACGCATATCCGCTGCGGCAATTCTCTATCCTGCCTTGGTGTAGACTCTTAGGTCTGATAGACCCTCACTGGAAAGGCGCGATATAAGATATTTGATGTTATGTTGTCGCATTGACCGCTTGGCGGCCTTAATCTCATCGTTTCGAATCGCAAGACGTATGTTCCAGCGGTCGATACCTCAGATGCCTGATGGTAGCGGAAGGGTGTGAGTGAATCTCACCGCCGCAGTCATCGCAAGACCGACGACTCGCCGACTTTGGAGACCGGTTCTTGGGGCTCTGGGATTGGGTCTTTGAATCGTTGGGCGGAACGCGAAGGGGCGCGCGTGCTGTCGAGCCCAATTTCGCGGTTGAGCCTTGCGATGATTCGCACGCCACATCGACAGCGCTTGGCACGGCCCCCTGCTCCCGCAATCTTGATGAGGATGACCCGGCATGGGATCGATGGTGGAAACCTGATGGTCCTTCTCATACGGAACTGCAGACGATCGAACGTCCCAACCTATCTCCGGAGGCGCGTGCGCTCGAAAACGTACTTCTCCAGAATTTTGACGGTCACAACCTTAGGATGCCGGCGATGCCGGGTGTTACGGAACGGGTCCGCCGCAAGCTTCGGGAGCGTAACTGCAGCTTCACCGCCGTGGCCAACGAGATCGCCCAGGATGCCGTGGTGGCCGCTTCGGTCCTGCGGGCGGCCAATTCTCCTCTCTACCGAGGCGCGGAATGCGTCACCACGCTTCAATCCGCAGTCGCCAGACTTGGGACCCGTGCTCTTCGGACCCTGATGATGCATCAGGCAATGCATGCGGTGACTTTTGAAGGCAAGGGCGACAACCGACGACTGGCGGAGATCCTCTGGAGGCGTGCTTTAGCCAGCGCCCACATCATGCACGGCCTGGCGCAATTCACATCCGTGGACCGCGAGGAAGCCTTCGTCATAGGGTTGCTTCACGACGTGGGTAATGTCGTCGTGCTCCGCGTCGCTCGGGACCAACGGGCGCTGACTCGCAGCGAAGTTGATTGGGAAGCCTTTGAGTACCTCTGCTGGGAATGTCACCAGGAGTTCGGGGAACTCGTGGCCGACGCATGGAATCTGCCCGCGACACTGAAGAAGCTGGTCTCGGACCACCATCGCTACCCCGCCGCCGATGATCCCCTTCGAACCGAGCGGCTTCTGGTTCACCTTACCGATATGACGAACGCTCTGCTGGGATATTCGCCGGCGTGTTCTTACGACCTGCTCGGCTCTCGAGCCGCTCGCGATCTCCGCTTTCCCGATCAAGCGGACATCGCACGGTTCCTGGCGGATCTTCCCGCTCAAATCGAAGATGCCTGTACGTGGTTTTGAGGGGTTACGGTTTTTACGAAGCCGTCCGCGCTCTCGACGAATCGGGAACGCCCACCGACGGATTCCGTGCCAGGATGGAATAGAGTCGCGATCGTGATATCGCCAGCAGGCGCGCGGCACGGGTCTTGTCGCCCCCCGCCGCCTTCATGGCCGTCATGACCGCGTGCCATTGTGCCTCACGAAGCGTCATGACCTTGGCGGGCCTTCCCACGCCGGCCGCCACGTCCGCCGCCTCCTCCACTTCCGAGGCCGACCTTTCCGTTAGGATCGGTTCGGGAAAATCCTCCGGCATCAGTTCCATTTGATCGCTGGTGACCAAGGCGTATTCAATCGCGTTGGCCAGCTCGCGAATGTTGCCTCGCCACCATTGGGACCGAAGCCATTGTTTGGTTCGATCGGAGAGGGACCGACGAGGTTCCTCATAGATGATCGCTTGGAGGTCAAGGAAATACTCGGCCAGGGGAACAATGTCCGCGGGTCGTTCGCGCAACGGCGGCACTTCCAGGCGAAATGCGCTCAGCCGGTAAAAAAGGTCTTCACGAAACGTTCCGGCCCTCACCATCGCGCCCAAGTCCTGATGCGTCGCCGCCACAATACGGACGTCAACAGGAATCACTTGGGTCTGCCCAACGGGCGTCACCGTGCGCTCTTGCAGCACGCGGAGAAGCCGGGTCTGGAGCGACAAGGGCATGTCGCCGACTTCATCGAGAAAGAGCGTCCCGCCGTCAGCCGCGCGGATGTAGCCGAGTTTGTCCGAGTCGGCCCCGGTGAAGGCGCCCCGGACGTGCCCGAAGAGTTGGCTCTCCACCAACGTCTCGGAGAAGCTCGAGCAATCAACGGCCACAAAGGGACCGGAACGACGAGGTGACAGATCGTGGACTTCCCTGGCGATCCTCTCCTTACCGACGCCGGACTCTCCGCAAATGAGGACGGTCGTCTGGCGACCGCTGAGGCTGAGGATTTGTTCGTTGAGGGCTCGACTCAGGGGATCGACACAAATGAAACGGGTGGGGACCGGATAACCTGTAGGCGGTCGCCTCGAGGTCGGTGTGGTTGCCCCACACCCACTGCCGTCGGCAGCGTCAAAGCCTGTCTGCGCCCCGTTCATGATCCACTCCCGCTGCTCGCGGGGTACAGGACCATGTCATGGGTCGGCTCCATCCAACCTTGCAAAGAGGGTTACCTCTATCCCCAAGAGTCCACAAGCAGCCCTCTTCTTGTCCCAGGAGCTGTTGGACGGCCGACAGACTCGCGGACACCGGGCCGTCCAATCACATCCTGTTAGAGCTGGTCGCCTTGGGCGACCTTACCCCCGCTCTGGAACCACATCGTCCTTCCCCATCGTATACATCGGCCAAAGGTGGGTCAATCCCACAACGTTTCACCTTTGCCCTTTTACTGCCACACGAAAACACCGGAGTTGCCCAGATTAACACAGAATCATCGGAATGGGCGGTCACGCAGCGTTGACAGAGAAGACCCCGTATTCAGCCGAACCGAACAAGACTCAATTCCACCCATGTTCGCACACGATCGAAAGACAGAACCATCCTTAGACCAAACTGGTTGTAACCAAGCCAGTCGGTCCAATGGCGAACTGCACCGCCATCTGTTTGGACGCAGTTGGCCCCGCTTTCATTCCCATTCGGCGATACCCTCCGGTATACTGGGCGGAAGAGTCTCAGGTGTGGAACATCGGTTGTCAGGGGGGTGACAGCCCAAGAGCGCGCAGTTCTATCCGTCAACGCCCGGCTTCCCGACGCGGGTCCGGTGGAGGAAAGGCTTGCCCTCGCTCCAATCGGGCGGACCGAAAGATCCCAACTTTCAGAGTGCCTCCAAGAACATCGGCAAGTACGGGGTGTTCGATCTCGGGCTACTCGGTCAGTACGAAGCGTTCGTAGCGGTCACCGGCATTGGGAATACAGCGATGCAAGAGAATCTCGCCCCTGGCAGGAATCATCACGGTTGTGTGAATGGTTGAATCATTGCACACTCTGTTTTCGCGCTCGAGCATGAGCTTGGCCCAGTCATCGGCCGTGTTGAGGGGGATGCTTCCGTCGCCTATGACCTTCTCGAGCCACGCATACTTGGCCCGTTCACCCTCGTCCACCGTCGTGATACCCGGCCCCTTGAATGTGTCCGTCACATAAGGTTCGGGCGGCGAACCGAGCACTACGCCGAACAGAACACCCTTCTGAGGCTCTCGAACGGCCGCATACTTCGCCGACCGGTCGACGGCGATACACCGGCGGTTTTTGCCGTCGGCCATCATGATGTGCATCCCCGCGGTTCCGGGCGTTTCGCGAAGTCGGTTCACCATGGCGTCCAGAGTGGGGTCGTACTGAATGGCCATTCGTGAGCTCATCATGATCGGCATGCCTTTCAGGCTGCGGTCGCTCTTGCTGTTGACGGTCTCGTTTCCCAGTGAGAGTTGCTTGTCGTTAACCGCCGTCAAGACGCCGACTTGTCCCGGAAACGTCACGGAGAGAAACGCGTTGCCCTTTGCGGGACGGAACTCGAAGACCGTGACCCTTGGGGCGAATTTCTCGGGCCAATTCCAGTCGGTGTTGCGTGCGTGGATCACCGGCCTGTCGGGTTGGTCGTATATGCGAATGATGTTCGTACACAAGGAGACGGTCTTGAACAATTCGCCGTAGTCCTCTTGTACCTCCAATTCGAGCAGGGCGTTCATGAGGAAGACGGCATCGAAAGGCATCTCGGCCCCCTCGGCCACACCGCACATTTCGTCCATCAGCTCGGGCGGCGTAAAGGCCGTCAGTTGCCGCGCGATGAGCGCGAGAAACGGGGCGACGAGCGTCTTGGGACCCCCTGGAATGAGCTTCAGCGCGGAGCCGATCTCCGGCCGATTGCCCAACGCCTTGGTGATCTCCGGCATGAGCATTTTGACGACCTCATCCATCATGTCGTCGTACGTCGCACGGATTTCGTTCTTGAGCAGCCTGCCGTGTTGATAACCCATTTGATAGTGATCGCCGCTCAACCGAAGGCGCCAGGCCCCTTCGCCCGCGGAACGACTCGCCCCGGCCAACAGCCCGGCGTCGTCCGGGCCGAACCCGCCCGTCAGGTCGCTGAAGAGCCCTCGAAGGAGGACGTCTCGAATCTTGGGACCGTACATGTTCATGGTGACTTCGTACCGTCCCTTGGGAAATTCCTCCGGCGTAACGAAGTACATCAGGTGATCGTCGGCGAGTCCCACGGCCACCGGGTACCGGGCGCCGCATTGGCGCGCCTGCGCCTTGATGTCCAGGCCGATCTGCATGATGGCCTCGCCGGGCACGCCCATGAGCCAGGTCTTGCCGATCTGAACGCGATGGGCATAGGTGGACACCGGGAGGAACCGACCCAGCATGCTCGGCGGCAGCTTGAACCGGTTGAGGACGATCTTCAATTCGGGATCCTCGTCGGCTCGAATGCTCTTGGCCAACTCGATCGCCGGTTGAGCAACTCTCTTGCCGAACATCACGGCTCGTTCGTAGTTGTCTTTGGGACCGCCGTCCGCAACCGGCGAGGCGTCGCCTTCGGCGCCGTTGGCGTAAAGGACCTCGGTCTGCCCCCCGAAGGCTTCTCGAACGGCGTCGACCAGAGCGCCCGGCCACTCGCGACTCACCAGCATGTCCTCGCCATCGACGATCGTGGGATGCGCGGTGAAGTTGACCACGATCGCCACGGGCTTGCCGTCCTGACCGTCGAAACGCAGAACGGTCATGCTTCGATCGAGAGTCTTGCTGCCCCGTCGATTTCGGTTCAGCCCATCGAGGTCCTTGGCCACAGCGCCGAACTTCGCCGGTACCAGGCCGGAAGCGGCCTTGACGACCGCCTCGGCGATACCGGTGGAGAGTTTCTGGAAGATAGCCGGCGTGTAGAAACCCGCCACCGGCGGCGCCAGCGGACTCAGAATGTACCCCCCTACCGCCGCATGGCTATGTGAACCCCACACCATGATGTTGTCCATGGGGATGCCGATGTTGGCCTTCTCGACAAGTCGGCACGCCGCCTGACGGAGCCCCGCGTCGATGACACAGAGGTCCGTCGCCACCAGTGCCAGTCTCGTGCTTCCGTTCTCAAGAACCAGGGCGCGGGCATACAGGTCATCGTGAACCCCCGTGGACTTCTTCATGTCCATCCCCGCCCATCGGGCGCCGTACCCGGCAAGCGGAACCGGGCCATCCGGTGTGATTCGGACCGACGCCGTGCCGGCGCGTAGGCCCGCATCCACCGGAGACGTCAGGTACGTGGTTAGAAGGGCGACAAGAACGATCCGGCGAATGGCATGGTTCATCATCAGACTCCGTGCTTTACGATTGTGGGATAGAGTACCAGAGCGACAGGAGGCGGTTTGACTGCAGAGCACCTGACACCCGAAGCCCGCCCGATAATCCAGCACCTGCTGACAGCATAGCTTCAGGCCAGGGGGGCATCAAGTTCGTGCCGAGCCGGCACCTTGACACGGATCTGACGGGAATCTAAAGTCATGTGATAACTCCCCGTGGGCCGAGCCGATTATGGTAAACAAGTGGATCGGTCTGAGAGTCTGAGACATACCGCCACGCATTTGTCCGCCGATTTCGTCCATTCATGGCGTCTGGGGGGAGGATGGGTATGAAACGGATACGGCTTTTTCTTGCCAATGTGGCGCGCCGAAGCACCACCTACCCCTTGACCACACCGCCCATGGGTATTTTGTCCCTTGCCGCGTATCTGCGGACGAAGTTCAATCTGGAGATCAAGCTGGTCAACCAGAAGGTCGAAAACTATACCACCCAGGAGTTGGCGCAACAGGCGATTCAGTTCAAACCAGACATCGTCGGCTTCGGCGTCATGACGACCGCCGCGCATCAACTTCCCGAGTTGACGCGATTGGTGCGACAGGCGAGGCCGAACGCACTCATCATATTGGGCGGACCACACATCTCCGCCTTTGAAGAGAGAGTCCTTGAGGGAGTGGATGCCGACGCGGCCGTGATGGGCGAAGGCGAACTGACCTTGGAAGAGGTCATGAAGGCCCACTTCGACGGCGGAGACTTCGGTGGGATTCCCGGGCTGATCTGGCGAGCGAAAGATGGAACCGTAATCAGGAACCCCGGCCAGATGCCTCTGATTGAGGACCTCGACGCGCTTCCCATGCCGGCGTACGACCTTCTTGACCTTACGAAGTACTGGCGTCTGCAATCGATGCCGCCGGTGGCCCGTCGTCACTACATCTCGCTGGTCAGCAGCCGGGGCTGTCCGTATCAGTGCATGTGGTGCCACAAGATCTTCGGCAAGCGATTCCGGGGACATTCCGCGGAACGAATCGTCGACGAGATCCAATACTTCACTCGGAAGTACGGTATTGACGACGTGGAGTTCCTGGACGACATATTCAATATGGATCGCGAGCGGGTGATCGAGGTGGCCGACGAGGTCCACCGGCGGAATCTGCATCTGAGACTGGCCCTTCCGAACGCCGTCCGGACCGACATCCTCACCGACGAGGTGGTCAGCGCCTTGGCGAGCATGAATCTGTATTGGTGCAGCTTCGCCCTGGAGACCGGTTCGCCCCGCCTCCAGGAGTACACCGGCAAACGGCTGAACATCCCGAAGTTCCTCTCGGGCGTCGAGCTGTGCGTCAAGAAGCGGATCTTCGCCAACGGATTCGCGATGCTCGGTTTTCCGACGGAGACCGAAGAAGAGATGCAGATGACGATCGAGACGATGGCCCATTCTCGTCTGCACACCGCTTCGTTCTTCACCGTGACTCCGTTCCCGAACACCCGTCTCTACCAGATTGTGAAGGAACGTTTTCCGGAGCGACTGGACAAGATTCACTATGGCGACACGAACTTCGCCATGGCCCGGGTGAACCTCTCCGACGTGCCGGATGAGGTGCTTTTCGGCTATCAGCGCAAGGCGAACCGGCAGTTCTTCCTGAATCCCCGGCGAATCCTGCGGATCGTCCGCGACTATCCGCAGCCGTACATGTTGCCCTACTATCTTCCGATCTTCCTGGAGCGTGCGACGAAGGGGTTCCTGACTCGTGACAGCCAGGCGTAGCGAATCGCTGCTTGGCCATCGGACGTTCCGTTGGTTCCTCCTCATCTATGCACTGGCCCTGGCGGTCAGGCTGGTCTATTTTCACGAGGTTCGCCACAACCCCCTTTATGACTGGCCGACGCTGGACGAGAACACGAACCATCATGCCGCGTTGGCGATCCTGAACGGAACCGATCCGCCAAAGGCCTACCTCAAGGCCCCGCTGCACATGTACTACCTCGTGGGCGTGTACAAGGTGTTTGGCCCCAAACCGGACATCGCCCGGCTCATCCAGGTCTTCATCGCCGGCCTATGGGCCCCGTTGACATTCCTCATCGCCGAGCGCCTCTTCGGGCGCCCCACGGACATCGTCGCCGGGATCCTGGGAGCCGTGTTCTGGACGTTCGTTTTCTTCAGCACGGAACTGTTGGACGTCGGCATCGGCGGGGTCTTCTACCTTCTGACGGCGTGCTTGGTGATTCGCCTGAGCGACGAGAACCGTCGGAAATGGCTGGTGTGTGGGATCTCGCTGGGACTGGGAGCGCTCACGCGTCCGAACATCCTGGTGGTCGCCCCCTTGTTGGCGGCCACGATAGCCTGGGTTTCATGGCGTCGCGCTCGCCGTGCGGGTTTGCCTTGGGTCACCGCGACCTTACGACGAATGCTGCTTCTGGCCGTGGGGTGCGGAATGACGGTTTTCCCTGTCGCCCTCCGCAATCGCGTCGTCGGCGGCGAGTGGGTGTTGATTGCCGCCTACGGCGGCGTGAACTTCTATCTGGCCAACAACCCGGAGTCGGATGCCAAGAACGTGGAATTGACCGGACTTCCTGACTACGTCCCATCCGGCGCGTTTGACCCCAACGACCCTTACGACATGCACTGTTTCACGTATCGCCAGGGTTGCGATTACACGCGACAGAAGCTCGGACGGCCTTGCACGCGAGGCGAGATGAACGACATGATGATGTCGCTCGGTCGCTCCTACGTCCGCCAATACCCACGGAAGTTTCTCACGGACAGCTTCAAGCGGCTCTGCTGGTTCTTCAACGCCTATGAGTTTGCCGACAACAAGGACCTGTACCAGTTTCGTGAGTTTTCGCGATTGCTGGCGGGGCTGAGCCTGTTCCATTATGGAATCTTGTGTCCGCTGATCGTCTTGGGACTTGTCGCCGTATTGTTGGACGAACGCGAGGGCGGCACGTCGGCAACAGACGCCGCCGGAAAACCCCTCTTGGAGGAAACAGGGTCGTCCTCCGCGACGGACCGCGGGGCCGCGTTGGTCTACTACTTCGTCGTGCTGGCCGGTCTGATCGGACCGGGAGTGTTCTTCCTGGTCAATGCGAGGTTCCGGGCGGTGATCGTCTGTTTGCTGGCACCGCTCGGTGCGTATGGATTGGTGAAGACTGTCGCGTGGTGTCGCCGATCGGTCGAACGGCGCAAGACGTTCATCGCCGGCGCCGTCCTTTCACTGGCGGCTGTCTTCAGCAACGCGAATGTGTTCGACTACCGCCCCCTGTGCCACCCCTATCTCCTGTTCATCTACGCGGCCGCGTGCGGGGCGACGGGCCGCGAGGATGAAATGGCGCGGACGATTGAGAAGATCGAGCACGCCATGGCGGCGGGCGTCAAAGGAGGCGGCCACGGACGAGGACTCTATTGTCTCTACGACTACTATGACACGAAGGGCCATCTCGAGAAGGCGACGTACTACGGTCAGCAAATGGTCTCGCAGAAACAACTCGATCCTGCCTCGGCCCGGCGCGTTTTCGAAACGTTCATGAAAGCAGACAAACCGGATTGGGCGCGCGAGGTGCTGTCCGTCATGAATCGCGGCTACGGTGGTCGGGATCGCGCGTTCCTGGGCGCGGCGATGGTTGCGTTCGGTCGGCGGTATGGCGATCGCGAGATGCTTGCCGAAGCCGGGCGGTGCTATCGACAACTGGCCACGGAATTCCCCACGGAATTGGAGTACCATAAGCAGATCGAGTTCATCGACGAATTGCTGACATCGCCGACCTCGACCGGACCGGCTTCAAGCCGGGGGACAAGCCGACCTTGACGGCGAATTGCAGCGACCCATCGAGCCGCACGCGCACAGTCCTTCTGATCGGACTGGTTTGGGGCATCTCGCTGCTTGTTCGACTGATCTACTTCCATCAGGTTCGCGGCAACCCGCTCTATCAGTTCATCACGTTGGACGAACGCGGAAACCACGATTTTGCCTTGGCCATCCTGCACCATACGGTCCCGCCCATAAGTTACTATAAGGCCCCCCTCTACCCCTACTTCCTTGCGGGCGTATATGCATTGCTCGGGCCGGAATCTATCGACGCCCGCCTCATCCAGTGCCTTGTCGTGTCCGTCAATCCCGTCCTGACCTTGCTCATCGCCCGATGGCTGTTCGGCTGGGTGGTGGGCGTGGTTGCCGGTCTGTGGGCAGCGGTGTTTTGGACATTCGTCTATTACTCGACCGAGTTGCTCGACGCGGCGACGGCATGCACGTGGTATCTGCTCCTTGCGTACTTCCTTGTGGCCTGGGACGACCGACGGTGGAGCAAGTGGCTGGTCTGTGGGATCGTCCTTGGACTCGGTGCGATCACTCGACCGAACATTCTGCCGTTTGCCCCGGTGCTTGCAGTGATCGTGTTGATCGTCACGTTGCGCAAGACACACGGCGATGCGTCGTCGTCGACGTCACACATTCCCGCCGATAACGGAGAGAATCGGGCCCCTGAGATCCCGACCCCGGAGTATCCGGGGCGGGGACGGAGGGCTCTGGTCCGTGTGACGGCACTGACCATCGGCTGTTGTGCAGCCGTCCTGCCTGTGACGCTCCGAAATCGCATCGTCGGAGGCGAATGGGTACTGATCGGGGCCTATGGCGGACTGAACATCCACGTGGCCAACAACCCGCATTCCGACAGCAAGAACGGCCCGCTTCTCGTTGACGAGAGCCGCTTCCTGCCGAACACGACCTGGGATCCCAACGAACCGTGGGCCCGGTGCTGCCTGAACTACAAGAACGCCTATCGTCTCACCGAAGGCCATCTGGGTCGCAGACCCACACCCGGCGAATTCAGCTCGCATCTGTCTCGTCTGGGCATGGAATACATTAGAGAGAATCCGGGCTGGTTCGCTCGGCACGCCCTCCGACGTTTCTGTTGGTTGTTCAACGCCTACGAGTTTCCGAGCAACAAGGACATCTACCACTTCGCACGTTTCTCCGGTCTTCTGCGTGTGTTGTCGTACTTTCACTACGGCTGGATGGCCCCGCTGGCGCTCGTGGGGTTGGGGATAGCGTTGATGACGCCCTCTCTGCGTACTGCCCGCCTGGCCTATATCGTGGCCATGTGGGGCTCGCTTGCCTTGCCGGCGCTGATGTTCATCATCAATGCCCGCTTTCGGGTGCCGATGGTCAACCTTATGGTCCCGTTCGCCGCCTTCGCGCTTGTGACGATCGTCCGCATGGCCCGACAGCCGACCGGTCGTCTCAAATTGATCCCCTTGGGTATCGCTCTGGTTGTGCTGGGCCTGTTCTGCAACCTCAACGTGTTTGGCTACCGGCAGGACCATCAACCGTATTTGCGATTCGCCTACGCCGTTGCCTGCACGATGTCCGGACGAGATGACCTCCTGGATGGGGCCATTGCGGATTTTGAACGTGACTTGGCGATCGACATGGAGAACTATCGGCGAACCGGGCAACGGAGCAACACGACCTTGCTGATGGACCACTGCACTCCCATGCGACTGCTGTTCCCCTATCATGTCCGGAAAGGACAGCCGGGCAAGGCGATCAACGACGCCAGGCAGATGCTCGAACACGAAGGAGTCGACGGTCCGTGGGCTTTGCGTCTGTTCGATTTCCTCGTGGAGACCGACCAACGAGATCTGGCGGACAGGGCTTTGAAGGAGGTTGTTCGACATACGGAATCCACGCATCCGGCCATCGCGGCGGCCGCATTGCTGCGTTACGGGCGGCGGTGGAACGACCGCTCGTCGCTTGAACGTGCCGGCCGTCTGTTCGACGGTCTGGTCTCGGTCGATCCCGGCAATCTCGATCTGGGCCGCGGTCTGGAAGAGACCAAGCGACTTCTGGCCGCTCAGACAACCACCTTTCGGTCCTCGGCACCCTCTCGGCAACCTTAATGCCGGCACGACCTTAAGACGGAGCGTCTCTCGCGGCCGCGAGCACTCGCGTGTCGATTCGGCAGACCGTCTTACCGCGATGTTGCACGATGGGACCCGGATCCGCCCGGCTGTGAAGTGGGAATCGGCTGAAGAGGCAGCACGTGTGCCGGCAAGACGTCTTCCACCTTGAGCTGCGGGTTGACGGCGAACGGTCTGTACAGCGGATCGCCCAGAAGCATCATGTTCCAGGAAGTGTACGGGTTGGTCAGCCAGTAACATTCGGCAAGGGTGTACTTGCCCGTCATCAGCAGGCCGAAGAAATCTTTGGGAAACGGAAAGGCGCTGAGATACGGTTCGTCGACGGGCCCGAATGTCGCGGCGGCCCCGTCGGCGAGCAATTCCTTGCACCAGTAGGGCCGTTGGGGATCACGGAGGCTTTTCGCCTCGTTGCTGGCGATATGAACGGCAACGGCGCCCCGAACGAACCGAAACGAAGGCTGATACCGGCCCACGCGGTACCAGCCGCAGTACACGGCGGTGTCCGGACACGCGCCGATCTCGAAGATGGCCGGCCGGTCGTCCAGAACGACCGGCATGCGGGTCTTGACGCTCAGCAGGCCGGCGAGTTCGCGCAAGTTTTGATCGCAGAGGCCGTAGCTGCCCGGTCGGTCGCTCGCGGGCAGGCCACGCGCATCGATGTAGATGTGCCCTTTGAGCCCCACCTTCTCGGTTGATACTGCATCGTCGATCATCCGACGAACCACCTGGGGGCTGGGGCCGTCGAGGCGGCCGATCATCGGAGCAGGAACCTGCCATTCCGACGCGTCGACGGACTCACGAACGCCGGAGTCGGCCCGCTCTCTCACATTCAGCGGATTGATCCGCCAGCGATAGAGGCCGGCCGGCGGAGACCATAGCGTGGCCAATTCGTTGTCCAGTGCGGCCCCGGTCTCGGCTCCCTTGAGTCGTTGGATATCCTCGTCGAGATGCATGAGCAGGCCGATCATGCCGGAGTAGCGACGGATGAGAGCCCGGCCTTCCTCCCGCTCCGGCGCCACCGCTCCGGCGCGCAACAGCGCGTTGATCCGATCCTGCGCCTCCCGCATGGCCGACTTGAGCTTGTCGAGTTGCGCCTGTCCCGGGAAATCGTCGCCCTGCCCGGTCGGCCGCAGGCGCAGCAAGATGCCCGAAACGCCTTCCATCCGTTCCATGCAGACGAGCAGTCGTCGCTTGGCCGACGCCGCGTCCTGCGGGTCGATCAGATTCGACGCTCGTTGCAGTGCCGCGTTGATCGCACGTCGATACTCATCCAGCACGCTCTCTGCCTTTCCCACCGGCTGCGTCGTGGTGGGCACGGAACCGGTCGTGGGGGTCGGCTGAACGATAAGGGCAATTTCCGCCATGAGCCGACGGATCTCCAGGCTCAAGGCAGTCCTCTGCTCAAGGCTCTTGCCCAAGGCGATGCGCATCTCGGGAGTAACCGCTTGAGGACCCACGCGAATTGGTACATCGTAGAACGTAACCATGCAGGCCACCGGACCGCCGACATTGTCTCGGCCGAACCAGGTTCGGATGGGCTCGACCACGCGAGAGTCATAGTCGTGTCGTGAAAGGGTCTCGGTCAGGGGAAGATCGAGACCGATGAGGCGATACTGGGGTATGCCGCGGCAGGACGCATAGTAGACAGCCAGCTCGCCCGAGGGCTGGCTGTTCCTGTTGAAGAGGAGGAGGAGATGCCGGGCATCGAGCAGGCCCGGCTGAAGGGACGACGCCGTCATCGCCTGAAACGCCAAGACTCGGATCAGAATCGCCACGTCAGGATTCCTAGGGACGTTGAAAGACCCGCAAGAACACGATGATTGCCGTCGCCACGAGCGCCGCAAACACGAAAAGGACCGTCAAAGGCACCATCAGCGAAGGCGAAGCCGTGGGGCGAGTCGCCGCGGCCGCACGAGCCTCGTCGTCGGTCGTTCTGCGAAGATCCGCGGCCGCCGCCCGAGAAGCCAGCACGAGGTCGCGCAATGACGCCGCCTCAACAACCGCCGCCTCCGCCGCGGCAGGACCCGCCGACGGAACCACGACAGCCTCGATCGCATCCAGAAGATGCGCCGCCGAATCGAACCGGTCCTCGGGAAGTTTCGCCAGGCTCTGAGCGATGAGCATGCCGTGGGCCGGCGGAACGTCGGGCCTGATCCGTGTGATGTCGGGAACCGGGGCACGGAGGTGCTTGCGAAAGATGTCTTGGCTGGTCTTTCCGCCAAACGCCGGCGCCCCCGCCAACAAGGCATACCATGTCATCCCCAAGGCATAGACGTCGCTCGCCAAGGAGGGCGGATGCCCCAGACACAACTCGGGCGAGATGAATCGCGGCGTACCCTCGACCAGGGTCGTCGGCCCGCTCTCGCTCTCGACCTCAATACGCCCCGCCAAGCCGAAATCGGCCACCTTGACGACGCCTTCTTCCGTCATCAGCAGATTGGACGGTTTGATATCCCGATGAATGATTCCGGATCGATGGGCCGCGGCGAGCCCTCGGGCGGCCTGTCGGATGACAGCGACCGCCAGCGACGGCGAAAGCCGCTCGCCCCGCTCCAAAAGGTCCTTGAGCGATCCGCCGCCCATGTACTCCATCGCCACGAAGTAGTGATCGCCCTGCTGCCCGACATGATAGATCGTCACGACGTTCGGATGCTGGAGCTGGGCCGCCGCTCTTGCCTCCTGAAGGAACTGATCCAACCGATGACGGTCCGATCCCACCATCCATCCCGGAAGGACCTTCACGGCCACCTGTCGACCCAGAACGACGTCCTCCGCTCGATAGACCGAACTGGTACCGCCCCGCCCAAGCAGGGCCGTCAGCCGGTAGCCGCCGAGGCGCTGACCGACCAGGTCGTCGGGTTGATGGGATTCGTTCATACCGGCACCGTGATCTGCAACCAGGCGGAGTCGGTTTCGATCGACACGATCGTATCATCCGGAATCGCAGGGATGACCCATGTCTGGCCCGGCTGGAACTCGAACGGCGTGCTCACACCGTTGGTCGTGAAGACACCTCGGCCTTCCAGAACGATCCAGACCTGCATCTCGCCCGGCTCCAAAGGTCTCTGGAACCCTTCGGCCGCCCGGACCTTGTCCATGACGAAGCGAGGGCAGGTCACCAGCCGACTCCGGGTTGTCCAAGGGTCGGACACATGCTCCTTACGCGGCTGAACGAGCGGTGGTTCGCCGAAATGGATGCATTTCAGGGCCTGCTCGATATGCAGGGGTCGCGGTCGCCCGTCATCGCCCGGACGATTCCAGTCGAACACACGGAATGTCGTGTCGGAGGGGGTCTGGACCTCGGCCGCCAGGATGCCGGGGCCCAGGGCATGGAGGGTTCCGCTGGGCAGGTAGTAGCAATCGCCGGGACGAACCGGAATCGGCTGCAACAGTTCGCGAACGGTTCCCGCGGCCAGCGCCTTGTCAAAATCCGTCCGCGTGACGCCGGCCCGCAATCCCGCATAGATGAGGGCTCGCTCACCCGCTTCCATGACGTACCAGGCCTCGTGCTTGACCCGACAATTCCCACCCATCTGCTCACATGCACGCTCATCAGGATGGACCTGGACGCTCAGGACATCCTTCGCGTCCAGCAGCTTGACCAACAACGGAAAACACCCGTCGGCCAACGGGGCACCTCCCAGAAGACGGCGGCCCAGTTCGCCGACGATGTCTCGCAACGAGCGGCCTGCGGCCGGTCCGACGGCAACGGTTGTGACGCCTTCGGGCATATCGCTGACTTCCCACGATTCGCCGATGCGAACGCCCGGCGGCAGCGACCGTCCGAAGAGCCGTTCGAGCGTGCGCCCGCCCCAGATCTTCGGGACCAGTATCGGCTCAAACAGCAGCGGATGGGCGATCATGGAGGCTCCCGTAGGCAACAGACTCGCCGCCATCCGGCGAGTGAGCGACAAGGTTATCCGGTTCGGTACGGACGATCAATCGGACAGTCGGAGGGGTTGAGTTCGACACAGTGCGGTCTCGACGGTGTTGAACATCGGCTCATGGGCCTGCCAGGACCTGTCCGTCGGGTTTGCTTTGCAGGAGTTCACAGCTACAATACACTGAGTGCTTGTCAACCGGGAGTCCAAGCATGCGACCTGAGGATTTACTGGAACTGCTCCGAGCCAGACCCTTTGAACCATTTCGCATTTGCCTGTCCGATGGCGCCGCCTACGAGATACGTCATCCCGATATGGCGATCGTTCAGAGATCCAAGGCCATCATCGGCGTGCCCGGACCGGAAGGGCCCGATGGCCCGGTCGAGCGAACGGTAAACTGTTCCCTGCTGCACATCACGCGAACTGAAGCCCTGAACGGCGCCGGGAGTGCACGATAGCGCCGGTTTCGGTGGAAGGTTTTACTCATCTCGGAGCGCGGCTATCTTGCCCGCCCTGTCTCTTCCTGCGTTCTTCGAACGACAACCGGACCGAGGACGGTCCGGCTCGGAATGAAAACCGGACCAACACCCGAATCCCGAGCCGGGCCGTCTCGGCCCGGTGTGAGTTGCACTGGAACCCGCTCAACTCCTCCGCCGGAGTCTCCGCGAGACGAACCCGCACATCACCGCGCCAACGACCAACAGAGTTGTGCCGAAGGAAAAAGGGGGCATTCTACTTTGTCGTAAAACCAGAATGTCCCCTTTTCCGCGCTTTGGCACGACAACCGACCGGGCGTCGGGATTGCGGTCACGCCCGAAATCGCATGTGGAGTATTCGCGAATGGAAGTACGGGAGATCTTGGAAAGACGCTCCGCGGCCTTCTCTAGAGTGGCTACCCGAGTTCCCTTGAAAGGAAAAAGGGGACATTCTACTTTGTCATAAAACTAGAATGTCCCCTTTTCCGCCTACCTGTCTGTCTCTTTTCGCACAGGACGCGTAGGGGTAGTCGGAACCGCTCCTAAAACAGTCTCGGCCGGAGCAGTTGTCGGATCCGAAAACTCTTCCCGGACGACGGCGCCACTCTGCATGCGGACCCGAACGTACTTTGGAGCATCTGTCCTCCCGTTCTCCTTCATATCGCGACATTCACGGCGAAGCTGTTCGACTGTAGTGGCGTCGATCTTGCCGAGGGAGAGCAACTGTTCGGCGTACCGAAGTTTTGCGACCAGTGGGACTCGCTCGTCAGTCAGGCGCTTCTTGGCTTCTGCGGCATAAAGATCGCAGACGTTCGGGTTCCGTTCGCGTGCGAGAAGAACGGTTAAGAACCGTTCTCTTCGCTCGAAGGGAACGTCTCCTCGTAGGGCGCTCGCGCGGAGCAACTCCATGCCGAGATTCGAATCAAGGGGGGGAACCAGCCCGGCAACCGGTCGGCTTTGCGGTCCGGGCAGACGAGGGCTGAATCCTATAAGATACTGGATTGCCTGCAGCCTAACGACGTCGTTCTCTGACCTAGCTGCCTCAGTGAAGAAGGATCGTACCTTTTCCTCTGTTAGCGTTGAACGTTTGCCAGCTACAACCCCTATGAGCTGAAGCGCGACAACCTCTGGCAGGTTGGGGCTCTTCATCTGCTCCTTCGCAAACCCCACGAAGCCGCTCCAACTCGCAAGGAGTTCAAGTAGGGTGGATACGTACCCTATTTGATTCGTGCCGGTGCTGACCTTTCGTTCAAACTCGTCACGGACGGAAGCCACTACATCCGCGTTGCCGGACGCAATCTGGCCAGAAAGAATGCGTTTGATCTCTACAATACGGTTCAGACGCTCGTCAGTGAACTTTCCCGTCGGCTCACAGATTCGCTCAAGCTCTTGAAGCAAAGGCGGGATAGCACCTCGCGCAGAAGGTACAAGAGGACATCCGAAGACAGTTAGAACGACAATCACCAGCCCAATAACGCGATCCATGTGTTCTGTCCTATTGTCGCCAGAAAAGATACCTTATCCCACGCTAGCGAGGCAGTTGATTGTAGTTGAGCTCCTGGTCATCATTCTCCGGGTTTCCCCTCGGGTTCTCTTCGGGAAACTCTTCAAGTTCAGTGTACTTGCTATGGGTTGTCTGCAGGTTTGCTTGTTTCTCGTCGCTGTACCAACCCTCAATCATATTCTTGGTCGGCAGGTATACCGTATCCAATACGGCCACAATAATGCCACCGATTCCTGGAATCGCGCCGATCCAGCTTTTTATGATTTGGGCCGCAACGTCCATGTCGTCCAATGCTTGCTCCTTGTCCTTGATCCGGTCCAACTCCGCATTGTACTGTTGGGCAAAAAGGGTTTGATAGGTCTCTTCAACGAAGCCTGTTGGAACCGTGATGTTGACAGTCTTGCTGATGCCCGGTGGGTCTGTCGATGTGACCGTGATCTCCGCAGTCCCGTAGCTGCCGGTGCAAGTAAACGTCATCGGAACAGTACCAGCCGTTCCTGAGCCGGGTGCCACCGTGCCCAGACCGGGCGGGAAGCTGTCGGTAGATTGCCAGGCAGCGACCTGTGTTGAAACCGTAAACGCGATGCTGGCCTCCCCGACCGGAAGCCCACGCACCACGAAGTCGCAGTAGCCCGTTAAGGGGTTTGCAGTCGCCTCGAGGGGGGAGAAGGTGACACTAGCCGTGCTGATGGTATTGCATGTTTGCGTCAGTGTGTCTTTGGCAGCCATCATCTGGGTTACTGCTGTCATGTACTGTTCATAGTACTGGCTTCCTTCGGTAGGTACATTGCCCCCATTCTGGTCAATGATGTTCTTTACGGCCTGGGCCCGGCTATACAGGTTGCCGAGGCTTTGACCAAGTTGGTCGGTATACGGATCGGCGCCACCGGCGCCCTCGCATGTTTGGGGAAAGGAAAATGACGCATAGGTCTGAGGTTGTGAGGCCTCAATGCCGAGGTCCACTACCACGGCCTTTGCCGTCTTCTCGTCGCACCCGCACTTTGCTTTGACTTTTCCAAGCCCCACACCGGTACCCTTCACCGTGATCGAGGTCTGGCCCGGCGTACCGACCGGCTCGATGGGCCCCGTCGCGGTCATGTTCTCCAGCATGAAGCTATAGCCTTCCGGGTCTGAGCGGGTAGTAAACTCAGCCGTCTGCCCGGGGAAGATCTGCACCCTTGATGGTGTCGGGGGCAACACGCCCACCACAGTGAACGACTTTGAGTCGCTCTTGGAAATCGGCCGTGGATTCTCAGGATCCTTTGTACAGATGTAGGTATATGTAACGGAAACCGACGCATATGTGCCGGTGGAACTGGCCCTGAACGTTGCGGACGCTCCGGTGGGGTTCGGAGGCTCGAGTTCGCCCCCCGACGCGGACCAGAAGTAGGTACCGCCGCTTGGTGTACCGGTAGCCGTAAAGGTAAAGGTTTCGCACGTCTTTATCGCGGCGGGAGGATCGCTCAGCGTAACCGTGACCGTCGGGCAACACCCTTTGGCCGATGTCGGCGTGCCAAGTACCAGCAACTGACAGGCGACCAAGACGCTTGCCAGGTGAAGAGTCGTTCGCAGTCCAGACATGTCTTGCCCTCTCGTTCTTCTCGTCGGACGGTCTTGCCGCAGTCGGGTCACCTCGTTCACCAACGCCTATCGAGCGCCAACGGCTCGTCCCTTCTTGATCGTTGTTCGTTCCAGAGCTCGCCGATGGAGTTCCTGCTTGCACCGCTCCGCCTCTTCCGATCTCCCCATCTCCGCCAGGATGGGATAGAGGTTGCCCACGTCGTCGTCGGCGAGATCCTTGAGGGCGGCACTATAGCGGTACTGCTTTAGCAAAGGTTCGGCTAGCTTATCCGCTTCCTCATGACGCCCTAGACCACGCAAGCAACCCACCTTCCCGGCGATCAGCCTTTCGTCCCGAATGTCAACCATGGCGTGCCCCTTGCCGGACTGTCGTTCCAGTTCCTCGAACAATGCAAGCCCCTCTTCGAACCGCCCTTGTTTGCGATAGAGATGGGCCAAGTTCTTGAGGTATACCTCGGACCCCGTGGACTTTCCGAAACGGTCGCGAAATTGTTCCATGCAGCGGATGGCGCGGTTAGGGTCCGTGTCGGAGAGGAGTCTTGCCAGTTGGGCGAGTCCGTGCTCCGCTGTTCCCGGCTGCCCCGTATCAACAGCTTTCTCATAGAACTCAACCGCCTTCGAGGTCTGGCCCTGCACATTTGCGCAGTGTCCCAGAACCAACAGGGCGCACCCTCTCCGCTGTGGATCCGGGTGGCTGTCTGCTTCCGCTTTCGCAGCACCGGCCAGTGCATCCAGCCGATGCTTGACCGCTGGGTCCATTGGGTGCCTTGCCCAGTCAGCACGCATGGAGAGCGTCTCAAGAATGTCGTCCGCAGGAACGGGAGTACAGTACTCGCGAATCCCCCAAAGACGGTCGAAGACTTGTTCATAGGCGGACGACTCCAAGTACTCAATGATCAGTGCAATCTCGCCAGCCACTTGGGCGGCCAGGGAATCACGCGATTGCGATTGAACGTCGGAACACAGTTGGGTGATAGACTCAGTGCGTCCCTGCGAGCACTCCGCAAACGCCAATCGGCAAATCGCCCATCCGGTTGCCCGGTTGTTTGGAGCGACCTTCACGGCTGTGCGAACAGTGCGAAATATCCCCTGGCGATCGCACCCGTAGTACTGCGCGGTAACGAGGCCCATGATGGCGAATTCGGCCGCTAAGCTCTCAGGATATTGCTGGAGAACGGCGATCCCCTGAGCAAGGGCAAGGGACTTATTGCCCATCTGCCAGTTCCATCCCGCTATTGCCAATTTGGAGGCCAGACTCTTGAGCGATGTGGAAGGCACCGCGTCGTGCATCCAGCGGGTCAGTTGATTCGAGAGGGGATCCTCAGCTTTTCCGCCGCGTTTGCCCCTTGCTGTGTACTTGGAGAAGAGCCTCTCCCGCTCCGAAGATGAGGCCTTGCCGAACCACTCGAAGGTCTTGGCGAGTGTCCTGCCGTAGGTTTCGCGATCCCATGCGGCGTCGGGGCAGGTTTCAAAGGCCGCCAGCGCCGCCTCGATCGCTTGGGCCAGCCGGCCCTCCGCAGCATGCCGGTGGATGTCCTTCACGAGTTGCTTCACTGCTTCGCGCTGGTCTGGGACAGACGTTTGTACGAGGCTTGGTTCTTGGGCCAGCACCGATGTGCCCCGCCCGAAGATGAAGACCGTCAGACCCAATCCTACGACCACACAGAACACTCTCGCCATCTTCAAGCGGACCATGCCGGTACTCCTGGCAACACAGCTTGGCCTTGATACGTGGAGAGGCATATTCACAACTAACGACCCATTTTGTTCGCTACGTGAATACGACCGCCTATGCCTAGGTGAACTCATGCGTGGGGCTACAGGGGTGTGTATGTGGGTGGGGGGG
>CAZQTW010000059.1:0-40651 GCA_964596165.1 uncultured Planctomycetales bacterium | reverse complement strand
ACGGCGTAGCGCAGCGAAGCCGGACCCCGTCACGGCGTAGCGCAGCGAAGCCGGAACCCGTTCACATTCCTCGCTCCGTCAGTTGAACACCAGTGTCCTTATATCCATAGGGTCGGAAACGGGCACGCTGCTTTCAAGCTCCTGCGGGGCCATTGGCTCCACGCCCGATGCCCGAAACTCGATACCCGACTTGCGAGCACTGAACCCCGATCCTCTGGACGTGTGACAATGCGGAACGAAACGAGACACATGACAGCCCAACCGGCGCGGGCCCAGTGCGCGTCCACCAGCCCTGAGCCCGATACCCGGCTTACGAGTTCCGAGTCCAGAGTCCTGGCCCATTGGAGCGGTGACGATACGGAACAGATTGAGCCCCGTGACAAACCGATCGCCCCGTGCAACACCCCCCCTTTTTTGTTGCATTTTGTTGCAAAGTGTTGCATTTGCGGACGCCGCGAGTCCAGAACCTCAGAGCGAACCACCATCATGCGAACAAAGGGACTCCAACAAGACGGGGACTGGCTCAATGCTATTCGGCACTCTGTCTGCGTGTCCCGGAGGGACATTTGAAAGTAGCCCAGGACGCGAGTCCTGGGAAGACAGGTGCCGTCAAGAATCGAGTCCCGTAGGGACGATTGAACCAAGTCCCCGGCCAAACGCGCGACGTTCAGTCGTCCCTACGGGACTGGTGGGACACCGGGCGCCGACCACCCCAGGACTGGCGTCCTGAGCGTCTCGGTGGACCCTCCACGACCCGCTGCCCGTGCCTTCTCACGGGCAATGGGAGTGCCGAACAGAATTGGCACAGGCTCCCGTCGCTCCGGCGCCGACCGCGAGGTCATGGAGAACGCAAGGATCCTTGTCCCCGTTTTGTTGGAGGTCTTAAGAGGGGTATGGGAGTTGCAGTCGGGGACAGCCCAGGTTATACGGTACGCAGCCGTCTGATCGAGCAGTCGTCCGAACTCTGAACACCACGACAATCCGAAGGGAGCAAGACATGAACGGAGCAGCGAACCAAGGGATAGCCCGTCGCGATTTTCTCAAGACCGCCGCGGTGGCCACTGCGAGCTTCACCGTCGTCAAGGCCGAGTCGGTGACCGGCACGGAGGCCAACTCGAAGATCGAGCTGGGCATCATCGGCACCGGAGGTCGCGGCGTCTGGATCGGCAAGCTCTTCCACAAGCACTCGAACTTTAAGGTCGTCGCCTTGGCCGACCCCTTTGAGGATCGGTTGGATAAGGGGGCCAAGGAACTCGACGTCGACAAGGCGCGATGCTACAAGGGACTCGACGCATACAAGGACCTGCTCGCGTCCAAGGTCGATGCCGTGGCGATCAAGAGCCCCCCGTGTTTCCACCCGCAACAGGTCATGGACTCGGTGGTGGCGGGCAAGCACGTCATCGTGGCCAAGCCGGTCGCCGTCGACGTCCCCGGCTGCACCACCATCATCGAGGCGGGCAAGAAGGCCGAAGGCAAGGTCAGCCTGTTGGTCGATTTCCAGACCCGAAGCACGCCGTTGTTCATCGAGGCGGCCAAACGCGTTCACGAGGGGGCGATCGGCAAGCCGGTGCTCGGGCAGGTCTATTACCATGGCGGTCGGCTCGGCACTCAGGCCGACCCCAAGGACCCCAGTCCGGCGGCCAGACTGAAGAACTGGGTGTTCGACAAGGCGCTCTCCGGCGACATCATCGTCGAGCAGAACGTCCACGTCATCGACGTCTGCAACTGGTACCTCAAGGGGCATCCGATCAAGGCGTATGGAACCGGCGGCCGCAAGGTCCGTACGAACGTCGGCGACTGCTGGGACCACTTCGTCGTGACGTTCTGGTATCCCGACGACGTCTTGGTCGATTTCGAGTCGACCCAATTCGCGAAGGGCTACAGCAAGCTCTGCACGCGGGTCTTCGGAAGCGAGGGTACCGTCGACTCGTACTACGGTGAGACGGTGGCGATCACCGGCGACCACCCGTGGGCCGGCGGCAACACCACCTGGGAGATGTTCACCACCGGAACGATCACCAACATCAAGGCGCTGGAGGAGAGCATCCGGACCGGTAAGTTCCTCAACAACGCCGAAGAGAGCGCGATGAGTTCGCTGACCACCATCCTGGGCCGTACCGCCGCCTACGAGGGCCGAACGGTCACCTGGGATGAGATGATGAAGGCCAACACCAAGCTCGACATCGACCTGAAGTTGTAGCGTATTGGTAACACAATCCGCATCATTCGCCCCGCCGCGTGCGGCGGGGAAGGGGCGCTTGGGTGCCACTGGCAGCTTGCTGCCAGTGTGGGAGCTGGGCAAACACGGGCGGACAAGACGCCCGTGCCACCCCCCCAAGGGTTTTGGGACCACCTGCCGGGAGTGCGCGATGACCACCAGACCCGCGATGAGCTGCCTCAGTCTGCTCATATCCGCCTGCACAATGGGCTGCGCGACGACAAAGCCGGACCTGTCACGGCGTAGCACCGCGAAGCCGGACGCTTCTTGCACCGACACCTTCTATGTCTCACCCGACGGAAACGACAAATGGTCTGGCACCTTGCCTGCGCCAAATGCCGCCAAAACAGACGGACCGTTCGCGACGTTGGCTCGAGCGCAGGATCAGATTCGTGCCATGCGCGACGTGATTCGCGCCATGCGTCAGGTAGAAGCGGTCAAGACATCAGCCCACCCCAGTCCAAGTACGAACGAACACGTGCGGACCACGCAAGAAGCGGCCGAGGAAGCCGGCAGCCCCCAGGCAGTCACAGTCCTGGTTCGCGCCGGAGTCTACCGAATCGGCAAGCCCATCGCCTTCACACCGAAAGACTCCGGCGGACCCAAGGGAATCACAACATTTGCCGCCTATCCCGGCGAGAAACCCGTCCTCAGCGGCGGCAACGTCATCACCGGCTGGAAACGCAACGCCGGGGCAGTCTGGACCGCCGATATCCCCGAGGTCAAGGCCGGCACGTGGTACTTCAATCAACTTTTCGTCAACGGCCGGCGCCGGACGCGGGCACGAACGCCCAACACCGGCTACCTCCGGACCGATGGGCCGCTGCCCGGACTGAAGAACCCCAAGGACCGAAAGGACCCGGCCGCCAGGATGGGATTCCGCTTCAAACCCGGCGACATCAAGCGATGGGACAACCTGGATGACGTCGTCCTGTTCCCCTACCAGTCGTGGACGACGCCGCTGTGCTGGATCGCCGCGCTCGACGAGCAGAACCGAACGGTCCGCTTTACGGCCCCGGCGAACTGGCCCTTCGGCTACTGGGAAAAAGAACAGCGGTACTACGTCGAAAACTATCTCGACGCCCTGGACGCGCCCGGCGAGTGGTATCTGAATCGCGAAACGGGCGTGGTGAGCTATTGGCCGATGCCGGACGAGGACATGCCCACCGCCGAGGTCGTGGCGCCGCGGCTGCGAAAGCTCGTGGTATTCGAAGGCGACCTCAAGACAGGCACACGCGTCCGGCACATCCACCTGAAGGGCCTGACGTTCGAGCATGCGGATTGGGTCGTCGAGAGCCGCGGCCCGGCCGACGGCCAGGCGGCCGCATGGCTCGAGGCCGCCGTCTTCGCCCGCGGCGCCGAGAACTGCCTGATCGAGGACTGCACGATCCGCCACGTGGGTGAGTACGGCGTCTTCTTTGAACAGGGGTGCAATGACAATCGCATCGTCAAGTGCCACATACACGACCTCGGCGCGGGCGGCGTCCGGATCGGGCACACGGACCGGACGATGCCGAAGGACGAGTTCCCGTCCGAGCGGAATACCGTCGACAACTGCTACATCCACGACGGCGGACACGTCTTTCGCGCCGGCGTCGGCGTGCTGGTGGGTCGGAGCAGCTACAACACGGTCTCGCACAATGAGATCTGCGATTTCGACTACACGGGCATCTCGGTCGGCTGGAGCTGGGGCTATCAGCCCAGCTCGGCCCATCACAACACGATCGAATACAACCGCGTGCACAATATCGGCCGCGGCGTGCTGAGCGACATGGGCGGGATCTACACGCTCGGCATCAGCCCGGGCACCGTCATCCGCAACAACATCTTCCACGACATCCGGTCCTACGCTTACGGCGGCTGGGGCCTCTACACCGACGAGGGCAGCAGCGGGATCGTCCTGGAGAACAACATCGTCTACAACACCAAGACCGGCGGTTTCCATCAGCACTACGGCAGGGAAAACATCGTCCGCAACAACGTTCTCGCCTTCTCCAACGAGGGCCAGATCCAAAGAACCCGTGAGGAAGATCACCTCTCGTTCACGTTTGAGCGGAACATTGTCTACTTCAACAACGGCCGGCTGCTCAGCAGCAACTGGAAGAACGGCCGGTACGTCATGAACCACAATGTCTACTGGGATACGTCAAGCCCGGAGATCGCCTTCGCCGGCATGACGTTCGCCCAATGGCAGGCCAAGGGATTCGACAAGAACTCGGTGATCGCCGATCCGCTGTTCATCGATCCACTGAGGTTCGACTTCCGCCTGAAGCCCGATTCGCCTGCATTCAAGGTCGGATTCCAGCCCATCGACGCGAGCAAGATCGGCCTTTATGGCGACCCGGAGTGGGTGGCATTGCCGAGAAGGCTTCACCCCGAGACGGAATAGCGCCAGGTATCGGAAATGCATTGTCTTACCGCTCTACCGGTGCATGAGGCACTTGGTGCGGGTGGTGGTCCAATCAGAGCCGTGGTGCGCAAGCACCCGGACTTGACGTGCGCGAGCCTGGATCATGCTGCGGCCGGCAAAGACGGGACCGGTCGCTTGCGCGACCCGGCTCTGTTGGGCTTGGCTGCCCCGCCGGTCTTGTCACGCGTGTTCGTGCTATAGAGACCCGCGATAGTGGCTTGACGCCGTTCGGTGACTTGGACATGCTGTGCATGGAGTAGGCGGGTGCGTACGGGGGCGGGGTCAACCAACTGAAGGAGTTCGGACATGAGACTCATGTCGGCATTGCTGCTGATCGTTCTGGCCGGATGCAGCAAGGAGAAGGAGTACACGGACGCCAAGGGCAACAAGGTGAAGGTCGGCGACGATACCTTAACCATCGAGACGAAGGACGGAAAGGCTACCTTCAAGAAGGAGGGCGGCTCGGTCGTCGTTCAGGATAAGGACGGCAAGGAGACCTTCCGGCAGAAGGACGGCGTCACCGAGTATGAGGGCAAGGACGGAACGGCGACGTTCGGCACGAAGAAGGTCCCGGACGGATTCCCGCTGCCGGTCATGGACGGAAGCAAGGTCGAGTCCAGTGCCCACATGAAGCCCGTCGGTCAGCCGGAGATATTCAACCTGATGTGCAAGAACCCGGCCCCGTTCGAGAAAGTGGTCGAGTTCTACGAGAAGGCGCTCAAAGACAAAGGGCTGGAGTTGAGTCGAACGGACATCAAGAACGAAGGCGCCAATCAAGTCATGCTTAGAGGCAAGTCCGAGAAGACCGAGGCCTCGGCCATCATCATGCGAGAGGCCAAAGACTCGCAGACAACCGCGATGCTGAACTGGAGCATCAAGCCGGCGCCGAAACGTTGATCGATGGACAGGACCGGTTTCCCAGGAGATCTCACACAGAGGCGCAAAGAACGCGGGGAACAGAGAATCAAGAGGATGCTCTCGGAAGATACCGGCGTCTTGCGAGGATCCCCATGGGGACCCACAACAAGGTCTCCGGCACAAGCGTCGATGAGTCAATGCACGCCCACCGCACGCCGGGGCCGGCCAACAGGCTGCGGGAGCAGGAGCATCCAGGCTTTCAAGTCTCTCTCTGCGCCGCTGCGCGAGACCTCTTGGTACCGTCTTCCAAAGTCTTCTCTGCGTCCTCCGCGCCTCTGGGTGAGTTACTTCGAGCCCGGTATCCAGGCCGCCAAGGCTTTCTCCACCTCCGCCATGTTGAGGTCCTTGAATGCCGCGGCCGCCTCGCGAATCGTCAGGTTGTGCGCCACGGCGTGCTTGACGACTTGGGCGGCGCGTTCGTAGCCGATCACCGGATTCAGCGCCGCGCCCAGGCCCACCGTTCGCTCCGCGAAGCGGCGGCAGGCGGACTCGTCCACCTCGATCCCCTCGATACACTTCGTGCGAAAGACCGGAAGGTAGTTCACCAAGATGCCTTGCGACTCCAGCACGCCGTGGGCAATGATCGGCATCATCACGTTCAGCTCGAATTGCCCGGCGCCGGCCGCCTGGGCCACCATCAGGTCGTTTCCCACAACGCGGAAGCAGATCATGTTCAGGCATTCGCACATCACCGGATTGATCTTGCCCGGCATGATCGATGAGCCCGGCTGCACGGGCGGCAGGCGGATCTCGGCGATGCCGCTCGTCGGCCCGCTGCTCATGAGGCGAAGGTCGTTGGCCATTCGTCCCAACTCGACAGCCAAGTCGCGAAGGCGGCCCGAATAGGCCGCCTCGGGCAGCCGACTCTGCATGGCCGACGGAAGGTGATCGGCCACCGCAAGCGGCAGGCCCGTCCATTCGGCCAGACGCTGGACCGTCAATCGGGCGTAGTCCGGGTGGCAATTCAAGCCCGTTCCGACGGCCGAACCGCCCAGCGGCAGCGCCTCGAGCAGCCAGCAAACATGGTCGAGCTCCGCCCGGCACCGGCTGACCGCGACCGCCATGCCGCGGAAGCGATCGGCGATCCGAACGGTCGAGGCATCCTGCAGATGCGTTCTTCCGGCGGTCCAGACGTTCGCCGACCGCTCCGCCAGGTCGGCCAGAGCGCCCGCCAGGTCTTCCAGCGCCTTGCGGAGCGATTCATGCCTGATGCGAATCGCCAACTGGCTCGAAGTGGGAAACGTGTCGTTCGTCGACTGCGACATGTTCACGTGGTCGTTGGGATGGATCAGATCCGTGCGGCTCCGAGGCTGGTTCATCTTCTCCAGTGCAAGGCTCGCGACCACTTCATTGACGTTCATGTTGAGGCTGGTCCCCGCGCCGGCCTGGTACACGTCGATCACGAACTGGTCGCGGTGGGCACCGGCCAGCAGATCGTCGCAGGCCGCCGCGATGGCCGAACCGACCGTCCGATCGAGCAGCCCCAGCTCGGCGTGCGTCAGGGCGGCGGCCTTCTTGATCATCAGCATGGCCTGGAAGATCTCCCAGCACGCCGGCCGGCCCGACACCGGAAAGTTCCGCATGGCGCGGGCGGTCTGGGCTCCGTAATACGCGTCCTCCGGGACCTGCATCTCGCCCAGGGTATCGCGAACGGTGCGCATCGAACCCTGCTTACGGACATGACCCGTCGACATGATCGGACTCCTTCACGTCATCCTCGAACGCACGTTGTAGTGGCGGTCACGCGGACATTCAAGCCACACCGGTTCGCTCGGCCGGCATGGCCGACCGAACGCGCCCCAGGGGGATGCGTCCCCGGGAAACACGCGGAACGGCGAGGAAACGCCATTGGGCTGACCGCCCGCCGGCAGTATAGTGTTAGACCGCTATGCCCGGTACGATGCCACATCATGTCCCCGTGATCCGCCGTCGCATCGGCACGCTGCGCCGTCTGATCGCCCTCATGGCCAAGGAGTTCATTCAGTTCTGGCGAGATCCCGCCTTGTTGGCCATCGTCGTCTATTCGTTCACGATCGACGTGCTCTTGGCGGGCAAGGGAATCACGCTGGAGGTTCGCAACTTCCCCGTGGTGGCGTGGGATCTCGACCGCACTCAGGCTTCGGCGAAGCTTCTGGACAAGATACGGATGCCGGAATTTCGGTTCATCGGAACCGTCTACGATCGGCAGGAGATCGACCGGCTGCTCAACGACGGGACGGCGTTGATGGCGCTGGTCATCCCGCGCGATTTCTCGAAACGGATCCACAACCGCCCGCCCGCAACCATCCAAGTGCTGCTGGACGGCACGAACAGCAACAGCGGCACCATCGCCCTGGCCTATCTGTCGCGAATCGTCGACGATTTCTCACGCGACATCTCAGGTTCACAGGACAATCGCTCCGGTAGTCCCATACGGATTGGAATGGAACCCCGGATCTGGTTCAACCCCAACATGGACCAGTCGTGGTACATCGGGCTGAGCGAACTCATGAGCATCAGCACGATGATCACCATCCTGCTGCCGGCGGCGGCATTGGTACGAGAGAAGCAATACGGAACGATCGAGCAGCTCCTCGTCTCGCCGCTCAAACCGTGGGAGATCATGACGTCCAAGTTGGCGCCGATGACCTGCCTGGTCGTCGTATTCACCTACATGAGTTGCCGGCTCGTGCTGGAAGCGGCGTTCGGATTGCGACCGGCGGGAAACATGTGGACGTTCCTGGCGGCCTCGGCGATCTATGTGTTCCCCATGTCGGGAATCGGCCTGCTCATCGCCACGATGGTTCGGAATCTCGCCCAGACGATCTTGGTTGTCCTCGTTGTCAGTCTGCCGATTCTCTTCCTTTCCGGCATCTGGACGCCGCCCGAGGCCATGCCGGAATGGCTCCGGCTCCCGATGAAGGCCTCGCCGCTCAATTACTACCTGAACATCGGTTACGCGGTCTACTTCAAGGGCACCGGTTTTGAGTACCTGTGGCGCGACGTGCTCGCCCTGGCCGGCCTCGGCAGCATCGTGTTTGCCGTCAGCATCTGGCGAACGAGAAGCCAGTTCGGCTAACGAAGAACAGCCCATCGGCGGCAGGCGGCCTTTCCGCCGACGGCCGTTCGGCCTGCGAGGCACGGACCGCTGCCACCCAAGGTGAGGCGCCTGAAGCGACACGCAGGACTCTTGCTTGCACCATCGGATTCAGGGCCTCCGAATTCGCGCGAGGATCATCACCCCTAGAACGGCGGCGATGCAGGCCGGCAGCCAGACGTGGACGGGAAGGTCTGCCCCGTTCGAATCGCCCAATCCCATCCATTTCCCAAGCGTCGCCGATCGACCGATGAGAACGACACTGCTGTTGTGCACGGCGTGAACGAGAATCCCCGGAAGGAGGGACCGCGATTGCCAACAGAGATAGCCGAGCAAGATCCCCAGGAGAACGGTCACGGCGAATCGGTAGATCAGGGCGTGATAGAGTGCAAAGATCACCGCGGCCGCGATGATTGCCGAACCCTTTCTGAGCTGCGGCCGCAGACCCGAAAGGAGAAAGCCTCGAAAGAGCGTCTCCTCACACACCGCCGGCACCAGACCGATCAGGAGGATCACCCCATACCACGGCATCTGGCTGATCCCTTGTTCGGCCAGCGCCAGGCTCTCGCGGATGGACGGGGGCATCGGGAAGACGAGTTCCTGAATCGTCTGCAATTCGATGGCCAGGACCCACGTCGAACCACCGAGGAGAATCGCCGCGATCCAGGCCCGCCAATCACCCCAACGCAACCGAAATGTGTCGTACAGGCCGATCTTCAGATAGGCACATAGCGCGACAGGCGGCAAGCCGAGTGTGGGCACCATCAAGAGCATGGTCCAGACGAGCAGAGTGACGGCGCCCGATTGGGTGGCCGACGTGATAACGCCCTGAACATGGAACCAGATTGGAAAGAGAACGGCCACCAACACGAGCGATTGGGCGGCCGAGGGCGCCGGGGCGGGTCGGACGAACCGCCGTCGAAACAAGGCGCGATAGCTTCCGGCGTCCGCGAACGTCACGGCCTCATGACCGAAGAGCCGCGAGGCGACCGCGATGGCCCCACCGGCATAGAGCCCCGTGGACAGCAGGACGATGACGACATCGGTCCACGGCACGGTATCGCGCGTCACCAATTCGCGAGCCAGCAAGACGATGTTCTCGACCGGAACCACCCGCGACACGCCGGACAGGGAGGACCCCGGTAAGGCACCCATGATCGCCGGCACCATCGCGGTGATGACGACCGGCATCACGTAGTTCTGTGCCTCCTTGAACGATCGCGCGAAGCTGGCCGCCGCGATCAGCGTCGCCGAAAAGAGCATGGCCAGCGGAATGATCGCCAGAAGGATGATGGCCAAGTGGCCGATCGGGACGTTGACGGCTTCCTCGAACTTGATCAGGCGAACACTCGCTCCGATGCTGGCGACATTCAGCAAGGCCGTGAACAGCGAGACGAGAACGACGACCAGGAACTTTCCGGTAACCACCTCCAGCGTGGGCACGGGGGCGACCATCAGCGTCTCGAGCGTCCCTCGTTCGCGCTCCCCGGCCGTCAGGTCGACGGCGGGATAGATCGCGCCGGTCACCGTCATCAGCACCAGGATGACCGGCATGATTTGAAGGAAGAGGCTTCCGGGGGTCACGGGATTCGACTCGAAGCGAACGGGTTCCAGCAGGGTGGCCAACTTCGCGTCGATGTCAGGCGAGGCCACCGAGGCGGCAATCTGGCGCCGAAGGCGAGCCTGTTCGCGGGCCCCATAGGACTGGATCAGTCGCTCCGTCCGGCGAAGGGCCTCGAAGCTGTGGACGTCCCTTGGGTCGAACGACAATCTGATTTGGACCGGCTGGAGGCCCGACCGCCACGTCTTCGGATCGCCCAACACCGCCAATCCCACGTGGAACTTGCGGGACGTCCGAACGGCCAGGTTCGGGTCGCCCTTGTGCTCGACGTCGGCAACAACCACCTGCGGACGACATCCGTCCGAATCACCCGACGGAGCCGACGCCGGCGTCGTCGCGGCGGCGGTGGCGGGGACCGGCTGATCCCACACGTGCACGATCACCTCTTCGACCCAACGCCGTTGATCCTGATCGGGGACGACGATCGTGAAGGGTTCGCGCCGGATGGCCTCCACCTGCCCCACCTGAGCCGGACCGAAGGTCAGTATCAACACCGGATACAAGACGATGGGAATGACCACCATGCCGATCAACGTCCGCCGGTCGCGGAGGATGTCCACCAGCTCTTTTCGAACGATGGTCAACAATCGGGAAAGGTTCATGGATCCTCAAACCACCGAGCCCGCATCGATCAGGCTGAGAAACACGTCCGTCAGACGCCGACAGCCGGTCGTCCGGCAAAGCTCGGGGAACGTCCCCTCGGCGACGAGGCGGCCCTCGTGAATGAGTCCGATCCGCGTGCACAGGGCCTCCGCCTCGTCCAGGTGGTGCGTCGAGAGCAGGACCGCCTTGCCTTGACGTCCCTGGCGGCCGATGAAATCGACGATGACCCGATTCGTAAGCACGTCCAACCCGACCGTAGGCTCGTCCATGATCAGGACCGGCGGATCGGCCACCAATGCCCGAGCGATACTGGTCCGCTGGCGTTGCCCCGTGGACAGTCCGCCACACCGTTGATCGGCGAACTCGCGCAACCCCACCAGATCGACCAGTTCTTCGACGCGACGGCGTGATTGCCTGCGGTTCAAGCCGTGCAGTTCGGCGAAATAGGTCAGCAGTTCGCGAGGGGTAAGCCGCTGATACAGGCCGGTGTTCGACGTCATGAAGGCGATGGAGCGCTTGACGCCCGACGGATTCTTGACTACGTCACAGCCATTAAGGATCGCTCGCCCGCCGCTGGGGCGGATGAGCCCTGAGAGAATGCGCAGCGTCGTCGTTTTGCCGGCGCCGTTGGGACCGATCAAGCCGTAGATCTCGCCGGAACGTACGTGAAACGTCAGGCCATCTACGGCACGGATCTCTCGCCCATCAGGGTGAGGGAACAGCTTCAACAGGTCCTTCACGTCAATCATCACCCGATACCCCGGTCGTCGTTCTGGCCGTCCTTGTATGACGAGAAGCCTTTGGTTGCAAGGGCGATGGGAGCAAGGCGCTGCTTCCGACCGGCCGACCGGCGGACTGAGGAGGAAAGGAAGGCCCAGTTCCGCGACGCACGGTTGGTCCGCAACGGGTCGCGCAACTATAATGAAAGGCGTGTGGATATCGACCGATCGGCCCGCGAGGGGGACCGCGGTCGTTGGAAGGGCGCGGACCATGAGACTGATCGTCACGGAGCGTGATGCGGTCCTGGCCGACGTGTCGGTGGTCGACGAGGCCGTCTACATCGGTTCACGTCCGGGATGCAAGGTCCACCTGCATGATCTGCGCCTCGCCAAACAGCACTGCGTGATTTTTCCCGAACCGGAAGGCCGTTGGATTCTGGAGCAGCTCGACGAAAAGGGCTACACCCGAGTGAACGGCATGCTCGTCTCCGACCGTCGGGTGGTGAAGGACGGCGACACGATTACGATTCTCGATTACGTGATCAAGGTGCAGGCCCATGAACAGAGGATCGAACCGACCGTCCCCCCGGCGCCGGGACCGGGTCGGACGACGCTTTTCCCCTTGCCGCCGAACGCCCTTGTGCGGAAGCCCGACGAGGACGTTCATCTGAACCGGACTCAACTCGATCAACTGCGAAGGATCGGCCTCAGTTTCAACAAAACGAGCAGCCTTTCGGAACTGGTCGATTTGACGTTGATGACGCTGCTGCAGGTCTTCAAGGGACGTCACGCATGGATGTGCGTCAGCGGCGGGCCGGCGTCGATCGAGGTGGCCGAGGGGCGCAACATGTCCGGACACCCGGTCGAACAACCCCCTCTGGCCGAGAAGTTGAGGTTTCGCTGTATCGACCGCTCCCAGCACGTGTGTCTGCCGAACGCCGAGAGCGAAGGGGCCGGTTCAGCCATGGCCGTTTCGCTGATCGGACCGGAGGGAAAACTCGGAATGATCTACGTGGACAACCGGCCCGGTTCACCCGCCTACGGCGAAGCGGAGCTCGATTTCCTGGGTGTGTTGTCCGCCGTCATCGGCGTTCACGTCGAAGCAACGGTCCACAAACAGGCGCGGGTGAGGGCTGAGGTAACCGCGAGCGAACTGAGCGCCGCCCGAAAGGTCAAGACCCATCTGCTGCCGTCGGCCCATCCCGAATGGGGGAGGCTGCGGGTCGTTCGACTGGCGGAGGATGGCGAACGAGGTGTCAGCGACTTCTACGACGTCGTCAAGCTGACCGACAAGAACGCCGGCCTGATTCTCGCCCGATCCGCCGGCCCGCCGGACCGGCGTCTCGACGCGCTGGCCCAGGCGCGAGCGGCCTTTCGTGTCGGATCACTGCACGGCGATCCGCCGAACGTCATTGTCCGCGAGTTGAACTGGCTGTTGCACGTTCCCGATGAGCACAATCTCCTGCATGTATGTGTCATGCACATCCATCCGAATACCGGGGCGTTGAGCTATTGCACGGCCGGCATTACCCACGGGGTGGTCTTTGGCGCGCGCGGCACGCCGCGCGAGTTGCCTCCTTCCAAGGCGCCACCGGCCGGTGCCGTTCGAAACTACGATTTCGTGATCCAGCAGGACACACTGGAGAATGATGAGATGCTGGCCCTGTTCACCGACGGCACGACCGCGATCACCGACGCAAACGGCGTGCCCCTGGGACGGAATCGCGTCGTCGAGATCATCGGCGATGTGTACGGTCAACCGGTTGCCCCCGCCATGACGGAGTTGATGACCGAGCTGCACGAGTACGTGAAGGGCGGCCACCGGCCTCAGGATCTGACCATCCTATTGATCAGTCGAGAGGCCTGACGTCAGTGCCGGCTCAGCACAATCCCACATACGGATCGGAGTACGGAGAGATGTACCGGAATGACGCGTCACCGTGGCCGACCTGCGGCGTGAACAGGCGTTCGTCTTCCACGATCGGTCGGCTCGGCGCCCTGTGTCTGTCGTTCGGGACGGCGGCGTTATACCCCTTCGCGGCCGCCGCGGCGGATTGGCCCTTGTGGTGTGGAAGAACCGACCGGAATCGGGTATCGCAGGAGAAGAACCTTCCCACCGAGTGGGATGTGACCTCGAGAAAGAACATCCGGTGGGCAACGTCGCTGGGGTCGTCCACATTCGGCAACCCGGTCGTGAGCGGCGGCAAGGTCTTCATCGGCACCAACAACGGAGGCAAACGGGATCCGAAGATTGAGGGCGACAAGGGGATCCTGATGTGCCTCGCCGCCTCGGACGGCCGGTTTCTCTGGCAGGCCGTGCACGACAAGCTACCCGACAAGGAAGCGCATGACTGGGCCGAGATCGGCATCTGCTCGACACCTTGCGTCACGGGCGATCGGCTCTACTACGTGAGCAACCGCGCCGAACTGGTTTGTCTCGACACCGAGGGATTCACCGACGGCGAAAACGACGGCGTCATCCTGGACGAGGCATTTCAAGGCCCGGCCCACGCCGATTTTGTCTGGGTTCTCGACATGATGAAGGACTTGGGCGTGCGCCCGCACCAAGCCTCGGCCTCGGCGCCTCTGGTGGTCGGAAATCTGGTGTTCGTTGTCACCGGCAACGGCTTTGACTTCGACGAGGAGAAGGTGCCCGCGCCAAAGGCCCCCAGTTTCATCGCGGTCAATCGGTCGACCGGGAAGTTGGTCTGGGCCGACCATTCACCGGGTGACCGGATCATCGAAGGTCAATGGTCGTCGCCGGCCCACGGGCAGGTTGGAGGCCGCCCTCAGGTCGTGTTCGCCGGCGGCGACGGATGGCTGTACGCGTTTGAACTTTCGACCGGCAAGCCTATTTGGCGATTCGACTGCAGGTTCGGCAGCAAGGCCTCCGGGCCCGGCACAAAAGAGAACCACCTGGTGGCCACTCCGGTCATCCACGACAACAGGGCTTACATCGCCGTCGGACAGAATCCGGAAAACGGCAAGGGTCCGGGACGTTTGTGGGCGATCGACGCATCCCAGGCCGGGGATGTGACGTCGTCGGGATGCGTTTGGCAGCGCGGCGGAAAGGACTTTGGAAGAAGCCTGTCGACCGTGGCGATCTCCGACGGCCTGCTCTACGCCGCCGATCTTCGAGGGAATCTTCATTGTCTTGAGGCCGCAACGGGCCGGCCCGTGTGGCACCATGATCTGGACGCCCCGACGTGGTCCTCTCCGCTCGTTGCGGACGGCAAGGTGTACATCGCGAATGAAGACGGCGACGTCACGGTTCTCGCGCATGGGCGGGAACTCAAGGTGATCGCGCGCAACTCCATGAAAGAAACGGTTCACGGTTCCCTTGCCGTGGCGGACGGCGTTCTCTACCTTGCGACACAAACGCGCCTATATGCGATCGCATCGCCACCCACGACCGCCCCGATCTCGACCCGAGCAGCCACCGCTCCTCGTCACGAGAGCCAGGCCGACTGGCCGATGTTTCGGGGGAATCCCCAACTGACGGGGGTAGCCGCGTGCGATCTGCCGATGGACCTCACGGTGGCGTGGAAGGTCGATGTCGGCGATGCGGTCGAATCGTCGGCGGCCATCGTCGGCAACAGCGTATACGTCGGATCCGACAAGGGCGTATTGCATGCGCTCTCGCTCGGCAAGGGGGAGACACGGTGGGAGTACGATGCAAAAACGGCGATTCGATCGTCGCCGCTCATCCACAACGGCACCGCATACTTCGGAGACGATCGCGGCGTCTTCCACGCCGTGGACTCCCACACAGGCAAGGTGAAATGGACTTACCGAACGCGAGGCCAGATCATCTCTTCGGCCAACGCCGTCGGCGACAGGATTGTGTTCGGCTCTTACGACAACAACCTCTACTGTCTCTCGGAACGGACGGGTGAATTGATCTGGAAATGCAGGACCGAGGACAAGGTCCATGCCACCGCCGCCATTGCGGGCGATCAAGCCGTGTTCGCGGGGTGCGACGGGCGTCTCCATCTGGTTCGCATCGACGACGGCAGTGCTGCCGGCGACGTCCCGCTGGAAGGTCCTTCGGCCTCGGCGGCCGCCATCCGAGGCGATCACACGTACATCGGGACGATGAGCAACCGATTCCTGGCTATTGATACGATCACCAAGCGGATCGACTGGTGGTATGAGCGATCCGAGCAGCCTCAGCCTTTCTATGCGTCGGCGGCCGTCACGGACCACGTGGCCGTCGTCGGCAGTCGCGACCGATCTGTCTATGCCTTCGACCTCAAGAGCGGCAAGCTTCTTTGGTCCTTCGCCACGAAGGGACGGGTCGATGCGTCACCCGTTGTCGTGGGAAGGCGAGTATTCATAGGATCCGACGACGGCATGCTTTACGCGGTCGATCTATCGGACGGAAGGGCTCTGTGGCGGTTTGAGACGGGTTCGGCGATCCTGGCTTCCCCCGCGGTGGGGCAGGGACGACTGGTCATCGGGACGGAGGATGGGATAGTCTACTGTTTTGGACCGAAGGGATAGGCCCCTGATGGGCACCGCAATCAACCGGGATGAGCGATCGCCGCGCCCGTGGGAAACGGCTTCGAGATGAGAGTCGTCTACCTAACCGCCGGTGCCGCCGGGATGTATTGCGGCAGTTGCATGCGCGACAACACGCTGGTCGCCGCGATGCTGAGCCGGGGCAGGGACGTGATTCTCGTGCCTCTCTACACGCCCGTCCGAACCGACGAGCCCGACGTCAGCGAGCGACGCGTTCTCTATGGCGGCATCAATGTCTATTTGCAGCAGGCGTCGGCTTTCTTCCGCCGCACGCCGTGGTTGATCGATCGCCTGTTCGACGCGGCGCCGCTGCTTCGGGCGGTGTCCCGATGGGCCGGCACCACACCCTCTCGGAAGGTGGGCGAACTCACCGTTTCGATTCTCAAGGGCGAGCACGGCGCTCAGCGCAAAGAGCTGCATAAGTTGATTCACTGTCTTCGAGGCTTGGGGGCCGATGTCGTCAACCTGCCCAATGCCATGTTTGTGGGCGTGGCCGGACCGATCCGGGACGCCCTGGGCGTTCCCGTCGTCTGCACGCTGACGGGCGAGGACATCTTCCTGGAGAAGCTACCTGAGCCCTTCAAGGCGGAGGCCTTCGACTTGATCCGCCGAGGCGGCGCGGGCATCGACGCCTTTGTGGCCGTCAGCAGGTATTATGCCGACTATTCGTCGCGGGCATTCGGCATTCCGCCCGAGCGTCTGCATGTCGTTCCCCTGGGCGTCCATGCGGACGTGCGTCGGCCCCCGCCGCATTCGCCGGCGCGACCGTTCACCGTGGGCTATCTCGCTCGCATATGTCCCGACAAGGGCCTGCACATCCTCGGCGAGGCGTTCCTACGGCTATGCCGCGAGGGCCGCGAGTGCCGGCTGAAGGTCGCCGGCTATCTGGGGCGTGCGGATCGAGAGTACCTGGGGTCGATCGGCCGACGACTCGCCCAAGCCGGGATGCCGTGGGAGTACCAGGGTGAGGTTGATCACGAGACGAAGCGGGAATTCCTGCGGTCGCTCCACGTGTTGTCCGTGCCGACCGTTTATCGGGAAGCGAAGGGATTGTACGTCCTGGAAGCGATGGCGCAAGGCGTTCCCGTCGTCCAGCCTCGCCACGGTTCGTTTCCCGAGATCATTGAGGCGACCGGCGGCGGCCTGCTCTGCGAACCCAACGATCCCGCCTCTCTGGCCAATGAGATCGCTCGGCTGATCGACGACCCCGTTTTGCGTCACCGCTTGGGTTGCCAGGGCCGATCGGCCGTGTTTGAATCATTCAACGACGCGAGCATGGCCGATCGGACCTGGGCGCTTTATGAGCGGGTGTGCGGGCAACCCTCGGAGGGAACCGTCGGCCAAGCCGTCGGTGTGGAACGAAACGGAGAAGGTCCTTCATGACAGACGGTTTGCAGGAATCGACGGTGGAGCCGCCGGCCCTCCAAGCCGAATCGATCGGCAAAGACTATCCGACCCGCGCCGATTCCTTGACGGTGTTGCGCGACGTCTCGCTGACACTGAAGCGGGGCGAGGCCGTCGTCGTCATGGGTCCTTCGGGATCCGGAAAGAGCACCTTGCTTCACATCCTGGGCACCCTGGAGCCGCCGACCCGTGGACGACTGTTGGTGGACTCGTGTGAGCCCTTCTCGCTGTCCGAACCCGACCTGGCGCGATTTCGAAATCGGCGGATAGGGTTCGTGTTCCAGGACCATCACTTGCTCCCACAGTGCTCGGCGATCGAGAACGTGCTGATCCCCACGCTTGCTCTGTCGTCGGAGAACGACCGTACCGAACGCGCTCGACGGCTTCTCGACCGCGTGGGACTGTCGGATCGATTGGACTATCGCCCTGCCGAGTTGTCCGGCGGCGAGCGTCAACGGGTTGCGCTCGCTCGCGCGATGATCAACCGACCGACTCTGCTGCTGGCCGACGAGCCGACGGGAAACCTGGATCGCCGCACCGCCGACCGCGTGGCCGATCTTCTGTTGGAGATGCATCGAGAAGACCGATCGATGCTGGTGCTGGTGACTCACAGTCGAAGCCTGGCCGAAAGGTTCGCCAGGCGATACGAACTCGTGGACGGCGCCCTGACGCCGTGCTGACCGGACACCCTTGAGAATAACGACCCTTTGCTACCGCGGCCTTGTCCATCATTGGCGAGTGAACCTTGCCACGGTGTTGGGCGTCGCCACGGCATCGACGGTTCTGACGGGGGCCCTGCTGGTAGGCGATTCCGTGCGCGCCAGTCTTCGAGATCGGGCCGTGTCCCGACTCGGTCTGGTGGACTACGCCTTGATCGGCCAACGGTTTTTTCGCGAGGGCTTGGCCTCGGAGGTTTTCCAGGACTGGCGGTTTTTCGAACGGTTCGGGCAAGCATGCCCGGCAATCCTCACACGAGGCGCGGCACGTCACCCCGATTCGGGGTTGCGGGCCAATCACGTAAACGTGTTGGGAGTTGACGATCGCTTTTGGCGTTTCAGCCCTGTCGACGTACCGACCGACAAACCGGTGGGAGCGGAGCGAGCCGCCGTGCTCAACGAGGCTCTCGCTCGCAGGCTCGAGGCCAAACCGGGTGACGAAGTCCTGCTGAACCTGAGCCACGTCGAGCGTGTGCCGGCCGAAATCCTCTTCGGACAGCGTGAGAGCCGGCCGCTTTCCGTTCGACTCACGGTGAAAGCGGTCGTACCCCATGACGGATTGGGCGGCTTCACGATCGCGGCGACGCAAGCGGAGGCCTGCAACATCTTCGTACCGCTGGCCACATTGCAGCGGAGTCTGAAGCAGCAAGGACGCTGCAACGCCATTCTCGTCGCCGGGCGAAATGCCGCTCCGGAAACGGCGTCGGAGGATCTCGATCGGCTGCACCATGTGCTGGCCGAGAAGCTCACGCTCGACGATCTCGACTTACGACTCCGCCGAAACGACAAGCTCGGCTACGTGGCGATCGAGAGCAAGCAGTACCTGATCGACCCGTCGGTCGAGCGGGCGGCGTTCGCCGCCGCCAAGGCATTGCATCTCAAGGCGGACGGTCTGTTGGCCTATCTGGCAAACCGCATCGCGATTGAAAGACCCATCCGAGAAACGACGAAAGCGAGCCGCCCGGCCACGACATCGAGTGGAGCGAACGCGGATCGGGAGGTTCCCTACTCAACCATCGCCGCCGTTGGCCGGAACGTCGCTTTTCTGCCCCGGGTCGATGGAAGCCCTGTTCCCGACCTTGGCGACGACGAGATCCTGTTGAACGAGTGGACGGCGAACGACCTCGGTGCTCAGGTCGGCGACGTCATTCGGTTGACCTATTACCAGACGGACTCCTTTGGTCGGCTCCGAACGGAAGACGCGACATTTCACCTAGTCGGCATCGTGCGGATGGAGGGCGTTGCGACGGACCGAGGTCTCGTGCCCGAATACGAAGGTCTCACCGACTCCAAGTCGATGAAGGACTGGGATCCTCCGTTCCCCATCGATCTCCGGCGAATCCGTGCCAAAGACGAGGACTACTGGCACGCATTCGGACCGACGCCCAAGGCCTTCGTCTCTCTGAAGACCGGCCAGAGGCTCTGGGCCCATGACGGGAATCGCTTCGGGAGACTGACGTCGATTCGCATCACACCGCAAGACGGATCGGACCTCTCAACGGCGGAGGATGAGTTTGCATGGGAGTTTCGCTGCCGGCTTCGGCCTCGCGAGATGGGCTTGGCGTTCGAGCCGGTGAGGGCACACGCTCTGGCGGCCAGCGAAAGCCCAACCGACTTCGCGATGCTTTTCCTGGGATTCAGCATGTTCCTCATCGCCTCGGCAAGCATCCTGGTCATGCTGATATTCCGTCTGGGCGTCGAGCGGCGTTCGGCGGAGATCGGACTTCTCGTGGCGACGGGGTTCTCTCGCCGCCGTGTCACGCTGCTGCTGGTGACGGAAGGCCTGTTCCTCGTGGGCCTCGGATCGACCGTCGGACTGGCGGGGGGGACGGGTTACGCCGGGTTGATGCTTGCCGGCTTGCGATCGTGGTGGTCGGCCGCCGTCCATGCACCTTTTTTGCGGTTGAGCGCCTCGGCTTCCAGCATAATTGGAGGTCCGCTGGCCGGTTTTGTCATCGGAGGTGCCTCGATCGCCTGGGCAATTCGCGGAATGGCCCAGCAGTCGCCGCGACGGCTGCTGGCGGCCGACACCGGCTCGGAGATGCCTGTCAGAAGTCGTCGGAGACATCGCCGCCTTGCGGGGATCTTCGGAGGCGCGATCGCTTGTTTTGTGCTTGTCGTCCTGACGGCCGTCAAGGCAGGGTTCCTTCCCGCGTCCTTCGGATTTTTCCTCAGCGGTGCAACACTCCTGATCGGGTTCATCGCGGCATTCGGGGCCGCGGTGAAAGGGGTACCCGTCAGACCCATCGCCGGTCGAAGGCCGACGGCCCTCATGCGAATGGCCTTTCGGAATCTCGGCCGGAATCCTCGGCGCAGCCTGTTGACCGCCGGACTGGTTGCCTGTGCCACGTTTATCCTGGTTACGGTGGCGGCCAATCGCCGAAACGCCGAGGTCGATTCCGTCTCTTCGGGCACGGGGGGGTTTTCACTGATCGCCGAGTCGATCGCGCCGATCCTCGCGGACCTGAACACCGCCGACGGACAGGAACAACTGAACCTCTCCGGTGCTTCCCGGGAGCATCTCGGACGATCGACCGTCATGCCCTTTCGTCTTCGAACGGGCGACGATGCCAGTTGTCTGAACCTCTATCGCCCCAGCCAACCCCGCATCCTCGGAGCGACGAAGGCGATGATCCGGCGAGGCGGTTTTCGGTTTGCCTCCAGTCTTGCCGCGACGGAGCAAGAGAGACGGAATCCCTGGACGCTGCTCGAGAAGGATTGGCCGGACGGTGTTGTCCCCGCGATCGGAGATGAGAGCACCGTTACGTGGTCGCTCCGTCTCGGCGTGGGCAAGGAATTCGTCCTGACGAACGCGGCAGGACGTCCGACGAGCCTGCGCATCGTGGGCACGTTGTCCGGAAGCGTGCTCCAGGGTGAATTGATCGTCTCGGAAGCCCAGTTCATCAGGCTGTTCCCCTCCATAGGCGGCTACGGCCTCTTTCTGATCGAGACTCCCCAAGCCGAGGCTCAGGCTCTGCGCCGCAGCCTCGAGTCGGACATGAGTGGCTTTGGGCTGGAAGTCGCGTCAACAGGGGACCGCCTCAGAGACTATCTGGCGATAGAGAACACCTACTTGACGGTTTTTCAGACACTGGGCGGGCTGGGAATCATTCTGGGCGCGCTGGGACTGGCGGCCATTCTTACTCGCAACGTGTTCGAGCGGCGGAGGGAGCTGGCTGTCTTGTCCGCACTGGGATATCGCCGTCGTCTCATTGCAGGGATGGTCGTGGCCGAGCACATGAGCGTCTTGCTGATCGGACTGGCGTGCGGGCTGTGTTCCGCCTTACCGGCCGCCGCTCCGCATCTGGCGTCGCGGTCTTCGGCGATGCCGTGGGCGCCGGTCGGTCTCATGCTGCTCGTCGTGATTGTTGTCGGCGCCTTGGCGAGCGCAACCGCATTGGCCTTCACATTGCGTCAACCGCTGCTGCCTTCCCTTCGAAGCGAATAGTCCTGCAAACGGCACCGGTGTCTCGAGCCGTACGGCGCAAGAAAACGCCGGGGATCGTAGCAACCGCCCGGCGTCTTCCGGAGGGGAAAAGCACTATGAACTGTTCTCGGGCATCGTTATCCCGAATGCCCGAATGTCCTCGATCATTCGGCGCTTCCCAACGCCCCTTCCTCGCCGCTGCCGGGTGGATTGTTCCACGAATCGGGCCGATCGAGTCCCTCGGGAAGCCGCGTGCAGGGGTCTCCCATGGCCGCGGCAAGCTGCGATGGCGTCAGCCCCGCTGCATGACTCAAGTCCGCGCCGTGCAGCAAGGTCTCGGTGAGGTCCGCACCGGTCAGATCGGCCCCCGTCAGGTCGGCGCCGATGAGCCAGGCCTCTCGGAGGTTGGCGTTTACGAGTCGGACGCCGTTTAGGTCGGCCGCTTCAAGGTTTGCCTCCGTGAGATCGGCGGCCGTCAGATTCGCCCACCACAGACTTGCGTTGCGAAGGTCCACCTGGGTCAGATCCGCACCTTCAAGATCCGCCCACCATAGCTGGGCCCGTCTCATGCAAGCTCGCGCGAGGTCGGCGTAGCGCAAATCGGCTTTCTCGAGATAGGCCTGGGTAAGGTGGCCTCCGACCACGTCGGCGCAATATAGATTGGCCCCCGTCAGGTCGGCTTCCGACAACTCCGCCCACGTGAGCCCGGCGTAGGCGAAGTCCGCTTTGAAGAGATCGGCGCCTCTCAGATCGGCGTGAACATACTCTCGGCCGCTCATGTTGCCTTCGAAGGGCTACTCGTGAGGGCAAGCGCCCCTCGACCCTCCGTCACCCAGCCCGGGGGACCGGAAAGGACCACGATAGGACTCCCCCACCGCTATCCCGTAGCTTCCACCCCGTCTTTTCTGGACTACACTCTCCCCCACCATCGCTTCGGACCGTGTAGGCAGGATCTTACAAAAAACTGAGCACGGGTTGACGTTGCTGAGGCGTCTACCACCCTAACCCCTTTCTTGGAAGATAGTTGCAGCCCAGACAGTACCGGACGAAATACATCGGTGCTTTAGTATCTTGACCGGCGGTTGACACCCGCTCTAGTATTTGGAAGGTATTCCAGGAGCAACAGGTCCGGCGCCGGCAGTTTCGTTTTTGAAGGCGACTCCGTGGATTCGACGAAGACATCGTTGACCCTGCTGCAGGCGCTCTGTGATCCGACAGACAGTACCGCCTGGGAACGGTTTGACGCCTGCTATCGCCCGATGATCCTTCGGTTTGCCGGTCGTCTGGGGTTGGACCAGGACGGCGCCGAAGAGGTTGCCCAACGGACCACGGTGGCGGTTTACAAATCGGTTCAGCAAGGTCGGTACGACCGGACCAGGGGCCGGTTCAAGGATTGGCTTCTGGGTATTGCACGACATGTGATCGCCGATTTCCTCAACGAGCGAGCCCGTCAACCGATCTCCGCAAGCCAGCGGACGAGTATTGCGCACGCCCTGTCGGCACTCGGAGAAACCGAATCGCCGTCGATCATCTGGGAACGTGAATGGGAGAGGCACATCTTAACGATCTGCTTGGAACGAGCCGATCAGCAGTTTTCGTCGCGGGACATGCGTATCTTCAAGATGCTGGCCTTACAGGGATTATCCGTGGACAGCGTAACGAAGGAGATGGGCGTCAGTCGCGGCAGCGTCTATCTCATCAAGCACCGAATCCTCAAGTTCATCGGCGAGGTCAAGGAGGACTTCGAACGAGTCGGCTGATCGCGTGGGGGAGACGGTCCATGGGAACCTGTCTGAGCCTTGAGGAGTTGGAGCAATTCCTCAGCACGACCGCGCAAGGGCAGGACGGGATCCGTCGGGCTCACCTGGAATCCTGCCCGGCCTGCCGTCAGCGCCTCGAGGAGATACGCTCGAACCTCACGATCTTCAAGGAACTGAGGAATACGCCGCGGAGTTACTTTGGCGACCGCTACCCGGATGGCTCGGACGGTTCGGCGACGGGAAACGGCGGCGCCGAGTTGGAGGGCGATGATACCTCGTCACCGGTCGATGTGCCGTCGATCGAGGGGTACGAGCTGTTCAGCGAGGTTCACCGGGGCGCGCAAGGGGTCGTCTACAAGGCATTCCACCGGGCCACCCGCCGGATGGTGGCCCTGAAGATCATGCTGCAGGGGCCCTATGCCTCGCGGCGCCAGCAACGACGATTCGAGCGTGAGATCGACCTGGTCTCCGGACTCCAACACCCCAACATCGTGCGGCTGTACGACAGCGGACGCGTGGGCGGGCGGCACTGGTTCGCGATGGAGTTCATCAACGGCCCGCCGCTGAGAGACTACGTCCTCGCAAGTCGAATGGGGATCGCGGATATCCTTCGGCTGTTCGTGAAGGTCTGCCGGGCGGTGGCCCACGCGCACGCTCGGGGTATCATCCACCGGGACCTGAAACCCAGTAACATTCTGGTCGACGAGGCAAGCGAACCTCATGTCGTAGATTTTGGCCTGGCCAAACCCGTGGGGGGCACGGATACCGGCCCGGACACGCTGGCGACCCAAGCCGGTGAGTTTTTCGGCACGTTGGCTTATGCCTCTCCCGAGCAGGCCTCCTGCAAACCGGAAACGGTCGACGTTCGCACGGACGTCTACGCCCTGGGTATGATCCTGTACGAGCTTCTGACCGGAACCAACCCCTATCCCATCACCGGGTCGATGTCGGAGGTTATCGATCACATTCTTCACAGCGAACCCGGTCGACCTTCGCGATACAATCCCGCGCTCAACGACGATATCGACGCGATCGTTCAGAAGGCCATCGAGAAGGAGGCGAGCCGCCGATATCAGTCCGTGGACGCACTGGCCGGCGACATCGAGCGGTACCTTGACGGCCGACCGATTGAGGCCAAACCCCACAGCACGCCCTACCTGCTCCGGAAACTGGTTGTTCGCCATAAGGCGGCATCCGCGCTGACGGCGGTCGTTCTCGTCTTCTTGGTCTGCCTGGCCATCGTGCTGTCGCTGGGCGCGCGGCGTATCGCTCGCGAGCGCGATCGTGCCGTCACGGCGGAACGTAGGGCCAGAGAGGCCGAGGAAGTCGCCAAGCGAGAGGCGTTCGAGGCAAACAGAAACCTGTACTACCACTACATCACACATGCTTACGATGCGTTCGAGGCGAGGGATATTGGCAAGCTGAGGGAGATGCTGCGTGCTTGTCCGTTGACGTTTCGGCATTGGGAGTACCTACGTCTCTGCTGGCTCCAGGATGAAAGCGTGCGGAGCTTCACCTTTCACCCGGGGTGCGTTTACGCCGTCGCTTTCTCTCCCGACGGCAGACTCGTTGCGTCGGGAGATCACAAGGGGTTTCTGAAGATATGGTCGCGGGAAACCGGCGATGAACGGTGCTCCATCCGCGCTCACGCACTCCCGATCAGGGGTCTGGGATTCTCCCCCGACGGTCGGCGAATCGTATCCGCCGGCGAGGACGATTTCGTGCGAGTATGGTCCGTCCCTTCAGGTCTGAGCGCGTCGGCTCCGGCGCCGCACCAGGCAAGGTCCGCCGTGTTCTCGCCGAACGGCGGTCGGATTCTGACCGCGGGATCGGATTTCATTCACGTTTGGGATTCGTCAAGCGGGGCACTGATGCTTCGGTTCGAGGCCCCCGGTCTCACATGGCCGGTCGGCGCGGGCTTCTCACCGGATGGTCTGCGAATCGTATCGGTTCACGAAAACGGCGAAACCGTCAAGGAATGGGACGCCAAGGACGGGCGTCTGCTGTCCACTCGTCAGGTTCGCCTGCCCAAGATCAGTCTTCGATTCAAGCTGTTCCATCCGGGCGCCGCGAAGGACTTTCATGTCCGGGATGTTCCCGGAGGGCTTCACATCGTGGACGACGCCACCGGGCGGCCCCGGTGCGAATTGCTTGGCCACGTGGGCCCCCTTCACTGCGCCGACGTGTCCCCCGACGGCGCATTCATCGTCACAGGAGGAGAGGACCAGACGTGCCGGGTGTGGGACACGCAGTCTTTCGGGGAAAACATGGTCTGGTACGAGAAGCCGGAGGGCGTCAAGTATGCGGTGTACTCGCCCGATGGCGAACGAATCGCAACCGCCGGCGCCGACGGATCGGTCAGGATCTACGGGGCCAACAAGACGGCCCCTCCCTTGCTTACCATGAAGGCCCATGACTCTTTCGTCACGTCGGTCGCGTTCTCGCCGAACGGGACGCGGTTGGTCTCCGCGCCCTCGGGCAAGGACCACACGGACCTCGGTCTGAAGATATGGGATACGTCCACAGGGCGCCGGGTGGGCGAATTGGCGGGCCATACTCAGGGCGTGTCTTGCGTGGCGTATTCGAAGGACGGCAAGCACATCTTCTCCGGAAGTTGGGACGGTTCCGTTCGGATTTGGAGTGCGGAATCGGGAAGTCACCTCCACACACTGCCGCACGGGGACGAAGTCTGGGATCTCGCTGTCTCCGAGGATGGGAAATGGATCGCCTCCGGCGGAAAGGACCACGACGTCCATCTATGGGACGCGAGATCGGGCGAACGCGTTAGAACGATGAAAAGACACGCCGATTACGTCGACGCCCTCGCGTTTTCTCCGGATTCACAGTCATTGTTGTCGGGCGACGTGGACGGACTGATGGTCTGTTGGGACGTCACCAGCGGTCGGATGCACTGGGAAAGGGATTGCGAGGGAAACAAGATCTACAGCGCGATCTACACGCCGGACGGCGGACGAATCTTCATCGGCGGGGTAGGATCCATCAGCGTCTATGAGCCTTCGGCCGGTCAGTTCGTCATGAAATGGTCCGCACACGAAGGCGCCGTTTACTCACTGAGCTTCTCGCCGGACAGGCGCAACCTGCTCTCGACCGGCAATCGGGACGGCAGCTTCAAGGTCTGGCCGACGCGAATCTATCCGTAGGGCGGGGCTAAGCGGCGACCTCTCCGGAGGGTCTGCCCACCCTCATGAACCCGGATTAAGATCGAAGCAGGCTGCCTTCTCGAGATTTCGCACGAACAGTTTCCCGTCGGACAGCGTCGGAATGGTCCAGCATCGATCGCTCAGGAGCTGTGCCTCGCCGGTCGGCTTGAATCCGTCCGGAGAGGCCTTGGCAATGAGGAGTCTGCCTTCCTCCGAGAAGACGATCAGGTGGTCATTGGCGATGAATACGGATGCATTCTGAAGCCGCCGATCGGACCAGCGCTCTTGTCCCGTCATGAAATCAACGCAACTCAGGCCTCGCTGATGCCCGCCGTACAGCATTCCGTTCCGTAGCACGCAGGAGGTGAACTTCGTCAACAGGGTCTTGTTCTTCCACATTTCGCGGGCAACAAGCCGATCGTCTTCGACCGCCAGTTTGAACAAGGCGCATCCCGTGTCATAGCCGGTACTAAGGAAGAGGTGGCCGTCATGGTAGATGGGGGCAGAGGCGTTGACGTCCCAGTCTGTGACCCAGGGAATACTGCACACCTGTCTGCCCGTCTTGGCATCGACGATCAGCGCGGTCTTGGCCATGAAGACCGCAATGTACCGCCTGTTCTCGAACGTGAACGGATACGGCGTCGCATAACCAGCGGGGTCTTTGCCACACGTCCAGATCGGCTTTCCCGTCCTCTTGTCCAGCGCGACCAGAGCCCCGTCACCCTTGCCCGGAGAGACGACGGCCATGTCGCCCTCGATCAGCACCGAACCGCTGTAGGCCCACTGGGGCTTGTTGTGAAACGTCACGGACCACACATCCCGGCCGCTTTCGGCATCCACACATAGGAGCCGGCCGAGGGCGCCGAATATGTAGACCCGTCCGTCGTTCACCGTCGGTGTAGCCCGCGTGCCGTCGCCGCCTTGCCGCTCGCGGAGTTCCTTCTCAATGTCTTTCTGCCAGATTACCTTGCCGGTGTCCACGCCGAAGCAGAACAGGACCTGGTTCTTGTTCTGGGTTCCGCACGTATATGCCCGTGTTCCGACGACGGCAAAGGAACTGAAGGCCGAACCGACGGGATACTCCCAGAGTCGTTTCGGCGGCCGGCTCCAACTCGTCATGAAACCTTTCTCGTCGCTGATGCCGTCATGATTCGGTCCGCGCCAGTTGGGCCAATCGGCACCGAGCAAGGATGCGCCGGCGCCGACTGCCAGCCCGAATGTCGCCAAGGCGGCACCACACACCCCGATATACGAACGTGTCGACATGGAAAATCTCTCCTTGGGCTCGCCCGGCACCGGGCCAGGTTATTGGCGCTCGGCGGGAAGTCAAGACGACCTCCGTCACATTCAACTACCGAGGATTCAAATCCAGACAGACGGCCTTCTCCAAGTCTCTCAGATAGAGCTTGCCGTTCGCAAGCATGGGAATGGTCCAGCATCGCCCGTCGAGTACCTTGGCCTCGGCGATCGGTTTGAATTCCTTCGGAGTTGCCTTGGCGATTAGGAGTCGACCGTCCTCGGCGAGAACGATAAGGTGACCGTCGGCCCACAACACCGTTGCGTTCTGCATGTCGCGTATCTTCCAGCACGGGGTGCCCGTCGCGAACTCGGCGCAGATGAGCGATTGTTCGTCTCCTCCGTAGAGGATCCCATCCACCAAGACACAGGACTGAAACTTGCACCGGTAGACCTTGCTCTTCCAGACTTCCTTGGCCGAAATCCCCTCGCCTTCGGCGCTCAGCTTGAACAGGGCGGCGCCTGTGTTATAGCCCGACGTGATGAAGAGATGTCCTTCGTGGTAGATCGGCGCGGCGGCGCTGACGGCGTAGGCGGTCTTCCATGGAATGCGAAGGACCTCTCGCCCCTGCTGGGCCTCGGCGACGATGAGGTGTCCGGCCATGAAGCCGGCGATATATCGCACGCCGTTAAACGTGAACGGATAGGGTGTGGCGTAGCCCGCCGCATCCTTGCCGCACTTCCAGATCTCCTTACCGGTCTTCTTATCAAGCGCGAGCAAGGCGCCGTCTCCGGTGCCGGGCATCGCGACGGCCCAATCGCCCTCGATCAGAACGGATGCGCTGTACCCCCACGGAGGACGGTTGTTGAACTGTCGTCGCCAGAGTTCCTTTCCGTTTTCGGCGTCGAGACACAGCAGGAGTCCGAGGGCGCCGAAGACATAGACTCGGCCGTCGTTCACCGTCGGCGTGGCCCGCGGTCCGTCGCCGCCCTGTTTCTCACGGTATTCGGGCTCGAACGGCACGGTCCAGACCGGCTTTCCCGTATCCGCTTCCAGGCAGAAGGCGGTCTGCCTTTTTTCCCTTGTGCCGCAGGTGTACACCCTGTTGCCCACGGCGCTGAACGAACTGAACCCCGGGCCGACCGGATACTGCCAGACGACCTTGGGCGGCTCTGACCATGTCGTACGGAAGCCCTTCTCGCCGCTGATTCCGTCGTGGTTGGGTCCTCGCCAATTCGGCCAGTCGGCGGCCATGGCAACGGAACCGGCGAAGACCAGGGCCCAGCCCCCGGGACGAAACAGGGATCTCATTGGGACCTCCCTCATGAACGGCTCGCGCGGGATCCTCTTGTTCAGACCGACAATCTTCAGCCCGCCACCCGTATGACGTGTCACCGCGATACGGGAGAGGATTCTACGCGAGGGTTTCCACGGCTTCAATGACGAGCCTCTGGAGTTTCCCCCCGTTCAGTTGGGGCGCGCAAGATCAGCTGGTGCTGGTGGTAGTGCACATCGTCAACAGCTTGAGGGTGACGAACGGGCCCGATCCGCCTGACTGCCGCCCGACATCCTGTCGTTGTTGCACGTCCATACGGCCGCGGCATCGGCGGCCGGTAAGTCCGCACCCTGTTTGTGGCTTCCGATCCATCCTCACTCAAGCGTTGTTCAACACGGGCATGCCGAGTTGCCGACAAGCCACGGCCTGCAACCCTCGGGCCAAACGATAGCCGGGAATCTTGAAGGCCTTTTCGTGATAGAGCAGTTGGCTGTTCATGCGTTCGCACATGCGGGTATGCTCGCGTTGCAGCATGGCCACAAACCCGCCGGCGAGCACCACGCACCACAGCATCCGCTCCAAGGCCAGGAACGATCGGGTCATGAACCGCTCGACGTGCCAGACTTGCCCCAGAAACCGCTTGCCATCCTCGGCCCGCCAGCGGAGGGCGTAGTCCCAGCGTACTTGCCGCGGTCCGGTGTGTTGATCGATCAGTCCGCAAGTCAGCAGCACCCAGCGTTCGTCGTTGCCGAAGGTATACGTCGGCACGACCCGATGTAGAGGCGGCGGCCCATACTGCCGCACTTCGTCAGGCGGCAGACGGACGGGCAGCGTCACGGCGCGACCACGCTCTGGGCGATGGGCCAACGCTGAGTTCGCCCACGCGCCGGCCGGGCGGCGGGTGCCATCGGGACCCACCAGGCCACGATCTTCCCGCAGCCGGACGATCCATCGCGGTTGTACCCGAAGGAGGTCCGACAAGATCTCCGGACGATCCCCTCCCCGATCCATCAGCCAGACTCCCCGCCCCGCCGTCGCTTGCTTCAGGCTCCAAAACCACTGCCCGAACAAGTCATTCTCGCTCAGGAACCCGGGCTGATTGGGCGAATAGGACCGAAGCATCACAGTCGACAGACACGAAGCGTCCGGCTGCCAGTGATCAACCCCGAAGCACCCGTATCCCGTCACCAACGGATCGCCCACACGGGAAGCGTCCCTCACCGTGCATTGGTACTCCATATGTCGCGCGTACGGCTTGGCGAGTTCCGTGGGGTCGATGGGAATCAGGTCCAGGTCTTCGATCGGGTCGGCCTGGAGTTGGAGCACCGCGGCCGCCCATTCGCGGTGATCCCAGCGGGGATCGGCCCGGTGCTCGGACAAACGGTCCACGGTACGGCTGAGTTGCCCGGGAGTGTGAGCCAAAAGCCGAGCGGCGTTGCTCAGTTGGACCGACGCCGTAAACACGATGCCTCGCGTTAACTCCCGCAGAACACGCAACGGTCCACGGTCGTGGAGCATCCCTAACGGCTGGAGATAATCGTCGAGCCAAGCCGATACTCGTTGCTAGACATCCCTGTCGTCCATAGAACAGTCTCCTTCGCAGCATGCCGTCACATACCGCATCGGAGACTGTATGCGCATCTCTGAAAAGGGGGGAAACTCCAAAGATGAAACGACACGAACTGACGGATGCGGAGTGGGCAGCGGTGGAACCGCTGATCCCTCACAGACGTGCGAAGACCGGGCGGAAGCCTCGGTCGACACGGGAGATGCTGAGCGGCATCCTGTGGATTCTTCGCACGGGAGCCCCTTGGCGTGATTTGCCGGAGCGGTTTGGCCCCTGGCAGACGGTGTACGACTACTTTGGTCGCTGGCGTCGGGAGGGGGTGTTCGACCGGATTCTGGCCCGGTTGCAGACTCGGCTGGATGCGGAGGGGTACGTGGATTGGGACCTGTGGTGTGTGGACGGCTCGAATGTGCGTGCGGCGCGTGCCGCGGCGGGGGCTGATAAAAAAGTCTCGCCCGTCACCCGGACGAGCCGGACGACCACGCACTGGGCCGCAGCCGCGGCGGATTCGGGACGAAGTTCCACCTGGTTACTGACGGCGGGGCGTTGCCAATGGCCGTCGAAGTGACGGCCGGGCAGGTACACGAGTCGACGCAATTCGAGCGGGTGATGAAAGCGGCCCCGATCCTCCGTTGCCGCAAGCGTCGGCGGAAGCGGCCGAAGGGGGTGGCCGGGGACAGGGGGTATAGTTATTCACGGATTCGGGCTTGGCTGAGGCGGCACCGGATCAAGGCGGTCATTCCGCAGCGTGAGGATCAGCGCGAACGAGTCCCCCTGAAGTTCGACAAGGATGCGTACCGCCGGCGCAGTATCATCGAGAACTGCGTCGGCTGGTTGAAAGAGTGCCGCCGGATCGGCACGCGGTTTGAGAAGCTGGCGGTCAACTTCCTCGGGATGATGAAGTTGGCGATCATCCAACGCTATCTGAGAGTGCTGTTTTCAGACAGAGCCTAGTCGTACTGTCCACGTGGGTAACCGTCTCGACAACCATCCCCACGCGGAGTGAGGCTAGTTCCCATTGCCTCGCGACAGTCTGACCTGTTCCCCGGGTTGACACAGCCCGGCTTTATACGCGCCTCCCCCTACGCCACTCGGCGAGAGGAATCGGGACCGGTCGCTTGCGCGACTCGGCTCTGATCATGACGACCGGCACACCTGACCATGTCGCCGCGCTCGTGCACGGCTCTTCCTCGGGTGCATGACCGTTGTTACGTGCCGAAGAACACGTTTCTTGGCCAAAGAACGTGGGTCGGAGTGGGCCGGTACCAGGTTGATACAGAAACCACCCTGTCCCCATGCAAGCGCGCAGAAACGGACATGCACCCATGCATCATGCCTTGCTGGAATGGTCCGCCGATCCCAGCTATACTCACCAATTCTTATGGAGCGACCGGAAACCACAACCAGAGTTCAAACCGTCCAGGCGGAGGAGAAGCGCCTGTCGTGGTTTGTCCGTGCTAAGTTCGAGGTGGCCCGAGCCTTCCTGGATGCCTGGATGGGGTGCTTCGGATTGACGGGGCTCTACCGGTTCGGCCGGTTCTTCGGTACGTGCGAGTGGCTGATCAACTACAAGTTGCGCCGTCGGTTTCGCAACCGGCTGAAATCCATCTACGGTCCGAACGAACTCGATGCCGCCAAGGTCCGCCGGTTGACCCGCCAGTGGTTTGTTCGGATGCGATGCGACAAACTCTTCTACCTTGTCTTCGATCACATACCGAAAGAGAGACTGCTGGATCGCATTGAGTTTGTCGGTCGACAGTACATCGACGACGGGCTGGCCCGCGGCAGGGGGGTCTACGCGGCCATGCCGCATGCCGGGACGCACCACGTCGTCGGCGCGCTGATGGCCATCATGGGGTACAAGGTGGCCGGCGTTCGCGACCGGAAGGAAGGGGCCCTCCGGCTGCACATGCAGGAGGTCTTCGGCCGGCGTTACCCCGAGGTGGCGGCGATCCGTGTATTCTTTGCGGACGAGTACCCTCGCGACCTGTTCCGGTGCTTCCAGGAGAACTACATTCTGGGAACGGCGCTGGATGTCGACCGGGAACGGGCCCCGCATCTCAAGAGGCAGAAGGTTCGCGTCTTTGGCCAGGAACGGGAATGGCTGACCGGTACGCTCCAGATTGCCCTGCGATGCCGTGCGACCATCATCCCGGGCTTCTGGGTCTCGTTGCCCGATTATCATTTTCAACTCATCGCCCACGAACCCCTTGTCGATCCGGACACGGCCCGCGACGAACCGGGGGTAGTCGCGGAGGCTATGCAGCGTTATGCCGATCTTATCGAAGCACATGTTCGCGCGAATCCCGATCACCTCAGCAAGGTCTAGCGGGGGCGTCCGCCCACGACGGTGGCAGGCTCCGACGTTGCTTTGCGTTCTTGCCGCGGCATTCGTTTTGCCGTGCAGCCGGGCCGCAACACCCACGACACAGAACGCTCAGGTCGAGGCCACCGTTGAACGATATCGAAGCGTCTTGGCGTCGCAGCCGACGGCGGACAATCATGCCGCGCTGGCCTGGGTCCTCAGCCGATACAAGTCGGACAATGAGCAGGCCCTCCGAGAGGCAGACGAGGCCCTGCGACTGGATCCGTCCCACTTCAAGGCCCACGAGATCGCCGCGTTGGTTCGTGAGATGCAAGGGCGGGACGACCAGGTTCTGCCCCACCTGCTGGCGATGATCGGACAGGATCGCCCGGAGACGTCGTACTACATCTCGCGAGTGGGCGAACTGACTCTTTCCGTCTCCCAGCGGCGGACGGCCATAGAGGCGCTCCGAGGCTTCGTGTCGCAACCCGGCCGGTCCGTGCATCGGGCGGTCGCGCGATGGGTGCTCGCCGAGTTGCTCCTCCGCGACGGTCAGATGGATCAGGCGCGTCAGACGTATCAGGACATCGGGTGGGTCCAGGCCTGGCAGGTCGTCGGTCCGTTCGACAACGAGGCCAATTCAGGTTTCGGCGTTTCCTATGGGCCCGAGAGAGAAATCGATTTTACCCGGAAGTATCCGGGTCGCGGGAGTCCTGTTTCGTGGCGCAAGCTCGAACACTTTTCGTTGTCGAGCCTCTGCAACTTCGCATCGGTGATGTATCCGAACGATCAGGTACTTGCTTACGCCGTCACGTATGCGAAGGCGCCTGCACGAACCCAGGCCGTCATTCGCTTGGGTGCGGATCATTCCGTGAAGGTATGGGTGAACAACCGGTTGGTGATCTCGGACGATCAAAACAAGGGATTCGCGATCGATCAACACGTTGCACCGGTTGTGCTGGAGCCCGGATTCAACACGATCCTGGTCAAAGTGTGTCGACATGGCGGCGAGTGGCGAATGGGACTTCGACTGACCGATCCGGCCGGCAACCCGCTTGAGAACGTGGCATTTTCATCCGAACCGCCGGCCGGTTCGGCCGCAACTTCTCAGCACGCAAGCACCCCATCGGGGTCCCCGAGCATCCCGGAACGGACGGCTGAGTTCGATCATGACCGTGGGATGCTGGAGTACTTCAGCCAAGAGGTCGCTCGAAACCGGCAGAATGAATCGGCGGTTTACTATCTCGGTCTCGCCCAGCATGCGGCGAACCGACGGACGCCGGCCACGCAGACCTTCGAGTGGTTGGTATCGCTCAACAAGAACTGCAGCGAGTATCGAGTCCTTCTGGCACTTGCCTACTCCGTCGACGAGCAGCCGGACAAAGCCTTTGAACAGCTCAAGTCGGCGTTGTCGCTCGAGCCGAAAAACCCGAGGGCGTTGATGATGTTGGGGCGGTTCTACCAATCGAGGGAGTCGATGGAGCTGGCTCGCAAGACGCTGGATGCGGCGGTGGCGGCCGCTCCCCAGTCCATGGTGACCCATTACGCACTCCAGCAGTTCTATCAGGCGCGAGGCTGGGCGTTTCAGGCGTTCCTGAAGGCCAAGACGCTCCACGAATCCCATCCGGAGGTCTCCCTGCTGACGGCGAACTACGCCGCCCTCTGCAACGGATATGGGTACAACGAGCAATCGAAATCGCTCTGGACCCAGGCCGTGGCGCAGGATCGAACCAACCTTACCGCGTGGCAAGCGCTGATGGATCAGGCGGCTCGCGAAAGCCGCATCGATGATGCCCTGAAGTGCGGCGAGGTCCTTCAGCATTTGCTTCCCCTCAGCCATTCCATCCGCCTGGGACGTGTCGACCTGCTGCTGCGGCGGCAGGCTTACGAACCGGCGATCGCCCTCTGCAAGGAATCGCTGGCAATTTGTCCCACCCAGGCCGACGTGCTCAATCGGCTCGGCGGCATCTACGAGCGGATGGGCAAGACGTCCGAGGCGATCTCATCATGGCGAACGGCACTGCTTCACAAGCCGGACGATCGACAACTGCGCGACTATCTCGATTTTCTTCAGCCCCAACAAGAGAACGCGGCATTCGCTCAGTATGGCGTCGGGGCGAGGGAAGCCGCCGACCTGATCGCGTCGACCCGCATCGATGAGGCGAGCTATCCCAAGGCATCCGCCGTCATCTTGCTCAGGCACCGGGTTACGCAGCTTTTCGAGGACGGTTCGAGCAGTTCGCAGGAGCACGTCGTCGCGAAAATACTGAACGAGCGGGGCCGACAGGAATACACGAAGGTTCCGCTCGGCGGCAGCCAACCCAAGGTGCTTCGCGCGGTGGTCATCAAGCCGGACGGCAGCGAGGTGGAGGCCACGCGAGTGACCGCTCAGGAGATTCACTTCTCCCAACTCCAGTCCGGTTCGGTCCTGGAATACAAGGTGATCTACCACACCCAAGGCACCAGTTGGTTGAGCCGCCATTACAACCACGTGGAGGCTTTTCAATCCACCGTACCGCTGTTGCGAGGGCAATGGGTCCTCGTGGCGCCGCGCGACAAGACGGTCAAATACGTGATCCGCGGCTCGCACGTTCGGTTTACGCGCGGCGAATTCCAGGGGCAGAACGTCTATGATTTCCGTGCCGATAACGTGCCCATGGTCGAGCCCGAGGTTGCCATGCCGCCGACGGCCGACATCGTCGAACAGGTTCGACTGAGCACCATCGAGGACTGGGACGAAATCGCGCGCTGGGAATATGCCCTGATCAAGGATCAGTTCGAGTCGGACGCGGCCATTCGACAGAAGGTCAAGGAGTTGACCGCTACGTGCGCGACGTCCGACGAACGAATGCGGGTCCTGTACAACTTTGTGGCTCAGAAGATTCAGTATAAGACGGCCTACACCGAGGGGATTTTCGGCGTTAAGCCGCCCAAGGCATCGAACGTCCTGGCCAACGAATGGGGTGAATGCAAGGGGAAATCGGCCCTCCTCATCGCCATGTTGCGCGAGGCGGGGATCACGGCCTGCTACGCCACCATTCGGACGCGAGAGGCGGGGCAGTTGGTTCGCGAGTTGCCGTCGAATCAGTGCAACCACGCGATCGTCTACGTTCCCGATGCGCAGGATTTCGACCGCGGGCTCTGGCTCGACGCCACCGCCGAGTACTACGGGCTCGGCACGCTCCCGTGGGGAGACCGGGGTGTTCCGGCGATGGTTTGGAGGCCCGACGGGCGGATGCAGTTCAAGGATGTCCCCCAGGTGAAACCGCACGAAAACCTGGTTCGGCTCATCATGGAAGCCAACCTATCGGGGACCGGTTCGGCCCAGGCGAGGGCCCACTGGTCCGTAACCGGTGATTTTGCGGCGGGGTTCCGCCAACAGTTCCGTCAGGTCGGACAGCGGAAGCAGCAGCTTGAGGCGGTGGTGACCAATCTTCAACCGAACGGTCAGTTGACGGACATGGCCTTCTCGGATCTGACTGATCGAGAGGCACCGGTGGAGATCCGGTTCGACTTCCAGGCCGAGCGCTATGCCGAACCGGCTTCCGGGTCGCTGATCCTTCGACCCAAGCGGCGGTTCGATCTGACCGCCCGCTACGCGCCGCGGACGGATCGGCAGTACGATCTTTGGCTGGCGATGCCCAGCACCGTCGAATACGGTGAGATCTATCGCTACGAGCCGTCGTGGTCGGTGAAGACGCTGCCCGATTCGGCGAAGCTCGACACCCCTTGGATTTCCTACGAGATTCGGTATGCCGTCGAAACGGGCGTACTGCGGATGGAGAAGAAGCTGATCGTCAAGGCGACGGATATCCCCAAGAACGAGTACGGGCGATTGCGGCAGTTCTGCATCGCCGCCGACGAGCACGAGCAGAAAACCATTACGCTTGAGAAGAAGTAGTCAGCCGGCGGAAGGAAGGATCGTGTGTCTGCGGCGGGTGGTCCAGGCTTGAACAGCACGCCACGGCGAGGGTGCCATTCTGTCCGGTTGGGTGCCAAGCCGTGCTCGTCTTCACGTGTCGGGCCTCATGCCCGGACGCCCAGGCAAAGTGATCGATGCCATTGAACGGAATTTTACCGCTGTCGACCCTACGCACGGCCGCTTCCTCCAACGCGACCCCGCCGAGTACGCAGATCTATATGCAACTCACCCCAGCGAAAGAAGCGTTTCGCGCGATGAAGACGCACCTGCTGCTTCGGCCGATGTGGCATCAGGTGGCCGGTCGGGTTCAGGCATACATCTTCGTGTGCGTCCTGGCGTACACGCTGTGGAAGGCGTTGGAGCACCTGTTGAGGAATGCAGGGTTGATGACGCGGATCCGTAAACGGGATTCCCGATGAGTCCGGCAGCGGCACTGCGGCTGCTGCATGATGTTCAGATCGAGGACATCCTGCTGAAGACGGTAGACGATCGGACGTTACGTCTACGTCGGGTCGCCTATCCGAGGAACGAGCAAGCGGAACTCTTAGAAGGCCTCAAGCCGGCACTGTCGGAGCATCTGTGTGCCGACCAGAAGGTGGGGGACGCAGCCAAGCAAAAGGGGCGAGAAACCACGGGAAAAACGCAGGTTTCCTAAGGATTTGGACAAAGCCACCGGTCGGATTCGAACCGACGACCTGCGGTTTACAAATACGTCACGTCGGCTTTTTTATGCGAGTTTCCTAAGGAATTCAGCGTTTTCTGGGGTGTGGAGGCCAGCGTTATGCCAAGTGACTGCCAGTGGTAGGCTGATTGATGGCCAGAGTTGTGCAGAAAGGGGGCGCACTTCGGGGCACACTTCGGCCCATCCATGCCGACAACGTGCAATCCTCCGGATGATGTCTTTGATCGAGGTTGAGGTCGGCGAGTGGCCCCATCAGCCTTGAAGCGTGTCAGATGACGTTTTCGGTAGGCACAGTCGACATCCCTGACAGGCTTAGAATTGGTGCAGCAGAAGGGCACGTCTAACCGGGCGCCGTCGGGGAACGGTGTTCGGAACGTCACAGTGGTCGATATGTCATGCGGGGAACAGACCCTTCATGCCGTTCTCGATCGCCCTTACCGGCACTGCTTCGATTCGTTCCGCGATGAGATAGCGTTTCGTACCAGGATAGACCACGCTGATTCGGTCGAGCTTCAGATCCTCCATCGCAATTCGCATGGATGGCGTCAGTCGTGGCGCATCCACCCGCTTGCACTCGATGGCGAGCTTGCGTCCGTCTTTGATCAGTAGGAGGTCAATTTCGGCCCCACCGTGAGTTGCCCAGAAATACGCCTCATGCGGCTCGGCCGCTTTCAGAGTCTCCTCGATGACGTAGCCTTCCCATGAGGCTCCGCACTTCGGATGGCTCAGCAATTCCTTTTCCGTCCGAATGCCCAGCAACTGGTGCAAGAGCCCCGTGTCATGAAAATAGATCTTGGGTGCTTTGACTTGCCGCTTGCTCAGGTTGGCGTGCCACGGAGGCAACTGGCGTATCATGAACACGTCCGTCAGCAGGTCCAGGTAGCGGCGTACTGAGGTTTCGCTGATGCCCAGGGAGCGTGCAGGTTCCGCGGCATTCCAGATCTGTCCATGGTAGTGCGCCACCATGGTCCAGAATCTCAAGAGAGTCGAGGAGGCGATGGAGAAGCCGAATTGAGGCATGTCCCGCTCCAGAAGCATCCTGACGAATTCTTGCCGCCATATGAAGCTTGCTGCATCGTCCTCGGCGAGAAACGACAGAGGTAACCCCCCACGCAGCCAATGCGCCGATTGGTTAGTCACTCCGACTTCCTGCATGCTGAACCCGCTCATCGGTACCATATGTATCCGACCGGCAAGCGATTCGGATGACTGTCTGAGCAACGCTGGCGAGGCGCTTCCCAGGATCAGGAAGCGAGCTGGCAGGCCAGCGCGGTCCGCGAGCACGCGAAGAACGGGGAAGAGATCGGGGCGTCGCTGTACCTCATCAATGACCACCAAGCCCTTTAGGCCCCTAAGGGCCACCATCGGTTGTTCGAGGCGGGCCACGTCTGTCGGGTCCTCTAGGTCGAAGTAGTTGGGCGACTCCACGTTGACGAGGTTTCGAGCCAACGTGGTCTTCCCGCATTGGCGGGGTCCGATCAAGCCCACGATTCGGCTCTGCCGCAAGGCCGAGCGGACAGTTGAAATGAGATGGCGACGCTCAATCATACGTCGTAAGTATACCATGAAAATCCATCATGGCAAGATGGAATTTCAAGGTATAGGACCTTGTCCCCAAGTGTGTCCCTCCCGAAAACTCTGTCCTCATTGTCAGTGAAGGACTTATGTGACTCCCGGTTCGAGGGTGTATCGGCTACCATCCACCCGAACCAAGCCCGAACCGGGAGGAGGAAATGGGCGCCGTGAAGATCATCTTGTACTTGCTCCGAGCGTTGTTACTGGGCCGTGCAACCATTGTGGCAGAAGACCTGGCCCTCCGCCAGCAACTGATCGTTCTCCAGCGATCAGTGAAGCGCCCACGATTGCGGAAGCGTGACCGGCTCTTCTGGGTGTGGTTATCCAGGCTCTGGAAGGACTGGCCGTCCTGCCTGCTGATCGTCAAGCCGGACACCGTCATCCGCTGGCACCGCGAAGGATTCCGGCTCTACTGGCGATGGAAGTCACGTACCGAGCCCACCGGCCGTCCCAGGATCGATGCAGAAATCCGCAGGTTGATCCAACGAATGTCCCGAGAGAACCCGACATGGGGAGCACCGCGGATCCAGTCGGAGTTGCTGCTGCTCGGGTATACGGTCGCGAAGTCAGCGGTAGCCAGATACATGTGTCGTCGACGCAAGCCGCCCTCTCAGACGTGGCGAACGTTCATCGAGATCCACATCAGAGACATCGCTGCGATTGATTTATTTGTTGTCCAGACGGTGAGATTTCGACTGCTCTACTGCATCGTTGTCCTTCGACATGACCGGCGACGTGTGGTCCATTTCAACGCAACTTGCCACCCGACGGCTCGATGGACGGCGCAGCAGATCATCGAGGCATTTCCCTACGACGAGACGCCTCGATTCCTGATTCGTGATCATGACGCAATCCACGGCAGCGACTTTCAACAACGGATCAAAGGAATGGGCATCGAGGAGGTTGTCATCGCTTGCCGTTCACTTTGGCAAAACCCGTTCGTCGAGCGACTGATCGGCTCGATCCGACGTGAGTGTCTGGACCATGTGATCGTGCTCAATGAAGCCCACTTGATCCGTATCCTCACCAGCTATTTCGAGTACTACCACAGATCACGGACGCATCTCTCACTCGGCGGCAACGCTCCTGAACCACGTGAAGTTGAGTCTGTCCAGAAGAGGAGAGTGGTTGCCATTCGACAGGTAGGGGGCCTGCACCACCGATACACCCGCGCGGCCTGAATACGCTCGGCTAGGCAGTGCCGATTCACAGCGTTTTCTAAGCCATTCTCCCTGGGCTGCCGCGCGAACTGCGTGCGAACTGCGACCTTGATCATGCTGTCGGCGCCCATGAACAGCGATTGGAACGCGTGCGCCGAGGTCAACGAACGGCTCAACCAGCATCGAGGCGAGGCGGATGAGGTTTTCGGTAGGCACAGGGCGCAGTTAGGGGGCGCAGTTCGCGAAAACAGCCGATTTGCACGGAAATGCGGGGTGCGGCCAAGACGTAAGTACTTGGTGTGCAATCAACTCCCAAACAGCCACCGGTCGGATTCGAACCGACGACCTGCGGTTTACAAAACCGCTGCTCTGC
>CAZQTW010000058.1:0-40860 GCA_964596165.1 uncultured Planctomycetales bacterium | reverse complement strand
CCGACGCTGCCCAGGCCGGAGTACAATCCCACCCCAGAAGTGCCAAACTCCAGACACGGGCGGGCAAGCCGCCCGTGGCCCCCCCGGACCGGGCTGACACAGCTCTGTCCTGTAGACCCCGCCGACGCGGTCCCATAAGACGTTCCACGCCCACGGTGCCGGAAAATCAACCCAGGAAAACAGCCACGTCGTTTGCCTCGCCGTCGTCTAAATCCTACATATCGATGGACGAATGTGGGGGTCCTCCACTCGCCGGTCCGCGTATTCTCGTGGGGTGCAGCATGTTACGGTTGTCCGGCCTTGCCGCGCTCGCCTGCGCCGCGATGGGGGCACAGGCACACGCCTCAATCATCAGCCTCAAGAACGCGGCCGTCTTGTCGCGTGGCGAGGTGTCGTTCGGAAACTCGGTTCGAGTCGATGGAAACGTCGGCGCCGTCGGGTCCGTCTGGATCGGCGAGCGCGACTCGGTCAGCGGGTCCGTCGCCTCGCTGGGCACGCTCGAAACGGGCCAAAGGGTTGCCATCGGGGGCAACGTGGCGGCCGGAGACTACGTGGGCGTCGGCGCCGAATCGTACGTTGAGGGAGTAGGCGCCTACGGCACGGACTATTGGCTGGGGAAGAAGACCGTTGTGCAGGGCGGTCTCTTCAAAGACCCATCCTACTACGACATCGATCTGCCCGATGCGCCCGACATCCGCACGACGGGAAGCGGCGAGAAATGGTATCGCGGTCAATCCGTGGTGCGACTCGACCCGGGCGACTACGGACAGGTGGGGTTCGGCAACAGCTCGACGGTCTACCTGACGGAGGGGACGTACAACTTCGCATCCCTATGGATGGGCGACAAGGTCACCTTTGTCGCCGACACCAACCGCGGCAACGTCGTCATCAACGTCGTCGGCGACTACTCCACGGGGGCCCGTTCCGCCATTCAGCGGGACGGCGACGGTTGGGTCACGGTCAACACGAACGGGTCCATCTACCTCGGCGACCGGTTCAGTGGAGAGGCCTCATTCTTCAGCTTCGGGGGCGAATTCAGCACGGGCAGCACGGTCGACATCGTGGGACAGGTTTACGGCGACAAGTCGGTCTGGCTCGGCAATGAATCTCATGTCATGGGCCGGATTCCCGTCTCGGTCCCCGAACCCCTCTCGCTCGTGCTGATGCTGGTCGGCGGTTGGGCGTTTCGCCGGACCCCACCGCGTGCCCATGGACCCGACGTCGCGCCGTCGGGCATCCGTCCGTCTACTTGCTGTAGCGCTTCTGGAACTCCTCCATCTGCTTCTTGCGCAGCTCCTTCTCCGCCGGGTCCATCTTGTTCAGGTACCACCGGTGATGGGGTGAATTGAGGACTTCTTCCAGCTTCTTCTGCAGCGCGGCGGCGGCGGCGGTTTTCGGGGCGTCGCTCAATTTCTTGGCCTCGGCCGCCAGGTGCTGCAGTTCGGGGACGAACTCCGAATAGAAGTGCTTCGCGACTTCGTAGGTCCCGTGCCAATGGGTGTAGTCCGGACCCATCATCGACGCGCCGTGGCGGGCCCGTCGGCCCTCGTGATGCCAGATCTCGTACCAGATGAAATCCAGCTTGTTGGAGAAGCCGGCGGGTTGGAGAAGCGGCTTGGCCAGTCCATAGAGCTCCAGACCCGGTTTGGCGAACTTGGCGTGGTACAGCTCGACCAAGTTGTCATATTGGACGTAGAAGTTGTCGACCCATTGCTTCTCGTGACAAGTGAGGCACACCTCCTTCATGTTCGCACGGCGGGTCTGCCAATCCACCTTGGCCGTCGGCAGGCCGAGCTTCTTGTCGCTGACCTCGGGCCGAATCGATATCTCCGGCCGATTGTTCCAACTGATCCGCAGGCCCACGTCGTGGGATACCGGCTGCTTCCGGGTCGCGCTCATGTGGCATGTGGCGCACGTCGGAGCACTGCTGTAGTCTTCTCCGACGATCCACTTGGGAGAACTCAGGTTCAGCTTGTCCTTGAAGGCACGGAACGCCACGCCGTGCTTGGACTCATAGTAGATCTCGGCCTGAGGGTGATCCGGTCCCATGTGGCACTTACCGCAGTTGTCCGGGTTCCGTGCCTGTTCGGCCGAGAAGGCGTGCCGGCTGTGGCATGCCGAGCAAGATCCCTCGGAACCGTCCGGATTGATCCGGCCGATACCGGTGTTGGGCCAGGTAGCCGGGTCCAGTTTGCCTCCGGACAGCACCTTGATTTCACTTCCGTGGCATTGCCAGCAGCCGCTTACGGCGGCGGCACTGATCCCCTGCTGGAACGCGGGCGTCACCATGCCGCGATTGCCTTCGACGACCTCGGCCAGCGTGTTGTCCAACGAGCCGAGGATCCGCCCCCCCTTGGAATGGTGCGACTCGGCGAATTCCTTCGTCTCGGTGGCGTGACACTTGGCGCAGTCCCTGGGCGTCACGATGGTCGCGACGGTCTCGCCCTCATGCTTGAAGGCGTCCGGTTCGTTCGGCGAAGCGGCGTGACATTCGTAACAGCCGATGTTGGCCCTGAAGTGCTTGCTCGATCCCCACTGCTGGTAGATCGCCAGGTTCTCTTTCTTATGGCAATCGATGCACGCCTTGCTCTTGGCGGAGAGTTCGGCGAGCCCCCACGTCTGGGCCGACGCCGAAGGTGCAAGAACGGACAGAACGACCGGAAGTGCAAGTACGGTGATGGCCGCGCGTTTCATTCGGTCTCACTCCTTCGTCGAGCCGCGGCGTGAGCAGGGGTACTCGTGCCGTCGGCAGGTTTCCCGTATCGCTTCTCGTACGTCAGTTCGCCGGCCAGGACCGGCACCGATATTCTCACGAAGATCGTGTAGAGCAAGAGCCCAAAGGCCCAGATCCCCGCACAAATGAGGATCTCATACAGGGTCGGGGTGTATTCGACGATTTCACCCAACGGGGTCGGGATGAAGGCGGGAACGATCAGTCCCATTCCTTTCTCCACCCAAATTCCCGCGATCGCCAGGATGCAGGCCACGTTCAGCGTCTTCAACGCCCGAGACGCCGGCAACAGGAGGAGGATCGTTGCCGCCGCATTGAACAGGATCGCCGTCCAGATCCACGGCACCAGGGCGTGCCGGCCGCGAGCACCGAAATACAGGTATCGCGCCGACGCCGTGTGGGCCGAATCCGTGTAAAATTCGGTGAACACCTCGCAGACGAGCAGAAAGATGTTGATGATCATCGCCACCTGAACGATCCGCCGCAGCGTGAGCAGAGCATCGTGGCTGACGCGGTGGTTGCTGTAGCGCCGCACAATCTGCAAGGTCAGGATGATGAACGCCGGACCCGCGGCGAACGCACTGGCCAAGAACCGAGGGGCGATGATGGCCGAGTTCCAGAACGGCCGACCGCCCAGTCCCACGTAAAGGAACGCCGTCACCGTGTGGATACTGACCGCCCAGACAATCGCAACGAACACAAAGGGAACGTAGAACATCGGGGATGGCTTGCGCCCACAGTAGGCGCAATACAGCAAATACCCGCAGATGTGAAGGTTGAGCAGCAGATAGCCGTTCAGGGCGATGACGTCCCAGGTCAGCATCGAGATCGGAAAGTTGAACCGCCGAATCAGGTGATCGAACCGGTCGGGCCGACCCAGGTCCACCGTAACGAAGAGCAGGCACATGATGATGACGGCCACCGCAAGCAATTCGCCGAAGATGACCACGTCGTGCAGGTGCATGTTCCGGTAGATGTAAACGGGAATGACGAGCATCGCGGCCGCCGCGGCCAGTCCGACCAGATACGTGAAGTTCGCAATGTACAACCCCCAGGAGACCTGATCGGTCATTCCCGTCGCGACCAGTCCGTGAACCAATTGCCGGCAGTAGGCATGGAGCCCCAGAAGCGACAGGACGGTCAGGATCGTCATCCAGGCGTAATACCGCCAGTCGCCGACGAAGCTGATCCGGGCGCACTCCCACAGGAATGTGAGGTAGCGTCTCACGTGGATTCCCCCGGAATGACGGGTGCGATCGGCTCGCGGTAGCGGCTGCCCCGCTCGTCGAAGTAATAGAAGAATCGAGGCAAGGTGCCCACTTCCTCCTTGAGGATGAAGACCCGTTTCTCCCGGAGGATGTAGGCCACCTCGCTGTTCGGATCGAGGACGTTGCCGAACTTGCGCGAGCCCGTCGGACAGACCTCGACACAGGCCGGCATGCGCCCGACCCGCGTCCGGTGGAGACAGTACGTGCACTTTTCCATCACGCCCTTGCTTCGTGGCCGGTTGGACAGATAGGCCATGTCCGGATTGAGCCCGTCCTTGGGGATCTCGGGTTCGGCGAAGTTGAACCGCCGGGCCCAGTAGGGGCAGGCGGCCTCACAGTAGCGGCAGCCGATGCACCAGTCGTAGTCGATGACGGTGATTCCGTCGGGTTCCTGCCAGGTGGCCTCGACCGGGCATACCTTCACGCACGGGGGTTTCTTGCACTGGTGGCATTGCACGGGCATGTAATAGCTGTCGTGTTCCGGCACCACGGGGGGGTTGTAGTGATGGTCGGAGGTATCGACGTCGATGCTGCCCTTTTCCATCTTCAGCACGCGGATGTACTGGATCTCCGGCGCTCGCGACGGGTTGTTCTCCTTCACGCACGCATGGACGCATTTTCGGCAGCCGATGCACCGGCTGATGTTCAGACCGTACACGAACTCCACGCCCGCGAGCGGTGGAGGATCCTGCACGTTGGGGCGAACCTGATAGCGGGTCTCGACTTCGCGAGCCACCCGGTCGAGCACCGCGCGCTTCTCATCCGGCGTCATCTCCTTGTAGTGCCTTTGCAGGAGCTTCTGGAGCGTGGGGATGTCGCGCCGAGGGAAGTTTCGCAGCGGCGACAAGGCTCCCGCCACGGCCGAGGCGCCCGCGACGGCAACAACGCCCTTTCCAAGGAAGCCCCGCCGGGTCAACGCCGGAGGCGTCGCCCCGCCCTCGCTCGCGCCAGATCCGTGATGCGGGTTCCCCGTCGTCTCCATCATCGCACTCCCTCGGGTCCGCGACGCTGATGGTCCACGGGACGCATGGCGCCGCCATCGTCGGATGTCTGAATCTGACGGTAAACACGAAGCGGATCGATCTGCTCCCCATGATCGGAACCGAATTGTTGGTTGCCCATCCGCAGCGTGTTCGGCGCCGGCGCGGGCTTCATCGGCGGAAACGGCGGCTCGTGTGGATCATGGCAATCGATGCAGCGTTTTCGCTCCGGGGGTCCCCGGCGAGGATCCCAGTACCCGTTGGTGCGGCCATGCGAGCCGTGCGTCCAGTCGCGGTAGACCGGACCGTGACACTTGGCGCAGAGCAAGGGCGGCTTGTCGTACGGAATCTCGCGCCCGTAGTCGTCCACGAAGGCGTCTCGATTCGTCGGGTGATGACAGTTGAAACAGCGGGTATTGATCCCGTGTTTCAGCACAATGTGGCGGTGTTGCGTGAGCGATCGGGTTGTTTCCGGCGGCGACGGGAAGAGGTTGTGACACTCGCCGCACCGATAGGTGTAACCCACCAACGTCATCTCCGGCCGCATCGACGGACGACGAACGGTCGAGATGTCCACCGCCCAGGCCGGGACGGCGGTCGCCGGCGGGACCGGGCTCCGGAAAGGCCATGGGTCGGCAAGAAATACGACTGCCGTCCCAACGAATATCACCGGCACGAACAGGGCCCGGCCGCTCCCGGGCGGCCGCGCGAGTCCCGAAGATGAGCACCCGTGGTTACCCATGATCACGTCCCGGTCGAATGCTTGAATGCCGAAAGGTGCGCGGCACTATACCGTCCCTCCCGACGCGCCTGCAACCTGTCGTCCACGGTCTGTCGCCCGTTCCAGAACACACGTCGTGGCCGACGACGTTCGCCGACAAGATCAGACACGCTCACACTTCGTTCGCGCAGGCGTCCGGTACAATCGTCCACCGCAGTGGGAGGCGGCTCGCACTACCACTCGCAAGTGCTTCGTCTGTTTGGGTGAAACGATTCCCAGGGGGGCGTTCAATTCGGCAGACCCGTGGCCGTGGGAGGACCGGAAATGTCTCGACGAGTCGTCGTGATCTGCGTTGTCGTGTCCGCCGGAAACAGTCTTCGTGAGGGTCTTGCCTCGGACCACACCTGGTATCAGCCGCTCGAGACGAAAGCCCAGATTCTCGAACAACAGGTGCTCAAGTGGCATTGGATCGACGGGCTGTATCCGTCGGCCGTCGAGGTCCCCCCGGACGGCGGGACGCCGGATCATTCGACCAACGGCGTATCGAACGTGATGCACATGGTCTGCTGGACGGCCAATCACGTGGCCGGCGAGTCGTATCGCTACGCCCTCATCAAGAGGACCGGCACGCCGGAACAGGCCAAGGCGGTCCGCGAGCACGTCAACGCGATCTTCGAGGGGATGTACCGCTGCCAGAAGGTCACGGGTATTCGAGGCTTCCAGGCACGGGGTTACGTTCACGGCCATGGTCCGACGTTGGAAGAGCGGGCCAATGACGCCATGTCTGACTACTGGTACCAGGGTGCCGGCGAGTACAAGGACCTTCGCTGGCGCGGATCGCCGAGCCACCACAACTACAGCGACGCCATCCACGGCTACGGCGTGTTCTACCGCCTCGCGGCCGAGGGCGAATACAAGGACAAGTGCCGACAGGCGATCGACGATCTCGTCAGCATCTGGGCCGACAACAATCTCCTGTTGCCGACGAAGGACCCGAATCAGCCCGGGTTCAGTATCCTCGGCCTCACCGACGGCAAGACGCCGAATCTGCGGATCATCATGGCCGCGGCGGGTCTCAAGGTCGCCCATGTCGCCACCGGCAAGGAGAAGTTCAATCAGCAGTATGAGAGACTTGTCACGCAGTATGGCTTCCGCACACGGACGAGCTTTCCCAAGAGCAGCCACCTCGATACCGACGACGGCGAGCACGTCTTCTGCCACATGGACAACCTCTTCGCCATGGAGAAGGACCCCAAACTGCTGGCCTTCTATCGCGCCGTGCTGGAGGGCATGTGGGCCGGGCACAAGCAGAGCAAATGCCCGCTGTTCAACTATATCTATATGAGCCTGACGCCGAATGCGCCGGACCGGCAGAAGTACCTGGACGACGCCCTGTGGACGCTCCAGAGCCACCCGACCAATACGTTCTTCCAGCCCAGGATGAACAGCCTCCGCGACGATATTCCGAAGTCCGGACGACTGTCGAAGGAACCCCTCCCGCTTTTCGAGGCCGCCTGGGACAACGAGTATATGTGGAAGGGCCACATGTACGGGCTCGACGGTTGGTTGAGTCGCATCGTTACGGCGCTCGACGTGGCCAGGGACGACCCGGCGGTCATCTATGCGGCGGAAGACGCGGGCGATCTGTATCGATCGGGCGACGGCGCGAAGACGTGGCAGTGGATCGGGTCGGGTCCGGCGCCGAGGCCTTTCAAAATCGTCTGCGGCATCAAGCGCCGGTACGTCCTTCTGGCCACCCCTGGCGGGGCGTTCCGAAGCATCACCGGGGGCGAGCAATGGTCGCGGCTACCGCTTCCGTCGGATTGCGGCGAACTGACGGACCTCCAACTCGACCAGACGAACCCGAACCGTCTCTACGCCGTGGCGCGCAACGGCGTCTATCGCAGCGTCGATTTCGGCGAGAAGTGGATCGGCGAGCGATGGGAATGCCTGACTCCGCACGTCCCGCCCGGGCATGACGGGCGACTGATGCTGGCGCAGGGCAGTCCGTCGATGGTGTACGCGTTGTGCGACGGGGAGTTCCGATCGAAATCGCTCGACGGCGGCGAATGGAGCCCGGGCGTGCGGATCGGCTACACCGAGTATGTCAGCACCTACCCATGGGTGATCGCCCGACCTGGCAAGCCCGACGACTTGATGTGCGGCTACAAGTTCGAGTTCCATAACCTGAAGGAGGAGGGCATCGCCATCAGCGACATCGTCGGATCGCTGCTGTCGCGCAGTACCGATGCCGGCAAGACCTGGACCTACGATCAGACGTCCGTGATGAAGCAGTTGAGAGAGAAGGGAACGATGGCCCTGTTCGCCAAGCTGCTGGCAGGACTGTTTCCTCACGTCGTGGACGTCATCACGTACGACGCGCGAGATGCCAACACGCTCTATGTTGCAACGGAAAAGAGCTTCTATGCGAGTAGGGACGACGGTCGTTCGTGGAAGCAGGTCAAGGACGGTCTGGACATTCCCAGGGTGCGGACGATCTTCACGCCGTCGACGGGTGATACGATCTACGCAGGCACGCCGGCCGGTTTGTACAGCCTCAAGCGAGGCGAGGACCGCTGGCAGTTCGCCAACCTTCGGCTGCAGTTCGAGAGGAACACCCGTCGCGATCTGGGCGGCGCCGCCTATCTCGACGCGTATTGGCGCGGCCGCTACTTCGGGTTCATCAGCGACGAGCAGGCGACGCAGGAGCCGTCGAAGTGGAACGTCCCGCAGAAATACCGGGATCGGGTCCCGCGGCGGTGAACCGAGGTTCAACGACGATTCGGTGTTGGCGAGAGGCTATGACGGGTGGTGCCGTGATGCCAGCGCCGGCTTTTGGTTCGCCAGTTCCGCTGGAGGGGCAACCAGGTGTGCGGGCGGTCCGACCACCAGGCGGGCAAGGTGTCTGTTCCCCTTGAGTGGACGACTGTCGTGTCGTAAAGAGTACTAGGCCGACTCCGTTACGGGCACCTTGCGCCATCCTGAAGGGTTCGGCGGACCTGAGACTGGAGGATCAGATGCGGACGAGGCCAGGATGCTCTCCAGCAGGCGATCATTGACCGCCAAGGCACCGATGTGAGCAACCAGAACGATTGTGGTGGTCCGATCGCGCGTGCACCACACGTCGAAGAGGTGTTCCATGAGATCAAAGTATCGTTCCGACGGCTTTCGACCCATCCTGGCATCCGAGAGCACCCTGTGAATGAAGGCCTGTCGTTCGGGCCCGAGTCCTTCCATCAACCTCGCCAACGTCCTGACCTGCGGGTCGGACATATGACCGATCACACGCTGAAGGGCTTGTGCGCCCCTGTCTATGTTTGCGTATGCGGTTGAATTGAGGCCTAAGGGTATTCGTGGTTCGTGACAACACCGCCTGTACCCCTTCAAACCGTATGGCGAACCGGAGGCCGGAGAGCTCCGGCGCATCGGGGCGCCGCCCGGATTCCTCTAATGGGATTGACGCCGGATGCGCAGTTGAACCGCTGTATCCTTCCGCCTTGAACACGGTGAGAAGGGGGCCGGCGGACCTGTGCCGAGCCCATCAGGGACGATGCGCTCGCCTAGCCATCAACGTTGAATCATTCGCGCAGGGTTTACGATCGGCAGTGTCCAATGTCCGGCCGTCGAGGTGGCCGTTCCTACAGTTTTTCGATTTCAGCGGCGGTCACCTCGCGTCCGAGCTTTTGCGACAGGAAGATGCCGTCGAAGATGAAGGCGGCCTTGGCCGTAATGCCGGCCGAATCGATCAGTTCGCAGCGACCGAGCAGCGCCGAGATCCAATGCCGTTGGGGTTCGTCCACATCCGCCGTACTGGCGATGCAGCGGTGCCAGCGCAGGTCGACCTCCTCCAGATCGGCCGTGGCGTCGACTTCGATGTCGCACATCGTCGTGAAGTAGGTGAACGGATCCAGCTTGAGCCCGCCGTGGCTGCCGAAGATCCGATCTCCGTGCCCCTGATCTTGGTGACACGCCCACGCCTCTTCCAGGAACAGCGTCACGCCGCCCTCCAGCCGGACCAGTCCCACGCCGAACTCCTCGACGCCATAGCCGCTGCTCTTGCGCCGATCCTCGTACATGTTGTCGAGCTCCTGATAGGCGGCGCCGGACACCGTCAGAACCCTGGGGTTGTTCAGCAGCCAAAGGATGCGGCCCGTATGGTAGACGGACATGTCGCAGAGCGCTCCGTGTACCCCCGTCTTGGGATGGACGAATTCGGGCATGCCGTAGCCGTCGACGAACGGCCGGCCGCGGCGGCGATAGTGACTCGTCTTGGCGTAGTAGATCCGCCCGAGTTTGCCTTCGTCGATTACCTTCTTGGCCGCGCGAGCGCACGGTTCGTACAGCGTGACGAGCTGGACGGCCAGCTTCCGCTTGCACTGCCGGGCCGTCTCGACCATCTGTCTCGCTTCCTTATAAGAGGGAGCGATCGGCTTCTCGCAGTAGACGTGCTTGCCCGCCTTTAACGCATCGATCGTCATCGGGGCATGCAGGTGATTGTGCACGCAGATGTCGACGGATTGGATCTCGTCAACCGCCAGCATGTTGCGATAGTCGGTGAACACCCGCTTGACGCCATGCTTGGCGGCGACGCTCTTGGCCTCGTCCTCCCGAATGTCGCACACGGCCACGACATTCGCCTCGGGGATCTTCGCGTAGATGTCCAAGTGGTATTTGCCGATCAATCCGACACCGATAATGCCGATGTTGACCTTGTCCGCCATGGGTTCCTTTCGCTCCCGGACCAGTCTCGCTCCGACCGTCGCGCCCGCACACGCACGGCGGGCCGGAACGACGAAATCTCGCCAGCAGAATATCGAAGGACCGACAGGATGCAAGGAGCCGTCCGGTGCTATATAGTGGCGTCCGGTGTTTGGATCGATCGCCCGGCGCGTACGCGACCGGCGGACAACAGACGGCATGGGGCCTCGGAGCGAGACGCGACCCGCTTCGACAGCCTGTCGGGTTCATACCCGACGTGCCGCAAACCCTCTGCAGGATGTCGGCGGTTGACTCGGGAAAACTGGTTCTGGCTCGTGGCCGTTGCACTCTTGGGCGGATGCATCGGCAGCTTTTTGAACGTCGTCATCTACCGGCTTGCACGGGGGATGTCGGTCGGCCGGCCCGCAAGGTCGTTCTGTCCCGGCTGCCACGCCACGATCGCGTGGTACGACAACATTCCCCTGTTCAGCTATCTGATGCTTGGAGGCCGCTGCCGCCGATGCGGAATGGTCATCTCCGCGCGTTACCCGCTGGTTGAAGGTCTGACCATCCTGCTCTTCCTCCTGATGTACGACACCTTCTTCCTCGGGCCGGCACGACCGGGATTCACCACCCTCCGGGACGATTGGCCGATTTTCCTCGCTCATCTCGTTCTGATAGCGGGCCTGCTCGTGACGGCGGCGATCGACATGGAGGGATACTGGATTGATGTCACGGTCACATACGTCGTGGTGGGCGCCGGCATTCTCCTGCATGGCCTGTGGACGCCGTTTCGCCATGCGGTCATTCCTCGGCCGGGGCCCACGACGGCAGCCGTGGCGGCGGCAGCGGCGCTCGGTCTCCTCCTGGCTGTGCTGTGGTCGAGAAGAAGACCACACGCTCCCGGCTCCGAGATTGCCGAAGACCAAGAGGAGCATGATTCGTTGTCGGAGCCTTCCGCGCCCGGTCAGAACCGCCGCACGTCGCTGGCTTGCGCCTCACTGATGGTCATCGTCATCGCGGTGTGGTTCGCCCTACTTGCGGTCAGTCCCCACGGAGCGGCCGACCCGGGCGGTTTCGCCATCCGAGCCGTACTGGCTGTTGCGGCTGCTTTCTCCCTGATGGTCGCCGCGGGCATGACACCGACGGAGGCCGACAGAGAAATCATCGAGGCCATCAACGAGGAGCGAATCACCGCACGTCGAATGGTTCTACTCGAAATGGCCTGGCTTCTGCCCGCGATCGTGCTGGGCGTGGTGGCCTGGATCGTGGTTGCCCGAACAGCGGCCGGGGCAGAGCTGTGGCAACGCGCCTTGAACTGGACGCCCTGGGGCGGGACTTGGCGTCCCGTGCTCGGCGTGACGACGGGGTTGGGGGGATTCATCGTCGCCGGAGCGGTCGCCTGGGGCGTACGGATCTTCTTCACACTCGTCTTGGGCAAGGAGGCCTTCGGCATGGGCGATGTCCATCTGATGGCCGCCGCCGGTGCCGTGGCCGGCTGGCCTGTCGTCGTGGCGGGGTTCTTCTTGGCCGCCCCGCTTGCCCTGGCGGCGGTGTTGATCTGGCTGATTCGTAAGCGAAGCCGCGCGGTCTGGTACGGACCCTGGCTGGGATTGGGTATTGTCATTGCGATTGTGGCATACGAACCGATCGCCGAGCGTGCCCGTGCGAGCGTTGAGGTTATTCTCTGGCTGTTCGGACACGGGGGACGGTAGACTGATTCCTCGGTGGTCCGGACCCGCGGGCCCGAACCCGGCGACCGGAACGTCCGGGGCGGGGTCCACCGGGTGACGTTCGGACTCCGAGTCCGTTGCAAGGTTTGGATTCGCCGGGTGCTGCGAATCCTGTTCCGAGGGCGCCTCCAACCATGGGTCTTGCATTTCGGCAGTTCAAAACGTATTCTAAGGCATTCGTGATTCTTGTGATCGCGTTGGCGGTGGCCAGCGTGATCGTGATGAACCTCGGTAATACCGCCGACGTGTGGTTCTTTCACCACTTCGGGCAGATCAATGTCTTATGGTTGATGTTGGTCAGCGGGGCATCGGCGGTCCTGATTGTCTGGTCGCTAAGGCTTGTTCGGAAGGTGGCAGGCGAAGTCCGAGAGCTTCGTCAAATCAAACAATCGGAAGCGAAGTTAAGCGAGCAACGCCGCTTGGCCGAGGAGTTGAAGCAGCAAGAGTTGCGGATCGACGCCAAGCTGAAGGAATCGATCGCACAACCCATGGAGTCATCGGATTCGAAGCCGTCCAAGGAATAAAACCACCCGACTGGGAACGGGTCAAACAAGAGGAGACACAAACGATGCGACGGATGATCATCGCCGCCCTCAGGGCATCGGTATGCTGCGGCATCCTGGTTTCGATGGGTTGCGAGGATCCCAAGAAGCAGATTGCTCAGCTTCAGGATGAGAAAAAGGCCCTGGGCCAACAACTCGTGGAATGCAACCAACAGCGCGACGCCGCGCAGGCCGAGGTCACCGATCTGAAGTCGAGGAACACCCAGCTTCAAAATGAGCTGACCGCCGCCAGGGCAGCCCAGCCGGTTACGGCAGCTCCTGCCGCGCCGGCTCCCGTCGTCGCGCCGGCGGCCGGAACGTTCAAGCTCGTCGGGATGTTGACCAACGCCGATTTCGGACGTGCCAGCAAGCCCGATCTTACCAGCAAGGACAAGGCGGAGCTCGACCGGATCGCGGCGACCATCAAGGCCAATCATCCTCGGGATCACATCTACGTGATCGGGCACACGGACAACGATCCGATCCGCAAGACCAAGTGGAACGACAACCTTGAGCTGAGCTGCGAACGGGCGATGATGGTCGTTCGCTACTTGAGCAGCAGGGGAGTGTCCAAGACCCACCTCGTCGCCGGAGGCTCGGGCGAAAACGACCCCTTGGTACCGAACACGGGTGCGGCCAACAAGGCGAAGAATCGCCGCATAGAGATCTACGCCGGACCGAAGCCGACCCGGTAGTCCTCACTTTGCCCGGCCGGGTGACCCCCCGTGCCGTAGTATATGGTCCTGACGTGATAGCCATCGTTGACTACGGCATGGGCAATCTTCGCAGCGTTCAGAAGGCCTTCGAGCGCGTGGGAGCCGATGCGCGCATCGTTACCACGCCCGATCAGATCGAGCGAGCCTCCAAGGTGGTCTTGCCGGGTGTCGGTGCTTTCGCCGACGCCATCGCCCACCTTCGCCAACAGGAACTGATCGCGCCGATCATCGAAGCCATTGCCTCCGGCCGGCCGTTCCTGGGGATCTGCCTCGGCCTGCAATTGCTGTTCGACCTCAGCTACGAGGACGGAGAATACACCGGTTTGGGCGTGGTCCCGGGCAAGGTCGTTCGCTTCGACTTCGCTGACACGCCGACGGCGCACGGCTTGAAGATCCCTCACATGGGCTGGAACCGGCTTCGGTGGGATGAGCCGTGTCCGCTCCTGGCCGGACTGGATATCGGGGCGTATTTCTATTTCGTCCACTCCTATCATGTCCAACCGATCGATGCCCATGTGAAGATCGCGCAGTCGAGCTACGGCATCGACTTCGTGGCCATGATCTGGCGGGACAACCTCTTCGCCACGCAGTTTCACCCGGAAAAGTCGCAGCGCAACGGCCTGAGAATCCTGGAGAACTTCACGAGGCTCTAGTCCGCCGGTTTCGCCGACATGAGGAAGGTCGCCATGGACATCATCCCGGCTATCGATCTGCGGTCCGGCCGATGCGTGCGTCTGCTCCGGGGAGACTACAATCAGCAGATCGACTACCCGGCGCAACCCGTCGATGTGGCGCGCGATTTCGAGCGCGCCGGGGCGCGTTGGATCCACGTCGTCGATCTCGACGGCGCCAAGGAGGGTCGGCCGGTCAACCTGGAGACGATCCGGAAGATTGCGGCGAACGTCGGCGCACAGATTGAAGTCGGCGGCGGGATACGCGACGAACACACCGTTCGAACGCTGCTTGACGTCGGCGTACGGCGCGTGGTGATCGGCACGCAAGCCCTCAAGGACTGGGCGTGGTTCGACGCCCTGGTTCATCGGCCCGGTCATGAAGGCCGGATCGCACTCGGGCTTGATGCTCGAAACGGCAAGCTCGCCGTCGACGGGTGGACCCGGCAAACCGATCGATCGGCGCTGGAGGTGGCGCGACAGGTGGCCGATTGGCCCTTGGGCGCGATCATCTATACCGATATCGCCCGTGATGGGATGCTGGCCGGTCCGAATCTTCCGGCCATGGAGGAGATGGCGCACGCCGGCGCGGTGCCGGTGATCGCCTCGGGCGGCGTGACCTCCTTGGACGACGTCCGTCGGCTGGCCGAGTTGCCGATCGCCGGCATCATCATCGGCCGGGCCCTCTATGAAGGCCGGCTCGACGTCGCGGAGGCCGTCAGGCTGGTTACAGGCCCGTCGGCATAGTACGAAATGTTCTGCGCCCCGTCACCGGATGCGGGGGCATTCGAAAGCCGGTTCCTGTCCGGTTGTGGAGTTGATGGAATGACCTGTCTCGATGCGTTGAAGTACGATGCCAACGGCCTGATCCCCGCGATTGTCCAGGACGATCGGACCGGTGAAGTCCTGATGATGGCGTACATGAACAAGACCAGTCTCGCCGAGACCCTCCGAACCGGCCGGACCCACTTCTGGTCGCGCAGCCGGCAGAAGTACTGGATGAAAGGGGAATCCTCCGGACACGTTCAAGAGGTCGTCGAGGTCTATGTGGATTGTGACATGGACACGGTCTTGATTCGGGTCCGACAAACCGGTGCGGCCTGTCACGAGGGCTATCACAATTGCTTCTTCCGACGGCTCACGGACGACCGGTGGACGGTCGTCGCCGAACGGATGTTCGATCCGGAAAAGACTTACGGCAAGAAGTCATGATGGACGACGGCGGTCGATCCCTGCAAACCACTCTTCGGCATCTGCTGACCGTCGTGGTGGCGACGGTCGCGGTTCTGGCGACCGTATCCCTCGCGGTCCAGTACGGTTTTGAGCCCTCACAATACCCGGTCTCGGAGGATTGGCTGGCCGGCGTTCAGGTGGCGGCGGTCGTCTGCTTCTTGCTCAGGGCGTTCGTGGGAGTGATCGCGGCCGCCGAACGAAAGACTTACCTTCGCCGCCGGTGGCTCGAGATGGTCGCCTTCGCGATCGGCCTCGGTGCATTAATCGTGGACTGGCGGAGCGATCTCGAACTCAGCGCGGTGACCCTCATCGCCGTCCAGGCCGTGCTGGTCGTCGAGCTGCTCCTCTATCTGACGTGGGCCAACGCCGTCGTCATTCGGCGGGTTCATCCGTCGCGACTCATGGTGGCGTCGTTTGCGGCCGTGATACTGATCGGTGGAGCCTTGTTGTCGTTGCCGAAGGCCAGCAAGCCCCAGCGAATCGGCCCGGCAACCAGCCTGCCTCATCACGTCCTCAACTGCTACTTCACGTCCGTCAGTGCCGTCTGTGTGACCGGACTCACCGTTTACGACACGCCCAAGGAGTTCACGCTGTTCGGCCAGATCGTCATCCTGCTCCTGATTCAGGTGGGCGGTCTGGGAATCATCGTGTTCGGAACGGTCTTCGCGATGCTCATCGGTCAGCAGCTCAGCGTCGGGGGTTCCGCGGCGATTCAAGACATGCTCAGCGGACCGAACGTGGGTCATATCGCGCGGATGCTGCGATTCGTCGTGATCGTCACCTTCGTGGTTGAGGCGATCGGCGCCGTCATCCTGTACTCGATGTGGGACCCGGCTATCACGTCGCCCTGGAGGCGGACCTACCTCAGTGTGTTTCATTCCGTCAGCGCGTTCTGCAACGCGGGATTCGCCCTTCAGTCCGACAGCATGGTCGCCTACAAGGGATCATGGCAGCTCTACGTTTCACTGATGAACCTGATCATCCTGGGCGGGCTGGGTTTTACCGTACTGCGCGACGTTTACGAATGGGTCGGTTCCAAGTTCGTAGGGGCGTACCGGAATCGTCCGACGCTCGGTATTGCGGGCCGAACAGACCGGCTCAATCTGCACACCAAGCTTACCCTCGTGACTACGGCCATACTGATCTTCGGGGGTGCGGGGCTGATCCTGCTGTTCGAGACCCCCAGCCGCCTCAACCCGCGGTACCCACCCGATCTGGGTTCGCACGCGCGTCCGAAGCCGCCCGTGACGGCCGGCGAGCCCTTGGGGCAACGCACGCTGGACGCCCTCTTCCAGTCCGTCACGACGCGGACGGCCGGATTCAACAGCATTCCGACCACCCTGGCCGCCATGTCGCCGGCCAGCCTGTTTGCCATGACCGTCCTGATGTTTATTGGAGGAGGCTCCGTTTCAACGGCCGGCGGCGTCAAGACCGTGACCATGGCCGTCATCCTGCTGGCGGTGCGCGCCACGATGCGGCGGCGAGAGGAAGTCGAGGTCTTCGGACGAACGATCTCCGTCCTTCAGGTTCGCCAGGCCGCCACGGTGCTCATCCTCATGCTGGGCATGGTGGCGGTTTCGTCGATGTTGCTTGCCTTCAGCGAGAGCGAGCACGCCAACTTCCTTGAACTGCTCTTCGAAGAGGTCAGCGGCCTGTGTACGGTGGGCCTCAGTTGCGGCATCACCTCCGAGTTGACAGCGTTCGGCAAGGTCGTGATTATGACCAACATGTTCGTCGGGCGATTGGGCCCTCTGACACTGCTGGTGGCCATGGCGGGTCGCCGGAGGACTAGTCGGTACGGTTACGCGGAAGAGGGCGTGGTCATCGGGTAAGGTCTGTTCATGGCACGTTTTGCCGTTATCGGGCTCGGTCGTTTCGGTTCCAAACTGGCCAGGCTGTTGACCAAAGCCGGGGCCGAGGTGATAGCGATCGACAAGGACCCCAACCTGGTTCAACAGATTCGTGATGACGTCACGCTGGCGGTCCGCATGGACGCCACCGACGAACAGGCGCTGCTGGATCATGGTATCGACAAGGTCGACTGCGCCGTGGTCGGCATCGGTCTCGGATTCGAAGACAGCGTTCTCGCCGCCGACACCCTCAAGAAGATCGGCATCCCGCGCGTCGTCGCTCGGGCCGGCAGCGAAATGCGCGGTGAGATTCTCCGACGCGTCGGAGCGGACAACGTCGTCATTCCGGAGGACGAATCCGCGACGCGCTGGGCCAATCGCCTGATGCTCCCGCAGTTTGAGGACTATGTCGAGCTGGACGAGGAGCACAGCCTCGCACAGGTTCCGGCGCCGGGCGAATTCGTCGGCAAAACACCCCGCCAACTCGAACTACGCTCTCAGTACAAGCTGAACCTGGTGGCGATCCGACGGCCGGTGACCGGCAACGAGTCGGCGAGGTCCGTTCGACGATGGCAGGTCGTCGCCGTTCCGGATCCCGACCAGCCCATCCGACAGGGCGACGTGCTCGTTCTCATCGGCAGTAACGACGATCTGGAAAAGCTGCCGAAAGACTGATCGGCCGGCCCGGCGCCCCCGATTGACTCATCCGGAAGATCCACTTCATCCGGCGAGATTCCACCCTTCCACACGGACGAAGGGCGGTTTCCCTTCGAGGTCCGCCGGATCGTAGCTCACCGTCAGCTCACGCGACTCGCCGGGCAAGAGGCTGATGTAGTTGTCGGTCCAAAACGAAGGCGCGACTTCGGCCCCGCCCTCGCCCTGCGTCAGCATGGCACGAATGAAGAACGCCAGGTGCGCGGAGGGGTTCTTGAGCGTGAGCCGGGCGAGACCGGGTTGTCCGAGGTCGGAGACCACATCCAACTTCACCGGCGGCAGCTTGTTGAGGTCCTTGTAGTCCGCCGTGGACCGGGGATATGCGAAGAGCGCCTCAATCATGCTCGGGACGTCCGGCACCGTCGAGAGCCAGTAGAAGTTGTCGCTGAGCCTCCGTCCGTCGCGACCCTCCAGTGTCAGGCGGAGGAAGTACGTCGTCGAAATGTCGCGAGGCCGCTCCACCTTGAACAACCGAACGACGCCGTCCGCCGGAACGTCCACAACGGCGCTCTTGGCGAAGCGTTCTTTCAGGTCGAAGGCGAACAGTCGCGCCGAGACCTTCAGGCCCGGCTGATCCTGATACGTGCCGTTGACCACGCAGACCGTCTGGTGGTCGTAGCTGTACTGAACGTGCAGCGGCTCGCAAGCCTTCTTGGCGCCGTAATAGGCGCCGGTGGGGAGTAGGTACCAGTCCACGTATTGCCAAGTCGGCGAGGCAGGCCAGGCCGCGTCGTACTTCCACGTGGTGATTCCACACGCCGAGTACTTGTTCCGCCCGTAGGCCTCGAACATGCCGCGCGCACATTCGTAATTCAGTGCGAAGCCCTTGCGACACAGTTCCTCGATGGTGGTCGGCGGGCCGTACCGGTCGCTCATCGCCTTGAAGACCGGGTTGAAGTACTTGCCGCCCTGCGTGACGGTGTGGAATGACCAGGCGTCGCCTCGCCCCGGCCAGAGGGCGTCTTCGGGCAAGAACCGCCGCATACTCTCGGCGCACGCGAAAACCCCGCCGATGCCACCCGATTGGGCAAAGCCCCACGCCCCCGTCTCTCGCGAGATGTAGTAGTGGTTCGGTGGGGCGTAAGTCCACACCTGGAGGCTGCCGGTCCGCGTGCCGCCGGTTTGAAACCGTTCGTCGACATCGAATGCGCCGGAATGCGGCTGATACGTTCGCTCGGGCGTGTACGTGGCGATGAGGTCCCGATAGGCCTTGTCGAGCGTGGGCGTCGGGAACGTCTCGTCGTGGCCGAGAAAGTGGGCCAGACTCGGATGATTGCGGATGCGCAACATCATGTCTTCAATGCAGGCAATCGCCAGCTTCTCGTCCGGGATGCTCCGTCCGAAGATCTGCTGCGTGACCATGACGCCGTAGCGGTCGCAGAGGTCATAGAAATCGTCGGTCTCGCGGATCGAGAAACCTTCGGAGCGAAGCATGTTGAAATTCGCCTCCTTCGCGTATCGCACGAGGGCGTCATAGCGTTTGCGAGTCAGGCGAAGCAGCATGTCGCACGTCATCCACGCCCCGCCCCGGATGAGGATCTTCTTGCCGTTCACCCTGTATGTCCGCCAGCCCTCGTCGTTGATGTCGGTCGTGATCTCGCGGATGCCGAAGTGCGTCTTCAGGGTGTCGGACACCGATTCCCCGACGGCGAATCGCAGGTCGATCTCGTAGAGTGCCGGCGCCCCCACTCCGTTGGGCCACCACAGACGCGGCTTGGCGAACGTCAACTGCGGAAAAGCCGACGGCGAGAACGTCACCGTCTTGGTCTCCTTCGGCCCCAAGGCAACGGCCTGTTCGAACGACACGGACTCGATGCTGCCCTTGAGCGTGCCGGTCACGGGCTGCGAGGTCTTGTTGATCAGCGTGGCCGACACCGTCAGGTGGGCGCCATCCAGGGACCGCAGGTCGAGCTTCGTCGAGACATAAGGGTGGCGCAGCGCCACCGGACCCGTCGCCGTAATGTAGACGTCCTGCCAGATGCCCATGTTGAGGTCGGGCGGCTGAGGGTTATGGTCGTCCCAGCCCGTGGTGGCCTCAATCTGTTTCGTGTGGTACCTCTTCTCCTCGATGTGGCCGGGGGCGACAATCTCGAGAGCGAGGCCATTCTTCTCGCCGAATCTCACGTTGTCGTTGATGTCGAACTCAAAGCGGCGGAACATGCCGACAACGGCCTGATCGTCGGCGATGCGCTTGCCGTTGAGCCAGACATTCGCGCGATAGTTGATCCCGTCCAGGTGCAGGACGAGGTTCTTGTCCTTGAAGTCGGTCGGCAGGTCGAACTCGGTGCGATACCACCATGACGGATAGAACGGGCTGTCCTTCTTCATCGCCAGCCAGGGCGCCTTCTGGTAACCGGGGATCTTCTTGAGGTTCTCACCGTAGTAGGGGTCCGGATAGGTCCCGTCGGCCACCAACGCGGCCAGCACCGTGGTCGGCACGGTGGTCCGGTGCCACCCTTCCGGTTCAAACCCGGCCGTCGCGATCGCCTCGCCTCGCGCCTGGATGCCCGCCGAACTCTGAAGATGCCAGTTCTCCTTCAGCGACAGCCTCTGGTCGGCCTTCGCCGGTGTTGCACTGATCGTTCCGAGAACCGTAATCAGGGTGCATGTTGCGATATGGGCGGACCTCATGAGATCACATCCTTCATCCAGCACTTCCCGGCAATCATATCAGACGGATGCTTGCTGAAGCAGTACACACTAGGATTCCGAGATGAGGCGTGCGTACTCATCATGATTGCCGATCCAGAACCAGAAGAATGTATCGCCTTGGAAAAGGGCCAAAGCCCTATGCCCCGCGCCGACGCGAATCGACCACACCTCACCCACTTTCTTGAAGCGCAACGAGGGGTGAGGATTTGTCTTCCAAAGGCGATAGGTGGATCTGACCCTGTTCTTGACCTCCGTCGGAAGTTCGGAGTAGCAGGTCCAGAAGTCAGGAGTTGTCAAGGACTTCATCAAGGGGTTTGGTCTTTCCCTCAGCGATGTCTCTTCGCACACGGTCGAGAATGTGCTGCATGCGCCCTCCCGACTGGGAATCATGCGCGATTTCCTTGTCCCACTCGTCCGCTTGTTGGAGTCCGTATTCGGCAAGCCACGATAGGAACTCGTCCAGTTCCTTGTCAGGAAGGGCCTTGACCTGCTCAGCGATTTTCTCGACGTTAGCAGTCATGACATATCCATTATGCAGTCTGATCAATCCGGTTGCAACGCTGATGACTTGTTATGACCTTGTGTAGAACCGTATCGTCAGTTTGCGGCTCCGTTTGGTCTATCGGTCATTGCCTTCCTTCGCCATCAGGGCGAAACCAGCATCGTTCGGATGCAGGCCGTCCTGACAATACTGCTCCTGCGAGGGAATTAGCTCGGGTCCTTCGACGAGGTGGAGCTTCGGGTCGTCGGAACGGCTACCGGTCCATGGCCTGTCCGCCGGCCGCCTCGATGTCATCAACGACACGACGGGCTTGGTCCAGACTGTCCGGATGGTGGACGATCACCGTTGCCCCATACTGAGCCAGCTCCTTGACGATCCCTGCCCCGAGGCCACGACTCGACCCGGTGACCAGGGCGACCCTTCCGCTCAGCCAATCCGGCAGCATGATGATGCCCCTGGATGCCCGTTCTCGAATCAGGCGACATCCGATGCCGCCGCCTTGTGCGGCGGCCGGTGTCACGAAATGTCCGTCCGCTCAGCGAATCCCGAGCATCTGCAGCCCAGCGCGCATGTATCCGAGGGCATAGGCCATTCCGGTCTCCCACGGGGCCTCCGTGCTGACCCGCGGCGTGTGATCGGGGATCAGCGTACCGGCGAATCCGCTCTCGTGATAGGCCCGCAGCGCGGCGAGCATGTCGACGTAGCCCTGGTCGATGAACACCTCGTCGAAGCGGGGCACCGTCGCGCTGACGTTGCGGAAGTGAACATACGCGATCTTGCGTTGCGAGGCGAACCGCCGAATGGCGCCGATCACGTCCCCGTCGGCCATCTCGGATACGGTGCCCTGGCAGAACTCGAGCTGGTTTCGTTCGCTAGGCACCAGATCGACCAGCCGTTGCATGTTCTCCGCCGAGTACAGCGATCTGGCAGCCGAATTGGGCGGCCATCGCCAGATGCGCGTCATTCCAGATGTTCGGGTAGAGTCCGATCCCCAGTTTCATGCCAGCGCCTCCTGACGACGCGGACAATCGGGCGACGGGCATGGTAATCCGCCGGGATTGGCGGTAAAACACCCCCGGCGCGATTGGACAAGAATCACGAGGGCAAACCATGCGTGCTGCCGCAACGGCTTGGATCGGGCTGGTGGTGAGCGTGACGACAACCGATAGGGCCACGGCCGCCCAGGTGCCGGGCAGTCGTCCGGCCGTGCCGCCGAAGGTGGTCGTCAAAGTCGTCCAGGGCGGCGAGTCAACGGTCCGAGCGAGCGAGTGCCGGAAGATGCTCGTCGGGCCCGGCGTCAACCAGCCGGACCCGTTTCCGGGGTACGCGGGATTCGTCGGCTGGGAGTCCCCCATTCGACTGAAAGACGGGACGATGCTGGTCGGTTTCTCCGCCGGCTACTGGCACGCCTCTCCGCCTACCCCATTCCGCGTGACGCCGACCGAACTCAAGAGTTGGCAGGATATGGGTATGCCCAAGGACATCACCGCACCACGCGGCGGACGCGCGATGATCATTCGTTCGACCGACGAGGGGCAGACCTGGTCGAAGCCGGACACGATCATCGACACGCCGGCGGACGATCGGCATCCGAGCTTCCTCGAACTCCCGGATGGCACGATCCTATGTACCTTCTTCACGTATCCCGGGCAGGGCGATCCGGCCAAGGAGCCCGAGTTGTCGGGTCGCACGAATATCATTCGTTCGTTCGACGGCGGCAAGACCTGGGAACAAACACCGAGACGGCTTCCTTCTCCGTTCGTCTTCGATGCCACCGACGGCCCGCCGATCCTGATGAAAGACGGCGCCGTCTTGCTGGCGGTTTACGGTTCACCCAAACCGGGCGTGCCCGAACAGGTCGGCGTGTTTCAGTCGAAAGACAAGGGCGAAACCTGGCAACTCCTCTCCGTGGTCAAGACCGATCACGAGATGAGTGAACCGACGGTCGCCCAATTGCCCAACGGCCGGCTGGTCCTCATGGCCCGGCCGGAGGGGGACATCGCCTGGTCCGATGACGGCGGCCGAACATGGACCGCGCCCATCCATTTCGGCATCCGGATGTTCGAGCCGGGCCTGCTCACGCTGAAGGACGGCACATTGCTCTGCCTGCACGGGTCATACGGCGCGGGCGGGTTCCGCGCGATCTTCAGCACGGACGGCGGCGCCACCTGGATCGCCCCCTCCCCCAAACACGGATTCGCCGTGGACCCGGCCGTCTACGGCTACGCGAAAGGAATCGTCCTGCCCGACGGCTCCGTCTACGCGGTATACATCCATACCGGTGGCCACAGCACCAAGGACGCCCAGACCGAGGCGATCTGGGCGATCCGCCTTCGAGTCCGGCCCGATCACGGCGGGATCGATCTGCTCCCCGCCGTCGGGCGATGACGCGGCCGGCCTCCTCAGGGGCAAGGGTTCAGCCGATGAGACAGTCCACGATGGACAGGAGAAACACGATGAGACAATCGACGGTCGTATCGATTCCGGCAGTCGCGCTTGTGCTGTTCGTGGAGGGGTCGGTCTTCCAAGGGCCGGACCATGCGTGGGCAGAGGCACGACCCGAGCGGCGCGGGCGGCCGATGGCCGACCAGGCGGTCTTCCAACGCCCGCCGGTACCGAAGGACGAGGACGAGAAGAAAATCCTGGACATTCTCAAGGACATGCACGACAACCAGAGCCGGGGAATGATGAACGTTCCGCCGGAGGATGGCCGGGTGCTTCGGGTTCTGACCGAGGCCGTGAACGCCAAGCATGTCGTGGAGATCGGCACCTCCAACGGCTACTCGGGCATCTGGATCTGCCTGGCCTTGCGAAAGACCGGCGGCAAGCTGACCACGTTCGATATCGACGAGCGCCGCGCCTCGCTGGCCAAGGAGAACTTCAAACGGGCCGGCGTCGACAAGATGATCACGATCGTTCTGGGCGACGCCCACAAGACGATCGCCCAGATCAAGGACCCGATCGACCTCATGTTCATTGACGCCGACAAGGAAGGCTACGGCGATTACCTGAAAAAACTCCTTCCCCTTCTCCGACCGGGCGGGTTGATCCTGGCGCACAACACCACCTCCTCAGCACACAGCATGAAGGACTACCTCGAGGCCATCACCACCCACGGCGACCTCGAGACCGTCTTCCTGAACAAGCAGGAGCAGGGAATCGGCGTGACGCTCAAGAAACGTTGATGCGGACGGCGCCGGTGCGAGGGAGAATTCGTTGGCGACGGACGAGCTGCGCCGAGTCTTCGGGTTGTCGACGGCCACCTCCGTGGTCATTGCGAGCATGGTGGGCGTCGGCATCCTGACGACGTCGGGGTACATCCTGAAGGACACGGGCAGCCCCTGGATGCTGCTCGGGCTATGGGCCCTCGGCGGACTGTTGGCGCTGTGCGGCGCCCTGACGGTGGCGGAACTCGCCACGGCCATGCCACATGCCGGCGGCGAGTACGTCTACATCCGCGAGGCCTACGGACGCCTCTGGGCGTTCCTCTACGGATGGGTCTGTTTCGTGATCGGGTTCTCCGCGCCGGCGGCGATCGCGTCGCACGCGGCCGCAAGCTACCTCGTCTCGCCGTGGATGGAAAACGGTTCGGCGGTGACGACCGCCGCGACGCGTGGGCTGGCGGCCTTCGTCATCATCGCCCTGACGGCGGCACACCTTCGCGGCCAGGGATTGGGCTCGCGGGTACAGAACGCCTGCACGATCCTCAAGCTGGTTCTGTTGCTGATGATCGTCGTGGGCGGAGTCGCTCTTCGGCGGGGCCGCCTCGAGCATTTCACGGCGGATGTCCCGGAATCCGACGTACCCTGGGGCATCCTCGGCATCTCGCTGGTCTACGTCATGTTCTCCTACGGCGGCTGGAACGCGGCCACATACATCGCCGGCGAAGTCCGGGAACCTTCGCGGCTGCTCCCTCGGTCGCTGCTGTTGGGGTGCGGTGCGGTCGTCGTGCTCTATCTACTGTTTAATGGCCTCTACGTCTACGCGTTGCCGATCGGCGAGATTAGGGCCATGTCGTATGACCGGGTGGAACCCATCGCCGCCTTGGCGGCGGAACGATTGTTCGGCCGGTGGATCGCGGCGCCGCTTTCGGTCTCGATTGGCGTCGGGTTGTTGGCCTCGGTGTCGGCCTTCGTACTCATCGGCCCGCGGGTCTACTATGCCATGGCGAGGGACGGGCTCTTCCCTGCGGCGGCCGGTCGGCTGAGCCCGAAGACGGGGGTTCCCTCGGCGGCCATTGTCTCCCAGGCGGCGTGCACGCTGCTGATCTTGTTCTCCGGCACGTTTAGGAACATCCTGACCTATGCGGGCGTGGGGCTGTCGATATCATCGTTCTTTGTGGTGATGTCCGTGTTCGTGCTGCGCGTGCGAAGGCCCCGGATGGAACGACCGTTCAGGACGCCCGGCTATCCGGTCGTGCCGCTGCTCTTCCTGGCGTGCACCGCCTGGATGATCGTCTTTGCATTCCGCAGCCAGCCGCTGTGGTCGAGCATCAGCCTCGCCTCGATCCTGGGCGGGATCCCCGTCTACTATGCCTGGCAGGCGGCCACAAAGGCATAGAGGCGGCATCTCTCTCAGATCGAGCATGTTGCCAGCGCGCAACAGGACGTGGATCTCGCCGGGCACCATCCGGGCGATACTCCTTTGCCGTCCGAGGTTGACAACGTGCCGCGTGACGGCCGTACCTGTCGCCGTGGGATACCCGTCTACTCGCTTTATGGAAGCCCCACCGCATGAAACCATGCATGGCCCCTCGTTGTTCGTTACGGCAAGGCAGGGACCGTTCCAGCCCTCTTTCGATGAAAGATCCACGCATAGGTCTTTCCATTCAGACTGACTTGGTGCACTTCGCTGTAGCCCGACAAGCGAGGGCCCAACCACCCGGGGTGGCAACAGAGCAGGAAGACATAATCGAATTTGCCGACGCGGTCGGGATCGGCTGTGGTTTCAATCGTGATCTGCTTGGCCTGCACGAGTGAGGTTCGCCGGACCTCGAATTGGACCACTCCCAACAAGTCGTTCAGCACCTGGTGTTGAATCTTGGGGGCGAAGACGGCCGGAAAGAAGACAACGACATGCGATCGGGAATCGGCGTTCTGCGCCAGCCAACTAACGCCAGGTCGCAAGGGCTGGGTATGATACGCCGTGGGCATCAGTTGCCCCTCGAAGCTCAGGTACTTCTCCAATGTACTCCTGTCGAGCAGGTAGTGGGGGTGAATTCTCGCCGCCAGAAGCAAGTGGGCGATGACCAGCGCGCACAGTACTGCGCCGCTCGCGATGCCGAGCACGTCGTTTCGGTGGCGGAGCCGACGCGTGATGTCCACCGCGGCCACGCCCGCCAACACATGGGCCAGGGGCAGCAATTGCATGAGGTAATTCAGCGTCTTCCATGTGAGCACCGCAACCGCCCCCATATAGACGGCGATGGTGATGAGAATCAGACTACCCCACTCGATATTGCGGCGCCGCAGCGCCCAAACAACCCCCACGGCGGCCAAGAAGTTGACCGGGGTCTTCAGTCGAACCAGCAGGACCTTGAATACATCCAGGGCGTCTCTCATAGCGTTCGATTGGGTACCTTCAATTCCAGCCCAGTCTCCCCACCATTCGAACAGACCGCCAATGACCTCCACCCGAAGATGAAAGGGCGTGCAGAACGCCGCAGCCACGACACCACCGACACAGATGTTGAGCACGGCCCAGATCTGGTGCCCACGGGTAGCGGACCATGTCGACCGAGTCAGCCAGGCCAATCCAATGAGGTACGCGCTCAGCGCGGCCAGCCATACTTCAAATCGAGCCGTCGGATTCGGCTGTCCGAACAGCGCCGGCCAGAAGAAGACCGCAATCAACGGTACCAGTAGGCCGCAATGAAGCACGGATGCCCACTTCAATCGACGCCAACCCTGAGTGTCAGCAAAGGTCGTTCCGGCGGGTTTCGCTCTCAAAGCCCACCGGATCCCCAAATAGATCACGGCAATCAGCCATAGGAGCACCGCACTTAGTTTGCCCCCAACAGCCAAGCCGTATGCCGCGGCACACGCCATCATGGACTGCCCATCGCCCTGCCGCAGAGAGCGATACAGCAGCCACGTCGCGAGGACGAAGAAGGTGGCGGCAAACGTATCCCCCGAGGTGGCAGCGCACCGATTGAAACCAATGTCCAGCGTGGAGACCGCAAGCGTTGCCGCGGCGAACAAGCCGGCCCAGTGGCCATAGACCTCGCGGCCCAAGAGATACGTCACCAGAACCCCAAACGTGCCGAACACGGCGGATATCATACGGGCGGCCACAATCTGTTCGGATGGAGGTCGAGGCCACCCCAGGATGAGGACCATCAAGATGGTGCAACCCAGGGGCAGCAGCGCCGCCCAGCGACCGATCGGGGTAGGCGCGGCCAGGCCGAAGACCCCGCAAGTCAGCCCTAACGCCAGGATACTGCCTACCCAGAAGGACACGTGCGAGGTGAACAACTTGACCGCCAGCGCCGACAGGTAATAGGGCAACCGTGCCTGACTGGGATCATCGCGAGCGAGCGCTTCCGTAAGATCGAACGGATTGAGGCGCTCCCCGTGGGCAATCGCGGGAGGAAGATCGCGATGCTCGTCATGCAGGAGTGTGATTGCATCAAGATCGTAAGTGCGAAACGCCAGGGCAATAGCCAGGATCGGCGTCAACGCCAGCCATGGATTGACCACAAACTCGTTCAGAGTCCTGTTCGAACTCAGGAAGGAGAGTATGGAGGAGGTTCCTGGGGGGATGTGCTGATTTACCCGCTGAGGCGGCATATCTATACTGTCCAAGAGGAAGTCATGTGCTCCTCAACACTCTATCTGCTGATCCGAAGAAGGGTCAAGACGGATTGAGAAGGGGGACGCGTATGCGGACTGGCGGACCCGATGCCAGCAGCGGGTAACCGCGGGCCTGCCACGTACCTGCTCGTTCCGGCGCAAGGGCGGCTGTATGCTTGAGATTCCTGCACCTTCTAAAATGCGGTCCCTGCAGACCTGGCTCAGCGGTGGCTTTCTGATCGCCATGGGTGTCCTCTTGGTTTCGCACGCCCTGACGACGGCGGTCTTGCTTGAACGCCCTGGCGAGACGACCTGGGGGGAGGGCGCGTGTGTCCAAGTCACCCGTCGCGTTCAACAGGGCGGGCCGCTCTACGCCGATTGGCGAGTTGTCCCTCACGTGGTCGCCTTCTATGGACCGGCCGCCTATCTGCCTGTCGCCTACATCGGCCGTTGGATCCACGCCGAACCGCATACTCTCTTCCTGATAGGACGGTGCATTTCGTTGGCTTCCGTGGTGGGCACTGCCGCGTTGATCGTCTGGCTGCTGCGGGCGAGGTGGAATGTCCCTCCCAAGCTTGCCATCGCGATGGGCCTCGTGTTTCTGACGGCCGATCAGGTCCTGGCCCGTATCGAGGTTTCCTTTCGCCCCGACGGCCCGGCGTGTCTGCTCACCTTGCTGGGTGTCGCTCTGATGGTGCCTTCCGGTCGTCGTGCGTTCCTGTACAGTTCCGCCGTCGTGTTTCTGGCGGCCTTCCTTTACAAACAATCCGCGATCGCGGGCCCGCTCGTTACCGTGCTGTGGTTGCTGCTTAAGGGTAGACAGCGGCAGACCGCGTATTACGCCGCCCTCTGCCTTGTTCTGTTCGGAGGCGGGTTGATCCTGTTGGAGAAAGTCACCCACGGGCTCTACTTCCTGAACACACTGGCCGTACTCAAGGGCAAGACGACGTTGGCCACCGTACCGGCACTGTTTCTTAAGGTCTCCGGACAAGCGGTCGTTCCCCTGGTGATTGCCGTCGCGGCGCTGACTTCCGAGTGGATGCGGCGAATCGGGGACCCTCTGACCCTGCTGTTCGCGGTGTCGCTGGGGTTGGCCCTGGCAGGGACGTATCGCGACGGATCCGACGTCTACTACTACATGCAGCCGCTGGCCGTCGCTTGCGTTCTGGCCGGGCGCGAGATGGGGCGGTGGTGGCGGCGGGGCCCGAATGCACCGGGGGAGTCGCTCGCCCTGACGTTGGCGTTGGTGTTAGCCACGGTGTACTACGTTCCCCTCGCGGCCCTGCGCCTCGGCGAAATGCCCGCGAGCTGGCGGACGTTTGAGTATCGCACCGAATCTAATCGTGAGCGTGCCGAGTTCTTCGGCCGCTTGGGCACCTACCTCAATGGCCTCAACGGCCCCATTCTGAGTCAATTCGGCGAGATGGGCTTGTATTGTCCGCGTTCGATCATGACGGACACCTACTTGTTCACCTTCATGAGCGACGCGGGAACCTTCGACGACCATGCCCTGCTTGCACAGATCCAGGAAGGCCGGATCGCAGCGATCGTCCTCAACCCGCAGGCCGATCCGATGTATCAATCGACCGATACGTTCAGTCGGCGGTGGCTCCGGGCGATGTCGAAGCGTTACCGGCCGGTTGATGTGCCCGGCCTCGAGGCGGCACGGATATACCGTCCCAAGGGCGAGCCGCAGCCATCCCCCGATGCAAGAACCACTTCTCAGGGCAATCGACCTTGATTCGGAAGCTTTGACATCTGGGGTCTGTCGCCGGTTTCAGCAGTCCAGTCTCGGAACTCGCAACGGGTGAGTGTTGCGCCTGTTCGTGTTCTCAGAGCCCGCACAACCGCCGGGACTCGGCGACAATGCCCGATCGGCTGGGCGTAGGCGGCTTCCACTCGACGACGCCGGTAATCAATGCCTCGCGGTTACTCGGGGCCGAAGACAGGATGCCCCCGTCCGGATGCTTCATCGCGCCGGGGCTTGTAATCGGGCATTCAACTGGTTCCTCGGGGCCGAGGCCAGGATGCGCCCGTCCGGGTCGATCAGGCACGTCGGGGCCGTCTGCGATCGCGTGATGCTGCCGGCCGACAGCACATACATGCCGTTCTCGGCCGCCGGGCTGATCAGGTGCGACCGCCGTATCGGAGAACTTGAGCATCGGGCACGCCGCTTGGAGCGCCCGCAGGTTCTCCAGGCCGGGCAACACCGGCTTACCGTTGTGCAGCACATCGCGCCGCGCGGCGGCACCCGATACAATACCCCGCGTGAATGCCCGCAGGTCAATCGGGATCGAGGGTCAGTCGCCATGAGGCGGAATGAACGGTGGCTCTCCCTGCAAGCCGGCGACGATCGAGCGGGCCTTCTCAACATCCTCGCGCTTGCCCCGCCAGACCAACCATACTCCCCCTTCGGCTCCGCCGACGCCGCCAGCCGAGGCCTGAAATGCATCCACGTTCGCCAGGATCTTCAGGGCCTCGATCTCGGTCACGATGTTCCCCTTGAGGAGGCGCATCCGTGGTAGCTTGCCCTCGCCCTCGACCGGCTCGACGCTGCGGGCGGCGATGTCCTCAATACGGCCGGCCACAAGCTTCTCCAAGCCGATGGGGATGACAAGGTGCGCCTTGCGCTCGGTCAGTGCGGGAGTGATCTTGCCGGTCGTGCCCCCGGTCGGGCTGCCGGTCCACACACCGACGGTCTTGTTGGCGTAGTCGAGTGCATTACCGCCCTTGATCACCACATCGCCCGGCGAGAGCTGCTGCAATGCGGCATCCAACGTCAACTGCGGACGATGCTGTCCCTTCACGAAGATGACCTCGGCCACGGGCGCGACCTTGGGCATCGGTCGGCCGCCCTTCTGTGGCGTCACATTGCCGTAGACATAGGCCCCATGCGGAATCTTGCGACCCAGCAACTCCTCGGCCACATAGGTATTGGTCGTGCCCTTGCAGACGATGACCATGCCGTCCTTGAGGGCGGCCTGAACGATCGGCATCTGTACGACTGCCTTGGCGATGAGCCGTTTGCCTTCCGCCACCGTAAGGACGGCATGTGATTGGACGACCGGTCCATGGTCCGCCGGTGCGAGGGGACCGGAGTCTGGTGTCTCAGCCGCGATTCCCAGGGCGCTCATTACAGCGCACAACAGCGGCATCCTCACGCACTCCATGAGGCGATCCTCCTCAGAACAATACACGACGGCCCGTCTGCGGGAATGGACGCACTCCAACGCGGCCTTGCCGAGTGGCGCTCGCCGGCGACGCCCGAAGGCCGATGGCGTCGAGAACGGCGCGAGCAAGGCGGCTCCATACCACCGAGTACTACTCCGGCCACGGGCATTTCTCGTCCGAGACCGAGTACAGAATCGTCTTGCTGAGCGTGTATTCGTGAATCGCGTCGTCCAAGCCCAGGTCGCTGCCGATGCCGCTCAGCTTGTGACCGGCCATGGGCGCACACGGGCGAAAGCCGCCGCCGCCGTTGACGGCCACCTTGCCCGCTCGAAGCTGTCGCGCGACGCGCATCGCCCGAGTCGCATCCTTCGTCCACAGACAGGCCATCAGTCCAAACGGATTGTCGTTCGCCAGCCGCACCGCTTCTTCCTCGGTCTTGAATGTCAGAATCGCAAGCACCGGCCCGAAGACCTCTTCCCTCGCAATCGTCATCTCGGGCGAGACCCGGTCGAAGATCGTCGGCTTGTAGAAACATCCTTTGGCCAGCGCGGCATCCTTCGGCCGCTCGCCGCCGATGACCAGACGCGCCTTCTCGGCCTTCGCCCGTTCAACGTACTGCTCGATGGTCCGAAGGTGTGACGCCGAGGAGACACAACCGAGGTGGTTGCGCTCGTCGGTGGGGTCGCCTTGGCGGAGCGTCTTGGTCTTGGCGACCAGCCGATCCACCAGTTCGTCGTGCAGGCTCTCCTGCACCAGCACGCGCGAGGCGGCGACGCAGACCTGACCCATGTTGACGAAGATCATGGTGAGGATGTCGTTGACGACGTTGTCGAGCGGCGCGTCGGCGAAGATCACGTTCGGCGTCTTGCCGCCCAACTCCAGCGTGATACTTTTCACACCCTCGGCGGCGGCCTTCATGATCGTCTGGCCGGTCTGCAATCGGCCGGTGAGGCTCACCTTATCGACGCCGGGGTGCGAGACCAGCGAGTGCCCCATCTCGGAGGCCAGTCCGTGGACGACGTTCAACACGCCGGGCGGCAGTCCGACCTCCTCCGCAATCTCGCACAGCATCAGGGCGGTCAACGGCGTGAGTTGCGAGGGCTTCAAGACCATGCAGTTGCCGCACGCCAGCGCGGGGGTAATCTTGATCGCCGCGTTGGTCAGCGGATAGTTCCACGGCGCGATCGATGCCACCACGCCGAACGGTACGCGGAGCTGGAGCTGCACGCTCTCGGGAAACCCGCCGAAGCACTTGCCGGCGATCTTGTCGCACAGCCCGGCGTAGCTTTCGAAGAGTTGCGCGGATACCGGCGTGTCCCAGCCCTTGGTGTCGCGGATGGGTTTCCCCATGTTCAGCGTGTCGGTCAACGACAGCTCGTCGAACCGCTTGCGAATGCCCTCGGCCATCCGCCATAGGTATCGGCCGCGCTCCAACGGTTCCATTCTGGGCCAGGGCCCCTCGTCGAACGCCTTGCGGGCGGCGGCGACGGCGAGATCAACCTCCCGGGGACCGCCGAGGCTCACTTCGGTCAGCGTCTCGCCGGTCGCCGGGTTGACCGCCGGCAACGTTCGTCCCTCTTGCGAGGTTACCCACTTACCCCCGATATACATCTTGGTTGGCCATTTCAGGTTCATGATTCACTCCTCAGCCGGTCCCCGGACAAGCTCGGGTCGATTGGAAGATCGGGGACAACCGCCCGCCTCGTGTGGCGGATCTCATGCGGCTATCCCGGATGTCGGTAGATTAAGCCACGGGCCCCGGATTCGCCAGTTCTTGTTCAACGCGACGCCGTGGATGGTCGAGCAATTGGAGCGGGTGCACCGCCGTGGTATGATCACGCCATGATCCGAAAGGCCCGGCTGGAGGATGTCCCGGCCATCCATCAACTGATCAACGAACACGCCGAACAGGGGCTGATGCTTTTTCGCGCGCCGGCCGAGCTGTATGAACACTTGCGCGACTTCTGTGTGTGCGAGAACGACGGACGGATCATCGGCTGCTGCGCCTTGGAGATCATGTGGCGCGACCTAGCCGAGATCAAAAGCCTGTCGGTAACGCCGAACCGCCAACGGCGCGGAATCGGTCGCGGACTGGTGGATGCGGCCATCGAGGAAGCCCGGCGGCTCGGTCTAAAACGGGTCTTTGCGCTGACGCGCGCACCGGGCTTCTTCCAGAAGCTCGGATTCGAAGTCACCGATCGCCAAACCCTGCCCCACAAAATCTGGGACGACTGCCTTCGCTGCCCCCGCCGTGACGATTGCGACGAAATCGCCGTGATCCGCGAGGTGATCTCCCTCGCCGAGGAATAGACCCGCAACCGGCGCCGATTCGTGAAATCCGCGGCGGATCTTTGCGGACTCACTTGGCGAAGTGGACTGCCCCCGCTGGGTGACGTAGATGACGTACGGGCCTGCCTCGACCGTCCTGAAAGGAATGCGGCGATCGTCCAGGCGTTTCCCGGCGAATTCCGTCGGCGACATGCTCAGGAAGTGCTTCTCCCAAACCCCGTCCCGACGAAACACAAAGGCAATCCGCACACCGGGCTGTCTCGCCGCGTCTTGGAGTTGGCGCCGGTAAGGGGCGTATCGGATCGGTTCCCGAAGGTTGACGGCAATGACCCGCTCTTGCGTCTCGAACAGGAGCCGCCATTCCATCACGTAGGTCGTCCGAACGAAGCGCACGTCCAGATCCTCCAACACCTTGGCCAGCCCGCGGATGTCCGCGGGGTTGTAGAACACCCCGTGCTCATACAGCCTGGGATTCCGCATCAGCCCGATGTTGAAGAACGCGAACGCCAGTACCACGTAGCCGACCAGGACCGACCGAATCGGACGCGGCATTCGAGCCAAGGCCACCGCACCGATGACGGCGATTGCCGGAATGATGGGGAACAGGTACCTCGGACATATCATCACGCGAGGCGAGGCGGCGGCGAAACTGAAAAGGTGGACGGGGATATAGAGGAGCACCGGAATCAGAGTCGGGTTGAGCCGAGGACGTTCCGAGTAGATACGCCAGGCCACAAACCCAAAGGCACAAATGAAGAGGACGTAGGTAACCGGGGCGGGCCATGAAAAACCCTCAACCATGTCGTTCAGAAAGGGTTGGAAAAAATCGGAAAAGCCGGCGGAGACGATGACGCCCAGACGGGTCAGAACCTGCTTCACAACATCCGACCGGTCCGCCTGGAATAGGGTGTCCATCATGCCCGACGAACCCTGCACGTACCACCACACGGCCACCGCCCCCGCTGCGACCCCGTAGGCGGCGTATCCCAGCAACAAATCGAAACGGCGGCGCCGGAACCAGTATCCTCCGATGAAAAGTGCGATCAGAACGACGAGCGGCAAAATCGACTGCATGTTCCACATTCCGACCGCCACCATCGCCAGCAGGGCGAGGATGGCGGCGTGATCGACGCGGTCGCGATGGACGATGCGATCGACCATCCAGAACATGCCCGGCACGAGGGGAAGCATGACGACGTACCCGCCTCGGGTCTTAAGGCCCCATTTGATGAGACCGGGCATCAAGATGTAGATCAACAGGGCGAAGAGGGCGGTTCGTTTGTCCGCCAGCCGGACCGTCAGCCCGTAGAGAACGACCGCACCGGCCAGCGTATAGACCAGGGCGGCCAGCTTCAGCGAATATCCCGACATCCCAAAAAGCCGGTAGAACAAGGCGGCCGTATGCGCCTCGATCGATCCCCCGCCCGCATAATTCTGGCCATAGTAGTAGAGGGGGTGGACGCCTCGTTCGAGGATGTGCTTGGCCATGATGCCCACGACGCATTCGTCGGCGTCGGCCCAATGGCCGAAGGTGAAAAGGGCGATGAGCTTGGTGGCCAGCAGGGCGGCGATCAGCAGCCAGAAGGCGGGGGAACGAAAGGCGTCGCGCAGACCGGAGCGCGTCGGCAAGGGTGCAGCAGTCGTCGATGCGGTGGCTTCGGTCATTCTCGAATCGCGGGCATTGGGCGATATAGGACTCGAACCTATGACCTCACGGGTGTGATCCGTGCGCTCTAACCAACTGAGCTAATCGCCCGATCCCATGCAATTATCGAGCATGGACGCCTCAAGTCAAGTGTCGCGGGGCCGTCCGGGACTGTCGCTTATCGTCTTGGCGGCCCGGTCTCCCGAACCACGTTTCATCATGCGTTTTCTCATGGCCGTCACTCTCAGCCACACCCTAACCAGCAGCGTCGGCATTTGTGGGCCAGAATTCCAATGCGGCGCAGCCCTGACGAATGGCAGCGGGTCAAACCGGCGGGGCGGGAGGCCCCGAGGGGTCGGAAGGACAAGGAACAGGGTGGGAGCCGGCCCAGGAGGGGTGGGGGTACCGCCGACCTTGCAGGAAAGCGTGTCGACATGGGGGTCGGCTTGCAACAAGGGGTGCGTTCTACGAGGTGTTCAAGTGAATCTGGAGGCGTGCGGCCTCGTCTATGTCGTGTCCGATCCGCCGGGGCTGTGTGACCGCCTGCCGGGCGAGGCCCTCAAGAAGCAAGAGGCAGGGTTGCCGGGCGGGTAGACGACACAGAACCTGCGACAACCATCACGATTCGAGCGCCTCGGACCGCGCTCTGCCCGACCGCGCCAGCATCTTCTCGACGCTTTCCAAGACTTCGTCGACTGCAACGGATTGCATGCACCATGCTTCGTGGTTGCACCACATGCCCTCGAACGAGGTGAACATCCCGACACACGGGCTGCACGGATAGTCGGCGTATATCTTCGTAAGGTTCTCGACTCGTGGGGCGTAGAAATTCGGTCGACTGGGTCCCCAGATCGATACCGTCGGGACGCCAACCGCCGCCGCCAAGTGCAGCGGCCCTGAATCGTTGGTGACGAATCCGTCTAGGAGGGTCAGGCCCGCGATGAACTCCTCCAGCGTCCACACACCGGCAACGACGGCGGTCCGTCGTCGAATCGTCTCCGGTAGTCTGCTTACCAGCGCCGTCACGTAGGGCGCTTCGGCCGACGAGCCGGTAAGCACCACGAAGAGATCGGAATGGCCGGCCAAGAGTCTCCGGATCAGCTCGGCAAATCGCTCCAAAGGCCAGCGCCGCTCAAGGCTGAGCTCTCCCGCATTCACGTTTATGCCCAGAAGCGGTGCGCCCGGCGTCCATCCCAGGTTGCGAAGGGTCTGGGTAGCCGACGACGTCTCAGCCTCCGTGGGAACCAGCGGACTCAGGCGGCTGTCGAGTATGCTGACGTTCAGCCGTTGGGCGGCTTGCGCATACACGTCGGCCAGATGCCGGAAATAGTTGAAGCATATGGGGTGCGTGAGGAGGCTGTATCGCCAGAAGTCGTTCAGATGAAACCCCACGCGGACGCCGGCGCCGCTCATGAAGGCCAAGAGCGTTGAGAACTTGCTGAAGAACTCGAGATCGATGACGGCTTCGATCCGATGGCGACGGAGCCACAGAATCTGACTCAAGACATCGGCGACGAAGCGAATCGGCGAGTGGGTTCGAATGATCCGAAGATCCGTACAGATGTTGAGCCGCCGCAGCAATCTCTCGTTCGACTGAAACGTCACGAAGACCAAGGGTGTCTTCGGGTATCGCTCGCGCAAGGCCCTCAGCATCGGAGTGGCCTCGACAATGCTGCCCAGGCCGAAGAATTTGAGCACGGCGATCGGGCGTTCTCCCGAAACGGCCTTCCCGTGCCGCGGCAGTATCCGACGCAGAACTCGCACCATGATCCCGAGCGCGAAACACAGCGGCAACCCGACCCAATGGTCGATCCACCGCATCCCCGCCATTCGCATCTCGGCACGGCGCGACCCGCGATGGAATTCGGCGCGAGGTCCGTTTGTGTGAATTCCTGTGGCATCGGCATGAGGGGTGCTGAATTCCAAGACGAACCTCCGCGGGCACGGACAACTCGAGCGTCAATCCCTGCATCGCCCCGACAATCTAGTGCTCCGGACCCGCGGACTCAACCCGGCGACGTTCGCGCGAGCCGGTGGCGCGCCGCCTCAAACATGGCCCCAAAGTCTCCGCACGAACCACCGCAACGGCCTATGTGAGAGTGAGGCGCATGCCTACGAACGGGCCGATTGCCTTCGTCCCCTCATGTGGGCGGCGGAACAGACCCCGACCACCAGGAACAGGGTGACGACCGTGATCCGAAGGCCCATCCTGAACCGGGCCGGCTCATACCGCCACTCCACGTTGTGCTCGCCCGCCGGCACGCGAACGGACATGAACGTCCAGTCGGTCAATTGAACGCGGACGGGGTTGCCGTCGACCGTGCATTGCCACTCGGGGTGATACGTCTCGGTCAATACAAGTTGACGCGGCGCCGGCGCGCGAACCCGCATGGTATACCGGCTGACATCGGCCTTCAGATCAAGGACCTCGCCCCGGGGCACGTCGGCGGCTTGCGTCGTCGGCAGGGAGTCGGCCGGCTCCTCCAGGAACGCCACATCCGACAGATCGCTCGTGCCCTTCAGGATCTCGATCAGCAGGGCATTCGGATCGCTGATGGTTTGGGTCTGTCGGGTCAGAAACGCTCGGGGCATGGCCTGCGAGTTCTCACTGACGACGCCGTGCACCCCCTGAAAGACGGGCGTGATCGTCGCCGTCTTGATGGGCCGGTCGGCCACGAAATAGCGAACGCCGGCAAGGTTCGCCAGTCTCATGGTTCCGCTTCGTAACGCACTCCACAACAGGCCGATCATCCGCTCCTGTCGCGGGGTGTGATTGATGCCCACGCCCCCGGCGATGGCATGTCGGATTCGGAACAACATCCCGCGGTTCAGCGCGGCATCGGCGTCGCGGCCGGCCAGACACAGGTACCGCTGCGCGCCCAGGTGGTGTTGCAGGTAACGGACGTAATCCGGCGTATCCACGACGGCGTGATCCATTTGCGTATAGTTGAACATGCCCCCCGAGAACATGCCCAGATCAAGCACCAGAAGGCCGGCCAACACGGAGCCTACCGGCCACGTGAGCTTCCGGCGCGCGATCACGCAGGCGCTGATCGCACAACACGACAGGACGGCTGCGACGATTCCGAGCCACGTGACCCCGTCACCTTGCATGACGAAGGACGGCATGCGTTGAGCCGCCATCAGATGCTGGGCGCGGTCGGAGGGGGTGAGGTGGTCGAGTTTCTGAACGTCGTCCATTGCCGGCGTGGGATCGTCGGCGAGTAAACCCAATCGGAGGAGGCATGCCGCGATCAGACCCACGAACAGCAGGCTGGTCACCAGCGAGGTGACGACCGCTCGCCTGCCGGTCGCGGAGTCATGCTCACCAATCCTCTGCAATCCGATGGCCGCCAGGCAGGCGACGCCGAACTGAAGAAGCCACAGCAATCGGGCAGGGTCCCGGAGCCGGTCAAACATGGGAACGAAGCGGTACAGCACCCAAAAGACGGGCAAGTACCTGCCGGCGGCAACGACGGCAGCCACTGCACACAGCACCGCCAATCGTATCACCCAACGATCTCGTCGATGGAGCACGACCGCAAGCACGGCGGCGGAAAGCGTCACGAGCCCCGTATAGAACGCATGTTCGTGGAAGGAATTCTCACCCCAGTAGCCAAGCCGGTAGTTGCCCCAATAGAAGGGCGCCACGAGACGAACGACCACACGGAGCGGATGCGCCGAGATCTCCGTGACAAAGTCCCATCCGGTCTCCGTGCGCGTACTGAGCCCCATTTGCTGGAATGCGGGCAGCAACTGGGCGGCCGATAATGCGGCGCCCAAGGGGAAGGCAATGGCGTTTGCCCACATCGGCCAGAACGCATTCCGTAGATCCGTTCGGCCCGAACGGATCCTCGCGATCACCCCCGCGACGACCTCACCGAGCGCCCATACCCCCATGCCAAACGCAAGGATCAGTAACAAGTGAACGGCCCCGATCATTCCCATCAATCCGACGGGGATTGAGGCCGCAACGGCCCAGACCCAGTCTCGGCGCTCGACGGCCTGCGTAACCAGGAGGATCGTGAGGACGAACCACGGGTAGCCCTGAAAGTAGTTCGGATGGGTCAAGTGCCCCATGGTGAAGCCGCCGAAAGCAAAGCTGATGGCGCCGATCAGCGAAGGAACGGGACCGCACCGCAAACGAATCCGAATGAAGGCGTATGTGAACACCCCCGTCAGGAAATAATGCACCCACAGACTCAGGGGATATGCCCAAGGCCAACTCATCCAGAACAGCGGCCAGCGCAACGGATACAGCAGGGCGCCCATCAGGGTTGCATGAAAGGGTATCCCGCATGTGGAGAACGGATTCCAATGCGGGAATCGTCCCTGGCGCACCTCGGCGCCGGCGAACTCATAGAAGCACTGGTACTGATAGGCCGCGTCCTCACGGATCATGCCGACACGGTCGAATAGCCCTTGCCAGAAGATGCCGATTGTCACAACGAGCAGGGCGCCGATGGAAACCCAGTCCGCCCGAGTGATCCGTCCGGAAGCGCCGGTAAGCGGGCCCGAGAGGCGAGACGTCGAACCCAACCGCTCGTGACGGCGGTGGTTGCCGGCGCCGGCGTCCGATCGCTTCGAGTGTGCTTTGGACAACGCGTTGGTCTCCCGCGCCAGATGATAACAGCAACCCGCTCCCTGCGGAACCTGTCGCGCCCCCTGCCGGGGGGCTTGCTTGCCAAGGAATCTCGGTACGTCATCCCCAGGGTCCTGCGCGTGTTTCCAATCGTCTTGTGATGTGCGCAACACGCGTGGACAGGGGCCTCCCGATGACCCTCGTCGGCGTTCGCCCAATCCGCGCATCGAGGCCAATGTCATCGGCTAGGGCGACGACGGCGCCAAGTTCGGACGGGGAATCTTGCCCGTGCCGCTTGGAGGGACGCTTCCCTGGACAGAAGGGATGCGAGTCTCTCGGGCGGCCATTTGTCGGACCCATTGGGTCCGCGCGGCACTCGGTGGGACCCGGTATAAAGCCAGGATGGTCGAGGCCGGACCGGCCGGTCCCGGCACCTCATAGACCACGTGTTCGGGGCGGAGGAACTGGGATTGTCTGAAGGCCCGTTCGATGCTGGAGCCCAACGGAGATCGTGGATACAGCGCCACGACGCACTCGGCTTGCGGGTTGTTGGCCAGGGCGAGAAACGGAAAGTGATCGTTAAGAGGGATGAACGGCTCGCTCCAGAGCGTCTGGATATGGTAGCCGTCATCCAAAAAATACCTCAGCGGGTAGTACATCTCGTAGTCCTGCGCCAGGATGATGGTTCGATCCGGCGGCAAGCGGTTCCGGCGGATGAAGTCCGCCGCGAGTTGCTTGGGGTCGCCGAGATAGGCTCGATGATGAAAGGCGTTTCCTCCACCCGTTCGGGTCCGCGCGCCGAAGTAGTAGACCGCCAGTTGCCAGGGCAAGACCGCCAGGGCGGCGCCGAGGCAGACGGCGCCCACGAGTCTGACAGACCGCCATCGCCCCCTCTCGATCAACGAAACAAGACCCGCCGCCCACAACATGGGGATCAAGAGAGACAGGCAAATCAGGTAGCGAAAATGTCCCAGAATCTGAAGGCGGTTCGCACCGCTGCAGAAGACGTAGCCAACCGCCACGCCGATGACGAAGTAGGCGACCAATGCCCTTCCGGCGAGGCCGCCACGTCGCCAAAATCTTGCGGCCCCCAGAACAAGGCCGACCAGTAACGCGCCGTCGACGCCGGTCTGCCAGGCCGACGGGGGGTTCATCGCCCCACCGAAGTATTGGTAGAGCTGCCGGCCTGTTGCGATCTCCATGGCCGGAGCAAGGTAGTCCATCGGAGGTTGGTACCCGATCCCAAGCTTCTTGGAGGCCACCTTCTGGCGACCGACGAGACTGTCCCAATGGTACGGCAGCACGGGGCCGGCCATGATCGTAAACAGCAGGAAGGCCACCAACGTCCACAGCGGACGAAATCGAACGGAC
>CAZQTW010000057.1:0-41603 GCA_964596165.1 uncultured Planctomycetales bacterium | reverse complement strand
AACCCACAAGGAGGTCGTAAAAAAGAGGCCAGTGTGAATAATCCGGGCTAGGGGTGGGCCGAAAGCTCATGACCAACTGCCTCGAAGATGCGCCGTAAGTCGTTGGGACACACAGGGAGCCTCTTACGCATTCTCATCATCTACGGCAGAGCCGAAGGCTCATGAGTAACTGTCCCCGTTTTGTTACCTGCAGGGTACAGCGCGTTGCCGTTCGTGGCGGCCTTCGTTGTAGCGGCCTGCGCCTCGCAGGCCGAACACAAACGCTCCTGGCCCGAAGGGCCCAGCCGGAGACGGAGCGAAACGAAGTCCCCGGAAGCGGCAGATGAATCGCTTCTCACTTCTCGATCGTCACGGCCGCGAGGAGCGGCGCGGCCGGTGTGCCGAGGTCGCGAAAGATCACCTTCTCGACAGGCACATCACGAAGACTCACACCCAAGACGTTGAGATGCCACGGATCCTCGCGCAGACCGCAGAGGACATCGCTGGCCAGCGGCTCCGCCGTCCAATCCTCCGCCGTCCGGCCGGTGATGAGCGGGACCGTCTGCTCCGTTCCGTCGGCGTAGCAGATGACGTACTCCGCCACGGCACCCCACTCGCCTGTGCCTTGGTCATCACTGCCCCACCCATGCACGTTGCCGAGAAAGAACATCCGCTTGCACTTGGCATTCACGGGGATTGCCACCTCTCTGGGCCATTGCCGGTCGGCCGGTGCCCTCGGTGAGTGCAGCACGACAAGTCCGCGGCCCTGGTTCTTGGCCGGATCGATAATCCGGAATGGCACGCCGGCGACAACCTGATCACCCACGGGCATCCCTGTGAAGACGAGCTTGCCGGGCCTGGGAACACCGAAGGGGGCGGAGAACGGATCGGTGTTCGCCACGGAATTCAGGTCAAGCGCCAGGCACCGCTCCGGCGACAGAAGCGACTCCAGCGGAAGTGGGATCAGCCCGGGAATCGCTCGCGAAAGCGGCGGGGCGTTCTTCTGGTAGAGCGACACGACCGTTGGGAAGTCCCATCGCTGCTTCTGATCGGGCCGCGGCATCACTTTCAGACCCTTCAACCGGACCGTACCGCACAGCTTCTGCGGCAGATGCAGAACGATGCGCTCGGGCCGCTCACGCTGCGGAGGAGTGAACTTCATCTCAACACCTTGCGGACGTCCCTTGACGCGAAAGCTCACTTCGCCGAAGAACGTCGGCGCCCGTTCAACGACGATTTCTTTGCCGTCGTCGAGCCACCCATCCGGGATGGCCGGGAGAAGGTGAAGCTCATTGCCCCGTTCGTGGATCAGCATATGCCGGAGCAGCAAGGCATAGTTCGATGCGCCGGTGACGTGCGGAATCGTGTCGCTCCAGGCGAACCGCCGCTTATAGAAAATGCCCTCGGGGAACGCGTGAGTCGCCGTCGAGTGGAGCAGGTACCAGTAGAACTCCTCGACCACCTTCTCGTCTTCACCCCGGACCAGTGAGGCCATCGTCGTATAGGCCGACATGTACGGATGGATCGCGTCCGGCGTGCCGAGCCACCGGATCGTGCCCTCGATAAATCCGCCGCCGTGGCGTAGACGAACCTCATCACCGAGCGCAGTCACACGGGCGTCATCCGCCGCGAAGATCTCCGTGGGCCACAGGGTCTCGGTGTTGCCCCAGTGCGTCCCCACCTTCTCCCAGCTCGGGGGGAAATGAGGCAAGCCCGTCCGTTTCCAGGCCGCGTCGATGGCCTTTCGATACTGCTCGGCCTCGGCATTCAACTCGCGGGCATCGGCTTCCTTGCCCAAGATGCGGGCGGCGTCGGCCGTGCACAGCATGCCGCGTAGATTCCACAGGTCATAGCCGACGATGTGGTGTTTGCCGTCCCACAAGAACTCTCCGTCGGCCACCGCCGCCGGAAGGACACCTGCAAAGGGCGAGTCGGCGGGCGCTTCACGCCGGGTCTTGATCGTCCAGTCGACCGCGCGGCGCATCTGCGGATAGACCTTGGTCAGCCACTCGCGATCGCCTGTGATCTTGTGGAATTGCCAGAGCACCCAGACCGCCTGTCCGTTGGCGTCGAACTGCCCTTTCTGCGTCTCGAAACGACCGTCGGGACGCTGGCTCTTGAAGTAGTACTCGAGGGCCTTGCGAGCCACGTCGAACAGCCCCCCCTCTTCCAGCTCCATGATCTGATAACCGCCATCGCGGATGTAGAACTCATCGTAAAACCCCTCGCCTCCGTGGAGCGCGCCGTGGTCATTGGCGATGAGCTGACAGACATGCGCCGCCAGGAGCGCCTGCGTCGACTTCTCGCAGGGAACCGTGATGCGGGCCGCCTTGTCCATCACATCGCGCCAGTAGGCGATGGTTCGGTCCAGCCACCGTGTCGGAGATTCCTTGTCGAATCCGGAGGCGTCGCTTAGAGGCGAAAACGGAACCTGTATGACGGCCGTTTTGACCTGCCCGGGCGACAACATCCAAACCGCCGCTTTCAATGGCAGGGCCGTGGCGGTGGGCTTAATCATCTCTGCCCTGAGTTTGGCCTCCACCGGCGCCGGACTGGTGTTGGTGACTTTGACCACGACCCAGTTCAGGAAGTTCTCCCCTTCCGTAGGCCAATCAAACGCCTCCCGCCAGTGTTTTACCGTCGGCAAAGGTGTCGCCCACATCGTGAAGTCGTATCGCACGTTCCCGTCGTGGGCGGTCAGCAGAACGATAGGAAGCCAACCGTCTTTGAGCGTCTTGGTCTGTTTTCGGCTGAGCGGAACCAGTTGTTGCCCGTAGCGCAAACGGATCTTGGCCTTGTTCGCCAGCAGAAGCTCGTTCTCCGGCGTAATGCGCGTGCCGTCTTTGTAGTCCTTGAGCCCGATGACGCTCCATGAGTTCTGGAAGTAGTCGAACGGCTCGGCGGACTGGAGGATGCTCGTCAATCCAAGAACGGCCACTCCCAAAACGCACTTCGCGGAACCAGCCCGCCTTGCCATCGATTTCATCAGTCAGCCCCTTTCGTACGGCCCCTGGAACATCGAGCAACATGGTGAGTCAAATCGTCATTACGGCACATCCTCAACCCGAAAGCAAGGCCGGTTGCCAGGGGTCCCTTAACGAAGTAGTGTGTCCCCTGGGATACGAATCAGCTTGGAGAACGAACCATGGCACACCGCACGGATAGTGCCTTTCCGTCGCGCAGAGAACTGATGATCATGGCGGGCGGGGCGATCACGCATGCCCTGACGGGCCGCCTGAACGGCGAGGGGGCGGAGACGACCACCCGACAGGCCGGATCGGCCGACCTGATCAAGTCCATCGAGCGATCGGTGGTCTGGAACGGACGGTCGGGCGGCACATCCTGGTTCCATCCGCGCGGGTGCATGATCCCCCGCGGAGACCTCAAACCACCCATCGCCCTGATCACCCTCCAGTCAATCACAGGCTCGGATGTCTTTGGACCGGTCCATTGGTCCGTCTCCGGCGACCTGGGCAAGACATGGAGCGAGCCGCAGCCGATTCTCACGCTGGGCAGAAGACGCGTCCGCGACGTTTACGAGGAGGGCACCTGCGACGTCGTTCCAGAGTACCACCCCCCGACCAAGACTGTGCTGGCGATAGGGCATAACGTCTTCTACAAAGAAGGCGCCCTGGCCAATCCGCAACTGGAGCGGCATCCGGTCTACGTCGTGCGGCGCGACGATGGCAGCTTCACACCGGCACGCGCACTCGAATGGCAGGATCCACGCGGCAGTCAAATCTACACCTGCGGCTGCGGCCAGCGAGTAACCCTCCCTGACGGCGATCTCCTGGTGGCACTCTCATTTGCGCCCAAGAAGCAAATGGCCAGGTCGGTCTGTTCGGTGCGGTGCTCCTTTGACGGTCAGACGCTCACTATTCGGGAAAGCGGCAATGAGCTGACCAACCCGACCAAACGCGGTCTTCTCGAACCCAGCTTGACCTCGTTCGAGGGCCGGTTCTATCTGACCATTCGCGCGGAGGACAGCCACGGCTACGTGTCCACCTCGACGGACGGCCTCCAATGGGGACCGCAACGCGCCTGGTGCTGGGACGACGGCGAACCCCTGGCGATGTCGACGACACAGCAGCACTGGCTCTCGCACGGGGACGGGCTCTACCTGATCTACACCCGCCGATCGAAGGAGAACCTCGACGTGATGCGATGGCGGGCTCCGGTCTACCTTGCCCGCGTCGACACGAATTCGCTGCGACTCATCCGATCGACCGAACGCATCGTGTTCCCGCTGATCGGCGACGGGATCCGAGACCCCAAACACGTCGCACGGATGGGCAACTTCCACCCCTGGAACGCGACTCCGGAGGAATCGTGGGTCATGGTCGGCGAGGAGCGACCCGAGGACGGCTGGAAGGGTGACACATTGCTGGCCCGCATCCGCTGGTCCATGCCCAGTGCCATCTCCGTGTGAACTGAACCGTTCGTTGAGTACGTGAAACGACGGACAAGACGCACACAAGAAAGCTGGAGCTTTCGAGTCGAGCCGCAGGCGGCGCTGCTGACGGAACAGAATGCTACTCGCCACGCGCTTCGGACTGGAGATTGCGCAGGACCTTCTGGGCATCTTCAGGCGACAAGGCCGTGAGATCCAGCTTGCGCAACTTGGCCACGATCCGACTGCTGCCGTCGTCAAAGAGCAACATCTGCGTGTTCGGGCGCTTTGTCTGCGGAATGACGTGCCGGGACGGTGTGACGGAGGATAAGACAGACTCACAAGACTCGACGTCAAGGCCCGTAACCTCGGCCGGCGCCGGTGTATCGGCAGCGGCCGGCGTTATCCCCCTCAATCCCTCCTCGCTACGTGGGGAAGCGGATTCGATCAGCTCGCCCTCTGCCTGGGCCAGCCGGCTCGAAGGAGAATCCTCTTCGAGTCGTCTGAGGATTTCGCTGCTGCGTTCGACCACCTCCGGCGGAATGCCGGCCAACTTGGCCACATGAACGCCGTAGCTCCTGTCCGTACCGCCCGGAACGATCCGGTGAAGAAAGACCACCTGATCGTTCCATTCACGAACGGCTACGTTGAAGTTCTGGACGCCCTCCAGCGTACCGGCGAGCTGCGTCAACTCGTGGTAGTGCGTGGCGAAGAGCGTCCGGCAGCCGATTCGCACGGCGACGTGTTCGGTAATCGCCCACGCCAGGCTCAAGCCGTCGAATGTGCTCGTCCCGCGCCCGATCTCGTCGAAGATGACCAGGCTCCGCCGCGTGGCGTTGTTCAGGATGTTGGCCGTCTCGGTCATCTCGACCATGAACGTCGATTGCCCGCGTGCGATTTCATCGCTCGCCCCAACACGGGCGAAGATGCGGTCGACGAGTCCTAACCGCATCCGCTTGGCCGGAACGAAAGAACCTGTTTGCGCCAGCAGCACCAACAACGCCACTTGACGAATGTACGTGCTCTTGCCGGCCATGTTGGGCCCGGTGATGATCAGCAGCCGCGCATCCCCCTGATCCATGCGGCAATCGTTGGGCACGAACCGCTGTCCCAGCGTTTGCTCGAGTACGGGGTGCCGCCCGTCGGCAATCTCAAGCACGTCCTCCTCGACGATCTCGGGACGGCAGTAATCCCGCTCGGCGGCCAGTTGAGCCAAACCGGCCAGCGCGTCGATCTGTCCGACCGCCTCGGCCGTCCGTAAGAGCGCGTCGATCCAATCCGTCACCTTCCGGCGGATCTGCTCGAACAGTTCGTATTCCAGCTCGTTGGCGCGTTCCTCGGCCGTCAGCACCTCCGTCTCGTGCTGCTTGAGTTCGTCGGTAATGTACCGCTCGGCATTCTTGACCGTCTGCTTGCGGACGTAATCGGCCGGCACTCGATCGCTGTTGGCGTGACTGATCTCGATGTAGTAGCCGAAGACGCGATTGAATCCGACTTTGAGCGTGCCGATCCCCGTCCGCCGGATCTCTCGTTGTTGGAACTCGACGAGCCACTCTTGCCCCCCCGTCGCGATGTTCCGCAGGCGGTCGAGTTCCGCATGAAAACCGGGGGCAATCATCCCCCCCTCACGCACGGTAATCGGGGCATCGGGTCGAAGACTGACCGTCAGGAACGCCGCCAACTCCTCCAGTCCGCCGAGCGATTCGGCCAGTTTCGCCAGCAACGGCGAAGCCGGACCGGCGCCGACGCCGTTGAGTCGCCCCGAGGACAGCGCCGTCGCCAGATGCGGCAACTGCGCCAGCGTCTGGCCCAGTCCGACCAGGTCGCGAGGATTCGCTCGCCCGACGCCCAATCGGGCGGTGATTCGCTCGATATCGCTCATCCCCCGCAGAACCTCGCGAACGGCCTGGCGCATCGGCGGCAACTGAACCATCTCGGCCACGGCCGACTGGCGGGCCAGGATCTCCTCGGCCGACCTCGCCGGATAGCACACCCACCGTCGGAGCATCCGCGCGCCTAACGGGTTCACCGTGCGGTCCACCGCGTGCAGCAGCGATCCCTCGCGCCGCTGGTCGCGGAGCGTCCTGTCAATCTCGAGCGATCGCATCGTCGCCTGATCGATCGCGACGTAATGCTCCTGCGTCCGTCGACGGATGGCTGTCACGTGCCTCAGCGCCGTCTTTTGCGTCTCGCTCAGGTAGTCGAGAATCGCCCCGGCCGCACAAAGTGAGGGGTCCATGCCGTCGAAACCAAACCCCTGCAGATGGGCCGTGCCGAAATGCCGGCACAGAACCCGCTCCGCTTGATAAGGCGAGAAGAGGTGGACCGGTCGCATCGTCACCGCTCCGTTGGTGATCTGACGATACTGATCGATCAGGGGCGAACGTTGATCGAGCCCCATCTCCGGAACAAGCAGTTCGGCGGGCCGGAGCCGGACCAACTCGTCGATGGCCGTCCGGGCCGGCACGTTCTGGACGATGAACGCCCCCGTACTCAGTTCGACGGCCGCCAGACCGACGTCCGTCTCTCGGCCGGATGACGAATCGACGACCACCGCCGCCAGGTAGTTCTCCTCACGTTCCTGTAGAAGCGCCTGATCCGTCAGCGTGCCCGGCGTGACGATTCGAACGATCGCCCGTTTGACCACGCCCTTGGCCTGCTTGGGATCTTCGATCTGTTCGGAAATGGCAACCTTATAGCCGGCGCGGACAAGCCTCGCCAGATAGCCCTCGAGCGCATGATACGGAACACCCGCCAGCGGAACGGGATTGGGTCCCTTGTCGCGCGTCGTCAGGGTCAGACCGAGGACGCGGGCGACCGTCTTGGCATCCTCGTGGAACGTCTCATAGAAGTCGCCCATGCGAAAAAGAAGAACGGCATCCGGCGCCTGGGCCTTCTGCTCCGCGTACTGACGCATCGCCGGGGTCAGACTGTCCTCGACGATGCTCTTGGCGGGCCGATGTTTGCCGGACGAACTGGTCACGAGTGTTACCGATCTCCTCGGCATCCAGCGCGGGTGCTCATTCTAGCCTGTCGATACGGGACGGCAAAGTGGCGTGACCCTTTCGCGATCGCCGGTTGATCGGCACGCCCAACCCGACTATCCTGACGCCCGTCAAGCGTATGGCCCCCCGCCGCGGGGCATTGCAGGAGGTCGCATGGCCGGTATTCCGCAACCTGATCCTATCGTGGCCGTCGACGTGGGCGGCACCAAGATCCTGGCTGTCGTCGTCACCGGCCAACGCGATATCATCGCCCGCTGCAAGAAAAAGACCAAGGCCAACAAGGGCATGGAAGCCGTGTTGGAGCGGGTCGTAAGAACGATCCGCGGTGCGGTCGAAGAGGCGCATCTGCGAATGGAAGACATTCGGGCCGTCGGCGTGGGCGTGCCCGGACCCGTCGACAGCACAGCCGGGGTCATCTACTCGGCACCGAATCTCGGATGGGGCCGCGTCGAGGTCGCCTCGCTTCTCGGCCAACAGCTCGGTCGCCCCGTCTTTCTTGGAAACGACGTGAACCTTTGCACGTTGGGCGAATCGGACCTCGGAGCCGGCCGGGGCGTCGACAACTTGATCGGCGTCTTTGTGGGTACGGGCATCGGCGCCGGAATCGTCATCGGCGGCCGACTCCACGAAGGCATGACCGGCGCCGCCGGCGAAATCGGCCACATGATTATCAAGTACGATGGGCCGAAGGCCAACACAGGCTGGCGAGGCACCTTGGAAAGCCTGGCCGCCCGCCCCGCCATCATCCGGAGAATCGTCGAGCGGATCAAGGACGGCAAACAAAGTCGACTGACGGAACTCGCCGGGGCCAAACTCGCACAGTTGAATCCGGAGGCCGCCGCGGCCGAGATCCGAAGCATGATGCTGGCAACCGCCTATGCGGAAGGCGACAAAGTGGTTCGGCAGGCGGTGGACGAATCGGCCACCCTGGTCGGCTTGGCGATCGCGGGGGCGGTTCATCTGCTTAACCCGCGGATGATCGTCGTCGGCGGCGGCGTGACCGAAGCCATCGGCCAACCTTACGTCGACGGCGTGGCCGAGGCGGTCCGTGCGAACACGTTTCCCGTCGCACATCAGGACCTCCGAATTGTCAGGGCCATGCTGGGCGACGACGCGGGCGTCCTGGGCGCGGCATGCCTGGTGCGGCGAAGGCTCGCGACCGTCTCCACCGGATCCTAAGGGTTGGCGACGCCCCTTCGGCGCATCCTCCTCCCCCTTCGAACCAACAGCGAGGACAACTTCATGACGACAACCGCAACGATCTTTGTGGCGATGTTCGCCGTCCCCGGCGGGCCTGTCGCCGGCTCGTCGGATGTGCCGTTGTGGCGATGGCCGTTGACAAGCGACGTCCGGAAGACGCAACCGTTCGAATCCGACGTTTTTCGGAATCCTCCCGCGTTCTATTGGCCGGGCTACTTCTGGATGTGGAACGCCCCGCTGGAACCGGAGTTGCTGAAGCGACAACTCCGGGAGATGGCCTCAAACGGCGCCAAGAGTGTCTGTATGCTGCCGATGCCGCGGGAGTTCCGCCCCGACTCAACCAACAACTCCATGGACCCCGGCTACCTGACCGACGGGTTCTTCGACCGCGTGAGCCTGGCCATGCAAGAGGCACAACGCCTCGGAATGCACTGGTGGATCTACGACGAGGGCGGCTGGCCGTCCGGACAGGCCTGCGGACAAGTTGCGGCGGGGCATCCCGAACTCTCGCGCCACATTATGGTGCGAGAGGCGGTCGCGCTCAAGGCAAACCAACCTTACACCGTCCCGCCCGATACGGTGGTCCTTGCGATTCACCAGGGCGACAAGATCACACTGATCGAACCAGGTCGGTCGTGGCAAGGTGATCGGGCGCCCGACCGGGCATGGCTATACCGAATTCGCCGGACCGGCGGCACCGATCTGCTCAATCCAAAGACCACAAACCGATTCATTGAATTGACACATCGGCGGTACGGCGCCGTGTTGGAACAGCTCCCGGCCAAACCCGAGCTGTGCTTCACCTTCACCGACGAACCCGCCGTTGCGGGCCTGCATCCGGGTCGTCACGTCGTCTGGACCGAAGGCGCAAGAGAGGCCTTCAGGGAACGATTCGGATACGACATCTTCGAGCACCTCGACGAACTGTTCACTGAACCGGCGGCCGACGCCCCCGTGGGGGCGTGCCGGGCTCGGGTGGATTACTGCGATTTCTGGACGCGGCGATTCTGCGATGCCTACTTCGAGCCGTTGCGAACGGCCGCCCGGCAAATGGGCATGTTGTCGGGCGGACACCTTGGCGGCGAGGACGAGACGCTCGGCGCCGTCTACCACGGCTACGGCCACATCCTGCGGACGTTGCGGGCGATGGACCTGCCGGGTGTCGACGTAATCTGGCGACAGTTGTTCCCCGGAAAGGAACCGCGACATCACTTCCCGAAATTCGCCGGCAGCGCGGCCCACCAGATCGGTAGGCGGCTTGCATTCACCGAATCGATGGCTGTCTACGGCAACGGCGTCACGCCGGAGCAGATCAAATGGGTGCTGGACTATCAGTTCGTCCGCGGCATTCAGATAGTCGTCATGGGCTGCTACCCGTTGAGCACCCGTGATCATCATATGACCGGCGAGCGCCCGCATTTCGGCCCCGTCGACCCCATCTGGCCGATGTTGAGCGACCTCCATGCCTACATCGCTCGCACCGCTTACACCCTGAGCTGCGGCGAACCACGCGTCACAACAGCGTTGTATTATCCCTCACGCGACCTGTGGGCTCACGGACGCAAGGACACGTCGGCCGCCGCGGGGCACGACCAACTGGCCAGGGCCCTCCTGGAAAGCCAGTGCGAGTTCGACATCCTCGACGATGACATCCTGTCGACCTGGCCCGCATCCGAAGGGCAACTGATCGGGCCGTCCGTCCGCTACGCCACCATCGTGTTCGGCCCCACGCGGTGGCTGAGTCGAACCGCGGCGGCCAAGCTGGCGGAATGGCTGAAGGGATCGGGCGTGCTCATGGCCATCGACCATCTGCCGGGGGTCGATGGAGATCAAGGCAAGACGCTCGCCGAAATGTTGGGCTGCCCGAACGCGGCCGGTCGGCATCCTGTCCGGAACGGCCGCGGGCGTGTCCTCATCGGAAGGATCGGCGAGGTCGTCCCGTCGACAACACCCGTCCTGATCTGCGACCCTCCGCACCGTGAGCTGCGCGCTACTGCTCGGGACTTGACGAACGGCGAGGCCATCTACTTCGTGTTCAACGAGGGCTTGACGCCGTATCGAGGCCGACTCGTCCTTCGCGAACAGGGCAGCTTGCGACGATTCCTTCCACAGACCGGACGTATCGAACTACTGCACACCGCGTCGATGACGGATGGCGGACAGGCGGCCGACGTGGCCATCGAAGGCATGGAGAGCCTGCTGATCCATACGGGGGTGAGAAGTGAGCCCGCGTCCTCTCAGGCGAAGACGACCACGCCGCCCTCCTGGCAAGAACTCCGCGAGGGTTGGATGCTCAGACCGCTGCAACGACACGTCGTCGGCGAACACGACTTCGAAATTCGTCCATGTGACAGCACGCCGCCCGTTTCGCTCGAACGCCTGGGTCCCTGGGCTCCACAGCTCACCGCCGATTTCAGCGGCCGTGCGGAATACCGAACAACACTGGAAATCCCGACCGAATGGGCGAACCGCCCGCTGGTGCTGGACCTCGGAAAGGTTGAGTATGCGTGCGAGGTTTACATCCATGAGCGGCCAATCGGCAAGATCCTTTGGCGTCCGTGGCGGATCACACTGCCGCCGCTGACAACCGGAAAGCACGCTCTCTCGATCGTGGTGTCCAACACGCTGGCGAATGAGTTAACCAGCGATCGCGTCCGAAACGAATGGTCTCGCAAGAAGGGACCCGGCTGGCCCAGCCCCTATCACGAACGGGCGCTGAAGTTCGAAATGGAGAGTCGCGGCGGCGGCTTGTTCGGCCCGGTCCGTCTGGGGCCGGCCGACTAATCCATGGAAGAGCGGCTGAGGTCGCTACGTGCGGGACCACCATCGCTTTTTCTTCGCCCCATCACCCTCCTCCGAACCCTTCGACTTGTGCTTGGCGGCCAGTTGGGCGAGCAGTTCGTCGTCCGTTCCTTTGGCGCCCAGACGACGCATCATCTTAAGGCTCTCCAGGGTCTCCGGATCGAGTTCCGCCTTGGAAGGCCCGTCCTTTGGCGCCGCGACCGTTCGGGACGTGCCGGCCGGCTTGGAGGGATCGGTCTTGCGGCCGCCATCGGGTCTCCGACTAACGGCCGGATTCGCATGTTGCGCCGCGTCGTCCAAATGCGTCGAGCTCACGGCTTGCGGCGTCGACGGAGCCGGCGATGGCGCCGCCGGGGGTTCCTCGACATGAGGAGTCTCTGATGGGGAACCGTGAGCCTGACCGACGGTCTGCGCCGCATCGGCACGTTCGTTGCCTTCAGGCACGGCGCCGACAGTCTCTGCCCCGTGCGAGGCGGTGGTCTTCACGCTGCCGGACACATCAGGCTCGGACCGGCTCGATGAGGAACCCCCAGGAGCATCCGACGGCTCGGAACCCGTTGCGAAGACCGCATTGGCCTGAGCGAGCGCCGCCTTGAGTTGCTGAATCAGGACCGTCTGTTTGCGGACCGATGCCAGGTCCTTTTCCACTCGAGCGGCCTGCTGTTGGACTGCGGCTTCCCGTTGTCTCAACTCCTGCTCTCGACGATCCAACTCGTCCGCCCGCGACTTCCACGTGCCGGAGACCTTCTCCAATTCCTCCTTCATGCGGGCAAGGGCCTTCGCCTCGGCCTCCTGTCGCTCGGAACAAGCCTGAAGCTCCTGACGCCGCTTCTCCACTTCCGCCGAGGATGCCTCAAGGGCCGCGGACCGCCGCTGAGCCTCTTCTTTCGCGGCAACCTTCTCCGACGCCAACTCGGCACGATCCCGTTCGAGTTGCGAGACGGCGGCCGCGATTTCCCGTCGCTCGTTCTCCAGCGCCTTTGCTTTGGATTCCCAATCGGCCCGTTCTCTGTCGAACCGTTCCCGTTCGACCTGCAGCTCCTGATGCCGAGCGTCAAGCTGGCGGGCACGCTCCGCAAGCTGCTCGTTCTTGGAGGCTACTTCCGCTTGGCTTTCGGCCAGTTGCTCTTCTTGATGCGCAATCTCCGCCGCGACCTCGGCACGCCGCGCCTCCAGTTCGTCCTGGGCCGCCTGCAATTCCTGCTGCTGAGTCGCAAGCTCCTGCTCGCGCTCGGTCAGCCGGCCTTCCCTCTGCTTCACCTCGGACTCGCGTTGGTCCAGTTCGGCAGAACGGGCTTTGGCCGCATCCTCGGACTCGTCCAGGGCCTTGCGCGCAGCCTCCAGTTCCGCCTTGGTACGGTCTAGTTCGGCCGTGCGCGCTCTCACCGCATTCTGAGAGTCTTCGACGGACTTCCGAGCAGCCTCGAGTTCAGCCTTGGCACGGTCCAGCCCCGCGGCATCGTTCGCAAGCTGGGCCAAACGTCCCTCCAAATCGGCCTGCCGCTTGGCCAACTCCTCTTGTCCTGCCTTGAGTTCGGCCTCTCTCCGCTCAATCTCCTGGTCGTAGCGATCAATCTCCCCCTTCCGATGGGCAAGCTCTTGCTCGAGTTGACCAATCTCCTCGACCTTTCGGTTGAGCTCGGCGTCCCGCCGATCAAGTTGCTCCGACCGGGCCTCCAACCGCTTCTGCCATTGCCCAAGCCGCTGAGCCGACTGGGCCATGTTCTGCTGTAGGACGGCGAGATTCTGCTCCAAGTCGCTGATCAGATTCTCGGGACTGTACGTCCCCTCGAACCCTTCGCCCTCCGACGATGTCGTACCGGCTGCGACGTTGCCGGAACCGGATAGGGTAATGGTTTTCGAGACGTCCGGCACATGCCCTTCGATAGCCTCGGGTTCCATGGGTACGGACTCGTCTTCCAGCGCCTCTGAAATGTCCGTCGGATCGCCGGAACCCAGAGCCCTCCCGCACTGCAAGACCAGCGACGGGAGATCCTCCTGACCGAGCGTGGCCTCAGCCGACTCGTTCGCCACGGGGGACTCGCCGTCGAGGCATACACTCATATCAAACGGCCCGACGCGAATCGTGTCGCCTCCCTTGAGGTAGGCAAACTGAATGGGCTGACCGTTCAGCCATGTTCCCGTACGGCTCCCCAGATCGAAAAGCGACAGCCGATCGTTGACGCAACAGACGATCGCGTGCGCAAGAGAAACATCGGTGTGGTCAAGAAAGACATCGGTCCCCGGTTTGCGACCTATGACGCAGATCGCCTCCGAAAGCAACCAACGTTCCTCACTATCTTTGCGCGCCAGATTCAGGGGACACGGCATCTTCAACGGATCACGGTCCGTGTGCTCCGTGCCCGACTGAATCGAGAACTCAATCTCGACCGGTCCGATCTTCATCACATGGCCATCACGAATCTCCACGCTACGAATGCTCTGCCCGTTAACCAAAACGCCCGTTCGGCTGTTGAGATCTCGGGCAATGACATGGTGGCCTGTGTTCAATACGACGCAATGCGCCTTGCTCACCTCAGGATGACGAAGAAGGATGTGGGCGGTGCGTCGGCTACCAATAAGCGTGATCGGACGACGCAGATTCCAGCTCTTCTCCGCAGGGGTCCCCTTTCCCGTGGTGATGCGGGCCTTCGGTGCCGTTGCAGGCAACGGCGCCTGAGCTGTGGCCATGGAGGGTGATTCCGTCGGCACTGGGTCGCTCCCCGCGTTTCCTGTCTGCCCCGGTCGTGTCGAGTCCAGGCTCCTGCCCATAGGACTCGCTAGCGAGTACATCGGCAAGTTTCAGCGGCAACTACTGTTACAGTCCAAACTGCAGCCGGCTATATCGGCGTACCCAATGCGGCCGGCATGAGGCATGGGGTCAGCGGCTAGACAAAAAATAAGATTGGTCTGGGAAAAATGCAAAAGATGGGTAAACCTGACGTAAGGTCACCGGGGTCTGATAAAAACAGGACCGATCATCCCGTGATTCACACCCTCGGTCGCCACCACCCACGGAACGGGGGACTGTCTACCACCGCCACCAACCAACCCCAGGTTGAATGCCGTGATCAGGGGTGTTACCGAGATCCCTTTCGCCCTCCGGATGAAAGACAACCGATGAAATCGTAGAACCACCGAGACGTTATGAGACGCCTTAGCCGAGATCGCGCAAGAAGAGGTGCGGCGGTTGGCAGACATAAGAGCATGATACGCCGACAGCGCTCCCGTCGAGCGTGGCCGGTCGTCCACAACGGGCTCGAGACCGCCGATCGGAAAGGCAAACAGCGCCCAGAAACACGTGGCCTCAGCACGCGGACCATCGCTTCGCCACCCCTGCCGACGTGGCGGCCTTACGCAGCCGTGCGCCGAGGTCCGCCCGGTACTTCGCCCGCTCATCCGGCTCAAACAGTACGTGGCGATAGAGGGGCACCAGATCGGGCCATCGTTCGCGGAGAAGCCCCTGAACACTGGGCCAAACCCGCGGACGAGGATTCAGTGCATCGGTCCAAATGACATCCACTTCGGTCTGGGCCGCCCGTTCGAACAGCTCGGCCAGTTTGTCGTCCGTGTCGCTGATGCCGGGAAGCAACGGCCCGAACATGACCGCCGTCTTCAGCCCCGCGGCCTTGGCCCGACGAAGAACCTCCCATCGGGCCGACACGGGCGACGCCCCGGGTTCCCACAATCTGGCAACCCACTCGTCCGGCGACGTGATCGTCACGCCCAGCCGAACACATCGCTCGCTCAAGATGTCCAAATCCCTGAGCACCAATTCGTTCTTCGTCAGTATGTTTAGACGGAACCCCAGGTCGACGAGCATCCGGCAGCATCGTCGCGTCAGTTGGTAGTGCGCCTCAACCGGTTGCCAGCCGTCGCACGCACTGCTCGTGAAGACATCGCCGGGCGGCAATCGCCGAAGCTGACGGGCAAGGACCTCCGCGGCGTTGACCTTGACGTCCACGAATCGACCCCACGGCTCGGTATGCGGATGGAATCGCTGCATGAATCGCGCATAGCAGTACACACACGCGTGTCCGCAGCCCGTGTAGCAGTTGAAGGAGTAGTCGTCGATGCTGCATGTATTGAGCAGTGTCTTGCACGTCACCTCCCGAATGACAAGTCCTTTGATTCGGGGCGGTGGTGCGGACGCAATCGATTCGGCGCCGTCGAACAGATCGGCCTGTCTTTGTCTGGCGGCCATTCCCAAAAAGCCTTGGTGACCCAACCCCTCAAGAGTATCATACGGCGTCGCCATTCCCAATAGGAACTGACGGAGGCTCTCTCATGAGCGCCAAGAAAATCTTGATGATCGTCGGTGACTACGTGGAGGACTATGAGGTCATGGTCCCCTTCCAGGCCCTTTTGATGGTGGGTCATACCGTCCATGCCGTCTGTCCGGGCAAGACGGTCGGCCAGAAGGTCCGAACCGCCGTTCACGACTTCGAAGGCGATCAGACCTACAGCGAAAAGCGAGGGCATGACTTCACGCTGAACGCCACCTTCGCAGGCGTCCATGCGGAGGACTACGACGCCCTCGTGATCCCCGGGGGGCGGGCACCGGAATACATCCGGCTGAACAAGTCGGTACTGGACATCGTTCGGCACTTCGCCCATGCCGGCAAACCGATTGCGGCCATCTGTCACGGACCCCAGGTCCTCGCCGCCGCAGGGGTCATCCAAGGCAAGAGTTGCTCCGCGTATCCGGCGGTCGCCCCCGATGTCAAGACCGCAGGCGGAACGTACCCGGAGATACCGCTCGACAAGGCCGTCGTCGACGGCAACCTGGTCACCGCTCCGGCCTGGCCGGCCCACCCCGACTGGCTGGCTAAGTTCCTCCACGTACTGGGGACGCGAATCGAGCCTTAGCCCGTGAACAAAGCGAGGGTGAACGACCGCGACCGGCAAGCGGCCGGAACGGACACGTGGACATGAAGCACGCCGACACCGAACACGACGACCGCCTGATCGTTCGTCACGACCTGCGATTGGTGAAGACCGTCGAGCTGAAGGCCGGGTCATACACCGTCGGACGATCGTCTCAGTGCGACATCACCCTTGGCCACGACGCCGTGTCACGACACCATGCACGATTCGAGCGGAGGAGCGACGGCTGGTACGTGATCGATACCGACAGTGCGAACGGCGTGCTCGTCAACGGACAGCGAATACAGGAAAGCCGCTTGTTGCCCGGCGACGTGATCGAGATTCGACCGTTCAGCATGAACTACCTGGCCGAGCACGGCACTCGCCACGCGAATGGGGACCGGTCCGTAACCTTTGCCGGCCGTTCCGTGACCCCCACCATCGTGCGGGACGTCGCTCGTGCCGCGCACGTCCCCGTCAAGCAGCGACTGGAGGATCTTTACGCCTTGTCCCGATTGCTCATCCGTCGAACCGAAGACGGCACCTTCTGGCCGCGAGTGCATGCCGCCCTTCAGCGTTCACTCGCCGCGGATCGATGCGTCTTGGTCGGCGTTGACTCCTCGGCGGGGATGTACAGGCTGGCGCCGCGAGCGCGGTCGACGGAAGACCAGGCCCCTCTCGAATTGAGCCGATCGGTCCTGAATACCGCCCTCGAGTCCGGCCAGGCGCTGCTCATTCAGAACGTGAACCAGGATTCCCGATTCGCCGCCGCACAGAGCCTGGCAATCAGCGCGACCCGCTCGGTGATCTGCGCGCCCATCATGGTCCAAGGGCGGGCCCGAGCGGCCGTTTATGCCGACCGGCGGCACTCCCAGCCCCCCTTCGACGAGGACGACCTCGATTTCGTTGTGGCGGCGGTCGATTTGGCGTCCACCGCCGTGGAAATGGACGAACTCCATGTCAGCGCAAGGGAGCTGTCGCGCGTCCATGGAAGAATCGAGGCCGCCCGGGAAATGCAGAAACTCTTGCTGCCGAATCCCCTTCCCCAACCGACGTGGGGACGCGTGGCCGCCCGGAACTATCCCGCCGACCAGATGAGCGGTGACACCTATGATGCCTTCCTGGACAAGGCCGGCCGCCTGGTGGTCAGTCTTGCCGATGTCGCGGGCAAGGGCGTTCCGGCTGCATTCGTGACCGCCATGTTGCAGGATGCGCTGCGGCAATGCGCGGTGTACCTCGACAACTTGGGCGACATCATGCAACGGTTGAACGAATCAATGTGCACCTACAACACGGCGGGACGCTTCGCCACCATGGTGGTCTGCCGCTGGTCCCCTGACGGTAACGTCGTGGAAATCGCCAACGCCGGTCACCACGCGCCGCTCTGGGTCCGGAGGTCCGGCCACGTCGAAGCCTTTCCGGAACGCGTCGGACTCATCCTCGGATATGATGCCCGCTGGATCGGCGAAATCGTACATCGTGATGCGTCAACCGACATCATCATGCTTCTGTCAAGCGACGGCGCCACGGAGGCACGAAGCCCCGACGACAACGAATACGGCCTGTGCCACCTCGCCGACCGACTGGCAAAGCTGCACCGCGAAGACGCCGAGGATATCGCCAACGGGTTGCTCGGCGACGTGCGGAGTTTCTGTTCCCCACGCGAGCCGATGGACGACGTCACGCTGCTGATCGTCAAGCGCAACACATGAGCCGAACGGCACCCCACGCGGACCGCCCGTTGTCACCGCCCCTTGTCCTCTACTTGCCGTAGATCGCTTCAACGGTGCTCCGGCAAATGGCGATGTCCTGCTGGCAGGCCTTGTCGATCATGCTCTTCGTCCAAAGAGCCCATGGCGCATACCACGGAATGCCCTCTTTCAGCGCGGCGTGAAATGCCAGGGTATCCTTCGTGCTCTGCTCCATGATCCGCGCATAGTCCTCCCTGGAAAAGGCAAGCCGCAGCAAGTCTCGAAAGTCCGTCGTGCCGTCAGGCACCTGAACCGCAAGAAGCTTCCGATAAAACGGAATCCAAACCCGAGCGCCCTGCCGGTATGATTCAACAACCCCCTTCTTCAACTTCTCGTTCTTGTAGTCGATCCACTTCGTGCTCGACATGGCATCGGCGACAACACGCTGATACGACATCTCCCCGATCCGATCGAGATCCTCCGAGGGAACCTCCTTCTCATCCGGATGACGCATCGCATAGTCGAGAGTGATGCGCCGCAGACTTGCATAGCGATTGACCGTCTCGGCCTCCCCAATCTTCTTGATGCTGTCTTCCACATCGGTCGACATCCCGCCGACGACCCGCATCCCCTTCACATACTGGGTCTCGTACCACCGAACGAATTCATCGGCGAGTTGATAGTTCGTTGACGGCTTCGTTGAGACGGAAGAGGGCTGCGACACCGCCGGCGGCGGACCGGACTGACGACCGCGGTCTCCCGACAACCAATACAAACCACAGACTCCAACAACTGCGAGAATCGCCATGACCACCTTTCCCGCCGATCGAACCCGCATGGATAACGCCCCACGTCAATCCATAAAGACTCCGCCCGGATCAACCACCGCACGGATTGTACCGCGTGAATACGCGACGGTCCCGTGCCCACCTTGTCGTGTCTCAGTCGGACAAGCAAAACGCTCGTCGGTCGGGCTCGGCGCGCTCGTATGCCCTGGAAGAAATCAATCCCCGTAGATCTGCTCGACGGTCGAACGCGTCACGGCGTTGTCCTGCCGACAGGCTGAATCGAGCATTCCCTTCACCCAGGGGGCCCAGGGGGCGTATCGTGTGACACCCTCTTTGAGCGAGTCATGAAAAAGCTGCGACGCCCGTGTGGTGGAACCCACGACGCTCGCGTACTCTTCCCTGGTGAAGGCGCTTCGGATCAGGTCTTTGAAGTCCGCATTTCCGGGCGGCGTGGGCGAGGAGAGCAGCTTCTGGAAGAAGGGAACCATCACGCGGGCGCCGATGCCATAGGCCTCGATGATCCCTTTCTTGACGTTCTCATTGTTGACGTCGACCCATCGCTTCGTCGAACGGATGATGGTCAACACGTATTCATACTGTGACTGACAGATCCGTTCGAGGTCGGCCTCCGGAATGACGTCCCGGTCGGGATACATCATCGCGTAATCGAGGTACATCCTCAGCATGGTGGAATATCGTTCGACCGCCCTCTCCAATCCAATCTCCTTCACAAGATCGTCGATGTCCGTCGGCATCCACCCAACTCTACGCATGTTCTGGATGTAGTTTGTCTCATACCAGCGGATGAAGTCCTCTACGAGTCTATAGTTCGTTGTTCGGTATTGCGCTACGACGGGCATCCGGAGACCCGGATCGTACGTCACGCCTCCCCCGGATTCGTACCCCAATGCAACGTAGAGGGCATAGACAACGCCCGCAGACAGCAGTAAAGCCAGACCGCTCTTCCCAATCATTGTCTTCATCGTCTTCTACCTAGTGGCCCGTGAGTGTGTTCAGCCCGGCGTCCGCGGGTCGATGTCCGACAAGGTCAATCCTTGTCCTGCACCACGACATCGCCTACCCGAACGACCTGGCCCGGTTGGAGGTTCAGGACGATTAGCGGTGAATAATGGTGAATGGCAATGATCTTGATGGCGGGAGCCTCCCCTCCCTGGTTCTCAGATCCCACAAATAGGATGTCCCCACTCTGTACTTGGATCCGATCCCCTGCGACCGATCCTCCATGAAACTTCACATTCCGGCCCTCGACGACCGCGCCGGATTCGATCTCGGTATTCTCCAACAAAACCCGCACAACGGCAATACCCAGACGGCCGTCAGCAGCCACAATCTCCCGGGCGATCTCCATGGCCGCTTGCCAGTCCGCCGTGTTCATCGGACGTACGTGCAGTGAATACTCGCCCTTGTCCTGAATCGTGTTCTGCCCCAGCTTCGAGTCGATCACCTCCGAACACTCCTGTATCTCCTTGGCCGCCTGAACTACAGCCGGAGCATCAGAAAACCGCTTCCGCAAACGCTCCAGGGCAAATCGAGCCCGAAGGTAGTCACCCTCCTTCGTTCGTGCGGCAAGCTGAGCCAACCAGAATTGGGCACCCCGAAACGGCGGCCTCGTTGTCGTCAGGCCCCGTGAGACGGCAGGCCTCGTCTCGGCCGTTGCCTGACGGGTTGAGGAACCCGGCGGTATTTGAACTGCGGTCGGCTGCGTCAAGGCTGACTCGGATTCTCGTGTCGAACGGTGCCGCGACGGTTTGGAGTCAAGAGCGGGCGGGTCGGAGTCCCGCCTGACGATTACGGGTATGACGGATTCGACCTGAGGAGGGGTCGATTTCGCCCTCCCCAGGCCGGCGGGCCCTTCATTAGGACCGGCCTGCGCCACGAGGGCGACTGCGGTGTTGGGCTCCTCCGTCTTGCCCGGACGCATCAGGTAGGCCCGAGTAACCAATACGCTCCCCGCTATAGCCAATAGGAGAACGCCCGCTCCGATGAGCGGCCAACGGTGACGCTTGATCGTCTTGGTCAGAATGTAGCTCCGGCTGGTCAGCTTCGCCTCGATAGGCTCTCCCGCCAACAGTCGCCGGAGGTCCTGCGCCATCGCCTTGGCCGTCGGATACCGCTCTTCGGGGTTCTTCGCAATCGCCTTGAGGATGATGGCCTCGGCCTCGCTGTCGATCGCCCGACTGACTTGACTCGGCCGTGTCGGGTCGGTGGTGGCAATATGGCGGATGACCTCATCCAGCCGTCCGCGAACGTCGTAAGGGAATTGACCGGTCAGCAACTGATAGAGAATGACGCCCAGCGAGTAGACGTCCGTTCTCGCGTCGATCTTGCTCGGATCACGCTCCGTCTGTTCCGGAGACATGTAGGCGGGCGTGCCCATCAACTCGCCGGCCATTGAGAGCGTCAACTCGTGCCGCCGTTCGGGGTCCTCCACCTTCGCCAACCCAAAATCGAGAATGTGCGGTTGGCCGTCCCTCGATACCAGAATGTTGCTGGGTTTCAGGTCGCGATGGACGACCATCTGGTCGTGTGCGTGTCCGACGGCCTCGCACACGGTGGCCATCAGGACCAGCCGATCGTCCATCTCCAGCCGACCGACCATCTGTTGATCGTCCAGTGGCTTACCGTCGATGTACTCCATGGCGAACCAGTATCGCCCCTGGTGCAGGCCCGATTCGTAGATCTGGGCGATATTGGGGTGCCGCAATGACGCGACGATGTGCACCTCGCGTTCGAACCGACGCTTGGTCTTCTCGCTGGTAAAGGGGCCCTCCAACATGATCTTCAGGGCGACCGTCCGCCGGGTTGAAACCTGGACGGCCTCGAAGACCTTCCCCATTCCTCCCCGCCCGACTTCCCGAACGAGCCGATATCCCGGAATCTCGAAACCCGAGCCCCCGACGGACGGTTCATGGATGTCGAGGGAACGGGAGGGGTCGAAGATCCGTGTCCGTTCGGGATCGTCTTGCCCCCCGGAAGATGGGGCGTTGAGGTCGCCGCTCGGCTTGTCTTGCGGATTCATGGGGTTCATAGTTCCGGCACCATCCGCCGCGCAACCGAATCGTCGCCGCGAGGATACACCACAAGCCGGTGAGAGTCACGCGGAAGCATCCGGTGAGTCGGCAATCGGTGGGAACGCGCAGACGCCCCCCCGCGTCGTGGAATCAGATGAGGCCCTGCCCGACCTTGTACGCCGGGCCTCGACTTGATACCGTCTCACCGCAAACAAGTGAACCCCTGTTAGGAGATCCGTCATGCACGACCATTCGTCTCCTCGACTGGCCCTGTGTGCGACTGCCGCCTTGCTCGGGACCGCGTGCGCGGGACCGGTTTGGGCAGTCGACTCCGTGGCCGTTAAGGCCCTCTTTGGGAATCCGCCGCGCCAGTATGCCTCCGCCCCCCTGTGGGTCTGGAACGACATGCTGACCGAAGAGCAGATCGTCGACACGATGCGAGATCTGGCCGGTCAGAAGGTCAAACAGGTCTTTGTCCACCCCCGCCCAGGCCTGATGACCCCCTATCTGTCCGCCGATTGGTTCCGACTCTGGAAAACAGCCCTGAACGAAGCCGAGCGGCTTGATATGAACGTCTGGATCTACGACGAAAACTCGTATCCTTCGGGATTCGCGGGGGGCTTCGTGCCTGATGCGATGCCCGAGTCTCGTGGCCGAGGCCTCCACATACGCGAAGAGAAGAAGCCGCCCCAGTGGAACGACACGATCGTGGCCGTGTTCAAGCTCACGGACAACACCCATGAGGACGTCACGGCGAAAGTCAAGGCCGGCGAGTCTCTGCCCGACGGCACGTACCTTGTGGCCGATGTCCGCCGCGCCGGCACCTCCCCATGGTACGGCGGCAAGTCCTACGTGGACCTGATGTATCCCGGTGTAACCGAGAAGTTCCTCGAGATCACCATGGATGCCTACAAACGCGAAATCGGCGACCAATTCGGCAAACGGGTTCCCGGCTCGTTCACCGACGAACCGCAGCTCATTCCGGCGGGCGGCCTGCCCTGGACCGATCGCCTGCCCGAACTCTTCCAAAAGCGCTGGGGCTATTCACTCATCGAGCACCTGCCCTGCCTCCGTGCGTCCGTGGGCGACTGGAAGAAGGTCCGCCACGACTATTTCGCGCTACTGCTGGAGCAGTTCATCGAACGATGGGCCAAGCCGTACTACGAGTACTGCGAGAAGAACAACCTCGAGTTCACGGGCCACTACTGGGAACATGATTGGCCAAGCTGCGTCGGCGGACCCGACAACATGGCCATGTACGCCTGGCACCAGCGGCCGGCCATTGATTGCCTGATGAACCAGTACCGAGAAGACACGCACGCCCAGTTCGGCAACGTCCGAGCGGTCAAGGAGCTGTCGAGCGTGGCCAATCAACTCGGCCGGGCACGCACCCTATGCGAGGCCTACGGCGCGGGCGGCTGGGATCTCCGATTCGAGGACATGAAGCGAATCGCCGACTGGTTGTACGTGCTCGGCGTCAATACGCTGGACGAGCACCTGTCGTACATCACGATCCGCGGCGCGCGGAAACGCGATCATCCCCAATCGTTCTCCTATCATGAACCGTGGTGGGAGGCCTATCACGTGATGGCGTCGTACTTCACCCGTCTGAGCCTGGTCCTGTCCAGCGGACAGGAAGTCAACCCCGTCCTCGTCATGGAACCCACAACGACCGCCTGGATGTACAACGCGGCCGGAAAGGCACATCCCAACCTCGGCAAGATCGGCTCGACGTTCTTCAGCCTGATAATAGACCTCTCTAAGGCTCAGGTCGAATACGACATCGGCTGCGAGAACATCATCGCCCATCACGGTTCGGTCAACGGAAACACGCTCGTGGTGGGAAAGCGGGCATACACCACGGTCGTACTGCCGCCGATGACCGAGACGTTGGATGCCAAGACGATGGACCTGCTGGAGGGCTTCCTCAAGGGCGGCGGCGCCGTCCTGTGCTGCGGCGCCCCGCCGGCCTTGGTCGAAGGTCGCCCATCCGATCGAGGCGCGACGGCTTCCAAGATCGCCGGTTGGAAACAGGTCGAAGCAAACGCCGTGCCGGCCATGCTGCACGCTCAGGCCTCGGAGGGTTTCGTTGTTCGCCGCGTCGAGGGCGACAAAGGCATCCTCTTCCACCACCGGCGCCTTCTGGACGACGGGCAATTCGTATTCTTGGTCAACACGAGCATCGAATCTCCGACAGCCGGCACCCTCGAATCGCCCCTGAAAGGTCTGGAGTGCTGGAATCTCCAAACGGGCAAGTGCGAGGCCTACCCGTTTGAGATTACCGACAAGGGGATTAAGACCCGCTTCGAGCTGCCTCCCTGCGGTTCTCTGGTGCTCTTCCTCTCCAAAGACCGGAAGGAACCCGTTCCGCCCCAAGCAGAGAAGGCCTCAACCGTCGCAGCGGCCGGTCCCCTGAAGATGAAACGTCTCCAGCCCAACGTCCTCGTGTTGGACTACATGGACGTAACGGCAGGAGGCGAAACGAAGAAGGACACCTATTTCTATCAGGCCTGCCAATTTGCCTTTCAGAAGAACGGGATGGACCGCAACCCCTGGGACAGCGCCGTCCAGTTCCGCGATGAGTTGATCACCAAGAAGTTCCCGCCCGAAAGCGGCGTGGAAGCCACCTACAAGTTCACGATCGAAGGGGCGGTTCCACCCTCACTGGCCATCGTTATCGAACGGCCCGACCTCTATACCATCACCTGCAACGGCAAGGCCGTGTCAGCAAAGAAAGGTGAGTGGTGGCTGGACAAGGCGTTCGGCAGGATCGACATCGCATCAGCGGCTCAGGTCGGCGAAAATAAGGTGACGCTGAAGGCCTCCCCGTTCACCATCTATCATGAACTGGAATCGGCCTATGTGCTCGGCGAGTTCTCGTTGAAACCGGCCGAGAACGGATTTGTGATCGCCCCCGCCGAGCCGTTGAAGCTCGGCCCCTGGAACCGGCAAGGGCATCCTCTCTACGCCGCCGGGGTCTCCTATGAGACCACCTTCGACGTCGCAAACCCCAGCGGTCGGTATCGTGTCGCGCTGCCGAAATGGTACGGCAGCGTGGCCAAAGTCGTCGTCAACGGCAAACCCGCCGGCTACGTCGCTTACGCCCCCTGGGAGATCGAGGTCACGGACAACATCAAGGCCGGAACCAACGTCATCCAGGTGACGGTAATCGGAACGCTGAAAAACACGCTAGGCCCGCATCACGGTAACAACCCGCTCGGTTCGGCGTGGCCCGGCATGTTTCAGCACGGACCGAACCCCGGCCCGCCCCCCGGTAGCAAGTACAGTACGGTCGGTTACGGCCTGTTTGAGCCGTTCACGCTGAAAAACGTGTCTCCCTAGCGACCGCGCCGAACAGACAGCGAGGATTCTGGGATCGCATCCGAGGCGACATGCAAACGGCCGACGCCATTTCCGCCACGGCGCCGGCCGCACGCGACTCGTCGCCCCGCGCCAACGATCCCGCCACCGTGGCCACCAAGACGAATTCCGACGTGCGGATCACTCGTCAGCAACGACCGCCACGCAAGCAGGGCCTCTTCGAATCACGCACCGTTGCTGCCGTCGCCGCAAGATCTACGCGCCAAGCCCAACCCCCCAGATCGTCTTGAACAGTTCGGCTCGGGTTCGCGTTCCGGTCTTCGTCAAGATGCGGCCGTGGTGAACAGCCACCGTCTTGTAGCTGATCCGTAACTCGGCCGCGATATCCTTCATCGATTGTCCGGCCAGTAAACAATCAAGCACCTGCTTCTCGCGTCCGGTGAGGCGAACCAGTCTGCTGAGAACCTCGTTCTGCTTGATTCGACGCTGATGGTTCTCCTCGTCGAATCGGATCGCCTCCAAGACCCGATCGACCAGCGATTGCCTGGACAAGGGTTTTTGAAGAAAGTCGAAAACGCCGTTTCGCAGCGCCTGAACTACCTGCGACACCTCCGGACGGCTCGATACGAGAATCGTGGGGATCTCAACGCCACGATCGCGCAACGCCTGGGGAAAGACGGCCCCGCCCGCATAGGCCACATCCATGTCGACCACCGCACACCCGCGGCAATTGGACCCGCAAACGCTCAAAAAGCCCTCAGTCGACCCAAAAACCTCAACCACAAGTCCCACGGACCGTATCATCGCCGCGATGGCTTGGGCACTGCCGGTCTCGTCAACGACGAAGACTCTTGGCGACTCAGGTTGCTCGGTGGGTGAGGCCCGGTATGTGCTGAATCGGGCCATTGCCAATTTCGCATAAGAGTCGATCTGATCCTGAAGGAGCGAGCGCCCCCTCGGAGTATCCCGTAGACGTGTCCCACTTGGCTCAGTGCCGTGCGCCCCAATAGACAACGTATTGGTTCGCCTCTTCTCAGACATCATCGCGTGACCTCCGCCAGTAAGGGCGATCCACACGAAACATTCCGCATCTCATCATTACCCGTACTAACCAAGTACGATATGGCACCCATGTGGACAGTGACTGGTACCCAAATTCAACTGACTCAAAGAGATGTCAACACTGATTAACGACCATAAATATGACAAGAATGGTATATTATGCCAGAATGAACATCAAAGACCGCCAATTCCGATGTCCTAAGGGCATTACTATCTATTACATCAATCCGTTAGATCACTAATCGGCATTATACCCGAACCGTATAGGTTATTTTATTGGGTATAGCCTAGAACAAACACACAACAACCCTAATTAAACCCAAGATTTATATGTCTTATCCATGCTTTAATTCTTCCCCACCTTTGCCGATCTCGGCTTTTCACTCTGCTGCCGCATCCTTCGCAATCCATCGTTCAGGCGGTTTTCCATGGCTTGCAGCAGACTGGACAGGTTGAGGTATAATCCACCGGTTTTCCAACGGCACGGAGCGTTGAAATGCCCACGAAGATCGACGAATCGAAGGTCCGACACATCGCGTTGCTGAGCAGGCTCGAGCTGACGGATCGCGAAGTGACCGAGTTCAGTGACCAGCTTTCCGCCATCCTGGCCTATGTCGAGCAGCTCAATCAACTGGACACCGGCGGCGTCGAGCCGACGGCCCACCCGCTGCCGCTCAGGAACGTTCTTCGGGCCGACGAGGCGGATACGCCATTGGATGTCGACGCCGCCCTTGCCAATGCGCCCCAGCGGGTGCAAAGCTTCTACAAGACGCCGAAGGTCATCGAACAGGACAGTGCGTAGAGGGCTCGATAATGGCTTCATGGACCGCCCTTGGGCTTCGCGACGCGATCGCCCGCGGAGAGATTTCCAGTCGCCAGGCGGTGGAGACCTGCCTCCAACGGATCGAACGGTTCGATCCGCGGATCCGTGCGTTCGTCAGCGTGGACGGACAACAGGCGATTGAGCAGGCCGACCAAATCGACCGGCGTCTGGCCCGCCGCGAGGAGATCGGTCCTCTCGCGGGCGTGCCCGTGGCGATCAAGGACAACATCTGCACCCGGTTCGGGTACACCACGTGCGCCTCCAGAATGCTCGCCCGATTCGCAAGCCCCTATGATGCCCACGTGGTCGAGCGACTCCGAACGGCCGGCGCGATCATCCTTGGAAAAACCAACATGGACGAGTTTGCCATGGGGTCTTCCACCGAGAACAGCAGCGTGGCAATCACCCGCAATCCGTGGAATCTGGAACGAGTCCCAGGCGGATCGAGCGGCGGGTCGGCCGCAGCCGTCGCGGTGAGAATGGTTCCGCTGGCCCTGGGTTCCGACACCGGCGGATCCATTCGACAACCGGCGGGGTTCTGCGGCGTAACGGGCCTGAAGCCGACGTACGGTCGCGTCTCTCGTTATGGCCTGGTCGCCTACGGATCGAGCCTCGATCAGATCGGACCGATCAGCCTCGATGCCAGGGATGCCGCATTGATGCTCGGCGTCATCGCCGGTCACGACCGCCGGGATTCAACCAGTGCCCCCAGCGAAACACCCGACTACCTGGCCGGGCTCGACGGCATGCCCAAAGGCATGCGCGTGGGCATCGCCAAGGAGTTCTTCGTCGAGGGCCTGGACCCCGAGGTCAAGCAAGCGGTCGAAGCGGCCCTGGCGTGCCTGGCGAAACGGGGGGCAACGATCGTGGACATCTCGCTGCCGACGACACCTCACTGGCTGGCGGCCTACACGATCGTTGCGTTTGCAGAGGCCTCCAGCAATCTCAGCCGGTACGACGGTGTTCACTACGGCCACCGCACCTCGCGCGAAGGGGACATCATCGAACTCTACAGCCGCAGCCGGGCCGAAGGCTTTGGCGCCGAGGTGAAACGCCGAATCATGTTGGGGACGTATACCCTGTCAAGCGGTTACTACGATGCCTACTACCTCAAAGCCCTCAAGGTCCGCACGCTGATCATTCGCGATTTCCAGGCCGCCTTCGAAAAATGCGACCTGATTGCAGGACCCGTCTCCCCGACGCCGGCGTTCAGAATCGGTGAGAAGACCTCCGACCCGCTGACGATGTATCTCTCCGACATCTACACCATCAGCGCCAATCTGGCCGGCCTGCCGGGCATTAGCGTGCCGTGCGGCTTCGCGGCAGGCGGATTGCCGATCGGTCTCCAATTGATGGGCCGCCATTTCGACGAGGCGACCCTGCTCAAGGTGGCACACGCCTACCAGCAAGCCACCGATTGGCACACGAGAACGCCCCCGATCGAGTAGTCGCCTCTGACACGCCCCAAGGCGAGAGGGACGACCTCGCGAGATGCACCCCAGAGAGAGGGACCGCGCCGCACAAGGCTTGCGAGCCCCCTCGCCGGTTGCTAAAAACAGGATCGGGAATGCCGTCCCGAAATGAGGAGGTGCAGCCATGGCCGTCGTGATCCGTTGGTTCGGACATGCGAGCTTCCGCATCACCGGCAGCAAGGTCGTCTTTATCGATCCCTGGAAACTGCCGTCCGGAACCGGCGCGGCGGACGTGGTGGTCGTTTCGCACAGCCACTACGATCATTGCAGCCCGGAGGACGTCGCCTCGATCCGCGGCAAGGACACCGTCATCCTGGCTCCAAAGGACTGCGTGGCCAAGCTTGGCGGCAAGGTAACGACGGTCGCTCCCGGACAGAAACACGAGGCCGCCGGCGCCGTCGTGGAGGCCGTCCCCGCCTACAACATCGGCAAGCAGTTTCACCCCAAGGCCAACAACTGGATCGGCGTCGTCGTCACCCTCGACGGAAAACGCATCTACTACGCGGGAGACACCGACGCCATCCCGGAGATGGCCCACCTGAAGGATGTCGACCTGGCACTGCTCCCGGTGGGCGGCACCTATACGATGAATGCCGCCGAAGCGGCCGAGGCAACCAAAACCTTCAAACCCGCCCGCGCGGTGCCCTATCATTGGGGAGATATCGTCGGCGGCCGCCCGGATGCCGACGCGTTCGCGTCCAAAGCCGTATGCCCCGTGACGATCATGACGCCGGGCGGCGATCTGAGCTTGGATTGAGGCGTCGAGGAAGAATCGTGTCGGATAACGGTCAGTACATCCTCGAGGTCGACGGACTGAAGACATGGTTCCCGGTCCGACGGGGAGTCTTTTCTCGAATCGTCGGCTGGGTGAAAGCGGTGGACGGGGTCAGCTTTCGGGTCCGCCGAGGCAAAACGCTGGGGCTCGTCGGTGAAAGTGGTTGCGGCAAGACAACGGTCGGTCGGACGATCCTTCGTCTGATCCCCCCAACAGCAGGCCGTGTCACATTCGAGGGAACCGACCTGTTGGCCATCCCGCCCCGCCGCATGCGACAAATGCGCCGTCAAATGCAGATCGTCTTCCAGGATCCGGTCGGCAGCCTCAATCCAAGGATGACCGTCGGAGGCATTGTGGGCGAGGCCCTAAGCGTCCATGGGATTGCTCGAGGCCGAGAGCGAGAGGAACGCGTCGCCAGACTGCTGGAACGGGTGGGCCTTAGCGCGGCCCATGTGAATCGCTATCCACACGAATTCAGCGGCGGTCAGCGACAACGAATCGGCATCGCGCGGGCGCTCGTGCTCGAACCCAAGTTTATCGTCTGCGATGAACCGGTGAGTGCCCTCGACGTCTCCATCCAGTCGCAGATCCTCAACCTGCTGGGTGACTTGCAGTCGCAAATGGGACTGAGTTACCTGTTCATCGCTCACAACCTCGCCGTCGTCCAACACGTCTGCGACGATGTCGCCGTCATGTACCTCGGAAAGATCGTCGAGATCGGATCCGCCGAGGAGGTCTACGCGAACCCCAAGCACCCGTATACCCAGATTCTCCTGTTGGCCGCGCCGGTCCCCGACCCTTCCAAAGCCCGAGGACGCCGGCGCGTGCCGCTCAAAGGCGAAGTCCCAAGTCCGGTCAATCCTCCGAGCGGCTGCCCATTCCACCCACGATGCCCCCTGGCGGTGGACCTGTGCAGGACAGTGGTCCCCAACCTGATGGCCCATGCCGGCGCCCCGGCCGACCACTTGGCCGCGTGTCACAGGGCAGACGAGGTAAAACCGGGAATGGTGGCCGACCAGGCCGACGACACGTCGCTACTCGGGCCCATCGGCACGTCCGCGTAGGCGATCGGCTCCCCTCTTCATCAGCCTCAATCATCCGACACTGAACGCGGGATCAACGCAACGCTCACATGGACATCCGCTGCGAGGGGTTCTCCGGTCGGCACATGGACACTTTCCGCCAATGAAGGATCGGCACGTAAGTTGGTCGCGCTACTTCGCGGGAACCTTCGGTTCCGCGACGGGCGCCTCGTGGCTCGTCTTGTCCGTCAGTTGACGGATCCTCTCCTGCGCGAACCGAACATTGCTCTTGTTGCCGCTTGAACTAACCACCTGTTTGTAGAGCGCGACGGCCTTGTCCCGATCGCGAAGTCGGTAGTCATAGATCACCGCCTTACGAAACAGGGCGGGATGCTCCGTGGCGGGTTTCCATGCCAAACACTTATCGTAAAACTCGAGGGCCAGCGTGTACTCCTTGAAGGCATCCGACGAGTAAATCTCGCCCACGTAGAAGGCGGCATCCGCAATCTTGTCGCTGGTAGGATACTCCTCGATCACTTGGCGATACGTGCTCAGTGCGGTCTCCAACTTCGTCTTCCCCCCGCCGCCAAGCGCCGCGCCAATCCCCGTACCCTCCGTATGCGCCTTGCGCGCCTGCTCATAAAGGGCATCCGCCTGGGGAATACTATCCTTGGCCTCATACTTCTTCGGAGCAACAACGGCCGAACGGGCGCCGAGGTACGGATACCGGGGCAAACGACCGAGATCACGAATCTCCTTCTCCGCCCAACCGCTTTTCTCGAGGTAACCGTACTGCCGATAGTACGCCAGCAACGACTCGAGCGACTCCCGATACAGGGCACGCTGGTTGCTGACACGCTCCACAAGGTCAACCTCGCTACCCGCACTCATGGGAACTTGGGCCTTCGCCAGAACGGAATCCGTCTCGCTCCGTTCAATCACGGGCGGACCGGCTGTCTCGCCCTTCTTCTTCGTGGCCTCACAGCCCAGAATGGTCGTCAACAGCAGCGCGAACACTACCGTCAGCGGTGCAACGCGGGAATCAGACCTCATGGAAGGAACCTCAATTGCGGTGTACCGGGGGAGCCCCGTCCGAATCCAATGTAGCCCAGTTCCCAGCAGCGGATCAGCCTCGGGCTATCGACAGGATACCCTTTTCTCGCACAATGCGCCTCATCCATCAACGCAAGCAGACATCGCAGTACCCCTACATTGAAGCGAAACGGACCGGCCAAATCAACTCCGCGGCGAATCCTCGCCCCCTTTGCCGAGCACCTGACCCATTCTGCGCGCCCCACCGCCCCCTCCCTGCCCGGCAAGTCTTGAAAGCCGCGGCGTCAGCCCGAACCAGACACCGCGCAGCCTTCCCCTCCAAGGGAAATACCGCGGTCGGGCCTGTCGGATGCCGCATCAATACCCCGGCGGACGCGTGGTCGTCAGCCGCGCCAGCGATCGTCGCGTGCAATACGCGACGTACCCACGGGCCGCGGACCGACTGTACGCCGTGCCTGCTCTCAGAACCGCATACTCACAATTGAATACGGGAATGCCGGCGGCCAAATACCGATCCAGATACCCTATGTAATACCGCGTCAAGTCACTGTCGGTGGGATCGTCATACCCACGCGGATCGTTCCAACCGCCGAAGCCGTTACCGTCATACCAGACCGCCTCCTGCGAGATCCCATCGATCACGGTCAGCAGCCAAGGCCGACCCTCGATCAGTGCCACGGCGTTCTGTTGGATGACCAGGAAGCCCGGGTTCCGCTGCCGCGCGTAGTGCCGCATCTCCGCGATGAACTGGATCATCTCGGCGGCGGCATCGACTCCGTCGGCGGACGCCCGTGCCCGAATGCGGGGGTCCTCGTATCCCTCGACCCAATCGAGGTAGATCCCGTCGAAGCCGTCGCGGACCGCCTCGTCCACCAGACTGACGTAGTCCCCATAAGGATCGCTGCTCTGATGCCGACCGTAAATGACGACGTCCTTCCAGTTCGGGTCCCAGTAGGCCACCGGATAGTCGCCCGCCCAACCGTCGGGATCGGGCATGACGATGTACCCCGGCCAATCGGCGGGCTTGGGAGTTCCGGCCGGCCAGTCCTTCGACCACGTCCAGTACCATCGCCAATCCTCGGCCTCCCCGATATCGACGTAGGCGATGATCAGTTTGCGGTGGACCCCGTCGCTCGCCGCCGTCCTCTTCAGCCGACTCACCATCGCCTTCGTGTCGAAGGCTCGCGACTCCGAAGACCAGTCCGTTCGGGTGGGCTCCAAGACCAACATGTCGTAGTGCGAGGCAGCCAGTCTGTCGACGGCGCCCTCCTCCTCCAACCCCTGAAGCTGATAGGCCCAGAACCTCACCTGCCCGAGCGCCGGCGGCGGCGCATTGACATCTGCGAGCGTGTTGTCGCCCCCATGGTCGTTTCCATTCCCAGGCGGCGGCCAACACCCAAGACTTAGGAAGAACCAGGCCGCGATAGCGACAGTCGATACCGAAACGAGTACTCCGGAGTTGAGAAAGAGACCGACCGATGGTTCGGCCGGTCGGCAGCGCAAGTTGTCGACCTGCAGTCTGAACACACCACCGCTCCGGCGCATCACGGTCGGCGCCTTCAACTCAGCACTCCCCAGCGAGCTTTACGCGCCTTCCTCTTGCGGCGCTTCGCCTTCCTCTCGGAGGGTCGATTCTTCCGGTTCCAGGTCCGTCCTGGGCAGATTGAGGATGCGTCGAGCATTCGCGCCATACGGTTGGTCGCAATTCGGACAGTAGCCCAAATTCTCCCGCCATTCCATCTCGGAGTACCCCAGACCGCATACGTCACATGTGATCCGACGTCCGACAAGGCTTCGACGCATCGTCGGTCTCAGGGACGGCGTGTCGCCGGTTCGTTTGAACCGCGAGGCGGACATGGCTCTTCCTCACTCTTCTCACGTGCCGTCAGGACATGCACCGGCGGACGCGCCGGAGGTGTCTTCTCCTTCATTATACCCGCGGGCACGTCACCGTCCCAAACGCCTGTATTTGGCTGGAAGGTCGTTCTATAATCCTCCCTGCCGGCGTGCATGACCGAGGTCGTCTATGCGGCTACGATTGGATTCCATCGATCTGTATCACGTGCAAGTCCCTTTGCGGGAACCGCTCCACATCGGAAGATCGCAGATCCGTGCGAAGGAGGCCGTGGTGCTCCGCGCGCAAACGTCCAGAGGCACGGGATGGGGGGAGGCAACCATCACTCCCGGACCCTCGACTGCCGAGTCAACCTCCGCCTCCACCTGGGACGCCTTGCTCCGCACACTCTGTCCGGCCGCGTTGGATCACGGCGAGGTCGAGCTCCGGGCTCTCACAGGACTGCTTGACCAACACGACATCTGCCCGGCGGCCAAGGCCGGACTCGAGATGGCCATCTGGCACGTGGCCGCCATGGCACGAGACGTACCCCTGCACGTGCTTCTCGGCGGAGTGGCAAAACCACTGGCCTCCGGGTTGTCTCTGGGCGTGTTTGAGACCGTCGATGAGTTGCTCCAAACCGTCGAACGGCATCTCGCCACAGGATACCGCCGCGTCAAGATCGAAATCCGTCCCCATTGGGACATCGAACCGGTTGCCCGCATTCGTCAGCGATGGCCGGCACTACCGCTGATGGTCGACGCCAAGGGATCCTATTCGCTCGATCACCTGAGCGTCTTCAAGAACCTGGACAAGTACGGACTGTTGATGATCGAACAACCCATGCCGTCGGATGCGCTCGACGATTCGGCCCGACTGCAGGCGGTGGTCTCCACCCCGGTGTGCCTCACCGACTCGGTCAAGGACCCGAACGCCGTGCGCGAAATCGCCAAGAAGCAGGCCGGCCAGATCCTCGGCATCAACATCCAGGCCGTTGGAGGCTTGACCCGGGCCATGCAGATCCATGAGGCGGCCTCAAAGGCTCGCCTGGGCTGCTGGCTCGCCACGACTCCGGACCTGGGTATCGCGGCGGCGGCGGGATTGCACCTCGCAACGCTCGACGGCTTCGGATACCCCACCGACGTCGGCTCATCCAGCCGATGGTTCGTTGACGACCTCTTGGAACCGCCGATCGTCACCGATGCCGGCGGATATCTGCACCTGCCCGACGGACCGGGTTACGGATACCGCCCGAACAGGGAGAAGGTTGAGAAGTACACTGTCCGACATACGACGCTCACCGCATGAAAACGCCCCAGACCCATGCCGCTGACCGTACTCAATCCCGTCGGCCCACCGCCTTGTTCCTGGACTTCTACGGAACGCTGACGGCCTACGCTCGCGTCACCATCGAAACCATCTGCCAACGAGTCATCGACGAATTCCGCCTGGCCGAAGATCCGTCCGCCGTCGCCGAACGGTGGGGCCGGCATTTCTTCAGACTCATCGAACAGTCCAATCACGAACGCTTCCGCACGCTCTACGAGTGCGAACGGGATTCATTCGTCCACCTCATCGCCGAGATCAACCGCCACATCGGAACGCATCGCCAAGTCGATGCCGATGACTTCGTTCGACCGTTACGCGACTATCTCCGCCGTCCGCCGATCTACGAGGATGCCTTTGACATCCTCAGACAACTGGACGTCCCGATCTGCCTGGTCACGAACGCCGACCACGATGACGTCATGGCCGCCGTCCGACATCACGGGCTCGACTTCGATGAGGTCATCACGAGCGAAGACGCCCGCTGCTACAAGCCCGAAAAGGGAATCTTCGAATTGGCGCTCCAACGAACCGGTTGGCCTCGAGACCGCGTCGCTCATGCCGGCGACTCACGTCACAGTGATGTGGATGGGGCCAAACGCGTCGGACTCATCAGTATCCTGATCGACCGCGCGGGACGCGTTAGCGACATCGGCAACGCCGAACCGGACTACACCTTCACCGACCTCCGGGGACTGCTCACGCTCTTCACTTAGACGTCAACTCGATGAACAGTGTCTCGCGGCCCGACACAAACAGCTCGATAGCGGCACCACCGTCCGTCCGGACGGCCAGGCTTCGCCCCGAAACCAGCTCCCGGGCTCCTTTCGCGTCCAGCCCGGCATCTAGCACCAGCCGACCGCACACATCCGTCTCGGCGGGATTATGCACGGTAAGGAACACTTCACCGGTGCCCGGCTCACCAAACCGTTCAATCTGGAGCGGCGCCGGCTCGACCTTCGCCGACGTGATCGGCCGCCAGCCGGCACGACCGATCCGACGGATGATCGGGATGAGCTGCCTGAACACCGGCCGGTCGCGGTCATACCAGCTCGGATTCTGGAAGTAGTGGTTGTTCGCCGCATCGACGCTGAAGAACGACGGCTGCATCCCGTAGGCGCCGGCCCGCATCATGTACCAGCGGGTATGTTGAACCGTCCACGCGTTGAAGTCCGAGTTTTGGAGGAACAGATACGGCTTGGACGCGCACAGGCTCCGCCGGTAGCACAGGTCGGCGTCCGACATCGGCTCCCATCGCCCGCCGGGGTTCCAATTGGTCTCCTGCCCCATGAGGTCCAGGTGCGGCACCTGCCAGGGATACTTCGTGGGCGTGTAGTTGGCCATCATCAACTTGCCCCGCGCGTGGACCTGGTTCGACATCCAGCGCACGTACTCCCAGATGCTGAAGGCGTTGATGATGCACGGACGTCGGCCTTCCGTATCGTACACGAGCGGCACCTCGACCCATTTCATGTGCTCGCGGCGATAGTTGAGCTCCTGACTCCAGCCATCCAGGGAATCGAGGTATTCGCCGTCGACGCCATGGTGCGGATCGTCGGCGTACAGCTTCGCGGCCTCGGCCGGATCGTAGTTGATCTTCGCCTTGGTGGTCTCGCCCGGAATACTCGGCGAGGGATTCAAGGCGAACACCGCCCCGTCGCACCAGGGCGTATCATACAGGCCGACGTGATACTGGCCCGCCGCCGTCATCGCCCCGCACGCCAGGGCGGCAAGATGCGGCCGGCGGCTCGCGGCGTCACCCTCCTGACTCCGCTGCTTCAGCAGCTTGATCGCCTCGTCATAGCTCCGCTTCATGCCCTTGGGCATCGGCAGCCAGTGACTTTGCGGCTCGGTGTAACGAAATGTCAAAATGCCGTGCGCGTTGTCGTACGCCTCGTCCCCAAGCCCTTCCTTGAAATAGAAGCCGAAGTCCTCCGCCTGCTCGACCTGACTGATCTTCGCGAACGCCATCCACAAGCCGATGTCCTTGACTCGTTTGACGAACGACGCGGAGTGCAACGTGTAGTACCGGTCCAACGCCGCGCGAAATCCCCACGTGGCATCGAACGTGAAAAGCTCGAACGCGGCCGAGACCCGGTTCGACCACGTGACCGGCTCGGGCGAAATCGCCATGTCGAATGCGGCATACAACCACCGGTGCTCCGCATCATAGGCCAGTCGGAAGACCCGCGGTTCGTCCAGGGGAACGGCCAGTCCCAGGCCGATCCGTTCGTTCGTGATCGCCGCCAACGGATACATCGAACTGTTGCCCGTCTTGCCGACATCGAGCCGCGCCGTATTCTCATAGGTCGATCCGGATTCGATCCGACGCGACCGGCGAACATCGTCATGCCAGGTCCAACCAACCGCTCGAACCGGAAAGGCGGCCACAACGGATAAGGCACGTTCCACCGGCCGTCGACCGGTGATTTCAATGTGTCCGGTGATGTGGTCATTCTTTGACCGCCACGTCGTGGCAACCTCGAGGTCCAGGGCAGCGACTGTGCCCTTCTGAATTGCCGTCCCGCCCTGAACGCGAACCGGACCGATCACCCGATAGATGTCACCGCGCCGACCGGCGTCTTGGATAAGGATGCCACCCGGCAACAACCGCTCGCTCAGCGGTTGGCCGCCCGCGACGATTCGATCGATTTGACCTGAGCCTGCGTCCCCGGCCACCTCCAGAAGATCCCCGGCGCGTGCGAACGTGGATAAGCCGGTCCCAGGCTTGGCAATCGATAATGAGTCCGCCGACCTCGTCGACGAGACCGAAAGCGTATCCGCCACCTCAACCGGCTCACCATCAAAGATGCCGACCTTCACATCGTCGAGGAACCAGACGGCCGCATCGTCGAACCACGCCGTCCCCTGCACCCATCGGAACAAACAGTGGACGTGCATACGGGCAATCGGCTTGACGGGCATGATCGTCAGCGTCTGACGCTCCCAGTCGTGTGTCCCGGTCGAGAAGAACCGGCTGAGCCCCCACGTTGGCGTGCCGTCGGTGTGAATGATGTCGACCCAGATGCAATAACCGCCCGACGGGGCGGACGGAACGTCCACGCACTTACTTCGGACCGCGATGCGAACGGGAGCGATCCGTTTCTGATTCGGGACAAATGTGGCCGTCGCCCCCTGTGCCGACCGGGTGTCGTCGGCATGACAACGGATTGACTGCGTCCCCTCGCATCGCACGTCACGATCAACGACAAACCCTCTCTCGAATGGCTGCCAATCGGACTGCGGCGTACCAGCCCTCTCGAAACCGGCGTCTCTCAGCGAGTTCGCCGGAAGCCGATCCTCACGGAACCCCGGGCGAAGGACGACACAATCATCCGCAAGGACGGTGCCGCTCCACAGCCACCACAGGCCGACGATCTCAGTCGACACTATGATCAACAGCCACTTGGGCATTGATAACCTCCCCTACCAATATAAGGCGCTCAGCGTTCAAAGAAGACGACACATACCTTGAACGGGGAACGACGCATGTGCCGATAGGAAACGTTTGCGGTACCGGTCGCTCAGATGCTCATTCCAGCGCCGCACACACCAGGTCGCCCACCTCGGTCGTGCTGTAGCCCATCTTGCCGGCGCTCATCGACTTCAGCTTAGGCGTGGTCTTGGTGATGGCTTTCTCGACCCGCTGGGCCGCACGGGTGCAGGCCGCTTCGCCGGTCTTCTTGCCAACCTCGTCCAAAAGCATGCTTAGCGCGCCGATCGCCGCCAGCGGATTGATGATGTTCATACCGGTGTACTTCGGGGCCGAGCCGCCGATCGGCTCGAACATGCTCACGCCCTGCGGGTTGATGTTCCCGCCTGCGGCGATGCCCATGCCGCCCTGGATCATCGCGCCGAGGTCCGTGATGATGTCGCCGAACATGTTCGGCACGACAATCGTGTCGTAGTGCTCGGGGTTCTTGACGAACCACATGCAGCACGCGTCAACGTGGTTGTAATCACGCTGGATGTCGGGATACTCCGCCTGGCCGATCTCGTTGAACGCCCGCCACCACAGATCGTGCGAATACGTCAGTACATTCGTCTTGGCCACCAGCGTCAGCATCTTCTTGTCATTCCGCCGCCGGCACAGATCGAAGGCATATCGCACGCAGCGATCGACGCCAAACCGAGTCGCAATCATCTCCTGGGTGGCCACCTCGTGGGGTGTGTTCTTGCGGAGGAACCCGCCGCCCCCGAAGTAGAGGTCCTCGGTGTTCTCCCGAACGACCGTAAAGTCGATGTCCTCGGGCGTCTTATCCTTGAGCGGACAGTCGACGCCCGGATAAAGCTTCACGGGTCGAAGGTTGATGTACTGGTCCAACTCAAACCGCAGCCGCAGAAGCAGGCCCTTCTCGATAATCCCCGGCGCAACGTCCGGATGACCGACGGCGCCCAGATAGATCGCGTCGTAACGCCGGAGTTCCTCGACCGCCGAGTCGGGCAGAACCTCGCCGGTTCTCATATACCTCTCGCCGCCGAAGTCGTAGTCGTGTGTCTCGTACCTGAACCCTTCCAGCTTGGCCACCGCGTTGAGCACCTTCAGCCCCTCGCGAACCACTTCCGGTCCGGTCCCGTCGCCGCCGATTACGGCAATCCTCAACATCGCGTCACCTCATCAGAAAGAAACGCTCTCGACAATCGGCCCTCAGCCTTCCGTCGTCACGTGTCGGTCGACAGTGCAGAGCAATCATCCACCTTCGGCAAGTCCCACCCCCGACGAAAACCCATGCCGGCCCCCGGGCAAATACGATGCATCAGTATGGTGGATTCACCCGAATCGGTCAAATCGCAACGTCCGTCCCCTGGCGCCGAAGAACGTTGTTGCCCGAGGAAGAAGAGGTATAATGGCTCATGCGGTTGCAGGCCGACAGCCATCGGAGAAAGCCGGTAACTGAATACTGAGAGCTTCTTGGAGAGGTGTCCGAGCGGCCGAAGGAGCACCCTTGGAAAGGGTGTGTGCCCCAAAAGGGCACCGTGGGTTCGAATCCCACCCTCTCCGTTGCCTGTAATCATCTCCGTCGGGGTAGTCTTGGGCAAGAGCGGGACGGTCGGGCATGCCTACGCTGCTCGTCGTTGACGAAGACCCGCGGACGTTACGTTCGATCGGACAGGTTGTTGCCTCCTACCTGCCCGAATGCCGCCTGATCACCGCGAACAACCCGGAAGAGGGACTCCGACTTGCCACGGGGTCGCCGCTCGACGGCGCCCTGGTCGCCGTTCAGGCAATCGCGCCAAACGACGTTGAAACGTGCAAGCATTTCAGGACCGACCCGGCGACATCGCGAATCCCTCTCGTGCTTATCCTGCCAAGAGACTCGGACCCCGAACGTCGCGGCCGGTATCTCGAGGCCGGAGCCGACGATTTCCTCTTCACTCCCCTCGACCGCGTGGCCCTCGTCGCCAAGATCAGATCGATGCTCAGGCTCAAGGCGGCGGAAGACGAATTACGACACACGAAGGAGCACCTTCAGGACTTGGTGGCCAAGAGGATCGAGGCCCTGGACCGATTGGCCGCCGGCGCCGCCCACGATTTCAACAACCTCCTGACGGCCGTCCTCGGCAACGTCGAACTTGCCAAGGAAGCATTAGGCGGCAGTGACGAGGCGGTCGAATCCCTCGACGCAATCGAACAAGCGGCGATCGAGGCCAAACGCGTGGCCCAAACCCTCTTGGGGCTCGCTGAAAGGCCCCCGACGGATGAGCGGCGCCCCGGCGGTGGCCGGCTGGTCCTCCTGGCACAGAACAATCGATTCGTCCGTGAGACGGCGGCCATGATGCTCGAGACGCTGGGATATCGGGTGATTCAGGCCGTTGACGGCGACGATTTGATGGAAGGGTATCGGCGGTACAAGGACGAGGTCGACCTGATCGTGGCGGACGTCGACTTGCCCAAACAGAATGGGCCAGCCTGTCTCCAAAGCCTGCGGACGCAGGGGGCAACCACCCCCGCGGTTCTCGTCGCGGACAGCGAGAATCCGGACTGGCACGGAGACAGTCTCAGCGATGTTGCCCTGCTCCACAAGCCGTTTCGGATGTCGCAACTGGCCGACGCGGTCGCAGAACTGTTGGGCGGACGGGCTTGAAAGGGCGAGCACCGTGAGTCACAAAATATCCGTCGTGCTGGCCGACGATCACGCGATGGTGCGTAAGACCCTCCGCGATCGGTTGGCAAGAGAAAACGACCTGGAGATCGTCGCGGACGTGGGCGATGCGGACGAGGCAATCGCCAAGGTGGTGGAGCATCAACCGGACGTCCTGCTCCTCGATATTGACATGCCCGGCATGCTGTGCTTCCGCGCCGCCGAGGTGATCGGCGTTCGGTGCCCGGCCACGCGAATCATCTTTCTCAGCGGGTTCCTGAGTGATCGATACATCGAGCAGGCGCTGGCCGTCCGGGCATCGGGTTACCTCACCAAGGGCGAATCGCCGGAGTCGATTATCGAGGCGATCCGGAAGGTCGCTTCCGGAGTCTCCTACTACTCGCCCGAGGTGCAATCACGAATCGTGCTCGATTCACGAGGCGCCAGGCTCGCCGAGAAACCGCGGACACGCTCCGCCACACTGACGCCACGAGAGGGAGAGGTCATTCGCTACATCGCCCGCGGTCTGTCCAAGAAGGAGATCGCCACAACCATGCACATCAGCCTCAAGACCGTCGAGGTCCACACCAACAACCTCATGAAGAAGCTCGACATCCATGACCGTGTCGAACTGGCTCGCTACGCAATCCGCGAAGGCTTGGCCGAAGTCTAGCCCAAAGCACTCCGCTACTCCCCCGTTCAACGCACCGGTAAACGCAAAAGTCCTCACTAACCAATGAAAGAGAAAGAAGTTCGATCATTTTCGATCGGTCCTGCCGATATCAAAAGATAAAGCTCATCTAAAGGGCACATGATTAAGATAAGGTCATGACCCTATGGCGGGCACGCGGATCCGAGGCGATATTCTCACTAGAGGGTACGAGAAGACAAGGTGGCCGACAGATTGACCGGAGTCGATAACGGAAGTTGATACATGGGCTGAGCCGGGTCTATACCCTCCGCCGGCTCGAGAAGACAAGGAAGCCCACCCATGAGGAACGCGGGAAACCAGAAGGAATCGCTGGGACCAGGCGAAGAGATCCGTCCAGGATTCTGCTTTGACATGCGGATTGCGGTGT
>CAZQTW010000056.1:0-41777 GCA_964596165.1 uncultured Planctomycetales bacterium | reverse complement strand
CAGGAGGATGCCCCTTCCTTCATCCAATTTCCACAGGTTCTGAAACTACCTCATCTCCACTGAAGAAAGGCCGTTCAATTTGCAGCAACGAACAACAATCAGAACTATGTCGCCAATTGCTTCATAATCAGCCGAGTCTCATGCAGTGCCAACGATGGTGCCAAGGGCTAAACCCGTTGCTCTGCGATACGCTGTAGAATCCGAGGATGTCTCGCCCATTTCACTTTATCTAGACACAACTCGCTGCCTACTGGATCCTAGTGCCACGTTACGCCGAATCCTCCGACCAAGCAGTGTGCAATCTACGACCTTGCAATTGAACCGACAGGCGAGAAACGAGCGTGAGCATAAAAACAGCGGCCTCTGAGGTATTCTGGCTCGAGATAGGAACTGAGGCCCGCCTGCGGGTTCACGCGCCATCCTCGAATGGGTGGTGAAAGGCACGAACGCCTCCTACCCTCTCATCTCACTCCGTGGTCGCATCACCGAATTCTTCGGGAGCCCCTATTACTCTCTTGTTCCCTTGTGTTCTTGCTGGGAGTCCCCTCGCGTAGATAGGGACAGTATATCCTCGACTCGGTAACGTGTCAACGGCGTATTGCAGAAAACAGATAGAAAACGTACGACCACGGATCGTTTCCTACGTAGGAGAATGCGTTTCCGAGACTGAACGGATCGCCCCAGATCCCGATGCTGTCGCGCGACGTGAACCGGCCGGCGATCGGGTCGTAGTAGCGCGTGCGGTAGTTGTACAGCCCCGTCTGCCAATCGAATGGCCTGCCCGTGAAGAAGAACGGGTTGCCGACCGCCGACGACGTGAGGACCTGCCGCGTCGTCGGGTTAAGCGGGACGCCGAAGTCGCTGTAGTCGTACGACTCCACGATGTTGCCCGACGCGTCCGCAATCCGAACGACGTTGTACTGGTCGTCCCGGACGTAGTAGAAGTCGGTGTTCAACCGGCGCCTCGTGATCACTTCATCGATGTAGTTGCCGTAGACGAACGTCGCCTGAACGGTGTCAGTGCCGTCACGTTCCTCGACGATCTGGTGGCCCTTGTAGTAGTAGAGCGTCTGGCCCTCCGTCGGCCCGCCGACGTCGACGACCGTCTTAATCAGCCGGCGCAGAAAGTCGTACACATAGTCGTGCCGATTGCCGCCGACCGTTTCGGTGAACCGCACCATCCGGTTCTTGTAGTCGTACGCGAACGTCCCGGAGTGGCCGATGGCCTTTGGACGGCGCCCGCAAACCTGCTACAATCAGCACGCCATGCTCCACCCACACGCTCAGAGGGGTCCACGCTTTCTCCTGCTCTGGGTGGGGCTATTGGTTCTCGGCCTTAGTTGCTCCAGCGATCCCGATTCCGGGTGGCCGAAAGAGCTACCCTTCGTGCCCGGGCCGCACCCCTACACGCTTCTTGCCCGTCTGGCGCACATCTCGGATTCGCATGTTCTGGACATCGAATCCCCTGCCCGGACGGCGGAGTTTGGCGAGATCATTGGGGCCTCCTGGCGGACCTATGAGGGCTACTCCATGCAGCTCCTCGACGGCACGATCCGTGCTGTCAATCGGTACCATCGGGAAGTGGCGAATATCGATATCTTGCTTCACACCGGCGATTTCACCGACAACGTCCAGGGCAATGAGCTTCGCTGGTTCCTTCAGATCATGGACGGACAGGAGGTCAATCCGCTGTCCGGACTCGATGACCGCGACCCGGCGACTTTGCCGCTTCCCTTGATGGATCCGTACCACGCTTTCCAGGCGGAAGGGATCTATACGCAGGGGCGACATGGCCCACTTCCGACCATTCCGTGGTATGGGACGCTTGGCAATCATGATGTGTATGCGGCCGGCAACTTTTTGATACTGGAACAGGAAGATGGTTCGCGTATCAGTCCGCTACCGTTGGACTGGCGGCCGGGCTGGATTCTGCCGCTCGTGCTTGTCCCGGATGGGGAGTGGACGTATGGACCCGTATCCCCGGCAGAGCCCGGTCCGCCGCCACTGTTTGCTGAGCCTACGCGGGTCACCGCGAATCCGGATCGGGCTTACTTCTCACGAACGGAGTTCATGGAAGCGCTATTTGCCACAGAGTCCGAGCCGGCAGGGCACGGGTACTCGTTCGTGTCTGATTCGGCGGTGGGCTACACGTTGCAGATTGCGCCGAGACTCCGTCTCATTGTGGCGGACACCACGGACGTTGCGAATCCGATACCCGGATTGCTCTATTCGGAAGGGGCGATGTCAAGAGCGCAATTCAGGTGGCTGAAGGATCGGCTGAAGGAGGCCGCCGACGCGGGTGATTGGATCATCGTGGCGACGCATCATCCCAGCGACGCGCTCATTCAGTTGGGGGGCAGCGAGGTTACAGCCGATGAGTTTCGGAAACTACTGAGCAGTACTGAGAACGTGATTCTCCACTTGGCGGGCCATCGGCACTTCAATCGCGTGCAGGATCGCGGCGGCTACCTCGAGATGCTCACGGCGTCCACATTCGACTACCCGCAGAATGGTCGAATCGTCGAGATTCGTGAGCGAGACGACACCGGCGAGGTGATGATCAACTACACCCTGTTTTCGCACAGGGATTCGAACGATGTTTTGAAGCCGCTCCGCGAGGTGGCGTATGAGCTGGCCCGGGCCGACGCCCCCAAGCATGTCACGAAGGCGACGAACTCCGCTTCGGAAGACGTGCCGACGATGTCGGAGGCCCGCCAATGGTTTGAAGGGACCTTCGCCGATCGTGAAGGAACCGTGATGCTGAAGAAGAGGCCTCCAGGTCGCTGAGTCCCAGGCGGTCCGTCCAGCTTGCAGATCTGACGAGTCACACGATGATCGCGGGTAGACAGCCCATACAGAGAGTGGTAGTATCCCTAATCGGCGGTGGATTGATACCGCTGACCTAGTCACTTACACATCATCCTGAAGCAGCGGCTTGTGCTTGCTGGGGAGCGTTCAGCATGCCTTCCGACGCGACGGTTCCTGCTCCGAAGATCTGTTCGATCTGTGGCCAAGATTGTTCGGGCCGGCCTCGCACCAAGGACAAGCGTGGCCGCTACTACTGTCGCGCGTGCTATGAGCGTGCGAAGGCCCGGTTGGCGGTTCGCAAGGGAGGCGAAGGCGCGGGGTCGGCGGCGGCCGGAGGGGCGGCCGATCCTGCGGTGGGTGTCGTTTTTTCGTCCGAGGGGGCCGAGAATCCGCAAGCGGTGACGGACTTCATCATGCTGGAGTCGAGCGCTCCGGTTCTTCGGTCGCAGGGCGGGGCGTGTCCGCATTGCGCCCAGCCGATGTCGATCGGATGGATTCGATGCGATCACTGCGGTTACGACAAGCGGACCGGCGAGGTTTTCAAAGCGGGCGTCGGGACGGCGGACCGGGTCGAGAAGACGTCCATCCTGGGCGATGCGGCGAAAGCGGCGGGGTCATTCGTGTTGGGATGTATCGTCAGCGGGATTGGGGCGCTGATCGGCGCCGTCGTCTGGTGCGTGATTGCCGTTGTGACCCAATATGAGTCGGGTTTCGTCGCATGGGGTGTCGGGATGCTGGCCGGCCTGGGGATGGTCATCGGTCACCACGAGAAGACCCGGCTTGCGGGGATCGTGGCCGCTGGGCTTGCGGTGGCGGGGATCGTCGTGGGGAAGGTGGCGATCTTCTTCGTCGTGCTCTACTCGATGATCACGGGTCACGCGAGTAGTCTTGAGACGGAGAAGGCATTCCTGATCATTGCCATGGGCAACGAGGCGTTGGACGAGGCTGGAATCGTGGACAAGGAGCAGCGCCGGCAACAGTGGCCGACGGTCCGCACGACGGCGGAGAAACAGCTCGAGAAGAAGAACGAGGCCGAGATTCGCGCCCTGGCCAATGAATATCGCGAGAAGTTCCGGGCGAAGGCCCGGGCGGAATCCTTGGACGAGGGGGAGGAAGATCACGAAGACTCCGCGGCGGCGTCCCAGCCGGCGGCGAAGCGGGTTGTGGCGGACGCGGGCAAGGCGGTTCCTGCCGGACCCGTGTTGAGCCAAGACGACGAAGAGCCGAGCTTCGGGGCGGCGTTGGGTCTCTTTTTGAAGGAAGCATTCGGACCCATGGACATTCTGTTCATCGGCTTGGCGGTGATCTCGGCCTTTCGAATCGCGGGCGGGTCCATAAGGGAGTGACGCGAGCGATCGGGCATGGCGCACAGACGATTCGTTGAACGTTCCCTTTCGGCCGGCTGGAATTCAAGGTGTGAATTATGCGTCCCAAGGACCTCATTGACAGACTCGAAGACCGGCCGTTTCAGCCGTTCAGAGTCCACCTGTCCGATGGGACGAGACTGGACGTTTCGGAACCGGGCATGGTCATCGTCGGTCGGCGTACGGCCGTCCTGCCAAGTCGGCTCGGACGCGATGAGGATGGGCACCGCATCGCGGAACATTGGCGCACCATCTCCCTGATGCACATCGATCAGTTCAGCGACCTCCGCGAATCCGGCAACGGCAAGCGACGACGGAAGCGCGCCTGATTCGGCCGCAGACGACAGATGCCCCCGTTTCGGATTGTGCATCAACCCTCTTCGCGGGCCTCTTCAGATATATCCCGCGACCCGAGCCGGGCCATCGCCTTTTGGGTCTGCCTTCGACCCTGAGGCTCCCCTCGACAGGCTCGGGACGACGACCGGACCGAGACGGTCCGGCTCGGAAGGACGACCGGGCGGAGGACCGCCCGGTTCGGAAGAACAAACGCGCGAGAACACAGACGGGCGAGCCGCCAGTGGCCCACGGCCGCTCGCCGTACCGATGTATCCCAAAAACCCGTTCGGCCTGCGACGCGCGGGCCGCTACAGACGCCGGCGTACTATCGGGGCGGCAAGAGAAACAGCCGGCCCTTTCCGGCGTCGATCGACAACTGCATGCCTTCCATCGCCGGACTGTCGTCGAGCAGGGGGATCTCCTTGCCGGTCTTCTGGCAGACCTCGACCACCTTGTCCGCCGGCACGTCGAATTCGATGGTCGGCCAGGACGTGTAGGCGAAGTGATAGTTGTTCAGCAGAACGGCCCGCCGGCCATCGTCGTGACTAAACACGCCGATGAGGTAGTCGCCCCGGGTCAGCCTCCTGATGGGTGTGACCGCCAGGATCTTGGAAGCGTCGTCCTTCGGATTCACTCGACGGACACCGGTGCTGGTCAGCTTCATCAGTGTCGGACCGAGGTTCTTGATCGATCCGTTGATCCGTTTGGCCTGTTCGTAGTGGCGGGTTCGGCGGCCCTCGGCCGTGATAATCGCGCCGCCCTTGGGAAACTCATCGCCGCGAGGCGTCCAATAGCAGAAGTAGAGGACCCCCTTCGCTCCATAGGCGATCGACGTGTAGATCTGCCAGTTGAGCTGGGCTTCGGTCGGGTCGTAGTGGCTGCCGAACGGCATCGTGTTGAAGAAGTTCCAGAAGGGGATCTTCTTCCGCAGGGCGTGTTTTCGCATCACCTCGAGATTGTCGCAGTAGGCGGACCGCGTGTCGCGATCGGGCTCTATGAACGGGTAGTGGTCCATGCTGAGGACATCGACGTCGACCTCGTCGGCAAATCGCGCGACGTGTTCCTCGTAGGTGTTCGTGCCCAACTGCTGGGTTGTCGCGTAACATGGAAAGAGGTTGATGTAGGTCAACTTGCCCGGTCTGGCCGCCCGGATCTTGTCCACGGCCTGTCGCAGCGGGGCGAAATCCCTGGCAGCCGGTTCATCGCGCAGCAGATAGCCCCAGACCGCCGGCGAATCCGGCAGTTGCTCCGGCCGCAGGCCGCCCATGGCGACCAAGCCTTTCAGGTCGTACTTCTCCAGCAGCTTGATCTGCTCCTTGACCTTGTCCGGCGTGGCGGCGTTGAAGCCGCCGATGGCCATCGTGAAATTCGCCTCGACGAGTTCGCGGTATCGATCGTCCGTTACGGGCGGGTCCACCCAGAAGCCGATAGCGAATCGGTCCTGCTTGAACCGCACAGGTTCTGCGGGTGCGGCGCGCGTCATAGAAGCCAACGAAAGGCCGGCGATTCCCACCAACACGGATGCTCGCAAAAGACACGCCATGCCAGATACCTCCCTCTGTGGGAAAAGCATGGCGTGATGCGCGCCTGTTGACAAGGGGAGCCGGTCGATGATTGACTCATGAGCGGGCGTCACAGTGCCGGCTGAGGCAATCGACGGCTACTGCGTGCTAAGCGTGAACAGCTTCTTACGAGCGCCCTTTCGCAGTTCGATGCGGGGCTCGCCGTTTGCCGCGACGCCGAGTGCCTCGCCCGCGTTTCCTTCCTGATCGTAGAGGTTCATACCGGCCATGCCTTCTTTGGAAACGCCCAGCCAGATGCGAGAGCACCGGCTCGGATCGAAGAAGTCGAGTCGGGGGACCTCGTCCACGATGCCGATCGCGCAGCGGACCGTTCCCTCACGATCGTAGAACATCAGCGCCGGCGCGTCACCCTTGAGCATGCCGAGCCGAGCGCGGACTTTTCCGTTCCGATCGCGCACGACGAGGTCTTCCGCATCGGCGTCTCTGTCGGGGCCATGGCGATCGGCGGCCCGTTCTCCCTGTCCCGCGCCGAGCAGAAGGGCGGCGCCGAGGCAGACCGCGCCGGCTATCGTCAACCCCTTTAGCCGCCGGTTCTGACGCTCCAGGCTCTCCAGACGTCTCTCCAATGACGACAGGTGTTGGTTCTTAAGACTCATGGTTTGTCCTCCGCCGAAGCCTTCTTCATCGCCGCGATCAGCCGGGGCGTATACGATTCGGTGTCGCGCAGCATCTTATGCGTGAACTCGTAGCCGGTGCCCGTCCAATCCTTCGGCGGGGCCGACTCGATCGTGAACTGGCTGTCGAGGACGGCGTCGATCGGGGCGGATTTGAGCTTGCGGAGCGTCGTCTGCAAGTCGGGCCACCACCAGGCGTTTTCGTAGCCGTGTTGCCGCTGCCAGACCTCGGTGGCCGCCACGAACGCCCGAAGCGGTTCGTTCGTGGCGCGGTTCTGATCGACGGCGGCGCGAAGCGCCTCGAACGCCGACTTCATGCGGAGTTGCATGACCAGGTCGGTGATGAATCGGCGAGGGCTGCCGAAGAGCAGGCCCTTGAGCGGACCGGGTGTCAGCTTCTCGTCGGGCAGTTGCCCGAGCGTATCGGCCAGGGCCGACATCGCGGCCGCGTCGGTGCCCGCCAATGCCTGCCAGCCCCGGACGATCAGCTCGCCCCGGCCGGGGATGAGGTCATCGGCGAAGCGAACGTAGTCCTCCGGGTGGAGCGGCTTGCCGGTTGCTCCTCGTGCGAAGGCGAACGTGTTGGGTAGTTGGATGCAGTGGGTTTGGGCGTTTCCCATCAGTCCGCGATCGGTGGCGTCCTGGCCGCCTTTGTAGGCGAGGTCGCCGCCGAAGTTCGTCAGCGGAAACGACGGCTCGCCCTCGATCCGGCCGTAGCTGAAACTGATGACGCGTGATTCCACCCCGACCTTTTTGGCGTGGGCCAGGCCATTGGCGATGCCCCACGGTTCCGGATTGAGCGCTTTCAGTCGGTTCAAGACGTCGACCTGTTCCTGCTCGGTTCCCCATGAGAACTTGCCGGTCTGATAGAAGCGGCAATAGCCCTGCCAGCCGACGTGCATCCAGTAGACCAGTTCGATGCCGGGGCGCAGGCGATCGAAGAGTTTGCGGTGTTCCATCAGGAGGTTGACGAACTCGGCGTTGGTCGAGCCGGGATATCCGCCGGGATCGCTGTCGATGATCGATATGGCGTCGAACCTGGCGAGCGGTCGCAGAAGCTTTTCGCGTCGGGCCATCATCTCTCGCATCGCCGCCGGATCGGCGGGGTTCACGCGGGTGTCGCAGTAGAAGAAGTGCCGCTTCTCGAAGGGCGCCTTGGCCGCCTCGGCATTGTCTGCGCCGACGTTGGGGCACAGCGCGAGCCAGGCCTGCATTCCGAACTCGTCGTGCAACAGGTCGATAACCTTGGCGATCTTGTCGATGTTTGCCTGGTCGCTTGGCGTCAGCGGATCGGGCATGGTTTCAAGCATCGGCCAGACCATGATTGTGTTGTAGCCGATTCGCTTCAGTCCGTCGGCGTAGCCGCGCCAGTCGTCCAACGTCCAGGTTCGGGCGGCGTAGGGGTGGTTGTAGGGCCAGTGCTGATGCACGTACATGCCGACGATCTTGCCGGTCATCGTGCCCTCCGTTTCGGCTGCGGCGAGCCGCACGCACGACAGGCCCGCCAAGATCAGGACGAGGCCGGCCCGCCTCGTTCGAATCACGGTGCGCATGGTCCCTTTCCTCCGTCTTTCGACGTGATGATCTTTATTCCATTCGCTGCATTTCATCCACAAACGCCGAGCGGTGGTTGGTCCACTTTTCGGCCTCCTCCTCCGTGATGATCCCTCTGTGCACCAGCATGGCCAGCGATCGCTCGAGCGTGATCATCCTTTCCTCGGAGATGTCCTTGGTTCTCGTCTGCAAGTGGGTGTAGATCATTTCCATCTTGCCCTGTCGGATCAGGTTGGACATTGCATAGGTGTTGTTCAGGATCTCCATCGCGACGACGCGGCCGTTGCCGTCGGCCCGGGGGATCAGTTTCTGGCAGATGATGTGGCTCAGGCCGAGCGACAGTTGGCCGGCGACCTCGTCCTGCTGCATCGACGGGAACATGTCGAGGATGCGCGTGATCGAGCCCCGGACATCGCGCGTGTGGAGGGTGGAGAACACGAGGTGGCCGGTCTCCGCGGCGGTCAACGTCCAGGAGGTCGACTCCCGGTCGCGCATCTCGCCGACGAAGATGATATCGGGGTCCTCACGGAGGCAGTCGCGCAGACCTCGCTCGAAGCTGGGCACGTCGCGCCCGACCTCCCGCTGGGAGATCATGGCCGTTTTGCCGATCAGGCGGTATTCGATCGGATCCTCGAGCGTGATGATTCGGCAGGCTCGCTGTTGGGCGATGCGATCGATGAGCGATGCAATCGTGGTCGACTTGCCGGCTCCCGTGATGCCGGTCATGAGGACGAGCCCTTGTTGTCGATTCAGGATGTCGCGCCAGACGAAGTTGGGGAATCCGATCTCTTCGACGGGGGGAATGGCGTTGTTCAGCGCCCGGATGGCCATCGCCAGGCCGTCGTTGTCGTAGAAGCAGTTGATCCGAAACTGCATCGTTTCGGTGATGTACGAACTGTCGACGGATCGATGTTCCTGCAACCGTTGCCATTCGACGTCGCTGAGGAGGGATCGGACGAGCGGTTCCATCGCCTCGGGGCGCAATGGGGCGCCCTTCATCTTCTGGAGGTCGCCGTCGACGCGGTAAATCGGCGGACAGCCCACCTTGAGGTGCAGGTCGGAAACCCGCATTGTGCCGCGGCGGTGGAAGTATTCGAGGAGGTCCCGCATGCTGAGGCGGTGGCTCTCGGTGGCGTCGTAGACCTTCTCTTCAAGCATCGTTTCGTTGGCCATCGTGCCTCCTCGTCCGAATGCCATGGGGATGTATCGTTCGGCACTGCCATTCTACGCGCTGGGGACGATGGTGTAACCCACCGCGAGGCCGATTGTCTTTCGGGGAGGTGATCGACCGATTCGCGTTCCTCCATTCCCCAGTGCCGTCGCGTGCGACGGGAAAGCGGCCGGGCACAGCAGGGCCCATTCAGGCACGATGCGGACTCCGTGCCCCTCCGCGCTACTGCCGTTGCCGGCGCGAGAAGAACGACGGCTTCGTAGTAGGGTTTGCGCCGGGCAACAGGGGCAGTGTTTGGGCGAACGATCCAAACAACCAGGCCGGGTCCACGTCGCGGAGGCTCACAGGCAGAGGACCCTGGGCTTGCGGCGTACCGCTTATTCCCGGGTCGGTCGCCGAGCGTGTCGCGGGTTCTTGCGACCACGCCGTGCGAGCAATCGCCGACCGGCCGATGAGTCGAATGTGTCTGGGATAGTGCTCGAAGGCCGGGCCGAATTCGCGGAGGTCCGCTCGTCCCACCAGGAGGTCGAAGCTGACGTCCAGCCGCTCGTTGTCCCGATGAACCCGGATGCCGACGGGATGCCCGATTCGCCGGCCATCGGCCGTCATGGCCGGTCGTTGGCCGACACGATGGTAGAGGATCGACTCGCCTTCTCCGCGGATGAGCAACTCAAATCGATTGTCGGGACCCTTGTAGTCGAACAGGACGGCGGCCTGAGGTCCCACCAGGACGGCGGTTCCGCGGTTTCCCTCGTCGGCCCATGCGCCCCGTTGAAACTCGAGCGTGTTCGGATATCGTCCGGGCGGGTCAAGGGCCTGTGAACCGATGAGACGAATCCGACTGCCGGTGGGCGTGCAGCCGGCCATGATCGCCAGCGGTGCCATCAGCAGAAGGAGTCTTCTCGATCGGTGGACCATCCGGGCCTTGCTCCTTCACGGGTCACAGGCGGAAGTACGACGACCCGTTGGGGGTTGCTTGTACCGATCCGACGGGATCCGTGCAAGCATACTTGACAGATCGAAGTGCGGGCTCGTATGTCGGTCCGCCGATCGTCCTCCGGCGGTCAGTCCGCCGGTCGGAAGGTCCTCTGCGCGGTGCGTTTCTTGCCCTTGTGAGTCACCTCGACGGTGATCTTCGGCTGTTTGTCGTTCAGGAAATGTGCCGCCAGGAAGTATCCGCTCTCTCGGACGTTTTTCACTTCCTTGCCGTTGAGGATCACCTGGGCGCCGGGCGGCGCCAGGCCGCGGACGTTCACCACTCGCGGACCGGCCGGTATCCATGTTCCCTCCGGCGGAGAGGTCTGCACGACCAGGAGGGGTTGAGCGTGCAGAGCCTCGATCTCGGCGGCGATGGTCCGGCGCGTGTTCAATAGGACTCTCGGGTCTCGGGTGTGGCCGTGGAACGACCACGCCACGCGTCGACACAGCTCCATGGGTCTCTGGCGCGGATCAAGCCAGAAGGCCTCCTTGCCCGCGCGGTTTTTGATGTTTCGCAACCGGTTCTCCAGGACCCAGAGGTATTCATAGTCCTGTAGTCCGTCGCGCTGAGCGCTGAATCGCAGCGAGCCGATCGGTCCGTTGCGGCCGGGATACACAATCGCCCGGTCGCCCAACGGCAGACCTTCGCTGATGCCCTCTTCGCTGTACGGGTCCTTCCCGGGGGCGAAGTGATTGAGGCCCCAGTGGAGATAGCCGTCCATGTCGTAGAGGTAGTTGATCCAATGCAGCACGCGGGTCTTGACAAGGGGCTGGTCGAGGAAGCGGTTCGGGTAGCGCCCCAGGGGATGGCAGCAGGTGTAGAACCAGAGTTCGGCGCCCTCGCGCCGGACCTGCTCGAAACGCGGATACCACAGGTTCAGGTGACTAAGCTTGGGGACATAGATGTCCAGCTTTCCGAGGTATTCGGTCTCGACGGCCTCGATCACGCGGATGCTGGGGGCGGTCTTGTGCACGCGATCGACCAGGGTGGCGTAAGATTCCTCGTGGTAGATGAATGGTTCGTCGCTGATACTAACGGCAAATCGGTTTTGCCACCCGCGACGTTGGATGGTCTTATCAAGAGCGGCAAGCCGCCGAACGTTCGTCTCGACGGGTGCGACCCGGCTGTGGGGTTCGGTCAGTCCCGCGGTGGCGCGTCCGACGGAATGGAGCTGAATCCTGCGGATACCGGCGCCGAAAGCGACCTCGGCGTATCGTTCGAGCTTACCGGTGTCGTGCGTGAATCCCGTCCGATCATCGCCGGTCTCCTCGATCATCCCGATGGAGGTGTTGATATCCGTCTGGCGATGCTCGACCAGAAACGAGCAGAACCTCGCCAGCAGTTGCCAGTACTCGTCGGTATACGGTTTGATACGCTCGGCGAACCCCGCGCCGGGGAAGTTCCACCAGTTCACGACAGAGAGGTGCCTTTCCTGTGGCAGCTCGAAGTTCCACACACGAAGTCGGAGGGGCAGTTCGGCCGTGGCGCTGCCGTCGGACACGCTGAGCGTGGCATTGTAGTTCCCGGCGGCTGCCGTGCGAGGGATGTAGATCTCGATCCAGAGCGGTTGGGCCTCGTCGGCCTTGACGGGGATGCGGTCGTCTTCCCAGAACGGATCCGGGATACTCGCCGGGGCCTTGACCACGAGTTCATCGGCGGGAAGATCGTGGGTGTTCCGACGGATATCGATGTATCGAACCCACCGAAGTTTCACTGCCTCACTGGTGATGATGGCTCCCGAATTCACATGTCGCAGCGGGCTCATCGTCGCCGTCGCGCCGGGAGTCGCCCTTGAGGGTCGAAACACGGCCTGCGCGCCGACAATCTCGCCCTTGGCACCCGCCACGTCGATCACCGTCGGTTGCGTTGCGGGTGCGGGCGTGGCCGTCCGCAGGACCTTGGTCAGGGCATTACTAGGCCAGAGCTGATGAGCACCCGCCGCTTGGCTCGTGGTGGCCTGTGTTGTCTGGGCTATTGCCCGTGCGGCGACCGCCATGACGATGAAGGCCGCTCGAAGCATTCTGAAGGTCATGCTCATATTCTCCATCAGGCGAAGATGGCTATGTTTTGCATCGCCGAGTCGACGGGCCGTTCCAGCCTCCGTACGGGCTCGCCTATCCCTCGCCCCGTGTCATCTGTTGCTTTGACATGAGGACGATGAGAAGAGGCGCGCCCAATTGAGCCGTTGGCTCTACGAACCTGTTCGCTCCCTCACGCGGCTCTGATTGGCGTCACGACGCGGCCGCACGTTCCGTCAGTCTCCGAGTTCGGTTTTCAGTCCAGCGGTTTGATCCGCAGGTCCTTCCACTCGATCCGAGAACCGCTGCTGTGCATTTGAAGGACGATACGACCCTTCCGGACGAACTCCGTCAGTTCAGTGGCGCGGACGCCGTCGTCGCCGTTCACGCGGGTGAAACAGGTCTTTCCCTTCACGAAGATCTGCATGGGGAACCACTCGTTGTCGGGGAGGTTCAGGTTGTTGTTGCGGACGTAGCTGTAGACGCTTCCCGTGGGGTTGTTGCCGTCGGGGTTGTTGTAGATCTGGATTTCGTAGGCGCGGTCATTGGTATTCAGGCCGAGCCATCGGTAGAAGATCCCGCCGTTGGCGTGGGGCGTTGCCCGGATGTACGTGAACAACTCGAAATCCTGGTACTCGGTATCGGTGATCAGATAGCCGTCGCCGGAGGCACGGACAACGCCGTTGCAGACCTCCCAGCGGGCGCGGTTGAGGATGTTCCATATCCCATGTTTCTTATCGGGTCGGAGGGGGATCCACTTGTCCTTCGAGTCGATCCCGGGGATGGTGTCGAACAGTCGAATCCATTTCTCTTTCGAAGGCAGCTCCTTGATCCGGATGTTGCGGAAGCTGCAGGGTGAGCCCATCGCGGTGAAGCCGATGTAGCCCTGCCGCAAGCGGTATCGAAGCGTCTCGTCCTTTTCGCAGTCGATCTCTTGGACGAGCTTTCCTGCGAGCGTGACCCGGAGCATCGGGTAGTCCATGATCACCTCCATGGGGTACCAGGTGCTGTGTTTGTCGGCGGGCATTTCCTTCTCGCGGGCCACTCCGAGGACCGTGCCGGTGTGTTGGGTTTTGGCGCCGCGTGCCGTGTCTTCGGTCAGTACGATCTTGATCCCGACTTTGGAGGCCCGGCCGTGAAGCGGCGCATGGATCAACAATCCCGATTCGCAGTAGAAGGGGATCTTGTAGTCGAACCGCAGGATGAAGTTCTCGTACGTTTTGTCGCTTCGCAGCCATGTCGGATAGTTGCCGATGAAGTCGCATTGGAGTTCGCCGCCGCGTGCCTGGAAGGCCTTCGTATGGGGTCCTTCGACCTGCCATCCGCTGAGGTCCTTTCCGTTAAACAAGGAGACGAATCCCTCTTCCGGTTCGGCGGCCAACGCGCCGATGTTCAGTCCCGCGACAATACACCATGTCGAAAAAACCATGCGCCATGCCTCCCGTTGTGTTCGGCGGACATTCGCCGCCTACCAGCACCCGATGTTCCACCCGTCAGGATGGGCATCGCCCATTCGCGCATCCGGATCGTGCGGGCAAGGCCTACTTGCCCCGCGGCCGCGTCTCGAATCGCCACATCAGCAGATTCGTCATGATCTGCAACACCGAATCGCGGCGATACCCATACATTCCGTAAATGTAGTGGCCATCCATCGAAGCCGAGAGATCAAAGGGCGCCAAGAGCAGACAGATGCGATCGGCTTCCTTGATCGCGGTGAAGGGAGGCGCGCTCCGTCCCCTGAGCTTGCCGCCGCTCCACGGCGTAGGTCTGAGTTTGGCCAAGGGCTTCGTCCCGGCCGGTCCGCCTTGAACGATGGGGTGATCGATCGGAAGCAGGATGCTCTTTTCCGGGTACATCTCGTCCACGAGCTTTCCGGCGGAGGTTGCGAAGTCCTGGTCGCCTGTGTCGGCGTCGATCAGGACCAGTCCGCCGTCGGCCATGTACTTCTTCAAGACGCCTTGTTGGGCGGCGTTCAGCTTTAGCCTGCCGTAGCCGGTGATGTGCAGAATGTCGAAGTCCTTAAGCGCGGCCGCATCATCGAGTATGACGCCCTTGGTTTCGTCGATGGACACGCCGTGGGTGTGTTTCAGGATGCTTCCCATGCGACCCCAGGCGGTGGGGTTCGCGTCCCAGTCGGCGGCGTGTTGCACTCGGCCGATCTTCAGTGTTCCCCGTGGCTTGGCGGGCTCGCCGGGCAGGGTCTTAGGCCGGAGGCGTCCGGGGAGCCAGTCGTTGCCGGGGGCCGCGTAGTAGCGGATGTTGGCCATGATTTTGAAGGCATCGCCATGCGTCATGGACCGGTTTTGGTGCCAGGCGCCCGCGATGTCTCCGCCGACGAGGAAGATGAAGGTTCGTCCGCCGTCATCCATGCCTTCCAGGGGGACCTCCCGCTTGAAGCGGTTTTCCCCGCCTTTTCCGAAATGGGTTGAGTAGACGGGGTGGTCCTTGTCGAGGGCCTCGAACGCGTACTTGCGGTCTTTGAAGATCTCGGTGAACGTCTTTTTGAACGAAGCGGTGAACTTGGCGTCGCCGCGGTTCGGATGGCCGACGAGGGTGCCGCCGGCCTCGCAGTAGTCGCGGAGCTTTCTTGCTTTCTCACCGGTGGGGGCGAATTCGCCGCTGCCGGAAATGTAAAGTATGGGGGCGTCCTGCAGGTCGTGAAGCGGCGAATCCAACGTCACGATCTGCCACTTGTTGACGGTCTCAAATTCCATGTTTAGGAATCGGCACAAGTAATGCAGATCGCGGAAGTAGTAGTTCCATTGGTCGGGATTGCCCCACTGCAACTTGTTGAAGAGGATCGGCGCCTGCCCGTGAACGAGGAACAGCAGGTAGAACCCATCCGTAACGGGCTCGCCGGTCCAGGCGTGGTTGACGATCCCGTCCACGTTGGCGGCGTACCAATCCGTGTTGCCGATGTACTTCAGGCCGCTGGCGACGCCGAGTCGCTCGAGTCCGAACTTCTGATAGCCGGGCCAGGCGCTCTCCGCGGTGACCCCGCCGTTGTTGGCCAACCAGTCCAGTCCGCGCTGGATGGCCGCGAAGTCCTGGGCAATGGCGGAGCGGACCTGTGGATTGGGCCTGGCCCCCTTGAGCCATTGGTAGGGGGCCTCCAGTCGGGTGTGGAGCTTGTCCAAGACCACGTAGAGAGTATTGACGCCGGCCGTGGTCATCGTTGCGGTGGCCAGGGTTCGGAGCGGCGGATCGTCAGGTTCCCTTCGCGGTTCGACATCCGGCGGACGACCGATGTAGCCCCATCCGCCGTTTGCGCCCTGCGTCTGCAACCACTGTTGCTCGACTGCCTCCCAGTATCCTTCGCTGATCTCCATGTTCACGTTGGCGCAGGCCCACATGCCCAAGACGCCGAACTGGGAACAACTGTGGTCGCCCTGTCCTCGACCCGTTTTGGCTCCGTAGTGGTACCAGCCGTCTTCCGACATGGCCTGTTCCAACCATCGCATGTCCCGGCGCAACAGCTCACGGAAGTGCGCCTGGAGTTGCCGATCGCGCACCCGTGATACGAGGTGGGCGTAGACGTTGGCACGAAGGGCCCGGGAGTAGACGAAGGGCATCTCCCGGGTTTCGAGGTACCTGAGTGCCGCCTGGATTTGCGGGTTGTTGTGGGTGAGGCCGGCTTCCAGCAGGGCCAGCGTTGCCAGGGCGGAGGCGCCGCCGGATTTGCTGCCCGGCTGCTCCGGGTGGAAGTGGCCGGCCGGTTCCATGTAGGCCACCCGTTCGCGGGCGGCGGTGATGACTCGCCCTTCGGAGGTTCGAAACGCGGGCCCCTCCGGGCGGTCTTCCGTGGGCTGTCCGTAGAAGGTGTCGCGTGGGACCTGTTCCCATTCCTCCAGCGCCTCCCTCTCGACCATCTTGCCGTTCTCTTCCACCTTCTTGCGGATCATCTTCCGATCGCGCCGGTAGACGCTCAGCACCCAGTTTTTCTGTTGGTTCTTCAGAAGGGCTTCTTTGGCCTTTTCGATGGCCTGGGCGACCTGTTCATCGGTGGCGCCGAACAGCGGGGTCGACCGAATCGCGACGCTTATCAGTATACCTACCGCACATCCGCCGAACGGAACGATTTGTCGTGGGTGCATGGTTCCCATCACTCCACAGACCTTCGGCTGAGAGGCACAGAAATCGAAGGGCTTTGGCCCGGTGTCCCCGGGACACAATCATAAGAGCCCATGGCTCACCCGGCAACGGTTTCGTTTCGCAGCGCGAGTCTAGGTGGAACCGCCCACGAATCGGACCAGCACCGTGAAGATGACCGCAACGACCAGGAGGCCGGTCTGGAGCGCCACGACGGCCAGAATGATCGCCACCTCTCCCGTTCCGCTGCGCGGCGGGGGTTCTATCTGGCTTGTGCGTGGGGTCATCGATCATGCACCTCGGAGGTACGGGGGGGTGCGATGATACCGAGAACGTGATCGGAGAAACAGCAAGCGGGATGGGTTTAGGCCTTGTCCGATGGCGCTTTGGTCTTGAGAACTTCTGTGAGGGGTTCAACCGGGTCTTTGGACGGAGGGGATGGATCGACGGTCGTTATCGAGGCCCGTTCATGGGCGGCGGGCTCCACGGGTGCGTCCGGTCCTGGAGCCGGGATATCCGCGTTCAGAACCGCCGCCTTCGACTCAGGTGAGGCGGCGACGGGTTGTGCTGCCTCAACCGCCGTCATGCCGTATCGGACGGCTCGGTAGTAGTCCCTGGCCCATCGCGCGGCGATCGCGCCGAAATAGCTGCCGGATGCCGCCAACAGGATGTGCGTCAGGTCGGTGTACCGAGTCGGAATCATGATCTGGGCGATCTCCGCGACGAGCGACAGGAGGGCGCCCCCGGCCGCGATTCGCATTGCCAGGCGATGGTACGAGCCGTGTCGTGAATGGAGTCCGAAGGCCAATGCGGCCGCGGCGCCGAAGACCGCAAATCGCAGGAACTTGTAGAGGATGTCGTCCGCGGCCGTCGAGATCCGCGGGAGGAAGTAGCCGGCGAATGGGATGAGGCCGATCTCTCTCCACGATTCGTGTGCCGGCGGTCCCTCGGGTTTCAGGGCGAACGGCGAGCAGTCTCTGCAGAGGATGTAGGCGACGATACACAGCGTCAGCAGGGCGGCGGTGTTGCGGTCCATGCGCGTCAGATGCCGGGGAGCAGGACGGAATGAGTCGCCGCGCCGGCCGGTCGTGGCTGATGCGACGAGCGCGCCGGCGCAGGCGGCGGTTGTCCGCACGAGGATATCGGTGGTGTCGAAGCCGCGCGACAGAACGAAGAATTGCAGGACGGACAAGAGCGACGCCCATTGAAGTGCCTTCAGCGACGCGAAGGCGCAACTGCCGAAGCGACCGGCGGCGTGTTCGCGAATAAACGCCATTCCCATGAGGAGTCCCAGCAGACCAAAGGCGGCCGCTTCCGCCGTCTGGTCGAGCCAGAAGTCGATCCGCTCCCGACGCGTGGAGGTCCACGCCGGCCTGTCGTCCGTGGCCAGTGCTTTCCGGGTCTGTCGGTCCCACCGGCCGAGTTGACCAAACGGCACGAGTTGCGCGTTCTTTGCGGCCTGGCCGATTCGAGAGGCATCAAATGTGAAATCGAGCGGGATGACGCCGGTCACGATCAGGAGGGCGACGTAAGCTCGCGCGACGGCGGTGAGCGGCGTCCGCCGGAGTTCGCGACGGAAGTATCCCACCATGAGATTCCACAAACGTCTGCACATTCGCCCCATCAACGCCCCAACCCAACCTCCGACGGTGTTGCTCGCCACGTCGACCCACGACGCCACGCGGGGCGGCGCGAACTGCTGGGACCATTCGGCGGCAATGCTGATCAGCGCGCTGAGAGACGCGGCCGCGATGAGGGCCAGGATTCGAGGCCAGGAGCGGCGCCGGGCCGTCAGGTACAGGCCGGTCCCGAGCGGCACATACAAGAGGATGTTCGGCAGGATGTCCCTTAGGCCCTCCGAGTGAAACGTCACGTTGGATAGGGTAAGCCATGCGACCGGCGCCGCCTCAGCGGGGTGCGTGTCGAGCCGTCCGAACGGCACAAACGTGCAATAGAGCAGGAGAAGAAGGTACAGTACGACGAAGACCTCAAGGCCGTTTCGGTGGACGTAGTTGATGAGTCCGTTGCGGGAGATGGGTCCGCCTGGCGAGTACGGAACCGGTGAATGAGGACCGGGATGGGGCGCTGTCTCGGCCAAGACCGTTTCACCAAGCGGGTATGGGGGCGCTCCATGGGCTCACCATCGGAAACACCCCAGGGCGGTCCCAGGGATTGGGTTGGGTCGTCGGTATCGGCAGATCGTTCTTCTTTAGCTCGTCGATGCACCGCAAGACCAGTTCCTGGAATCGGGCGGCTGTTAGGCACTCGGGGTCGACGTGGCGCTTGTCCGCCCTGACCCTGTCCCGCGGACGAGGCAGGGCCGGTATGGGTTCGACTTGAGCGCCGATCGTGGCGACGAGCGAACCGCTCTCGCAGTCGTATAGGGCGCCCACCATCCGAACAAGCCCTCCGGCCAAGTTGTCATGTCCGTACACCAGACAAAGCGTGGCATTATGGCGGCGAGCGGCGGTGATGAGTTCGGATAGCGGTACGTCGGTGAAGACCACGGCGGGGCGACCCAAGACGTATACGCCGGAGACGGCGGGGAAGTTGTCGAAGAGCTCGACCCAAGGCACGCCCTCGATGTCCTTCAACAGATCGAGCGACAGCGCCTGTCCCGTGGACGGTTGGTCGGGGACGGGTGGGAGGCTGGTGACGCGCACGATGGCCAAGCTGCATGGGAAACGTCCCAGGGTCTTTTCCTTCTGGTGGATTGTGTAGGTGTTTGGAGCGGTTTCGGACCAGTCAGCCGCCAGCGTGGTCGGTTCGATTTGTCGCACCTCACGTCGATGGGTTCCATCGGAGGCGCACCCGATACAGACGGCGACGACGAGTCCCATCGGCCACCGACTCATTGCCCGATAGGCGGATGATTTGCTTGCGTACATCGTTGGTCCCTGTCTGATAAACCGGACGGCGAATGATTCACCCATCTTATCGGTCCGTGGGGCGCGCGGCGTCAGCAGAAAGTGATACGGGAGGAAGGACGGGCGCATCGAGGCCCGAAAAACAAGCGGAAAGAGCCGGAAGACGCCGTGCAAGTCCGATAATGACACCTGTCGAAGGGGTGGGTGCCGACGCGTCCTGGATGGTTCGGCCGCCTCACACGATCTCGGCCTGGGGTCTTTCCAAGAGCTACTTATGTGACCTGATCGGCGTGCCGATTCATGCACCGGCATCAAGATTGAGGTCTTCCGTGAGCGCTGAAGGATGGGTGATCACTGAGCCGGCCATTGCAGCACGAGTCGGCTCGTTTGGGGCCGTCGACGTCAGGGATGCCGGTGCTGCCCGGGAGGGTCGCAGCCGCATCTGGGCGCTGGTCGGCCGGCTGCTCTGGGCCATGCCCAAACCGGCATGGATTGCCCTGGACCTTGCCTGCCTTTGGGTGGGGATTGCGTTGGGTATCCGTCTGCTGGTGTGGTGGCCTTGGGTCGAGGGGCAACATCCGGCCCTGGTCGAACTGACCTTCTCCATCTCGCTGATCGCCAGCGGCATGATCTTTGGATGGTACGAACAAGAGACGCTGCTGCATCGTTCCCGGATCGTGGCGCGCGGGCTTATGACGATCGCATTGGCGACCGGTCTGATGTACGTGGTGGTTCACGTCGTCCTGTACGCCGGCCTGAGCAGACGCGTGGCGGCAGGGGGGGTCGCCACGTTTCTGATCCTCGGGCCGGCGGTTCGTTTTCTCGCCTACTGGTCATTGCTGAAGTTTCCCAGGGGTTTGTTGGTCGTGGGGACCGGTCCGGCCGAGCAACTCGCGGTGAAGGCCCTCGATCGCGGACTCATGCGCGGCTATCGCATTGTGGGTTTCGTCGAGACGGATCCCGACTTGGTCGGACGCCTGCGGCAAGGTCACCGCATTCTGGGGACCGTCGAACAGATAGAGACGATCTGCCGTCAATACCCTGTTCACGAGGTGATCATCAGCAGTCGTCTGGCACACCATCCCGACGTGGCGGAGGCCGCACTGACTTGCCTTCGGTTGGGCTGTCGCGTGACGAACGAGGTGACCTTTTGCGAAAAGGCTTTCGGTGAGGTGCCGGTGCACCACATCGGTCCCGAGTGGTTCCTCTTTGCCGACCTGTCGAGCCATCGAGAAGAGGCCGCCGCGCTGAAGCGGATTGTCGACGTGGTGACCGCCGTCGTCGGCCTTGTCGTGTCTTTGCCTCTCTGGCCGCTGATCGCCCTCCTGGTCAAGCTGAACAGTCGAGGACCGGTCTTCTACTCCCAGAAGCGGGTCGGGCAAAACGGGGAGATCTTCACGCTCTACAAGTTTCGCACCATGCCCTGTGACGCCGAACCGGACGGGACGCCGACGTGGGCGTTGCAGGACGATCCTCGCGCGGGCCTGATCGGACGCTTCTTGCGACGAAGTCGGTTCGACGAATTGCCGCAGCTCTGGAACATCCTGTTGGGTCACATGTCGTTGGTGGGGCCGCGGCCGGAGCGTCCGGAATTCGTCGAGCACCTGACGCGGGAGATTCCCTTCTATCGCGAACGCCTGTTGATCAAGCCGGGGCTGACGGGTTGGGCGCAGATCAACTATCACTATGGGGCCAGCGTCGAGGATGCGCGCAAGAAGCTCCAACTCGATCTTTACTACGTCAAGCACATGAGTCCGGAACTGGACCTTGTGATCATGTTCCGGACGTTCGGCAAGTTCTTTGAGGGAGGCTGGTGATCCCGCCTTGGGAGGCAGCACGGACATGCCGTCGGAAGCCGCCAATAGGCCCATTGTCTCGTCGCTCAGTGACGACGCCGACATGCTCGAACTGGTCCAGATGTATGTGGACATGCTTCCCGAACGGCTGGCGGCGATGCGCGAGGCGCTCGAACATTCGGACTTGCAGCAATTGCAGCAGTTGGCCCACCAGCTCAAGGGAAGCGGCGGCAGTCACGGCTTCGCAATTCTGAGTGAGAAAGCGGCTTTGTTGGAGAGTGCCTGCAAGGCCGAGGCCCTTCAACAAGCTCAGGTCTGCCTTGAAGAAATCGCCGGCCTGATGGCCCGTGTCCGCGCCCAGTGATGCGAGCCCCAGGCGGGTACTCCTCTCTCCCGGACAGAAACCGTTACAGAGGCTCTATAGCGCCGGTTGGCTCTTCGCCTCCTCGACGCGGCTCTGGTTCGCCTAACGATTCCGCGCCGGTGCTTCATACGGAACCCACCGACCGAAGGCCGCACCAGGTCGCTTGCCGAATCTGCTCCGCCCGGTTGCCGTATTACGATCGATCATTCCTCCGCGTCGTTCTCCGACGGCGCGGCCGGTTCAGGCGTCTTTGCCGCCCGACGGGGCGCCGTCGCGTCACTCGGGTCGCCGCGTTCACGTCGTTGACGCCACTTCGGCATCTGATCGGGCCGAACGGAGGCCCAGAGTCCCCGACGCTGTTTTCGAGCCTTGTGTTCCGTCTTCAGAAAGCGTTCCTTGTATGGATGGTCGAATCGCCCGTCGGCGTAAGCATAACCCTCTTCGACCAGGCGCTCGTTGAATGTCTGCTCATCACCGGGCAGCCTCAGGTAGGCCAAGAGCCGACCGTAACGGTCGCGTGTCTTTCCTCGGATGAGCAGAAGCGTGACGTCGCGCCCTGATAGCGAAGCCCTGGCGAACTCAAATGCCTCGCGGCCGTAGAACATCGCATCCCGGCCGCTTGCGGACACTTCGGGTGTGTCGACGCCCCACAGGCGGACGCGCGTGTGGTCGCGATTTACATCGGGCGTTTCGAGATCAAGCGTGTCGCCGTCCACCACCCTGACGACGCGAAACGTCCGGCCGTGGTAACGATCCATGTCGTCGCCGGCGACAGGGGACGCGTTGTGCCGGCGCAGCAGCAGTCCCGCAACGACGAGCGCCGGCACAAGGACGGCCCACAGCGGTCGGCGCCGCCACCCGGAGGGAAGAATCCGACGATGTTGACGACGTAGACTCACGTATTGTCGAAACCTGGAGTACACGGTTCGGGGGTCCGCGAAACACCTTCATTCTCATTCAACTCGGCGTCCGGATCGCTGTCTCCGCCGTCGGATCTCCAATCTCAGAACCTAAATCGGAAGTCTGAGAGGCCGGTCGGTCAATCCGATCCGGCGTCCGGGGTTCAAGGCAAGATCATGACCTTGTTCCTGTCCGGTTTCGACATTTGTTCCATGGCCGCATGGATGTCCTTGAGCGCGAATCGGTGCGTGACGATCTTGGACGGGTCGACTCGCTTGCGGGACTGGAGGCGGATGGACTGTGTCATGGCCATCGGTGTAACACCGAAGCTGGCGTCCATCCGAGTTTCCAGGAAGTGGGTTTGGCCGCCGTCGAATCCGACGGTCTCGTGTGTCGTGATGCCGAACAGATTGACGCGGGTGCCGCGCCGGCGAAGGTCGAACATGAGTGTGACGGCTTCGGGCGAACCGGCGGCCTCCAGGACGACGTCGGGTCCTTCCGGGAGGATGTCGTAGACGGCTTCACGGGGATCACGGTTTTTTGCATTGATCGTGTGCGTTGCACCGAGCGTTGCGGCGGACGTGAGGGCATAGTCGCTTACGTCGACGGCGATCACGGTGCCGGCGCCGGCCGCCGAGGCCAACATGACCACCAACAAGCCGATGCTGCCGACGCCGATGACGACCACATCCTCCCCGACGGTCATCTGCGAGTACCGGATCAGTCCCTTCCAGGCGCCCGCCAGCGGTTCGGTCATCGCGGCCGATTCCCAGCCGATCTGCGGCGGCTTGTGGTAGACGCTGGTCCATCGCGTCTTGAAATACTCGGCGAACGCCCCGGGCCAGGTGTCCTTGGGTCCGTCGCCGCCGGTGGTGAAGGCTGAGGTGCAGTAGTGGTGCAGCCCCGTTCGACAGAAGCGGCACCAACCGCAGAAGCCGCTTGGGGCCACGATGACCTCGTCGCCCTCTCGGAATGGCTCGACGCCGCTACCGACTGCCGCCACGACACCCGCCGGCTCGTGACCGAGTATGGCGGGGAAGTCGACGTTTCGTCGCCTTCCGATGACCGCCTTGTAATCGGTCTGGCAGATCCCGCATGCCTTGACGCGGACGACCACTTCGTCCGGCCCAGGCGTGGGCGTCGGGACGTCTTCGAGCACCAACGTGTTGAAGTCCTTCAATACAGCGGCCAGCATGAACGGTCCTCCCAACGCTTGAACCTTTTCGCCGCCGCAGGTATGTAGCATAGGGATCTTGGGCACACAAGCGCCGGACTGCATGGGGGTTATGAGGCGCGGGGGGCGGACTCTTGCGCCACGTCTCGATCGGTATGGGGCAGTCGGGGATTACGGCTACCTCGCCCTGTTTTCGCTGCTGTTCTTGGGCATTCTGGGGATTTCGTTGTCCGATGGGCTCCTGTTGGCATGTGCGGGTTTCGAGGCGTCTCACGGCGCGATGGTACTTCACTAGGCATTGGTGCCGGGGGCAGTGGGCTGCCTATGCGGCATCTTGCTCAGCCACCTGATCGGCCGTCACGTCGGCCTGCGTGGAATTCAGAGATGTGGACGATTTCTTCATGTCGGATATGATCCGCCGTCGATGACTCGAAGTCAAAACAGACCATCCGGTGAGGACGGAGAGGGGCGGCGTCCGCCCCGCCGTCGCCGTTACACGGGTACGCATCCCCGGCGCTTGGGGGAGCGCTACAAGGAGCTGAATCCCGAGGCTTATCCGGGAATCCACGAGCACGTTCGAGCGCGAGGGGACACGCCCGCGGGCACCCATGTTCCGATCATGCTTCCCGAGGTCATGGACCGCCTCAGGCCGGCGTCCGGCGAGACGGTCGCGGACTGCACGGTGGGCTACGGAGGCCATGCCGTCGAATTCATGCGGCGGGTCGGTCCGACGGGCCGACTCGTGGGACTCGACGTCGATGCCCGGCAACTCGATCGGACACGGCGACGACTGGCGGATGGTGGAGTGCCGTTCCGCCTCCATCGGAGCCACTTCGCCGGCATCGGCAAGGTGCTTGCGGCGGAGACGCTCGACGGCTTTGACGTCATCTTTGCCGACCTGGGCGTGTCGAGCATGCAGATTGACGATCCGAGTCGAGGCTTCAGCTACAAGCAGGACGGTCCGCTCGACATGCGGATGGACGATCGCCTCGTCACGACAGCCGCCGACTTGTTGATGTCGATGTCGGAGCAGGCATTGTCCGATGCCTTCCTCTCTCTGGCCGACGAGCCGGATCACGAAGCGATTGCCCGGAGGATCGTTCGGCAGAGGGCCATCCGCCCCATCGTCCGGACAACGCAGCTTACCCGCCTCGTGTTCAGTGCCAAGGGGCTCTCGCGCCGCAATTGGCGCCGGCAGATGGCGGACAGGCGGAAAGACGAGCCCCGCATCGGCAGACAGCTTCACCCGGCCGCCCGGACGTTTCAGGCCTTGCGGATTCTGGTCAACGACGAATTGGCGGGTCTGGAGCAATTCCTCCGGGTTGCGCCCTACTGCCTGCGACCGGGCGGGCGGATCGGTATCATCAGCTTTCACAGCGGTGAACACCGGCGGATCGACGATTCGTTTCGCGAAGGCCATCGCATGGGTCTATACGGGACCGTGGCCGACGGGCCGTTGTGTCCCGGTCCCCAAGAACGACGAGCCAATCCTCGCAGCGCGTCCGCACGATTCCGCTGGGCGGTGCGAACGTCAGGGTCTGAGGTGTAGAGGCTTGGGGCACCGTCTTGGACGGATCTGTCCCCACGCCCCGGGATGTCGGTCGGTATGGCGTCAATCCGGTCCGATCGGGATCGGGCTACTCGACGATAAAGCCGTGATACCGCCCCATCCAATACGGCAACAACCAGAACGTGCCGTCGAGCTTGGTGCGGCCGTTGTTGCCGCCTTTCACGTCGTAGGGGCTGCCGTTCCATCGCATGACGGCCCGTTCGGACGGCGGGAAGGCCGTCACGCTCTGGGGCTCTCGGAATCGACTGAAATGCCGGGCGATCGTGATGTCGCGCCGACCGGTGTTGTCGACGGTCCATCGCACGGTGTCGAGCGGCGTGTCGCGGAGCCACTCGACGGACTCGGCCAGATCGAAGTCTCCGGTCGTCGCGCTGCCGTAGACGAAGTTGAAGAACGGGCTGCGCTCGGGTTGCTCGATCTTCCAGCTTCGTTCGATGCTTTGCAGATAGATCTTTCGCAACTCCGGGTCTTTCTCGTACCGAAGCAGGCCGTAGTACGACACGAAGGCCAACTCGTCGTCGCTATGATTGACCTCGCCCGCGATGACAATCTTCTGGTTGACCGTGTTGCGGGCGTAGCCGTGTTTGTCGATGAGTTCACGGGCGACCTTGCGGTACTTCTCGTCGCCCGTCAGGTGTTCGGTCACCTTCAGGTACGAAAGCAGTTCGAGTGAATTGAGCCCGCGTTCAAGGAACCACTTGGGGCTTTGGTTGAGCTCCTTCGGCGCCCAGACGCCCCATCGCGTGGGCTTGCCTTCGGGGCTGAGCAGGTAATAGCCGTCCTTGATGATCTGATCCATGATCCGGCGCGCCGTGTCGACGACTCGCTGCCGTGTCGGCTCGTCGTCGACCAAATCATGGTAGATGGGCAGGGCGAAGAAGTGTCCGTCGATTTCGTCGCTGCTGGTGTCGCCCTTCCAGTCCCACCGGCCATCCTTGCTGCGATACCAAATGCCTCCGTGGGGCGGTCCCTGACCGGCGGGGACATAGGACCTCGCGACGAAACCCGGCATCGAGGTGACTTCCTGAAGAAACAGCATTGCCTTGACGGATTCGGTGGCGTTGGCCTTGGCGTCGGGGTCTTTCGTCACGGCGTACCGAAAGCTTTCGGCGGCCACATAAAGTGAGGTCCACAGCCCGTCGTTGTCGCTCGAAGGCTGCCTGTATCCCTCGATCTGCCCCGGGGCGGGCAGGTCGATTTCCCGGATTAGGCCTCGCCAGTTGTGGAACTGTCGAATCTCTTTCTCGAAGAGGTCGGCCTTCTCAGCGAGGGTCATGTGTCGGGAGTAGATTCGGGCGACGCCTCCGTCGGTTGCCACCCAGATCGACCCGTCGGTGGCCGGCGCGATGTCATTGACGTGGTTGTCGGGCAGCCAAAGCCGGCTGTGAAAGACCCGCCAGCGGGTTCCGTCCCATCGGCAGAGGCCACGGGGCGTACCGGCCCAGAGCTGCCCGGAAACAGACGCGGCAACACACGTCGCGGGCAACCAGGGCAACACGCCGGGCAGCTCCTTGGGCACTACCCGTTTCTCTCCGAATGGGGGAGGATTCGTTGGTGGGGTCCAACGGCCGTTGCTCAGGGCGGCGGGCCCCTTCGACGTCCGGCAGACAACAAGCCCTTGCGCGTCCACGAGAATGCGGTCAACCCGATGATCGGGCAGCCCGTCGCGCGCGGTCCACTGCTGGGTACACATCTGCGAGTACGTGCCGCAGGTCATTTGTCGTAACGGGCTCGACGCGCTCGTGGTTTGTGCCGAGGCCGGCAGAGAGGCGCTACCGGCCAGGAAGCCCCATACGCAGGAGAGGGTTCTTGCATTGATCATGATGGGGGAGTCTATAGCACCAAGCGATGGAATCAAGGCGTTCCTCGCCGACGGGTGTGCCCGTGCCCGCGCGCGTGTTGTACGGCGTCGGATACGCCATTATGCTTCTTCGATCGGGACATGAAGATCATCTACATCCATCAGCACTTCTCGACACGTCAGGGCGCGACCGGGACGCGATCCTACGAGATGAGCCGGCGGCTGATCCGCGCCGGGCATCAGGTCGTGATGGTGTGCGGCGCCTATGCGGTGGGGGACGCCGGCGTCGGGTCGTTCGAGCGGGTCATCGAGCAAGAGGTCGACGGCATTCATGTGATTCGCATCCCGGAGCCCTACGGGAACGAAATGAGCTTTGCCCGGCGGCTGCTGGCGTTCGGACGATTCGCTCGGGCGGCGACGAAAGTCGTCTGTGGATTGAAGGCGGACCTCGTGTTCGCCACCTCGACACCGCTGAGTGTCGGCATTCCGGGCATGAAGGGGGCGCGACGGCTTGGTGTTCCCTTCGTGTTTGAGGTGCGCGACCTCTGGCCTGAGGTGATGATTGCCGGTGGCGTCCTGCGAAACCCGTTCCTGATCTGGTACTCGCGACGGCTGGAACGAACCCTCTATCGGGTGGCCGATCGGATCATCGCGTTAGCCCCGGGCATGAAGGAAGGAATCTGCCGAACGGGCATATCGCCGGACAAGGTGGTCATGATTCCCAACTCCTGCGACCTGGATCTCTTCCGGCCCGGCGAGGAACCCCTTGTCGATGCACGGTTCGGCCGCCCCGACGAGTTCCGCCTGGTCTACACCGGCGCTCACGGGCTGATGAACGGACTCGACGCCGTGCTCGACGTCGCTGTGGAGCTAAAACGGCGGGCTGAAGCGGGCGTGCGATTTGTCTTCATCGGCCAGGGAGCCCAGCGCCAACGGCTTATGGACCGATCCCAGCGGGAAGGCATCGCCTCCATGGTGAGTTGGGTCCCCTCGATTCCCAAGGAGGAATTGGCCCGTGTTCTTCCGGGAATGGACGTCGGATTGATGATCCTGAAGAACATTCCCATGTTCTACTACGCCTCGTCACCCAACAAGTTTTTCGACTACATTGCCTGCGGCTTGCCCGTGCTTAACAACTACCCCGGATGGCTCGCCGACATGATCCGGGAGCACCAGTGCGGTCGGGTCGTCCCGCCGGACGATCCCGTGGCCTTTGCGGACGCCGTGGTCTGGCTTCGCGATCATCGCGACGAAATCCGCGACATGGGCCGTCGGTCCCGGCGATTGGCTGAGTCGCAATTCTCTCGGGACTCTCTGGGCGACCTGTTCGTCAAGACGCTGGAAGAGACCTATCGGGCCGGGCGACAGTAGGCTCCTTTCGCAGACTTCAGGTGGGTCCGGCGCTCATGCACAATGCGACGAGCTTCCACCCTTCCGAAGTCCTCAGCAACGTGGCCGTGAAGGAATGCGGTGCGTGGCCAAAGAACGGCGACGCGATTTCCCAACGACCCGAGATCGCCACCGCGTCCGCGCCGGCCATGAGCCGCAGATCCGCCATCTTCGACCTTGAGATGCCACCCCACAGCGAGATCTGGTTGAGCATGGTGATGAAGTGCTCCGGGTGAGTGAACCAGTAGGATTCGCCGTCCGACTTGCAGAGCGCCATGCAAAAAGGTTCGGGGTACAGCCGGGGACGCAATGACAGCACGTGAGACGTTCGAACGGCTTCTTCCAATGACTCGATGAGGTTGCTTGCGCCGCTGATTTCGGACGGGGTGGCCTCAAGACCGGCCGGCACGATCACCAGAGAGGCGTATCGCCAGCTTGCCCCGGGTCCGTCCGGAACGGCCGCGAACAGGGCGGTCCAGCGGTCGGCGGCACCGGAGGATTGCGAACCCGCGAGTTCAAACGAGCCGAACATCAACTCACCGTTTCGGGCGGATGATCGCTCGGCGATCCTGGTTCCGGCGGGCAACCTGAACCGACGGCTCAGCGAGCCATCGGATTTCAGTGTTCCGCGTCGTGCGACGGCATGTCCGTCCCGGCTGCCCAGGACGACGACCGATCCCTGCGTGCTCAGCAGGCTCCACAGCGGGGGAGCGCCGTGGGTGAGGGAGGCCGCCGTGTCCTCCAACAGGGCATCGATGGTGGCCCGGTTACCTGATGGGGCAGCAGTTGACGCGGCTGGGGCTCCTCGTAAAGCATCGAGCAAACGCGGCGCCGCATCGCCGCCGGCGACCAGGTAGACGGGACTTCTTGTGGCCTGTGTGGGAATGCGGATCGCGTTACCCCAGCGATCATAGGACTGAATCCCGGCGGGCAGCAGCCGGGGCAGATCCTCGGGGTCGTTCCCGTCCGCAATGAGGACCACCACGGTGCTTGGCCCCTCGGCATACGGGCGACGATTCGGCTGCCGGAACACGTGAGCACTGATGTCGTGTGCCGGTGTCAGACGCGATTCGTAGCCGGCCCCTTCCACGAATGATGCCAGTGCGGACAGGGCCAAATGCATCGGTCGCAGGAGGAACCCCGGCTCGAACATCATGTGCGTCGAGAGGCCGTAACGCGGCTCGCTATGAATCGAGTAGGCGATGAATCGCTGATTGCCGGCCGCGACGGCGCTGAGGAACCACCGCGCGTACGCGTCGGCCGCCCGCGACCAATCGCCCGAAAGCACGGGGTCGGCGAACGAGAAGAAGGAGCCGTGGAAGATCGTGACGTCCGGCCCGCCTTCGCTACACAAGATGGGCTTGGGCTTGCCGTACCGAGCCTGTTCTCTTCGCAGGCGTTCGGTATAGCGCGCTATGGCATCATCCGGTCGCCCGTGGAGTCCCGGGTCATACCGGTGCCATGAGAACACGTCGTAGTAGGGGTAGGCTCCCAGGCCTAGAACGAGTCGGTCCCAAATCGGCGGATACGTGTCAATGCCGACGACGGTGCACCGGGGGTTGGTCTTCTTGGCTTCCTCATAGGCGGCCTTGAGCAACTTCGTGTACAGCAGAGGCGATCCGTTCTCGAAGAATCCCATGGGATTCCACGGTTCGTTCCAGACTTCCCAGTGGTCGATGCGACCCGCATAGTGGCCGACAACCTGGCGGACATAATGTCGCCAGTTGTCGATGCTCCGCGGGGCGCCGTAAATGCTCCAGTAGCCCCCTCGGGTCGTGCCGGATTCCCAGGGGGGGGACCCGTCTAGCATTCCTAGAATGCACAGGCCATGCCTTCGGACTAGGTCCACCTGGTCGTCGAACCATACCCACTTGCCGCGCTCCGGTTCGGCATAGCCCCACTTCGTTATGCCCGAGGCGTCATGAATGCGGCACCACTTGTAGCCCAGTCTGGCGGCGACCGACACGTCGGATTCTCGCAGCGAGACATGCACGCCGAACGGCGAGGCGGGTAGGGGCCCCGGGATCGGCTGAGGGGCCCGGGCCAGGAGTGTCTCACCCAGGGGCGATATGGCCCCGCCTTTCGAGTCGACGACGGTGGCCTCGACGCGCAACATCCCGTAGGGCTGCGCGATGTCACCGCTGATGTCGATCGTTCTCCGCCAGATGCCGGAGGCATCGATCTCCACGGGAGGCAGCTCGGCGACCCCGCCGTCGGTGTGAACGACCTTCAGGCGAAGCCGGGCGTCTTCTCGCACGGCGCCGACAACCGTGGCGTCAATGCGCATCGGTTCAGTTCCGTTGACCAGGCCCCAGGGCGCCTGTGGCTTGAGAACGACTTCGGCCGGGTAAACAGCGGGTCTCCATGTCTCATCGGTCGGTCCGTCGTGGGGGCCGAACCACAGGCCATCGAGCCAGAGCGTGCGATTCTCGCCTGAGGCCTCAAGCCTAAGGTAGTAGCGTTCCTTCAGTGACTTGGGCAAGGTGCCCTTTACCGTCGTTCGCTGCCAGGTTTCTCCGGCGGCGACCTCTCGCTTCAAGAAGGCCCGTTCCTCACCGTCGTTGTCTCGGATCTCGACCCGTACGATAGCCCCGGCCGGCTCGGAGCGAAGCCAGAGACTCAGCGCATGATCCGTGCCCGATGCCATGAAGTGCGCGGGCGAGTCGATGCTCAGGCGACCCTTGCGGCCAAGGCGGATCCTTGCCGCTCCCGCACCGAGTGGTCCCGACTTGTCTTCCGATTCCCACGCGTAGGTTTCGCCGGTGACGCGCCAGCCGGCCGGCGCACCCGCCCCCATGCGGTCGAATCCGAAGACACTGACCTTCGACGGTGGTTCGGATGCCTGACCTTTCGCCAAGGCGATGGAGACAAGGACAATCAGCATCATCAAGGTTGATCGTTGGGTGTGGCCTCCGTCCGTGCTGCGTACAGCGCTGCGGAAATCGGCGATTGCATCGGCCCCCCAGCCGGGCCGTCCTCTTTCGGGTCTGACTTCGGCGAGGTCCTCTCGATGTACTCGGGGTTTGAGTTTGTCGCAGACCGTCGAGCCGCCTTCGATAGACTCCCTTCGGGTCCGAGTCTGAGGGTCGAGGACAGCCCCTGAGCCTGTCGAGGGGAGCCTCAGGGCCGAAGACCGGTCCGGTTGACCGCAGCGCCTGCCACGGAACGGCCTGCCGGCGACGGCAGGGCCGAAGGCCGTGCCAGGGTGGTCCTGCCAGGGAGGACGCCCGGGCTCGGACACGGCAGATTCCGCCCTCGACTTGTCGGGCGCTGTGACACGGGTTCTTGGTGTGTTCATAGGCTCTCCCGGCTGCGGCGGGCCCCTGGATTTCCAGGGACGAATATCGCGCATGTCGGCGGTGCAGGCAAGGGGACCACAGGAGGGGCGCGACTTCAGACTGCTTCTCCATACGGGCGGCATTTGACCGATAATGCCGTTTGCATGTCGTTAGTGTGGACTACGATGGACGAGGGCCAAACGTACACTTTTTTTCTCGCAGGACCGCAGGACGCCGAGAGGGGGGGCGTTTCATTGGTGAAAGGAGAAACACAATGAAGACGAACGGTTCTGCAAGATCCTTGGGTTTGAGCGCTGCGATGGGAACCGCTCTGGCGATTGCCTTCGCCTTCGCGGACCGAGCACAGGGACAAGCCCAACCCCCTCAGCACCCGTTGGCTGCCCATCGAGCTCGGGTTCATCACGCGGCCCGAACCCACCGCCAGAACGTGCACGGCGCGTTGCAGACGCATCACCAGAACGTCAGCGCCAACGTGCAGGCCCGCAGACAGAACCTTGCCGGTAACGTCCAGACCCATCGACAGAACTCGGCGGCCGCTCGGCAATCGTTCGTGAACAACGTCTCGGACAATCGGGCGGCCGTTGCGGCCGCGCGGGCGACGCTGCCTCCCTGTCAGCCCGCCACGCTGCTACCCTCCGGAAACGTTGTCTATCCGACCGAGCCGCTCTACGTCCCGCCGATCACCATCAACGCCCCGCCGCCGGCGCCGAGCGTCCCAACGGTGACCGTCAACGCTCCGCCTGCTCCGACGCCCGTGGCGCCAACGGCCGCGCCGTCGATTGCGTCACCCAGCACGCCCTCTCCGGCCCCTTCGGTGAACCCCGTCGGTCCCGCGACCTCAAGCCCCGGTGCAGGGGCTGACGAAGCCGACGACGATGAGCTCGGTTCCGACGAGCCGGCCGATCCCTTCGAGGGGTCGACCAGCTATCCGGTCCTCCGTGTTGAGGACGGCGGCATTACGGTGGTGCTCAAGGTGGGCGACGGAGAGACCAAGGTCAGAATGATCGGTGTTACGTCGGTGTCCCTTGCGCAGAAGGCCAACCTGCCCGAGCGTCTTACGGGCAAGCGGCTGCCTTCCACGGAGTCGTATATGGAGAACCTGCTCAAGGGCGAGAACGTCTATGTGGTCTACGACCGCAAGGTGGCTGAAGAGGACGCCGAGCGCAAGTGCGTGGGCTATGTGTACCGGGCGCCGGACGGCCTGATGGTGAACCTCGAGGTTATCCGAGCGGGTTTTGCCGTGGCCGATATGACCTACGACTTCGATCAGAGAGAGACGTTTGCCAAGTATCAAGACGCGGCCAAGAAGGCCGGCAAGGGGATCTACGGTATCGTGGAGAGAATCAAGGCGAGCAAGGGCGAGAAGTGAATGGAGCTTTCGGCCATGAATTCGGGTCCGACTCGATGGCGGCCATCGGCCGCCATCGGCGTTTATGGAGGGTGCGGAGAACGCCTTGAAGCAGGAGCCCCACGTCTCACGATTTCGACGGTGGTTGCCGAGGTCCTAAGCCTGCCGCATGATCCCACTGCAGCACGCTGCCTCTGCCGTATTGATCAACGCCGGACGTCGCTTCTACAATTCCGGTCGCGACCGCGAATCGCCCCTCTGCGACGGGCGGGGGCTCGACTATTGTGACGGGAGACCGTGCATGAACGTATGGCGAATGACCTGCGGCCTGGTGATGTTGACGGTGGGCCTCATTCTCGCGTGTGGCTGCATGGAGGCGGAACGGCTTCGTGTGGCCGAAGCGGCGACGCCGCAAACCGTCGTGGGGCCTGCGACGCCGATCGGGCAGCCCGCGCCCGAGAGCCTCGTTTCGCCTTGGTCCTACGAGGGCATGCTCCTGAGCATGATCGATCTGAAGGATCTCGCCCGGCCGCCCGTTCCCGGCGTCACCTGCAAGCAATTCAGCAGCTATGACCGTGCGTCGCGAATCGACGAGAAGACCGGTCGACAGATTGGCTGGGAGGCCAATGCCGATCACGGGAAATTCCTTCGGCAAGAGGGTTCGGCCTTCGTGATGGCCGATATGGCCGGTCCGGGCTGCATCGTGCGGATCTGGTCGGCCAACCCGATGGGCATCTTGAAGATCTACCTCGACGGCAACGAGAAGCCGGCGCTCGAAGGCGATTTCCTGAGGTTGACGACCGGCAAGATCGAGCCGTTTGCCGAGCCGATCGTCGGTCGGCGCTCGGAAGGGGCGAACATCTACCTGCCCATTCCTTATCAGAAACACTGCAAGGTCGTCGTCGATCAGATCAAGGAGCCGCAGCGGCTCTACTATCACGTGAACTACTGGACCTATAAGCCCGACACGAAGGTCCCGACCTGGTCGCCGGATCTTCTCAAGCAGAACATGGACACCTACAAGAAGGTATGTAGGGTGCTCGGCAATCCGGTCGAGGGTCCGGCGAATCTGCCGAAAGCCGCCGGCAAGACCTTCACGATGAATCCCGGCGACAAGGTGGAACTCAATGGTCAGCCGGGGCCCGGCGCCATTCGCGTGCTGAAGGTGAAGGCCGCGACGAAAGCACTCGAGCGCGCGCTACGAGAGGTGGCGATCTCGATCACGTTCGACAATGCGTCCAAGCCGCAGGTTTGGGCGCCTTTGGGCGACTTCTTCGGAACCGCGCCCGGCCTGAACCCCTACCCCGGCCTGCCGCTGGGCATCACCCAAGACGGCCGGATGTACTGCTACTGGTTCATGCCCTATCGTCAGACGGCCACCGTCCGGTTCGACAATGAAGGCAAGCAGGAGGTCTCGCTGGAGGTCTTGTTCGGCTCCGAGGCGCTGCCTGAGTTTAAGGACCTCATGTACTTCCACGCGGGATGGCGCAGGACCAATCCGAATGCCGTCTTCGACTGGCCGCTGCTGGAGGTGACCGGGGCGGGACGGTTCGTCGGCGTTGCCATGTTCGTCTTCAATCCGAAGAGAGAGTGGTGGGGTGAGGGCGACGAGAAGGTCTGGGTCGACGGTGAGAAGTTCCCGAGCTGGTTCGGCACGGGCAGCGAGGACTACTTCGGCTATGCGTGGTGCTGTCCGCGCCCGTTCACGCACGCCTATCACAACCAGCCGCGCTGCGACGGTCCGGGCAATCAGAATCACAGCTCGGTCAATCGCTTCCACATCATCGACAATATTCCGTTTACCACGTCATACAGGATGACGATCGAGAACTACGGCAAGGACAAGGACTACTCGTGCACGACCTATTGGTATGCCGTCGCCGGAGCGACCGATTTCTTCTCGCCCGTGCCGGTGGAGCAACGGTGCATTGCGGCGAGGTCGGCGGCGCCGAGGCCGCGGAAGATCGCGGGGGCGATCGAGGGCGAGTCGTTGAAGATCATCGCCAAGAACACCACGGGTTCGTGCGATCCGCAGGACATGGAGGGCTTCGGGCCGAACTGGAGCGGTAACAGCCACATGTGGTTTCGCCCCGGCAAGGCGGGCGAATGGGTCGAGCTCGAATTGCCCGTGGCCGCCGACGGCAAGTACAAGCTGATCGTCTACGGCACCAAGGCGATCGACTACGGCATCGTGCAGTATTCGCTGAATGGGCGGACGGTCGGCAAGCCTATCGACGGCTACAACGAAGGCGTCGTACCGACGAATGCAATCGATCTGGGCGTGGTCGACTTGAAGAAGGGCACCGCCAAACTGAAGATGGAGGTCGTCGGCAAGAACCCCAAGAGCACCGGTTTCATGGCCGGGCTGGATGGCGTGGTGTTGGAAGCGGTGAAATAACCAACGGAAATTGGGGGGGGCGAGGCTTGTGCCCCCCTGTAGTTGCCTGCCCGGTACTCACGGGTGATATTCATACCATTATAGCGTTTCAAAGGGAGCTCATCGCACTTGATGCCTTGTGTAATGCTATTGCCTACGTCATAATACCCTTGTATTTTTGCTCAAAGCCTGGCTGCATCTGCCGATTGAGCTGATATGAAGCGACTGATCATCGAAACCCTGATTGGTTGGAAGAACAGGCCTCGCCGAAAACCGCTCGTGCTTCGCGGCGCGCGGCAAGTGGGCAAGACGTGGTCGGTGCTCGACTTTGGAAGGAGTCATTTCGAAGGAGCAGTGCATCTGATCGACCTGGAGCAGCATCCGGATTGGCACCGGGTTTTCGAGGGCAACCTGGTAGCGGCGCGTGTACTCTCCGAACTGGAGATCCTCTTGAACAAACGGATTGTTCCGGGCAGGGACCTGCTCTTCCTTGACGAGATCCAGAGCTGTCCGCGCGCGATCATGGCACTGCGATACTTTCACGAGGAGTGCCCGGACCTCCACGTGATCGCCGCGGGCTCCCTCCTCGAGTTCGCAATGCGGGACATCTCCTTCCCCGTCGGTCGTGTCCAGTTCCTGAATCTGCATCCGATGAGCTTCGCCGAGTTCCTGACGGCGACGGGCAAGGACAGGGCGGCCGAGATCGTTCTTGCACCTCCCTGCGTTCAGCCCCAGGCCGTCCACGACATGCTCTTGGATGAGCTGCGCCGCTACTTGTTCGTGGGGGGAATGCCGGAGTGTGTCCGCACCTACGCCGAGACAGGCACGCTGTTGAGCGCGTTTGAGGTTCAGGCCGAGTTGGCCGCGACCTACCGAGAAGACTTCGCCAAGTACGCGCCGCACTCCGACAAGCGGTGTCTGCATGCTGTGTTCGCATCGGTGGCCCGAAACGTCGGGCGCCAGATCAAGTACACGCGTCTGGCGGAGGGCTTCAATCATACGACGATCAAGAAGGCATTCGACCTTCTCTGCCTGGCTCGGGTGGTCCGCAAGGTCCCGACGGCCAACCCGGCCAGACTACCGCTCGGCGCCTCCACATCGGAGCGCAGGTTCAAGGCGATCATGGTGGACATCGGGTTGGCGCAGCATCTCTGCGGCATGCCTGTGGACATTGAATATGCCCGGTCCGACCTGCTGGACATTCACGAAGGGGCGATGGCGGAACAGTTCGTCGGACAGGAGATGGTGGCGGCAGGGCAGGACGACCTGCACTACTGGGCCCGCCAGGCCAAGAGCAGCACCGCCGAGGTGGATTATCTGGCGGTGACCGACGCGCACGTCCATCCGGTGGAGGTCAAGAGCGGTGCCGCCGGTCGATTGCAGAGCATGCACATGTTCCTGGAGGCTCATCCGGACTGCCCGTCGGGTTATGTCTTCTTGTGTGCGCCGCACTCGGAGATGCCGCAGCAACAATCGACCTTTCTGCCGTTGTACCATGCCTTTGCTGCTGCGAAGCCCGGTCTTCCCGGCGCGGTGTTGTTGGAACCCAACCCCAGCGGCCTGCACGAGAATGCCAACCCCGTCGACGGCGGATGAAGGGGAGTGGGCTCCGAACCAACGGTCGACTGCCGCGGGCAAGACGCCTTCCAACGGGTGGTCTGTCGCCCTTCTTGGGCCATGCCCCCTGTTGCGGTCAGCGATACGAGGCGGAAAAGGCTGTGTTCGAGTTGGTGCAATGGCGGATGACGTCACGGAGCGGCATCAGGCGGCATTGCGCGGAACCAAGACATACACCGGCGAGAACCCCAGCCGATGATAGCCCTCTCCGATGACCCGAAGCACCTTGTACTTGCGTTTGAGGACGTCTTTGAGTTCTTCGGTGAGAGCGAAATCCGCGTGCTCAGGGAGGATGATCTTACGGAAGAACTGGCGCTCAAGCTGTCCTCTCAGTCTGCTCCAGTTTGAGAAACCGCCGTGTCCAAACTCAAGAGTCATCGCGATGCTGTCGTAGACGTCTCTCCCGTTGAGATAAGCGAACGAGATCAGGTGTCCCATGAGCAGGGGTCCCTTGGTGGCCCTGACTTCCGCTTGAACGAGATCCCCGACCGCCAACTGCGTGCGACTTATCTGGTCATCCTCGTCGACTTGCTTGAGCGCAAGAACGGCCTGAGCCAACAGGGCAGTCGCCAAGAGGATTCTCAGCACGGGTCGAGGTGCTGAGGCATGGAACAGGCGGACGAAACACACGGAAGCCGGGACGGTCAGGCAGAGAAGAACCGGAGTGAGGTTGTTGTTGACGCCGAATTCCTTTGCCATGGCAGCGAATGCCGGAATGCCGACCCCGATGATGACATAAGGGAGCGGGTCCTCCCGCGGGGCCGTTGCCGTCTGTTTCACGACCTGGTAGATACCGGCCACAAGCAGCAATGGCGTTGTGACGGCGGGCGGGCGGCCGAGGCTCGAGATCGTCCGGTCGAAGAACAGATGATAGATTTTGCCCACCTCGTAGGCATGCGATGCCATCAAGTTCATTGTGTAGCGAAGGTACCATCCCTGTGTGAGGATCTGGGCGATGACCAACACGATGGTCAGCATGGCAAGCGACACGGCGACGAAGATCCCGCCCCGGCGGGCCTTGCCCAATGTGAGGAACACGGCCAGACCCGCGATGAAGCCGGCCCCCGTCTGCTTGGTGAGGAAGCTCATCGCGGCCAGGACCGCTGCAAGGATCACCGTTCCGATGCGCTCCGACCGCATGCCCTCGACGGCAGTTACGGACGCCAGCCCCAACATCAGAAACAGGCTGTCCGGATGCGTCCAGTCCCAGGACTCGCAGGTGACCTCGTACGTCGTCAACGAGAATGCCACTGCCAAGGCGCCGGCGGTCCAGTGCCCGGCGCGGCGTCTGGCCAGAAGGAAGAGCATTCCCAGGGTGCCGGTGGTCGCCAGCGTGGAGATTACCCTCCCGATCCACAGTTTGGGACCGCATGCCAGAACGAGCGGAACCATCGTCAGTGGATAGAAGAAGCCGTAGGCAAACGCAGTGGGCACCTCGGCCGCCGGGTCGACATAGGGGTTCTCTCCGCGGGATAACTGGATGGCGTTGTAGAGAAGATGCCCTTCAGCCCACCCCTTGGTTTCGTATGGGAACGCGATTGCGTGAGCGATATGCTGCGTTATTCTGGCCGCAAGCAGCATGATGACAACCGCCGCGCCGGCAAGAAGTACGATTGGCAACCGGTTCATCGGTCTGGACGGCGGCCGCATGGTTCGCGCATTCTAACCGGGGGTACGGCCACGTTCCACCGTGGCGGCACCGCAGCCCGGTTTCAACAGGCTATGGACCGGCAGTAGGTGTCTGCCTCTGCCGGTCGTTTCGGGGTTCATACCGGAAGAAGACCAGGAACGGGTGTTCCTTCCACAGGCGCGTGATCGTGAAGTCGCGCGCGACTTCATTGGGGTCATAATGCTGGCAGAACCAGGTCCTTTCGTCCGGACGGTCGACGTATCGCTCCATGACGGCGGTGAAGGGGCGGCCGGCGACGAACGCCGTTCGGAACCGGTCCCAGGTTGTGGAGAGGGGGTAAGGGGTGCCCAGCCGGCCGAGGATCTCTCGCCCAAGCAATGGCATGGTATCGTCGAACGACAGCAAACATCGCCCGCTGGTATCGTCCGTCGTCAGGCTGACGAAGCTGACCGCTGCGACCCAGGGATCAAATACCAGGATCCCGGGCAGGCTGAGGACCTGCCGGGCATGTTGCTGGGTGACCGGCCTCTGGGGTCCTGTCGCACCGGACATGGGCAGACGCCAGTCGAGCGCGAGCATGTATATGCCGATGACTACCCCAACGGGATAGAGCAGTCGCCCCCGGGCGATGCGGGCGAGGCACAGGGCCAGCCAGGCCAGGCAGAACACGACTCCTACAATGGCAAAACGCGGGGCGTAGAATACGTTCCGCCACCAATGTACCAACGGCAGGCCGATGAAGTAGAGGTAGGTAGCGCCGCCCAGGCACGCAAGCTGAGTGGAACGATCGACCAGAGTGACCGCCGTACAGAACAGGGGGATGGCAACCCCCACCGCGAAGGTTACGTCCGCCGAGACCGTCGATGTCAGGTCCACGGGCAAGAACCCCCCCAAGAAAGACACGGTGGCCAGAATCATCCGCGTGAACTCCATGGGGGCCCAGGGAAGCGTTCCTTTCGCCGAAGACGCCTCCATCGCACGGTGGAGCATGACAAAAGCCGGGATCAGAGCGGCAAACAACGGCAGGAGGTAGATCCGCATCTGGCGGCGGCGGATGAAGAGAAACAGGGCCTCCAACACGATTAGAATGATTCCGTAGTGATGCAGGTAGAACGGGAAGGCCGTGATGGGAACCCACAACCATACCCACTTTTCGAGACTCGGGGCCAGCAGGAGGCATACGCTGACTGCGTGGAGGCCCACCATGAGCGAATACCACCGGGCGTCACACGCGTGCCAGAGCAAAACAGGGTGTAGGAGCACCAGCGTGGCGGCGACGGAGCCGGACTTCCGCCACCCCTTGTCTTCGAATATCCGGTAGATGAACACTGTGGTGAGCGCGTGCCCGACCGCGGAGAGCAATCTGGGGATGAGCAGATGCGCCCCGAAGAGGTGGAACAGCGACCTGATGAGCAGGTAGTAGGCCGGGGGCATGAAGGTCAGGCTCTGATGGAGGTAGCCGCCCCGTGCCACCAGCAGAGGCCACCACTGATCGAAGGGCGCTCGGCACACGATCATGGTTGCCGACTCGTCCCGGTACGGAGCCAACGTGAAGGCGCGGTAGCCGCTGAGGAGCACGCCCAACACCCCCAGGACCAAGTAGGGTACAAACCGCAGGGACGGCGTTTTCGTCGGGTCGCGTGATGAGCTGTCCACGAAGGGGGTCCTCCCCGCTGAATTCACAGGAGGGGCTTATCACCCCGATGCGAGCGTCCTAGCAGATCGTCAGCCGAGTTACTCTACGTTCCGCGCTTGTGGCCCGTCAATGCCCACGCATAATTCTCCGGCGCCCCGTCCGACCCTTGGCGGCTCGGGCGATGAAGCGGGAAGCGGTCCGCAGCTTGGCGATTGCGGGACGGCTTCGCTCGTGCGACAATCCTCTTAGGTACCATGGAACAAGGAGGTGTGATGTCATTGGACCGCTTGGGGATCTGGCTCTGCCGTTCGACCCTTGGGGCGTTGGTTGTGCTGCTTGGCGCCAAGGCGATCACTGTCGCCACGTTGATTGGGTTCCCGGATGAAACTACGTATCCGGAAGCAGCGAACGTTTACATCGCTCGCCGAGCCATGCAGGGGGGAGCCATCTATGGGGATTGGCGTAAGGTCCCTCACGCTGCCTCCTGGTACGGACCTGCACTGTATGCGCCCGTTGCGTACGTCGGAAGATGCCTCGGGGCCAACCCGCAGCTCCTTTTTGTGATTGGGCGAACGATATCCGTGTTGTCGGTCGTGGCGACATCCGCCTTCATTCTGCACCTCTTGAGGCGGCGCTGGGCCGTCCCCACGACGATTGCCGCGATAGCGGCGTTGATCTTCCTTACGGCCGATGACATATGGGTCCGCTTCGATGTGTCGTTTCGGCCGGATGCCCCGGCGTGCTTGTTCAGCCTGCTCGGGATCGCTTTGCTCGTTTGTTGCCGTGAGCCTCCGTTACTGTACGGCTCAGCCATACTGTTTCTGCCGGCCTTCTTGTACAAACAGTCCTCGATTGCCGGACCTCTGGCCGCCGTCTTGTGGCTGTTGCTTGAGGGCCGAAAGCGGGCGGCGGTCCACTACGCGTTACTCGTTGCCCTTGCGTTCGGCGGCATTTCGGTCCTTCTCAACCTGTTGACGGAGGGGCGGTACTTTCTGAACACGGTTGAGGCGCTCGGAGGCAACGCAACGCCGACGAACGTACCGTCCCTCCTGGCCGATCTGTCGAAGACCGGCCTTATCCCGCTGGGTTCGGGCGTCTTCCTGCTCCTGATGCAGTGGAGGGCCCGTGTGTGGGACCCTATCGCCATAGCCTTTCTCGTTTCAACGCTGCTTAGCGCCGCGGCTACGTACCGCGACGGATCGAACATCCAGTACTACGTGCTGCCGCTGGCGCTTGCCTGTTTGCTGTTCGGACGGCAGCTCGGCCAATGGTGGAGAGATCGTTCCACCGCCGTCGCGGGTACGGCTACGGCCTTCGTGATGGTTCTCAGCGTCGTCCGCTATGTTCCTCCGGCGCTGCTGTGCCTCGCTCAGTTCCCGCAGCGGTGGGCGGATTTTGGCGACCGTGCAGAACAACAGGCTCGACACGAGCGATTCCTGCGGAGGTAGTTTCAGAACCTGTGGAAATTGGATGAAGGAAGGGGCATCCTCCTG